>NZ_JBVHLX010000002.1:0-843924 GCF_055558775.1 Streptomyces sp. NPDC025638 | reverse complement strand
CAGACCTGTAGGCGCGAACTCCTGGACCGCACCTTGACCTGGAACCAGAGCCACCTCCTCCACGACTCCGCGAATGCGAGAACCTCTACCACGGCCATCGCCCGCACCGAGCCCTGAACCAAGCCGCTCCACTCCGCCCGCTCCCCCAACCGATCAACGAACCAGCGCAGATCAGACATCTGGGAGTACGACGACAAGATCGGCTCGGCGGAACCCTCCACGAGTACCAACATGCAGCCTGACCAGCCTGGATGATTTATCGACACCCGCAAGGTCCCCAGGGCAGTTTTCTTGCCGCCGGAAACACAAAAGGGCCCCGCTCCGTAATCGGAACGGGGCCCAGCGTGAGAGCGGGTCGTCCTGGCGTTACTCGTCCAGGCCCTCCAGCTCCTTCAGGAGAGCGTCCGCACGGTCCCGGGCGTCCTTCACCTGGTCCGCGAACATCCGCCGCTGGGCCGGGGTCATCACCCGAAGAGACGTGGTGGAGAACACAGACAGGCCGTCGTCAATGCGCTTGGCGAGCGTGACCAGCTGGTGGCCGGTGGCCTTGCCCTTGCGGGCCTCCCCGGCCGTGGCCTTGGCCGTCTCCGCCACCGTCGTGAGGGCCTTGGCCGTCTTCTTTTCCAGACCCGCCCGCTCTCCGCGCGTCATGGGGTCCACGCCGAACTTCTCCCACTGGGCCGGGGGGATCACGGCCCGCTTGCGGTCCTCCACGTGGTGGAGGATGGCCCGCTGAGCGGTCTTGTCCGCGCCAATGTCCTGGTACAGGAGTGCCGCCAGGGCCTGGTACTCCGGGGACTGGCCGTTCCAGTCGAGGTCACCCTTGTGCGTAAACATCCCGCGCAGGTCCATCAGCTTGGCGGCCACGGCTTTCTTGGCCTCCGTGGCCCGGCCCTCCGCCTCCAGCCACTCCCGGCCCAGGACCTTGGCCTCCGCGTACGCCTGGGCCACGCCCTCCCGCTTCAGGGCCCGCTCCGCGTTGGGGTCCACGTGCTCCGTGACCACCCGGCCCGCCAGGACTTCCGGCGTATGGACGACCACCTCCGCGCCGTTCTGCGCCTTGGCCTCCGCCTTGGCAGCAATGCGGGCCTCCAACTCCTCCGCCGGCTCCGTGACGACCACCGCAGATTCCGGCTCCGCAGCGTCACGGCCACCTGAACCGTCCGTGTCCGTCGACTCCGCCGGGAACAGGCCCTCCGCTACCGCCCACCCGTCCCCTGCGAGCGTCACCACTCCGTCATCCCCCAGGAGGGCCAGGGCCCGGGACACGGTTGCCTTGGTGGTGTCATACTTCCCCCTCAGCTCCCCCACGTCCAGACCCACGCCTCCGGCGTACGTCCCCGCCTGGACTTCCTGGCGAATTCGCTCCGCCACGGTTTCGTACTTAGCCGCCTTGGCCATCGTGCTCTCCCCTTGGTCTCGATGGAGCGGGGCCACCGTATCGCCGGAGGCCCCGTCAGGTGGTCAGTTCTCTGTGAACTCCGCGCCGCACACATCGCACCGGATACCGCCCAGGACGCGATACGCGGGCCAATCTGGAAAGTGCGCGGCGGGTTCGTGCACTCACACTGAAGGGTGATCCGGGCCCCGGACCGACCCTTGGGCGGGCGCCGTTCCCCTGTACTCCCACCACCACACCGTCAAGGGCCTTACCCAAGGCGGTCAGGAGCGGCGCGTAACCCTTCACCGCGTCCTCCGTGAGCGGCATGGGGGAAAGCCCCTTGGTGGCGTGGGGAGGCTGCCCCTCCGACCACTCCATCCCCAGCTCCTTGGACACGGCGCGGAAGTGCCTGTTATGACGCATCCCCCGGTTGCTGGTCTCAGACATCCCCCGCGCTTGGGACAGGGCATGCGTCGCCACGTGGAGAATCGCCTCCAGGGTGGCGCGCGGCCCGGCCGTGATTGCGTACCTGTGGTTGGGTAGATCCGGACGCATGTCCGCCTCCAGCCAGTCCGGATGGACCAGGTTGTGACGGGCCCCGTGGTGTCCACACGATCACGTACACGCTCGGCAGCTCCGGGTGACGTTCCTGGAGCACTTCCCAGGCCGCTTCGATGGCCGCCAAGACCTTGGGGCCGTCCGGTCCGAAAGGCATCGTGAGACTCCGTTGTGGTCGTTTTGGTCGGTGATCACGGGAAACCCAGCACAACTAGTTAACCGCGCGGGTTCAACTCCGGTAAGAGCAAACGCAAAAGAGCCCCGCCCGCCAGACCAGTGCCTGACAAACAGGGCGCCAAAAGAACCCTTTGTGAGGGTCCTTACTCCGCCCGGGTTGCGCTTGGTCGCCACCTTGCGCGATGCGCTCTCACCCAGGATGAGTAGGAGAACCAGCGTCACGCCGTCCACGATGGCGTCACTTCCTGCCAGCTCCTTCACGGCCGGGACGTACTGGCCCACCAGGACCAGGAGGGCACCCACGGCCGCGCGGCGCGGACCGGGTTGCCCTTCACGAGGGTGCGGAGATCGTCGAACATCAGGCTTCTATCTGCTGATACATGGCCCGGACGGCCGCCAGGAGGTCCTACCCCAGGTCGAACCGGACACATAGGACGGGATGGGCGGGCACCTGGCCGTCACTCTACGCTCGACTGACCGGGACTTCCGGTTTCGGATGCTCTATCGCCTTCCGCCGCTCATGAGCACCCGAGAGGGCAATTCCATCGGTTTGGCCGGCGCGGCTGGACAGATGGTGTAGTTGTAGTGCCGAGGACAAGCCGTTCGTCCTATGACCGACTCAAACCGCGCCCTTCATTTCGATCAACGCGCCTGAGGGAGCAGACTGTTCAGCAGCGCACCTGCCACCCTCTGACTCATCCGCTCCGGGGGATAGCCATGCCAAAAGCACCGCGCCCGTACT
Organism: Streptomyces sp. NPDC025638; assembly: GCF_055558775.1. Taxonomy (NCBI): domain Bacteria; kingdom Bacillati; phylum Actinomycetota; class Actinomycetes; order Kitasatosporales; family Streptomycetaceae; genus Streptomyces; species Streptomyces sp. NPDC025638. The sequence goes on along the minus strand of NZ_JBVHLX010000002.1, from coordinate 841,066 downwards.
TCGAACTCCGCATCGGCGGTTTCCGGGTGACCGCCAACCGTGTACCAACACGGCTGGTCACTGCGATTGTTACGGCCCTTGGCTCCGTCCTGGGCATGTGGACCATGTATGGGCGCTGAATACAGCCACATCACAAGTCGCCAGGATGCCGGACCCTCCGGCCGCTTCCTGGGCACTCGTCGGCCCCTAGCCGCCGCTCCTTCCGCCGCGCTCTTGAGTGCGTGGCGCCACGTACACAGGGACTGAAGGTTGGCCATCGAGTGGCCGTCATTCGGGACGATGTGGTCCACGTCCGTGGCCACCACAGTACAGCGGAGGCCCGTGTCCCGCAGGATGGCCACGCACGTGCACCCGTCCCGCTTCAGGACCTTGGCCCGCAGCGTCCGCCAGTTGGATGGGAGCCGGGGCTGTCGGTCACTGTAGTGCCACGCCATCGGTTGGAATGCGCCTCTCGCGCGGGGTCAGAACATGTTCCGCCTATGACCTTGTCTGGTGGTTGCCCGCACGTCAGTGGCGTATCCGGTAGATGCGTCAGCGACGCATCTGGACGCGCCTTTTGGCGGTCCGGATCGCAAAAGGCGCGTCAATCGCGGGGCAGACGGCCGGAAAGTGCGACCCTGACTTCACTCAGTGCGCTTCCTCTCCACCCGCGCCAAACTGCCATCCTCGGCTCCTCCGGAAATGGGTTGCCGGTCAACTATTCGCCAGGGTTCGCACGCTTCCGCTCGAACCACAGACCCTCATAGACCTGTGAGCCCATGCGAGTTCGGGGCGCGATAAACGACCGATGAACGGGTGCGATCGCAAGTGCGATCGCACCCGGCCGAATTGCGTACGCAGCTGCGTACGCACTTGACATGTCAGGTTGGGCCTTGAATGCAAGGCCACGGGAACGTGAGGCACTCACGCAGCGCCCGGCCGCCCAGCCGTATTGCGCGCGCGTTACGCAGAGTTACGCGCGGCGCCCGTAACTCTTTCGAGTGACCAACGACCGCCGGAAATCCTGCGTTGGCCACCAGCCAACTATTGATTCACCAGCACGTTCGCCAACTGGCCCCGGTTGTGGTGAAGTTGGAGGACCACCGCACCGCTTCAACGCTGCCGGTTTCCTTGTCATGGCCGTTTAGAAAGGCGTGTCGTGAAGAAAGACATCCCCTCCCCGGTCCCAACCCCTGACGCGCCACGGCCATGGCTGTACGTGCGCATAGGTGAGTTCACCATGAGCAGCGAGCGCCCTGTCCGTCTCTTCACGATCGTGGCAACCGCCGTAGCCACAGGGGTGGGCGGTTGGGCCGTGTCGCTCTTCCAGCGCTGAACTCCTGCCCCAACTTCACTGCAAGGCAACGAAGTTGGGGAGTCTATCCCCCATTGCCGCCTGGGTAGGACCGGTCATGGGATCCGTGGGTGGGGGGCGAGCCCACGCTCCAGCCCCACCCTGGCCGACAATGGGCCGAACGCGGTGGCCGGCGCAAGGACCCCGACCGCGAACCCCGGCTCCGACGCCGGGCGACCTACACCCGCCCCCACGGGGTCCGGCACCTGTTCGCCGCCTACGACCTCGGCAAGGACAAGGTTTACGGCCACATCAAGCCGAAGAAGAACCGGACGGGTTCCTGGAGTTCTGCCGCTACCTGCGCAGCCTCTACCCGCCGAAGATCCGCGTGGCGATCGTGCTCGACAACTTCTCACCGCACCTGTCGACGAAGAAGGACGCCCGGGTCGGCGACTGGGCCACAGCCAACAACGTCGAGCTCGCCTACACGCCGACCAACAGCTCCTGGCTCAACCGTATCGAGGCCCAGTTCACCGCCTTGCGCTACTTCGCTCTCGACATCCCGACCACACCAGCCACAAGGAGCAGGGAAGCATGATCCGCCGTTACGTCATCTGGCGGAACAAACACGCTACTGACGCGCGCCTCCGCGAGGTCGTGAACAGGGCGAACGTTGCCGGATGCGGCACTAGAGATCTTGGTGTGCTGCAGAACGCGCTCCACGCCAAGCGCCGTACTGGGCGTCTCACCGCACGTGATCCGGCTCGACGCGGCCGACCAGACGCTGCGAACCCAGAGGCTTCCAGAAACTGGCAGCTCACCCGCGCCCGAGCCCTGATCACTGCCGAGTGACGTGGCGGCGGGGCCCGCGGAGCTCGAGGAGTCGACTTCACGGCCGATCGCCTGGCGAGGTGCGCATCACGACGAACATTGCCCACGGCGAGGGTCGGCGACCGCCTGGAGGCCGAGCGGCGCGGCCGGGAACCGCGGGTTCGAGGCGGTCGTCATCGGGGAGCCGCAGCGCACCTTCTACGGCAACCAGTTCGGCAACACCTTCCCCGTCTTCGTCCATTTCCGCATCCCACTGTGGGTGCCGGAGGTCGGCGGCCCGATCGATCCCGACAACGAGGCCCACGACCTGGTCATGTCCGTCTTCGGCGGCATGAGCAAGGGAGAACGCAACCGCATCAAGATCCGGGTGCGGACCGCCATGAGCTCCCAAGCCCAGCTCCAGGGCCGCTACCTCGGCGGACGCCCTCCCTACGGGTATCTGATCGCCGATGCCGGACCCCACCCCAACCCCTCGAAGGCCGCCGCCGGCCAACGGATCCACAAACTCGAGCCCGACCCCGTCGCCGCGCCCATCGTGCAGCGGATCTTCACCATGTACCTCGACGGCATGAGCGACAAAGCCATCGCCGCCCAGCTCACCCGCGAAGGCATCCCCTGCCCCTCCGCTCACGACCCGGCGCGCAACCCACACCGCCCGAAAACGGCATGGCAGCAGGGCGTCGTGCGCACCATCCTGATCAACCCGCGCTACACCGGATACGAGGTCTGGAACAAGCAACGGAAGGAAGAACGCCTCCTCGACGTCGACGACGTCGCCCTCGGCCACCGCACCAGCATGACCCACAACCCCGCCGAGGAGTGGATCCGCTCCAATGAACCCGCCCACGAAGCGATCATCAGCCTGAGCCGGTTCGATACCGTCCAAACCCTCCGGAGGCAGCGTGCCCGCAACCAGGGACGGCAGGAACGAGCCGGAAAGCGAGGCGCACGCTCTTACACCCTGCGCGGGCGGGTCCGATGCAGCCTGTGCGGGCGCAAGATGCAGCCCGCCACCATCCGCAATCACGTCTACTACCGCTGCGAATTCAAGGACCAGGAACAAGCCCTCTACCCCGACCTCACCCACCCGCGCACCATCTACCTGCGCGAAGACATCGTCTGCCGGGCGCTGGACCAGTGGATCGCCCGGGCCTTCGCCCCTGGGCGGCTCACTGCCACCATCGAAGCGCTCACTCTCGCAAGCGCCGCAGCGAGCACTGCAGAGGCTCAGTCACCAGAGCAAGCTCAAGCGCGCCAGGCGATCAAGGACTGCGCGCGACGACTCGCCCGCTACCAAGCAGCCCTCGAAGCCGGAGCCGACCCAGCCGTCGTCACCCAGTGGATCAACGAGGCGCAGAGAGACAAGGAGGCGGCGCGGAAGAAGCTCGACGCGCTCCCCACCATCACCCGGAAGAAGGAACACCCACTCGACGCCCAGCAGATCCGCGAGTTCACTGAGAGTCTTGAGGAGATCGCACAGCGCATCCATGCAGCCCGACACCGAGAAGAAAGGCCCACTCTACGAAGCCCTCGGCATCACCGTCAGCTACGAAAACGCAACAAGGACCGCAACCGTCAGGTCGAGGCCCTCGTCACCGTATCGTCAGTGGTTGTGGGACGTTCACGAGATCCCTTGACCAGGCGTAACAGGGCTACTTGATGTTGAGGTTCCCGCGGGCCGCAAGATCGCTCCCCGAGTGCATGCGCACGCAATTATTTCTGCCCCTGAAGTGACCGTCGAGCAACTGCCATACCGCCGCTCAGTCTGCGTCTCGCACGGGTAGCACGAGCCGGAGAAACCGCTTCCTCCGGGACTCAACCATCCAGCATCGGGCTGTCCAGCTCAGCGGGGGAACTTCACTCCTCCATCGCAACCAGCGCCTGGGCTGCGGCAGGAGGGCTGGCCAGCCTCTACCTGAGCCGCTTGACGAGTGGAGACACGACCTCGTAGAAGCCCTTGAGGTCATCGACGATCCTCTCGACCGCGGCCACCGTCCGACGGAGTTCTTGGGCCATCTGCTCGGCATTGTCGGCGATGGCTCGGGCGCCTGCGACGGGGGCGATCGTGACCTGACGGTTCACGTGCAACTTCCTCTCTCCTGCGGGCGTGACTGCGTCGGACTCGCGGATCGAGAAGACGCACCATGGTAGATTTCACGAGTTCCTGGTGTTGTGAAACTCAGACTACACGGTCCACGAGGAGTCGGTGAAGTGAAAGCAGGATCCAGTTCAGCGGTGGCCTTCGGTCGCGTGTTGCAGGCAGCGCGCAAACGCTGGTCGAAGACTCAAGCCGATGTTGCCAACTTCTTCGATCCCAAGCTCTCCGTGGCCGCTGTCTCGATGGCCGAAAGCGGCAGCCGTCCGCCCAAAACCGAGGCGATGGTCCGTGGCTACGCCGCCGCCCTGGAGCTCGACGAGGATGCTCTGCTTCAGCTCTGGTGGGCGATGCAGGGGATGATCGGAATCGACATCTGGGCCGAAGACCTGCCGGTCCCCCAATGGTGGCGCGAATTCGAGGCGAGTCCTCAGGCAGAGATCGACTATCACCAAGCCCGTCGCGACGCCAGTAGCGCCTGGACCCCTAACGCGGACTTCTACGAGCCCTCACTGGAGCTGTTCGCCCTCGCCGAGGCGATCTGCACGATCCTGATGCGCCTGCTGGGCGACTCTTGGAAGGTTGGCTACAAACACGAGATCGGCCTCCGCGACCCTGGCGACGTGCGCCTCGCAGCGGTCATCATCGAACTGCGGGCAAAAGTTCCAGACGATGACGAGTCGAACAAGCCTTTCGAGTTGATGGCCACGTTCGCATGCCCGGAACCCGTGGCTCGACCCGTTCCGCCCGAGCCGACGGCGAGGACCAACACTGAGGCCATGTCGCCCGACGTCGCATGGATCCTGTCTTCGGTCGAGGCGATGCCTGCTCGCGAGCGAGCAGCGGTCGCGGGATTCATCCATGGGCTGCGAGAGGGAGCAAGCCTCTTCTCCGAGGAGGTCTCTTCAACGCCTACGTCGCAGACACCTGCCAGCAGGGGCCAGCGAACGCGGCACCGGACATGACGCTGGCCGAGGTTTCCCGTGGCCCAGCTGGTGGAGGCGCCGCGGCAGAGTGGGGCGCACGATCAGGCCGCCGCCCTGGCGGAGCGGCGTGCTGCCGCCCACTCCACCCTCGACGACCCGCGCTCCCTGGCCCAACTGCTGGAGGCCGGAGCGCAAGCAGGCCGTCGCCCGCGCCCCACCAGCGCCCGGAAGCGGGCTGGCAGCGAGCCGCCTGCGCCACCGCACGCCGCCATCCAGCGGACCGTGCCCTCCGCCGACGCGACATCCGAACCACCCACCACCAGCGACCCACCGCCCAGGTCGCCACGCACCAGATGGCTTCGGTCTGATCCCCAAACCGCCGCGCCCTGCCCAAACAGGGGCTGTCTCAACGACCAGCCGAAGAGCGCCCCGTGCCCCGCCTCGCCTTGTCCGCTCTTCCTCCTTGGACCCGCCATGCCCACACCGCGTACCAGCGCGCCCTCGACCACCACCGGCTCGGACGCACTCCTCTACAACTGCTCGGCGTCCCTGGTGTCCTCGGCGCCGGCATCGCCTTCGGCTCCCTCGCCTGGCTGACCGGCAGCCTCGCCAACGCTCTCGTCGGCAGCGGCCCCTGGGCGCCGGCTTCCTTCAGGCCTGCTGGGCCTTCTACCTAACCGTGCTGCATGCACGGCAGGCCAGCTGCGACGTCATGGGTGCTGTGGTCCCCCTTCCTCGACGCGCATCTGCGCCAGCAGGAGAACCAGTTCGCCTCTGCGCTCGATTCGCTGGCTGAGACACTCTCATACATCTCCCCTGATGCGCTCCGTGATCGCGTCAGCCATGCCGTAAGCACGGCCGTGGGATCGGCGTAACCCGGGAGCATTCCGAGCACTCCCACCCCTGACGGCCCTACTACAGCCACGAGCACAGGCATTCGGCGATCGGCCTGCACCCCGGCCAGCGTGCACAACGGCACCGCCGACCTCGCCCGCCAGCAGCGAGCGCTCACCCTCGCCCAGGCGTACGCGGCGCATCCCGAACACTTTGGCCGCGGCCCGCGACCCCGGCAACGGCCCATGGCCGTGTGGATCAACGAACCCCGACCTGAGACAGAACCCCAGAAACAGACCCTATAGCCGCAGACTGCCTCAATTGACTTGACAGCTCCAGGCGTGATCACCGAAGTGGTCCTCGCCCCGGCATCTGCACCCACACGAACGCGACATGACAGCCCATCACAGGTCGATCTCACTCAACCCGCGACCTCGCAAAGTCCGTGCGCTCCGACTAGCCTTCCGAAGGTGTAGGAGACGCGGATCAGCAAGCGACAGGGGGGTACGTGGGGTTCTGGCACACCGGCTACATGGAGTTCCATGAGCCGACCGGATTCGAATCGGCCGGACCGCCAACCCCGCCAAAGCCGCCTCGGTTTCCCTGCGCTGAGTGTGGACTCGTCTTCTCGTCCGAGCGCGCCCGCCGAGCACACCGCTTCGACGGTCATGCGACCAAGCGGCCGATCCTCCTCTTCAGGGGACGAGAGTGCGGGCGCACGCGCTTGATGGTCACGAGCTCCAGCAGCTCCGCCGATTGGGTGACATCGGATGTCGAATCCATCACCGTCAACGGCCGCGAAACCTCCACATCTGAGGCCGCCGGCTTCCTCGCGTCAGTGAAGGTCGGCGTCCAGACAGTGGCTGTTTCCAATGGCCCGCTGGAGCGGACGTTTGAGTTCGATTTCTGCCTTGCCGAGGAAGAGGACCTCTGCCTCGTCGACCAGGCCTTGGAGAAGCTCATCTCCAGCCGCGAGTTGAGTCTCAACGCAATCGACACCTTCATCATGCGTGCCGGCCGAGGGGTGACGGCCCGCCGTTACCGCGAAGGTCTGGCGGCATACCTGTACGGCGTACTCGCGCGTGAAGCGGTCGAGGACCTCGGCCGGGTAGATGCGTCGGGTGCGCCGATCTACGAGCAGCGGTACAACAGTGCGGTCTCTCTGCTGTCGACCTTCGACCGCCCCGCAGCGGAGGCGATCTGCGGGTTGGTCGCGTTGCACTACAACCAGTTCGAACTTGCGGTGCGCAAGACCAACAGCCACCGTGTCTCCGATGTCGCGGCGCGGTTCCGGTCCCTCCTCGCAGGCGGCGCATTCGTCACGACAAGCCTGGCCGACCGGTCGCACGGAAGCTTCGATCGGGCCTTGAGCGACTCCGTTACCGAGGACCTCCTGGACCTCGGTGCAACGGCTTTGGACGGGACACAGTCATCCATGGTCACCCAGCTGCTGCCCTCGCTGGGCGAGCTCCGGCCCCAGGACCAATTCAAGGTCCGACTCATCGCGGCTGAGGCGCTGCTCGCTGTGGGAGACATCGATGGTGCATCACGACACGGCGAGGCGCTCAGGCACTCCAAGGAGACCGGCGCCTGGTACGCAGGATTTCGGACCCGATTGCAAGAGGTAGGACGTTGAGCAACGAGACCATTCCAGAGCCCGGCGCGGAGTCGGGGCCGAGTGACCCCGCATCGGCTACCGCTACCGGCGATGGCACCGCCTCGGCCGCACCTACTGACAATGCGCCAGCGGCACCCGCTGCGGAGAAGGGGACACAGCCGGCCAAGTCCAAGACGAAACCGAAGCCGATCATTACCTCGATCGAGGAGTTGCTGACGTTCGCCTACGAGTCGAACGCTCGACTGCTTGAGTTCTCGAAGGAGGACCTCAAGAAGCTGGCGATTACCGATGAGGGCATCGCGTCACAGAGCGCGCTGGTCGAGTCTCTCGCGCCGACAGACCCAACGTTGTCGACCCCGTTCAAGCTGCTTCAGTACGCGGCGCGCCAAGGGGTCCCGCTCAAGCGCGCCGAGGACGGTGGCCTCGCGCCGGCGTTGAACCGGCTCGTTGACCTCGCGGTAGTCGCACTGGGCCACAGCCCGGCGTTCCGCGTCTGGGTGGACCAGCTGGTCGATCCCCGCAAGGATCCGCAGCTCCCGACCGAACACGTGCGTGCCGAGGCCCGGAGGGTCGCCGACGAGCTTGGACCGGCCCCGAAGCAGTTCAAAGCCGCAGACAGTGAGCGCCTCGTCAGGAATGCCGTCGCGTGCTACGGACTCCTCCGCACGCTCCAACGTGAGTGGACCCTGGATCAGTTCATCGATGCGTCGTACGACGCTCTCTGGAAGTACGAGGCCCCGGAGGCAATAGGACTTGAGCGAGCCGCCAGCCAGGTCGGGGCAAGCAGCGATCACAAGGTACTTGGGATTGTCGGCGCGAACTACCTGGCCCGGATCGACCGCATGGAACGGCAGGTCACACAACTGGAGAGTGAGGCTGCCGCTGCTCGGAATCGCGAGACTCGGCTCCGCAATGAGCTTTCGACCGTCAAAGAGCGTGAGCAATCTGCGACGGCTCGCGCCGACGCGTTCTCTGCCGACGTGGTGCGACTGCAGAAGGAGCTCGCGGCTGAGCGCGATAACAGAGTGGTCGACAAGAGCCATATGGCGGACGACTACGAAACGCTGCGAACGCGCATCATCCGGCGTCTCGGGGGTGAGATCGATCTGCTTACCGATGGTCTGCACGCACTCCGGAACGGTGCGCCCGACGTCGCGGAGGAGTTCCTCGACCGTTCTCTGCTTGCCCTCACGCGTGAGGTCAAGCAGCTGAAGGACGCGTCTGGAGGCTTCGCGTGATCGTCGGGTTCGACTTCGGAACGACCAACAGCCTTGTTTCGGTGGTAGTTGGTGACCGCGTGATCGACGTGATGGACGTCGAGACTGGCCGGCCACATCCCTCGATCGTCCGGTACGAGGGCGAGCAGGTAGTCGTCGGTCGCGAGGCCAAGGACGCGTTGGGTGCCGCGGGCATTGGGGTGCACGGCAACACGGTGAAATCGCCGAAGTTCCTCCTCGGCGAGGAGGTAATCGCCGTCGGAGGCGTCGACCGGAGCCCGGTGGACATCGTTGCGGACGTCGTGCGGCACGTCCGGTCGGAGTCCCTGCGCAGTCCGCAACGGAAGGTGCTCGGCGGCCTCGACAACGCTGTGGTCACGATCCCCGTGACCATGAATGGGCACCGACGCGCGGCGCTGCGAGAGGCGTTCGCCGGGGCCGGGATGGGTGTAGCCCAGTTCGTCCACGAGCCGCTCGCCGCGCTGTATGGGTTCATCCGGGGAGCAGACGACCCAGAAGAGATGGCGCGGCGGCTTGCACGACGAAACGTCCTGGTTGTCGACTGGGGCGGCGGAACGCTGGACCTGACTCTCTGTCGAGTCGACGAAGAACAGGTTCGACAACTTCGCAACGGTGGCTCGGCCCAGGTCGGCGGCGACGAGTTCGACAAGGTAATTCGCGACGAGGTCGTGAAACGCGTTCGGGCTCGCGGAAGTGCCACTGACGACGACCTTGCGATCCCTGAGGCTGAACTCCGGCTCCTCCAGGACGCGGAGCGCAACAAGATCGAGCTCTCGGCTGACCGCGCCAACGTGACGTTCTACCGGCCAAGTTACTTCCGATCAGGTGCCACTTTGCAGTACCAGCTCACGCGTCAGGAACTGGAGGAGATCACGCGGCCGCTCGTGACGGCAGGCATTGATGAGATCGAGTCGCTGCTCGGCAGCTTGTCGATGGCGCCCGGGCAGGTCTCGCTGGTCGTAGTGGTCGGTGGCATGGCGGCCATGCCCGCGATTCGGAGCCGACTGCACGAGTTGTTCGGTCCGGACCGAGTTGAGGTGCCGACGAACAGTGCCACGTTGATTTCACAAGGAGCTGCGTGGATCGCGCATGACAAGCAGCGGCTCCGGCTGGCAAAGCCCATCGAACTCGAGCTCGCCCGTGGGTCGTTGATGCCACTCCTCGCTGCGGGCACTGAAATGCCTCTCGGTGGAGACGTCAAGCACGAAACCCTCCACCTGTACTGCGCGGATCCGACGGACGGGAAGGCGAAATTTCCGATCGCTACTCCGACCGCGTTGTCATCACACCCGCAGGCGAGCGAGCGGCGAACGTCGCTGGGAATGATCACACTCGGCGTCGACGAGACCGCGCCGCCACTGCACGAGCGCCTCGAGCTGAAGGTCGTTCTCGACGACGACTTGGTGTTGTCGGTCGAGGCGTCATCAAGCCAGAAGCACGATCGAGTCACGGCGTCGTACTACGACCTGGAGTTCGGTCTTGGCCTCCCGGCTTCGGCTATGCCCGGAGGTGCAGCCGCGGACCCAAAAGCACCTGAGGAGTCCATAGTCATGCCACAGGCGGGACTGGTCGTCCGTGCGAATGTGGCGAGGGACAAGGACCAGGCGACCGTTCCCGGCGAAGTGCTGTATCGGCACAATTCAAGGGCCTTCACCCGGCACGTGCGCGACGGTGCGACAGAAGCCCAGTTGCGGGAATACCTGTACTACAAGCCGTGCGCCGCCTGCAAGCGCCAGTGGGGGCACCCGGAGTGTCGATGCGGAACGGCGTGACATGGCGAGCGCCAAGGCACTCGTGCGAGTGCTTGACCACGGAACGGAAGTCGAGTCTGGAGTCCGCCGTCCGATTCGTCTGACTCCCGATGGGTACGCGGGCGTCGCGTATGCGGGCTCCGTCTACCCACTCCGGCAGGGCGATCTCATCGACTTGGACGGAACGAGCTGGGAACTCGCGGACTGCGATCGTTTCCTGTTTACCGGAGCAGAGGTTCCGTACGCTCCCATTGCCGGTGAACCGCTGGAGAAGGCCAGCGGTTTCGACGTCGAGTGGCACCTCGAAACCAACCAGTACGGGCATAACGTCGTCTTCAACGCGTCGGAGCGCATTGCCAGCAGCTTGGTGTCAGCGCTTGAGGACGCGGGTCTTAGCATCCAGCGCTGGGACGTCAGCCATCGTCCAGCAGATGACGGCAACTTCTACGACTGGTTCGCGCGCCTTCGGTTCAAGGGCAGCCAGGTCGAAGCACTTGCGCTCGTCGGGGATGTCATCGCACCGCCGTCGTCTCTCGCGCCGACGGTGCCAGTCACGAATCCGACCACAGCTCGCCTTGCTGAGGCCGAGGCTCGGATCGAGGAGCTGCTTAACCAACTGTATGTCGCGACACGCAAGGGCGAGGCGGCTGAACGTGAGGTCGCGCAGCTCCGTCACGATCTTGCGAAAGCGGAAGCGAGCGAGCATCGATACCGAGAATCCGTTGCCCTCGCAGAACGCCGTCATTCAGATCTGCAAGAGCAACTCGCTGTGCTCCGACAAGGCCTGGGAGGCATGGCTGACACGGCGGAACTGGTGAAGAACCTCGCTGACGCCGAGGAACTTCGAGAACTCGCTCTTGCCGAGAACTCCTTGCTGCTGGAGCGTGTGCGAGCGGCCGACTCGGAAACGGCAGAAAGCGGAGCACGCGCTGACAACTTGGCGGTGCAGGTAGACGCACTCCTTGGGAGTGTGTCGGAACTTGAGGGCCTAGAGACGGAACGACTTCGCGCCGCGACCGCGCAACGGCCTCGACGCGGGGGTGTCATTGAGTTCCTGCCTCGGGCGTTCAGCCGCCTCGAGTTCGTTCTCGATGCAGTCGATGTGATCGCCAACCTCGACTCGCCAGCGTCCACGATGAAAGCACTTGCTGAAATCGACTCTGGGCGCCCTGTCGGGAAGGATCTTTCGGGAATTCGTGGCTGGTTTGAGGTGACGGAATTGGCGACGGGCATCGCGGGAAGCGAGCGACTTGGCCGCATCTACTACAAGCCGGACGGCCAAAGAGTGCTTGTCAGTGTGCACACCGAACAGGACGAAAAACAACAGAGACATCACATCGAGAGGCTGCGAGCCTTCTGACCCCGGTTACCGGCGCCTGAGGCATGCCTCGATGTCGGAGCGTTCGAGGCGCAGTTCCTTGGCGTCGGGCCTGGCGGTCCAGGGCCCCAGATCGGTGACAATAGGCGGCGCACTCCGGAGTAGGACCAGTGCCGTCCCGATGGTGCCGCACCAACTCGGCCAGACCTCACGTGTTCTGGGAACTCGCAGCTGCCCTGGTGTGGAGAGCACGGGGGAGTCCGTTGATGCGCTGTCTGTCGGCGCTGCCCCACGGGGTTGGTACATCGGGCGCCTGTGGGGTTGGTACATCGGGCGCTCTGCGCCAGCGCCACACTTAACCGGGGCGTTGCCGAAAGTCCAGTCGTGGACGGCTTTGAGGGTGGATCGGGCGTGTCCCGGCACCTTCCATAATCCAGTCGACCGTACTGGCCTCTCGTCCGAAATCAGCACCTACCCTGAAGCAGGATCAGGTAGTTTCTGCCGATGCAACGCTCCGGCAACCGACAAGGGGTGGCAAGTGACAGCGGATGTCCGTGGGCCGGCATGGGCACTCGAGGGATTGGGCGTGCGATCCGGGCGCTATCCCCTGGCGGTGGAGGGCCCGGTGATGCGGGCGGTGGACCGGTTGGTTCCCGGAGTGTCCACGGTGACCCGCTACATCCGTTACCACTCGCTGTATGCGGCGATCGCGGCGCACGCGGAACGGAACGCGTGGGACATCACCGCGTGCCGCCGGGCTGTCCGCCGCAGCGAGGTCCTGCTGGCGGCGCTCCAGCACCACACGGAGACAGATCCGGCGTGGCTTGCCCACGGGGTCGATCGGGTGTGGCGTTTCTACACAGAGGAACTGGAACTCGCGCGAGCCGCCGACGAGGAGCAGCCGAGCCAGTCGTACTCACCCCGCCGCTGGGGCTTTTGGGACCAGTACGGCGGACCCGCCACGGTGCTCGGCACCGTGGACGTCCGGGACGGAGTGCTCAGACCCGGCCGGCACCCGTGCCCTCCCGCGGTCAAGGAGCTCTTCGCACCTCTGCTGTCTCTCGCGGAGCGGGACGTCGTGTCCTTCGCCGACCTGGAGACAGCGGGGCAGGCGGCTCTTGGTGTCCCGTGTCCGGCCGAGCGGGAATGGCTGACGGACGTGCTGACCGCAACTCGCGGTGGAGGAACCCACGCGCAGGGGGACTGGGAGGCGTCCGACCGCACTCGGCGTGCGACCCTCCGTATCCTCGGCCGGGCGATCGATCTCCACGGTCATGAGGGCGACGGGTTTCAGGAGACGCTGCGCTCCGCGGTGGCCTTCGGTGGCGAGGCGACAACAGATCCCGTTCTGGCGGCGATTACCGAGACGGCCGGTTGGCGGGGAGTGCTGCTGCGCCATTACTCCGTCGGCGCCTGGCGTCGGCTGTGGGCGGCACTGGTGGCCGGTGTCGGCTCCAAGGACGGCGAGGCCGACCGGTCGGCCGAGGAACTGCGCGACTGGCTGGCGCAACAGGCCCCGGATGCGAATGTGCGGCGGGTCCTGGGCGACCTGCCTCCGCTCAAGAACGCGGCAGGTCAGTTGTTGCCTGTCGAACGGCAGCTCCTGGCGCAGGGTGCCGATGCCCCGATGACCAATGTGCTGCTCCTGATGGTGGGTGCGCTGCGCTCCCGAGAGGGTCATCTGCCAGACGACGTACGGGCCGTCTTCCTGGGCCGTCAGCGGCGCTGGGCCGAGTTCCTCGACCCGACGTGGGTCGACGGCCTCATCGACGACTACGCCGACCGGCCGGTCCGCGACCTGGCCGCCCGGCTGGTGGACGACATGCTCGCCCAGTCCCGCAGAGTCGCCCTCGCGAAGCTGCGCACCGACCCTGCGACCGGCGGGCTGAAGATCTTCTCCCGTCTGCACCTTCGCAACGAGCGTTATTTCAAGACCGGTGACGAAGGAGACTCCGATATCGGCACCCGCATCCCCCAACTGGGCTCCTTGGCGGCGCAGCTGGGGCTTTTCGCCGTCCGCGACAACTGCCACACCGTCACCGCGGAGGGACGGCGAATCCTGGAGACAAATCCATGAGCGCGGCACACCACACCCGGTTCGCATCCCCCGTCACGCTGCTGAGAGAGTGGAGCGAACGCAGCGATCAGCAGGCGCTGCACGAAGCACTCTTCCTCGGTTTCACAGTTGATCTTCCCTTCCTGGAGAAGGTCGCCATACCCGTCGCCCGTGGCCTGGGTGCCCGCACCGCGGTGATCGGTGATGCGACCCAAGGGCTGTACGACCCAGTCGATGTGCGCATGGCCGGCCGCAGTTATCTGCACGGCCTGGCCTCCTGCCGGCGTGCGTTCCACCCCAAGGTCGTCCTTCTGATCGGAGAACACGCCTGCCGACTCGCAGTGGGTTCGGGGAACCCGACGCTGTCCGGCTGGGGTGCCAACGACGAACTGTGGACGGTGGTGGAAACCGAGGACGACGACTCCCACGCGCTCCTGGCCGACCTCGCCGACTGGCTGGAGGCACTGCCCTCCGCCGTGGAACTGGCCCCTTGGTCGGCGAGTCATCTGGCGGAACTGGCTGCCCTTCTGACCGAGCGGCATGTCAACGCCCCGGCCGGACCGGAAACCGGTGCCAGGCTTCTGCACAACCTCCAGGAGAGTCTGCTGGACCAACTGCCGCTCGGTCCTGTCGACGAACTGCACGCGTACGCCCCGTTCGTCGACGAGGCCGGTCATGCCCTCAGCGGGCTGCTCGGCCGTCTGACACCCCGCCGCACCATCCTCGGGCTCCAGCCTCGCTGGTCGAGCTACGACGCCGGAGCGATCAAGAGGGCACTCGGCGGCTTCGACGCGCAGATCCGTTTCCTCGAGGAGACTCGGATGCGGCACGGCAAATTCGTCGAGTGGCAGGCCGGCGGCCGCCGATTCGCTCTCACCGGGAGCCCGAATCTGACCCGTGCCGCGCTGTGCACCAGCACCCGGGACGGCGGCAACTGCGAGCTCGCTGTAATCGCCGCCGACACTGCGCCGCTGCTTCCCGAACAGGGGCGCATCACCTCACTCGCGAGCCTGACGGGCCGCACCATCCGGCCCTTCGAGTCCACCGGTCACACGCTCGTCCTTCTGGGCGCGAAGACGGACAGCGAAGGTCTGCACGTCTCTCTGGCGCACCCCCAGCTCCTGCCCGTGGTGATCAGCACGTCTCCGGACGGTTCACCGGGTTCCTGGACACGGACCGGAACCATTCCGGCGGGGGCGGCGGCCTGCTCCTTCCCGCTGCCCGAGGTTCCTGGTGCGGCGGTTCGCGCCACGTGCGCCCGTCCTGACGGCACCACCGCCGAATCCGCCGTCGTCTTTGTGTACAGCCCCGTGCACTGCGCACGGCGTCACAGCGCCGACAGCGGTCCCCGCCTGAGATACGACTACACGGCGCAGACCCTGTTCGCCGACGAGCGTGCCGCACGCCGTTTCGAAACCGATCTGCTGCGCCTGCGCGAACTCACCGCCGGAACGTCCGCTCCCCGGGTGAGCCCGGCGGGAGACACGACAACGGGCTCGGTGACATCGAGCGGCGTCGACCGCTGGGACGCCTACCTCGCCGACTGCCGCCGGATGATCGGGGCGCCGTTGACGGATCTGGCGTTCGGCACCTCGCCGCTCGACCTGCCGCAGGCACCCTCGTCGCGGTGGATCGTGTCGGCGGTCACCCTTGGCGTGCGGGAGGAGGACGACGAGGAGCACGAGGACGAGACGGAGGAGGTGGACCTCCCCACCACGAGCGAGCCGCCCGCCCCGTACGTCGCGCCAGAGCAGCGTGCCCGTTGTCGCGCCTGGGCCCAGCGCTGGGTCGCGGCGCTCACGGGCCCTGACGGTTCAGCCGCAGCACCGGTTCCGGTCCGGCTGCTCGTGGCCAACCTGTACGTCCAGCTCCTGGCCGCCGGAGTCTGGGACGAGCAGGACCAGAGCTGGCGCGACGGACTCAGCCGCCTCCTCGAAGCACTCCGTTCCGAAGACCTGGCGGGCGAGGCGGACCACGATGCTCCGCCCGATACCCGGCGACGGCTGGACGCGGTGGCGGCCGTGGTGATGACACTGCTCGTCCAGGACGCCACCTTCACCGGCGGCGGCGAGCACGACGTACTCGCGGCCCGCGCCTGGCATGGCGGCAAGGCGATGATCGCGCGTGCCGAGCCCGCCGAGGCGGAGGACCTGATGATCCCGCCGGAGCGGGCGCTCGCCCGCGTCGCGCCCTGGAGCGAGGTGGACAGACTCATCGCTCTGGCGCAGGAAGACGACCCCTACGCGGAGGCGATCGAGGGGCTCACCGCGGCCGGTTGGTCGGTCGCGTGCGAGGACGGGCTCTGGGAGATCACGGGCTCCTTCGGCAATCCGCTTCCGGTCGTGGCCAAGGCGGCCGAACGACTCGGGCGGCACCACGCCGACGGCGTGCTCGTGCGAGCCCGCAGCAAAAACCGCTGGGCCTTCATGGCATGGGCGGACCCCTACCTGGTCCTGCTGAATCCCCCGGCACGCGTCTGGTTCACCTACCAGGTACGCCCCCCTGCCACACCGGAATCACGGTTCAGCGGCGGCGACCTTTCCGCGGTACCCGGCCGCGTCGGTTCCCCGGCCCCGCTGCAGAAGGGCCCGCCGGAAGCTCTCAGGAAGATTCTCGCCGAAGCAGGTCTCACCTACCCGGAGTTGGTCAGTCGCCTGTTCACACTCGACACGTGACGGGGAAGGAAAGCGATCAGTGCCGTGACGCCACCGGCGACGGACCGTCGAGCGGCTGATTTCCCTCGATTGACCTCGTCTCACCGTCACGCCGCTGCTCAAGGCGGGCAGGCGCGATGATGGTGGGAGCCTGTCCGGGAGGCAGGGAGCTGTCCGCTCCGAGCACTTGGCAGCGCGCCAGTCCGTGCCGGTACCACAGCGCGGCCGTCCACGCACAGAGCAGCGCGTCGATGAGGTCCTCCCGATGCTTGTAGTCAGCTTCCTTCTGAGGTGAGGGCTCGGAGAGCAGTTGACGGGAGACCGGGTGAGAGGAGAGCAGGAGGGGCGGATCGGCGGTGGCCAGACCCGCCATGTGCCCGATCAGTCTGTCGCACTCCGCCGCCCGTACCGCTCGCCACTGTGCCGTCGGAACTCGTGCCGGTCGGCGCTTGTACGTGGGGCGTTCCTGGTCGTAGCCCAGCTCGGTGGCTCCGACCAGGGTCGTGTACGGATAGCACTCGGAGAAGACCAGACCGCCGGTCGGCGGCCCGCCCCTGCCGTCGTCGTAGGACCAGCCCGACTCCTCCAGCCGTTCCCGCAGCAGCACTCCGGCCTGTCGGGGAGAGCTCTGGTTGGTACTGTTCGCGCTCACCTTCCAACGGCCGTACCGTCGGCCGACCTCCCGCTCGCACGGCCGCTGGCCAGCCGGGTTGGCGACGACCAGCGGTGCGTCGACGAAATGCCAGGGTCGATCCGTCGACGGCTGTCCTGGCCAGCCATGACATCGTCTCGTCGAGGCCGCGGGTCCAGCCGCATTCGACCACGACGCCGTGCTCGTCGATGGCGGCCACGCCTGTTTCATTGGGCTTGGTGCGGGCTCCGCTCTGCGCCCAGGCGAGGTCGATGCCTATGAACGGTTCGATCCGCATGCGTTCGTAGTACCAGAGAACCGGAACCGGCCACCGGTGAGGCGCGGTACTCCTCAGCCAGCGCCCCCATGGTGTGGTGATCGAGGAGATCTCTCACCGGTGCCCGACGTCGCCTCGGGCGGGCCGCCTGCGGACTTATGGAAGTCCGGGCCGAAGTAGGCCTTTTCCAGACGGAGTTGATACGGCAGTCGTTCGAGGATGCCACCTGAGACTCTATGCTGCACAGGCATATGCAGAGTCAACAGGGGGCCTTGGGCGGCGGCGTCCGTGCCGTCGGCAAAACCGGAGGGGAACGGTGGTGTCACACTCCGCGCCGAACGAGGGCGGGGTAAACGGGGGAACGGCCGAGAGGCCATCCGCTGCGTTCGAGCGGGCCGTTGCCGCCTACGCCCACGGAAACTTCGCGCTTGCCGTCAGCCATCTGCGGCTGTTGGAACGCGATGCCGACACCGGCCACGCGGTGATCGACGCCCGCCACGCTGCCTTGCGCGGGGCACTCGCGGCTCGCGCCGGCAACTGGACGGAGTGCTGTGACTGGTACATCCGGTCGCTGGTTCCTTCAGGAGCCGTCGGTGCCCGTTCGCCCGAGTCGACCGAGCCCTGCCACAACGATGACTGCACCTCACCTGCCGACAACCGTTGTGGTCAGTGCTCCCGCTGGTTCTGCGCGGCGCACGGCGCCGAAAGCATGGACGAGGTCTCCCGCTGCGGCCCGTGCCTTTGCGTCGGAAGACGGCCCGGGTGAACGAGGCTCCGTCGAGCCGGGTCTCCAGCTCACCATCGCCGTGCACCTGGACAGGGACCGCTCGATCCAGTTCGTGTCCGGGGCTGCGCTCGTTCAGGAGTTCCTGCAAGGCGTTGCACCGTCCCCGATCTTCGCTGATGACTCCGAAACTCTCACGCTGCTACGCGATCCCGTGATCCGTACCGCATTGCTGAATACGGGTTGAGCCAAGCATTCCCGGAGCTCCGTGCCTGCCCCAGTTCCTGGCAACGTGCGCCAGCTAGGCCCCCTGTGCACGGGATCCCG
The DNA here is from genome assembly GCF_055558775.1 of Streptomyces sp. NPDC025638. Taxonomy (NCBI): domain Bacteria; kingdom Bacillati; phylum Actinomycetota; class Actinomycetes; order Kitasatosporales; family Streptomycetaceae; genus Streptomyces; species Streptomyces sp. NPDC025638. The sequence goes on along the minus strand of NZ_JBVHLX010000002.1, from coordinate 822,513 downwards.
AAGCAGTCTCGTACAGTCGACGCATCCGATCCGTGGCCGCAGCCCTTGCCACCGGCCCCCTACTCGTGCACGAATCGTGAGAGGGCCTGCTCACCGAGTTCCCCGACTACTCTTTGGACCCCAAGGCGACCGCGCGCGGCGAAGACGCCCCGATCAAGGTCGACACCACTCCGCCGACGCATTGCGCTACGCCGTGACCTCCACAGCGCACGAGTGGCGCCACCTGTTCACCACATCCACCGGTGCCGGGGAACCGGGATAGTCCGCCCTGTCCGGGCCCTCCACAAGAGCACGGAGCAGTAGACCCAGCCGAACAGGGAGATCAGTCCCCACAAAATGCCCAGGGCTCCAACGAGCCCAGCTGAGGGGAACGCGCGCAGATACCCCAGCGCCACGGCCAGGCTCTCCACCAACAGCAACCACAGGTTCCAACGTCGCTTCCTGTGGATGACCCGGACGTAGTCTTCAAACCTGCGCTGCTCTGCTGCCTCTTTGGCGTCCTCTTCATCGAGGGTACGCCGTAGGCGTTCATTCCAACGTCGTTGCGTCTCCGCTGCCTCAGGGTCCATCGGCGCAGCAGACGAGGTGAACAGCACGTCACCATGAATGGCACCGGACTGCACGACGTGGCCCCCGATATTGCCGCTCAACTCATTATGTATGGACGGCTGTTCACTCATGAGGCGGAAGATACGCACCTGATCACAAGATCGCCATTGGGGGGCGGCACATGCTGCTGTCCGCGGATCAAGCTCGACGGGTGCCGTCGTTGAAGGTCGACGACACTCCGCCGGCACGATGGTGTACGTCGTCCGCTCAGCGGCACGCAAGTAGCGCACGTGTTCATGGCGTCGAGCGGAGACAACCTCACGCTCGACTAGGAGGTGTTCCAAAGTCGAGCGAGCCCGTGACGCCGGCCTGGACGACCGGACCGTTCTGCACGCCCCCACTGATGGTGTTGTGGACGGCGGCAACCTGTTGACCACTTGAGGCGGGCGCCAATTCGAACAGCACTTGGCGTAGTTCGGACGCTGCGACCGGGTTGTCCAGCAGAGTACGTCGCAATCGAGTACGCCACTCAGCTTCGACGTCTGCAGCTGTCTGCTCGTCTCCAGATGCCATTGCCGCTGTGAGCTCTCCTCGCGAGGTCTCCAACTCTCCCTGGATGACCGCCCGCTCACGGCCATCACGACGCGAAAAGAACGAGACAATGCGGTCACGAGCTTCCGCCCAGGAGTCCGCCGCCATCTGCTGCACGAATGCAGTCGCGCCTGCAGCAGCCAGTGACATCAACTCGGCTTCCATCAAACCCCCTTCGAGCACCAGAGGAAGCCACCGTACCCTTGAAGCTGGGCTGCAGCAGCGCCGACGCGTCCCAGTACATACGCGGACTCCGCGCGCCCGTGGCGCTACCTATTGACGCCACACCCTCTACACGAGAGGCGCCTCACGCACACGACGAACCTCATCCCTGAACCTTGACAACCGATCCTGTAGATCCTGGCGGAAGCGGTCATGATTGCGTTGCCATCGACGGGGTACGTTCGCAACCCGATCCCAGGCGATCTTGGAAGACAAGAGCAGAGCAACCGATACCGCGGTCACGGAACTTGCCGCTTCGTATGCGCCCTCAGGGCCAACCAACTGCACACCACGCGTCACTGGTCTCAACTGGTCAAGGGCCGAACGGGCATCACGTAGGCGATCGCCAAGACCGACCAGCTCATAGCGGGGTCGAATTGTCTGCACGATGTCCGCAGCCATCTGCGCCGCTTCCTCCAGCTGCTCCGCTAGCGCTTCCGCGGCTTGCAGAAACAACGCGCAAGCAGATAGCCGCTCCTCCCTCAACGCCCGAGCGTGCGCGATCCGCGCCTGAGCTGCTGCATCGAACACGACGTCGCCGTGCACTGCTCCCGCCTGAACAACTGGGCCCGTGACCGCACCGCTCAGGTCGTTACTGCTCCGCTCCACCATGTACGAGAAGGTACGACAGATTGACGGCGCTTGCGGCTGACCATCCCCCGATTGTGAGGTGAACCGTGCCTCTGCCATTCCCCGGCACCCCGTAGCCACCGCCAGAGGGGGCCGACCACTACAACCGCATGCGAATCGACGAAGGGTGGCACACCGACGACCGGCGCCGCCTCGCCCGCATATACAGCCACCATGCCCCGCCACGGACTCGAATCTGCGCCCAGCGCCATTATGGCGCTTCCCTGTCCGACAACCATCCTGCGACGGGCCCCAGTCCAGCGCACACGCCCACTGGGCCCCGACACCACCGTCAGCGGCCCGCGGCATCCGGTCGGCAGCGGAATCCAGGGCGGACGCTCCACCCGAGGAGGTCCCTGGCCGACAGAGGACGACAAATCCACGGTGCAACTTCTCTATAGGGGATGTGTCAGCACCGACGAGTCACCCGACCCCGGGCAACTCCCAGAAGATCCACGTAGCCCTCCCCAAGGGGCCACCCGCCATGACCGACTCCCTCGCTGCTGCCCTCCTGCAACTCCTCCAGGCCATGATCACCGACCCCGACCAGCCACGCCCCGAGCCCGGAGACACCTGACAAGGCGGTGCCGACTGGCTCTTCTCGCCCGATCGAGGTACGAGAGACCGCCACATAACACCCGCACCGCGCTGTACGCCACAACCGCTGGGGGTCTGACCGCACGTGATCCGTTTCGCCTTCGCCGGACGCTGTTCCACCGAGGACCTTCAAGATCCCGGGGCCTCTAGAAACTGGCAGCTCACCCGCGCCCGAGCCCTCATCGAGCCCGCCGGCGGCCAGATCGTCACCGAATACTTCGACGTCGGCCACAGCCGCTCCCTGCCCTGGCAGCGCCGCCCCCGCGCCAACGAACTCCTCCAAGCACTCCGCGACCCGCACCGCGGGTTCGACGCGGTGGTGATCGGGAGCCGCAGCGCACCTTCTACGGCAACCAGTTCGGCAACACCTTCCCCATCTTCGTCCACTTCCGCATCCCGCTGTGGGTACCGGAGGTCGGCGGCCCCATCGACCCCGACAACGAAGCCCACGACCTGGTCATGTCCGTCTTCGGTGGCATGAGCAAGGGCGAACGCAACTGCATCAAGATCCGGGTGCGCACGGCCATGAGCTCCCAGGCCAAGCTCCAGGGCCGTTACCTCGGCGGCCGACCGCCCTACGGCTACCACATCGCCGACGCCGGACCCCACCCGAACCCGTCAAAGGCCGCCGCCGGCCAGCGCATTCACAAACTCGAACTGGACCCCGCCGCCGCACCCGTCGTGCAGCGGATCTTCACCATGTACGTGGACGGCATGAGCTACAGCGCCATCGCCGCCCGGCTCACCCGGGAAGGCATTCCCTGTCCCTCCGCGCACGACGCCACGCGTAATTCGCACCGCAAGAAGACCGCGTGGCAGCAGGGCGCCGTACGCGCCATCCTCATCAATCCCCGCTACACCGGCTACGAGGTCTGGAACAAGCAGCACAAGGAAGAACGGCTCCTCGACGTCGACGACGTCACCCTCGGCCATCGCACCACCATGACCCACAACCCGCCCGACGAGTGGATCCACTCCAATGAACCCGCCCGCGAAGCGATCGTCAGCGCCGGACTCTTCGACGCCGCCCGAGCGCTCCGCAGCCAGCGGGTCGGCAACCAGGGCCGACAGGAACGAGCCGGAAAGCAGGGCGCACGCCCCTACGCCCTGCGCGGGCGGGTCCGATGCAGCCTGTGCGGGCGAAAGATACAGCCCGCCACCATCCGCAACCGTGTTTACTACCGCTGCGAGTTCAAGAACCAGGAAGCCGCGCTCTACCCAGATCTCACGCACCCGCGCACCGTCAACCTGCGTGAAGACATCGTCTGCCAGGCTCTGGATCAGTGGATCGGCCGCGCCTCCGCCCTCGACCGGCTCGCCGCCACCATCGAAGCGATCAGCCATGCAAGCGCCGCAGCGATCCAGACACCCGAGCAGGCTCAAGCGCGCCAGGCGATCAAGGACTGCGAGCGACGGCTCGCCCGCTACCAAGCAGCCCTCGACGCCGGAGCCGACCCAGCCGTCGTCACCCAGTGGATCAACGAGGCGCAGAGAGACAAGGAAGCGGCGCAGAAGAAGCTCGAAGCGCTCCCCACCGTCCCCCGGAAGAAGGAATCCCCACTCGACGCTCGACAGATCCGTGAGATCACTGAGAGTCTTGGAGACATTGCACAGCGCATCCACACGGCCGACGCCGACAAGAAAGGCCCGCTCTACGAGGCCCTGGGCCTCACCATCTGCTACGAACACACAACGAGGACCGCGACCGTAAGGTCAAGGCCCACGTCACCGTATCGTCAGTGGTTGTGTCCGAGGGGGGACTTGAACCCCCACGCCCGATAAAGGGCACTAGCACCTCAAGCTAGCGCGTCTGCCATTCCGCCACCCGGACCAGGTGTCTGTCGCCTTGCCGGGGTTGTTCCCGGCGGCGACACGGACAACGATACCAAGGTTTCGGAGTGCGTTTCACCTGCATATCCGCCGGTGAGCCAGGTCACCTCGGGTGGCGGGGCGGCTACGGTGACGCCACCAGGATTCGCAGGGCACGGACGAGTGTCGCGGCCGTCTCCTCGTCGAGCGGAGCGAGGAAGCGGCGCTCCGCGATCCGGCGCGCCTCCTCGCCCTCCCGCAGGCAGTCCCGGCCCGTGGGCGTGAGCTCCACGATGTTGCGGCGGCGGTCCTGCGGGCTGCGCCGCCGCCCCACCAGGCCGCGGCCCTCCAGGGAGTCGATCAGCGACACCATCGTCGTACGGTCCACGCCCAGCCGTCCGGCCGCCTCGACCTGCGACAGCGGCTCGTCGCCGGAGAGCACCACCAGCACCGCCAGTTCATGGCCGTCCACGCCGTGCGGCGCGAGGGCCTCCGCCGACGCACGCGCCAGCCTGGCCTGGGCGTGCTTGAGGAGGTAGCCGAGCCGGGATTCCAGGGGGGTCGGCCGCTGATCACTGTCCATGCGAAGACTGTAGCGAGAACTGATCGTCAGCAGTGCTGATGATTGTGTACGCTGACGGTTATGACGACTGTGCGCTTCGGCATCAAGACCACGCCCATGCACGTGCCGTACGAGGACATCCGCCGCGTCTGGCTGGAGGCCGACGCGGTGCCGGAGATAGCGGACGCCTGGCTCTGGGACCACCTGCTGCCCGTGGCGGGGCCGAAGGACGGCCAGATCCACGAGGGATGGACACTGCTCAGCGCGCTCGCGGCCCAGACCGCGCGGCTGCGCCTCGGGCTGCTGGTGACCAGCAACCGGATCCGTCCGCCCGCCGTGCTCGGCAAGATGGCCTGCACGGTGGACGTGATCTCGGGCGGGCGGCTCGTCCTGGGCCTCGGGGTCGGCGGCACGCACCAGCCGCCGGGCGCCGGCGGGATACCCGGCGAGAATCCGGCGATCGCGGAGTACGAGGCGTACGGCCTCACCCTCGTCCCGCCCGCCGAGGGCATCGCGCGGCTCACGGAGAGCGTCGAGATCCTGAAGCTGATGTGGACGCGGGACGTCTTCGACTACACCGGCCACCACTACCGACTGAAGGGCACCCGGAACCAGCCCGGACCGGTTCAGCGTCCCGGCCCTCCGCTGCTCATCGGCGGCTGGGGCACTCGGCTGCTGCGGCTGGTCGCCGAGCACGCCGACATCTGGAACGTGCCCGGACCGCCGCACAACACCGTCGACTTCGTCGCCGAGCGCGCCCGGGTGCTGGACGCGCACTGCGCCGAGCTGGGCCGCGATCCGTCGGACATCACCCGCTCGGTCCAGGTTCTCGTCTCGTACGACGACCCGGCGGCGACCCGTGAGACGGTCGCCGCGCTCGTCGGTGCCGGGATGACCCACATCGTGCTCAGCCTGCCGCGTCCATACCCGCAAGGCGTGGCCCGCTGGCTGGCCGACGAGATCATCGCCCGGTGGCGCCCGTCCGCGACCGGCGCCACCGGGTCCGGGGTCACGGCATGAGCTGGTAGTCCGGGAAGTTTCCGGGCAGCCGCTCCCCCGCCGGGCCCTGGGTCACCGCGCGTACCAGGAGCTCGCCGCCGACGAAGGCGCCGCGCCAGGAGGCGCCGAAGCCGCCGAACAGTTCGTCGCGGTCTCCGCGGGAGCGGGGCTTGCCGTGGCCGACCTTGAACGCGCGGATCTGCGGCGCCAGCCGGTCGTAGGCGGCCCGGTCGTCGGTGGAGAGGGTGGCGACCAGAGCGCCGTTGGACGCGTTCATCGCGGCGAGCAGCTCCGCCTCCGTGTCGACCAGGACGATGGTGTCGACCGGGCCGAACGGCTCCGCGTGGTGCAGCGGGGAGGAAGGGGGCGGGCCCAGAAGCGTGACCGGCTGGACGTACGCCGAGGTGTCCTGGCCGGGCAGGAAGCGGGCGTCGGACAGGCTGCCGCGGTGCAGCGGGACGGCGCCGCGGTCGATGGCCTCGGCGACCTGGGCCTGCAGCTCCTTGGCCTTGGCCGCGTTGATCACCGGCCCGAAGTCCAGCTCGGGCGGAAGGTCGTCGGGGTGCCCGACGGCCAGCGGGTGGCCGACCTTGATCCTGCGGACCGCGGGCAGGTAGGCCGCCAGGAACTCGTCGAACAGGGTGCGCTGGACGACGAAGCGCGGGTATGCCGTGCAGCGCTGTTTGCCGTAGTCGAACAGCTTGGGGACGACGGCCGTGAGGGCGTCCCAGTCGGAGAAGTTCCAGATGCCCCAGGCGTTCAGCCCTTCCTGTTCAAGGACGTGCCGCTTGCCCAGGTCGGCGACGGCGGTGGCCACAGCGGCGCCGGTGTCGCGGCCGCCGACGAAGGAGACGCAGCCGATCTCGGGCGCGCGGACCAGCGCCTCCGAGAGCTCGCCGCCGCTGCCGCTGACGAGGGTGACCGGGATGCCCTCGCGGGCGATCAGCGCCGAGGCCAGGGTGAGACAGGCGACGCCGCCGTCGGTCGGCGTCTTGGCGATGACCGCGTTGCCCGCGAGCGCCTGCACCAGCATGGCGTGCGCGAGCACGCTCATCGGGTAGTTCCAGCTCGCGATGTTGGACACCGGCCCGTCCAGCGGGGCCCGGCCGGAGACCATCGGCTCGATGCCGTCGACGTACCAGCGCACGCCGTCGATCGCCCGGTCGACGTCGGCCTGGGCGAGCCGCCAGGGCTTGCCGATCTCCCAGACGAGCAGCAGCGCGAGCAGTTCGCGGTGCTCGGTCAGCGCGTCGAGGGCGGCCGCGACCCGGGCCCGGCGCTCCTCCAGCGGGACATGCCGCCAGGTGCGGTGCTGGTCCAGCGAGGCCCGTACGGCCTGCTGGGCGGTGGTCCGGTCCAGCCGCGGCGCGCCCGCGATCGGGCTGCCGTCGACCGGGGTGGTCGCGGGCAGCGCGCGGCCGTCCGGCTGCCAGGCGGCACCGTAGAGGTTGAGGACGCGGTCGTCCCGGAAGGCCTCGGGGGCGACGGCCAGGCAGCGCTGCCAGGCATCGCTCCAGGAGGTACCGGGCTTCAGCGTGAGGGTGGGGCGGGTGGTGGTGAGCGTGGGTGCCATTCGTCTGCTCCGCTCTCGGGGCGGCGATCGGGGCGGGGTGTGGCAAGGGTCGTCTCCGACGCCTGAGCCCGCTTCGACGCGGACTCGGGCGGGGAGACACGGGCTCGCGCGGGAGACGCGGACTCGGGCGGGGACGGGAGGCCGCGTCCGGGACGCGCTCTTGGTCGTAGGGAAACATGGTGACCGGTCGCTCGGTGGTCGGGAACACGGCGACCGGTCACTTGGTGGCCGGGAACGTGGCGACCGGTCACTTGGTGGCCGGACTCATCGCGACTGCACTGCCGACCGGGCCCATGGCGAGCGGGCGGCCGTGGTCCCGAGTCAGTCCCGGGTGCTGTCTCTCCGGGTTTCCAGGATCTCCAGTACCAGTCGTGCCGTTTCCGTGGGTGTCCCGCCCACCCGTACCCCGGCCGCCTCCAGTGCCTGCTTCTTCGCAGCCGCGGTGCCCGTCGAACCCGACACGATCGCGCCCGCGTGCCCCATGGTCCTGCCCTCGGGCGCGGTGAACCCGGCGACGTAGCCGACGACGGGCTTGGTCACGTGGTCGCGGACGTACGCCGCCGCGCGTTCCTCCGCGTCTCCGCCGATCTCCCCGATGAGGACGATCAGCCCGGTGTCGGGGTCGTCCTGGAAGGCGGCCGGACAGTCGATGTGGGTGGTGCCGACGACGGGGTCGCCGCCGATGCCGACACACCTGGAGAAGCCGATGTCACGGAGCTCGTACATGAGTTGGTACGTCAGCGTGCCCGACTTGGACACCACGCCGATCCGGCCGGGCTTGGTGATGTCGGCGGGGATGATGCCCGCGTTGGACTGGCCGGGGGGTGATCAGACCTGGGCAGTTGGGGCCGATGATCCGGGTGCCCTTCGACCGTGCGTACGTGGTGAAGGCGACGGAGTCATGGACGGGGATGCCCTCCGTGATGACGACGGCGAGGCCGATGCCGGCGTCGGTGGCCTCGGTCACGGCCGCCCGGGCGAAGGCGGGCGGGACGAAGACGACGGTGACGTCCGCGCCGGTCGCCTCGATGCCCTCGCGGACCGACCCGAAGACCGGGACGGCACGGTCGTCGAAGTCGACGGTGCGACCGGCCTTGCGCGGGTTGACGCCGCCGACGACGTCCGTTCCGGCCGCGAGCATCCGGCGGGTGTGCTTCATGCCCTCGCCGCCGGTCATGCCCTGGACGAGGACCTTGCTCTCCTTGGTGAGGTAGATCGCCATGTGCCGGCTCCTCAGGCTGTGTGGGCGAGTTGGGCGGCCTGGCGGGCGGCGCCGTCCATGTGGTGGCCTGCTGGACCAGCGGGTGCGTCCGGCCGTCGAGGATCGCGCGGCCGGCTGCCGCGTTGTTGCCGTCGAGGCGCACTACCAGCGGCTTGGTCAGCCGGACCGTGTCCAGGGCCCGGACGATGCCCTCGGCTACCGCGTCGCAGGCGGTGATCCCGCCGAAGACGTTGACGAGGACCGACTTCACGGCCGGGTCGGAGAGGATCAACGACAGTCCGTCGGTCATGATCTGCGCGGACGCGCCGCCGCCGATGTCCAGGAAATTGGCCGGGCGGGCGCCACGGCCGGCGACCACGTCGAGGGTCGACATGACGAGCCCGGCGCCGTTGCCGATGATGCCGACCTCGCCGTCGAGCTTGACGTAGTTGAGGCCGCGGGCGGCGGCCACGGCCTCCAGCGGGTCGTGGTGATCCGGGTTCGGCGGCGCCCCAACGGGCCTGTCGGAAGCGGGCGTTGTCGTCGAGGGTGACCTTGCCGTCGAGGGCGAGGAGCCGGCCCTGCCGGATGCGGACGAGCGGGTTGACCTCGACGAGCGGGGCGTCCTCGCGGACCAGCACCTGCCGCTGGTTCGCGTCTCGTTGACTGGGGGCGGACCAGCGGCGCCGCTCTGGGGGTACGGCACCTACACCGACCAGGCGCGGCACCATGTCGTCGGGCCGGGCCAGCACCTCGTCGGGGCGAGGTCCAGCTGCGCGAGGATGCGCAGGGCGGAGCACGTACGCGCCAGCGGGACCTACGCCGACCTCATCAACCAGACACCGCCCGCACCGACGATGCGGCGCGTTCTTGGCCCTGGCGGGAGGTGCCGCGCGGTTCCTCCTCGGCCGGTGCTCAGGACTCGGCCCGGTCGTGATACGAGCGCCGGGTGTGTTCCGTGTGTTCGCGCATGAGGTTCGTGGCTTGCTGTTCGTTGCGGTCGGCGATCGCCGCGATGAGGGCGCGGTGCTCGATCCAGGACTGGTGGCCGCGCCGGCGGGCCACCGGTGTGTAGTACCAGCGGACGCGGCGGTCCACCTGCCCGGCGAGTTCGGCGAGGACCGCGTTGCCGGCCAGGTCCATGATCTTGGCGTGGAAGCGGGCGTTCAGGGCGACGGCGGCGTCCACGTCGTCGGCGGCCACGGCCTTTTCGCCCTCGGCGCACAGCTCCTCCAGCGCCCCGATTCCGGCGCTGCCCGCGTTCGCGGCGGCCAGCCGGGCCGCCTCGGCCTCCAGGAGCGTACGGACCGTGAGGAGCTGGTCGACCTCCTCCTCGGTCGGCTCGTGCACGAACGCTCCCTGGGCGGGCCGCAGTTGGACCCAGCCCTCCGTGTTGAGCCGCTGCAGCGCCTCCCGCACGGGTTGCCGGGAGACGCCCAGGTGCCCGGCGAGCTCGCTCTCCACCAGGTGCCGGCCGGGCTGCAGCGCGCGGGTGGTGATGAGTTCGAGCAGTGCCTCGTAAACGCGGTCGCGCAGCGGGCCGGGCCGTTCGAGCTTGGGCACCGCACCCTGCGGCAGTCCGGGCGACAACATTCGCGCTCCCCCTCCTCGACAGGGCCGGAAGCCCGGTATCGATTGTCTTTCGTCTACAGTCTACGGCGCACAAACGCCACGAAGAGGGGGAGTTGGGCGCATCACACCACGGACGGGGCGCGCGGCGGCGCCCACCCGCCCGCGCGGCCCCTCACGGGCACCGTACGACCTGACCGGCGTACGACAGGTTGCCGCCGAAGCCGAACAGCAGTACCGGGTCGCCGCCACAGATCGCACCCTGCTCGACGAGCTTGGACAGCGCGAGCGGAATGCTGGCGGCGGAGGTGTTGCCAGAATCGGCGACATCACGCGCGACGACGGCGTTGACGGCGCCGATCTTCTCGGCGAGGGGCTCGATGATGCGCAGGTTGGCCTGGTGCAGCACGACCGCGGCGAGATCCTCCGGTGCGATGCCGGCCTTCTCGCAGGCACGGCGCGCGATGGGCGGCAGCTGGGTGGTGGCCCAGCGGTAGACGCTCTGCCCCTCCTGCGCGAACCGCGGCGGTGTGCCCTCGATCCGCACGGCGTGCCCCATCTCCGGCACCGACCCCCACAGCACGGGCCCGATCCCGGGCTCCTCCCCCGGCCCGCACGCCTCCACGACGGCGGCCCCCGCCCCGTCGCCGACGAGAACGCAGGTGGTGCGGTCGCTCCAGTCGGTCACCTCGGACATCTTGTCGGCGCCGATCACGAGGGCGCGGGTCGCGGCCCCCGCGCGGACGGTGTGGTCGGCAGTGGCCAGCGCGTGCGTGAACCCGGCACAGACGACGTTCACGTCCATCGCGGCGGGCTGCGGAATGCCGAGCCGGGCCGCGACGCGGGCCGCGGTGTTCGGCGAGCGGTCGATCGCGGTGGAGGTGGCGACGAGCACCAGGTCGATGTCACCGGGCGTCAGCCCCGCCGCCGCGAGCGCCTTGGCGGCGGCGTACGCGGCGAGCTCGTCCACGGGCTCGGCGGGCCCCGCGATGTGCCGCGTCCGGATGCCCACCCGGCTGCGGATCCATGCGTCACTCGTGTCGACCATGCCCGCCAGGTCCTCGTTGGTGAGTACCTTGGCGGGCTGATAATGGCCGACTGCGGTGATGCGCGAGCCGTTCATGTGGGGCTCCCCCTCGTTGCCGTTGGTTGCGGGATGCACCAGTCTTGTCAGTGACTCACGGGTACGACGGCAGCCGAAGCCACAGGATTCGGGGGCCCTCGTTGTCGGCTTCCATCAGACCTTCGGACGTCCGACCATTCCCCCCACGGCCACCAGAGCGGCGACGCGCGAACCCGTAGCTGTGCCCGGAGGACGCCGAGCGGTACGGGGTCGTCGTCGGCGAGGAGGTCCGGGTGACCTCGCGGCGCGGATCGGTGGTGGCACCGGTGTGGACCGGCACCGCGCTCAGGCCCGGGAACGCCTGCCGTGTCTGTCGAGGTGGAAGGGTCCAGGACCCTCGTCCCGGCCTGCTCCCGCGGGGCCGAGCCGGGCATGGAGGTCCGCACCGGCACCGAGCGGGTCCGGCACAGCCGCAGGATCGTGCTGGAGCTCCTCGCCTCCTCGGTGGACCTGTCGACGACGCCCCGGGCCGCCGAGTGGATCAAGGAGTACGAGGCGAAGCCGGACCGCTTCGGCCCGGACGCGGCCCGTCTCGACGAGGAACCCAGGATCGACAACGACCTGTATGTGCGCGACTACGACAAGTGCATCCTCTGCTACAAGTGCGTGGACGCCTGCGGCGACCAGTGGCAGAACACCTTCGCGATCTCCGTCGCCCGCCGTGGCTTCGACGCCCGTATCGCCGTCGAGCACGACGCGCCGCTGACCGACTCGGCCTGTGTGTACTGCGGCAACTGCATCGAGGCGGGCCCGACGGGGGCGCTGTCGTTCAAGTCGGAGTTCGACATGCGCGCGGCGGGTACCTGGGACGAGTCGAAGCAGTCCGCGACGACCACGGTGTGCGCGTACTGCGGAGTGGGCTGCAACCTCACCCTCCATGTGCAGGAGAATGAGATCGTGAAGGTCACCTCGCCGCACGACAACCCGGTGACCCACGGCAATCTCTGCATCAAGGGCCGATTCGGCTACCAGCACGTACAGAACCGGGGCTGATCAGGACATGGGACGAGTCACGGAACGACGCAAGGTGATCCGCATCAGGGACGGCGCCGTCTCCACCCGCCCGGACACGCTCGTCGCCGAGGAGCCCCTGGAGATCCGCCTCAACGGCAAGCCCCTCGCGATCACCATGCGCACCCCGGGCGACGACTTCGCGCTGGCCGCCGGCTTCCTGGTGAGCGAGGGCGTACTGGCGGCCGCGTCCGATCTGCAGAACATCGTCTACTGCGCCGGCGCGACGGTCGACGGCTCCAACACCTACAACGTGGTGGACGTACGGACCGCACCGGACGTCGCCGTTCCCGACATCACGCTGGAGCGGAACGTCTACACCACCTCGTCGTGCGGCCTGTGCGGCAAGGCGAGCCTCGACGCGGTCCGTACGACGACGCGCTGGCCGGTCTCCGACACGCCCCCCGTCCGCATCGAGCCCGCCCTGCTCGCAAGCCTTCCGGACCGGCTGCGGGAGTCCCAGCGGGTGTTCGACCGGACCGGTGGACTGCATGCGGCGGCCCTGTTCACCGAGGACGGGGAACTGCTCGACATACGGGAGGACGTGGGCCGGCACAACGCGGTCGACAAGCTGGTCGGCCGCGCCCTGCAGAACGGCGACCTGCCCCTGTCCCGCACCATCCTGCTGGTGTCGGGCCGGGCCTCCTTCGAGCTGGCGCAGAAGGCCGTGATGGCGGGCATCCCGGTGCTGGCCGCCGTCTCGGCCCCGTCCTCCCTGGCGGTGGACCTGGCCGCCGAGACCGGCCTGACCCTGGTGGGCTTCCTGCGGGGCAGCTCCATGAACGTGTACGCGGGTGAACACCGGCTTGCCCTGAAGGCCGCGGCCGCCCAGTCCTGACCGGCTCCCCGCGACACGGCGGCGGGCCCCCGCCGGCGGGGAGCGCCCCCTGCGCCGGCGGGGGCCCTCTTGTTTTGCTCGGTCGCCTGCGGGGCGCCTTTTGCCGGTGTCGAGAGGCCGGCGCGTTGGGAAAGGAAAAGTCGGTGGGCCCTTGCCGCTTGTTTGTGTGGGCTCGTTGGCTGGTCAGGCGGGGTTGAAGCACAGCTCTGCGACCGAAGACACCACCGAACCCAGCCTCGGGAAGTCCAGGCGCACCGATGCTTCGTGCTCCGGTGTCGTGAACGCTGCCATGGCGGACTCCACGAAGACCAGGTCGTAGCCCAGGTCGTGGGCAGCTCGGGCGGTGGACTCCACTCCGAGGTTGGTGGCGATGCCGCCGAACACCAGTGTGGTGATGCCGCGTTGACGCAGGCCCGCGTCGAGGTCCGTGCCCTGGAAGGCGCCGATGGTCCGCTTCACGATCTCCAGGTCGCCGTCCCGCAGCAGTCCGGCGACCAGTCCGCTGCCGGGCGGCTGCTCGGCGACCGTAGGCCGTTCGACACGAATGAGCACGACGAGTGCCCCGGCCGAACGGAAGGCGTCCGCCAACTCCTCGGCGGCGACGAGGACTTCGGTACCTTTGCGAGGCTCCAGGGGCAGCGCGACGATGCGGTCCATCAGATCGACTAGGACGAGTGCGGTGCGCGCCGGATCGAGCGCCAGGGGTGCGGTCATGACGGAACGTTAGCCGCCGTCAGCCGTCCGTACCGGAAATCCGGATCAACAGGCCCATGAACTGGTCACGTTCGGCGGACGACAGCGGGGCGAGCAGCGTGTCGTTCGCCTCGCGCGCCGCCTTTTCGCAGCGCTTCAGCAGGCGGCCTCCCTCCTCGGTGAGCGACACCGCGTTCTTGCGGCGGTCCCTCGGGTCCGGCTCGCGCACGACGAGGCCGGCGGCCTGCAGGTCGTTGAGGACGCCCACCAGGTCCTTCGGGTCGAGCCGTACACCGCGCCCGAGGTCGGCCTGGGCGACGGGGGCGAGGTCGCGGACGGCGGACAGCACCACGTGGTGCCACATCTTCATGCCCTCGGTGGCGAGGGCGTCGGCCACCAGGGCGCGGCCGCGCGCGGCGGCACGGCCGAGGAGCCAGCTGGGCAGGGAGCGGATCGCGGGCAGGGGTGCTTCGGCCATGGCCGGAGTTTAGCGAAAAGTCGTTGGGCTTCCCCATGAATGTCGGATACCGTGGGGACCACCAACGACTTCTGGAGGTGCGATGCGCCGCGTCCGGTACGAGTCCAGTGGTGGGCCACTGTTCGTGGAGGAGGCCTCTGTGCCCGAGCCCGGCCCCGGCGAACTCCTCGTGCGCTGTGAGGCGGTCGGGGTCACCCTGCCCGTCGTCCGCAAGGTCACCGAGGCCGCCGAACCGATCCCGCTGGGCGGCGAGATCGCCGGCGAGGTGGTGGCGGTCGGCGAGGGAGTGACGCGCTTCCGGGTCGACGACCGGGTGACGGGGCTGTGCTTCGGGCACGGGTACGCCGAGTTCGCTCCCCTGCACGAGGCCATGGCCACGCCCGTGCCCGACGGCGCCTCCTTCGTCGACGCGGTCGCGCTGGTCCGCAGCGGTCTGGTCGCCCTCGGTGCCCTCGCGGCCGCGCGGCCCGCGCCGGGGGAGGCCGCCCTGGTCACGGCCGCGGCGAGCGGCGTCGGACACCTCGCCGTGCAGCTGGCGCGGCTGTGGGGCGCGGAGCGGGTGGTGGGCGCCGTCTCCGACGCGGCCAAGGCGGACTTCGTGCGGTCCCTCGGCGCCGACGACGTCATCCTGTACGGCGACGAGAGTTGGGGGCAGCCCGTCGACTTCGCCCTGGATGCGGTCGGCGGCGATCTGCTCACCCCGGCGATAGGCGCCCTCGCCCCGGGTGGCCGGCTGGTGGCGTACAGCTCGGGCGGCGGGACCATCCGGGCGTACGACCTGCTGGTGGGCGCCAAGTCGGTCATCGGGTTCCAGATGGCGCTGATCGCCCGCGGGCAGCCCGAGTTGTACGAGCGGTGGCGGCGGGAGCTGTGGCGGCTGTTCGGCGAAGGCCTGCTGAAGCCCGCCGTGCACGGGGAGTTCGCGCTGGCGGACGCGGCCGAGGCGCACAAGGTCGTGGAGTCGCGCAGCAACTGCGGCAAGGTCGTGCTGCGCCCCCGAACCGCGAAGTGACTGCACGCTCCTTGTGAGGCGCCCGAGGCCCCAACTACCGTCGATGAAGTGCACGTCGGACGTCGGATGTCCGAATGTCCCGATGACCGGATGACTCATGTCCCTATGCCTCCGACGCATGAAGGGCAGGTCGCACCATGCCGTCAAGAGTCCGCGCACGACTGAGAGCCACCCTGGCCGCCGCCTTCGCGGCGGCCGCGCTGTCGGTGCTGCCGAATCCGGCGCACGCCGCCCAACCGGCCGCCGACAAGCCCGACTTCGAGCAGCAGATCCTCTTCAGGGCGTCCCAGGACCCCGGCTACGCCTGCTTCCGCATCCCGGCCGTCGTGCAGACCACCGACGGCACGCTCCTCGCGTTCGCCGAGGGCCGCGTCCTCAACTGCGGTGACGCGGCCGACATCGACATCGTGGTGAAGCGCTCCACCGACGGCGGGCGCACCTGGGGCCCGCTGCAGGTGGTCAACGAGGGCACCGGCGACACCCATGGCAACCCGGCGCCGATCGTGGACCGCGAGACCGGCCGCATCCTGCTGGCCGAGACGTACAACACGGGCCGTACGGACGCCGCCAGCTGCTCCGTCCCCTGTGATCGCACCCCGCATCTGCAGTACAGCGACGACGACGGACTGACCTGGTCGAAGCCGCGCGATCTGAGCCCCGAGATCCTGCCCGCGGACTGGAACTCCTGGTACGCGACCGGCCCGGTGCACGGCCTCCAGCTCACCCGTGGCAAGGACGCCGGCCGGCTGGTCTTCGGCGTCAACACCGAGACCTGGGGCGGCAGCCGGGTCACCGCGAATCACGGGGCGCTGATCGTCAGCGACGACGGCGGCGACCACTGGCGGATCGGGGCCACCGACACCTGGCCCATCGCCGAGGACCGCACCTTCCGGCAGAAGCCGTCCGAACTGACCCTCACCGAGCGTGTCGACGGCTCCCTCCTGGTCAGCGGACGCGAACAGGACGGCACCGACCTCGGCCACCGCACCCAGACCGTCAGCCGCGACGGCGGCGACAGCTTCGTCGCCCCCTTCCGCGACCTCCCCGACCTCTACACCCCGCAGGTCCAGGGCTCGACCCTGCGTCTGGGCAGCCGCATCCTGCTGGCCTGCCCCGGCGACCCGGACCGCCGCCGGACCATGATGATCCGCTCCTCCTACGACGGCGGCCGCACCTGGGACAGCGTGGACCGCGGCACGGTCGTCACCACGGACTGGTCCGGCTACTCCGACATGGCGCGCATCGACCACGACACCGTGGGGCTGATGTACGAGGGCGGGGCGGTCGACGCACGCGACGAGATCCGCTTCGCCCGCTTCACCGAGGACTGGCTCCAGCCGCGTCGTGGACCCGACCCGACCACCGCCGACCGCGCCCGGCACGCCCCGCGGGCGGCCGTGCTCGGTGACGCCGAGGAGACCGACGGAGTGTCGGGCGGCGCCCTGAAGTTCGACGGCGTGGACGACGCGGTACGTCTGCCGTATCACGACGAACTCCCGCTCGGCACCAAGGACTTCACCGCGTCGCTGTGGTTCCGGTACTCGGCCGCCACCGGTGAGCAGCCGATGCTGTGGATGGGTGGCATCGGCTCCACGCAGCCCCAGGTGTGGCTGCGCGGCGAACCGGACAGCAACCGGGTGCGGGCCCTGATGACCGTACGCGAGGGCGCGTCGACCGTGCGCACGGCGTCGCTGTGGACCACAGGGGCGTACAACGACGGCCAGTGGCACCGTCTGGCGCTGCGCCGGGGCGGAGGACGGCTGTCACTGTTCCTCGACGGTGTGCAGTCGTCCGTCGCCGATGTGGCGGGCTCGGTGAGCCGCAACTCGCCGTTCGGTGTGCACATCGGCCAGCGCATGGACAGCCGGGCCTTCTTCACCGGGGCCATCGACGACGTCCACGTCTGGGACCGCGCGCTGAGCGACGACGAGCTGTCCGACCCGCAGGTGCTCCGGTCGGTGAAGGACACCGTGCTGTGGCTGCCCATGGACCGTGTGAGCGGCGGCCACTAACGTCCCGGGGGTGCCCGAGGACGCACGAGCACGACGGCGGACGGGAACCGGGGTCGGCCTGTTGCTGACCCTGGTCCTCGCCGCCGTGCTGCTCACCGCCCTCCCCCGGGACCGGCACGGGGAGGGCGGCGGTGGGTGCGGGGCCCGTGCGGTCGCCTCCTGGACGTACGACAGCGCGCTCACCGGCACA
This sequence comes from Streptomyces sp. NPDC025638, assembly GCF_055558775.1. NCBI lineage: Bacteria > Bacillati > Actinomycetota > Actinomycetes > Kitasatosporales > Streptomycetaceae > Streptomyces > Streptomyces sp. NPDC025638. The sequence goes on along the minus strand of NZ_JBVHLX010000002.1, from coordinate 804,854 downwards.
TTCGCCCGGTACGGCGACGACCCGGCCCGCGCCGACGACTGGACCGGCGGTGACGGCACCCACTCGGTGCGGCTGCCGGACGGCCGGGTGCTGTGGCTGTTCTCCGACACCTACCTCGGCCAGGTACACGCGCCGCCCAACCCCTGGGGCGAACCCCACTCCTGGCGTGATGCCTCGGCCCCGATGGTGCGGAACTCGGCCGTGGTGATGGACCGGGGCCGCCTCACCGCCACCCTCCCCGCCCCGCTGTTCCCGGACCCCGCCCCGGACCAGTGGCGCTGGCCGGTCGCGGCCCGGGTCGAGCCCCGCTCCCCCGGCTCGGCCGAGAGCGTCGTCAGGGTGCTGCTGTGGGTGCGGACGGCCGGCCAGTACCCGTGGATCTACGGCGTGCCCGGCGCCACCGAGGTCGCCACGCTGTCGCTGCCCGACCTGCGGGTGGAGTCGGTCGTACCGGTCTTCGACCAGCGGCAGGTGCCGGACCCGTCCCGGCGCGTGCTGTTCGGGACCACGCTCGTCGCGCGGGACGGCTGGACGTATGTCTTCGGCGGTGACGACGGCCAGGCGGCCGACCGTCGCCCCTCGTCCGCCTATCTGGCACGGGTGCCGGAGGGCAGACTGGCCGAGCCGGGGGCCTGGCGGTACTGGGACGGCTCCGGGTGGACGTCCGCGTCCGCCGCGCGACCGGTGCTCGGGGACGGGCGGCGCACCGGGGTGGGCAGCGCGTTCTCGGTGGTCCGGGACGAGGGGACGTACGTCCTGTTCACCATGGCGGCGGGCACGGCCGGTCTGGCCAGGGTCACCTGGTACTGGGCCTGCTCCCCCACCGGCCCGTGGCACGGATCGGGCCGGGGCTTCGGCGCGCGGCTGCCGCGCGGGCAGGTGGCCGCGTACAACCCGCAGGCGCACCCCGCGCTCGGCCCCGGGGACGGAGGGCTGGTGCTCAGCTACGACGTCAACTGGCTGGAGACCACGACCGCCTCGGCCGGCATCAGCGCGAACGTGGACCTGTACCGACCGCGGTTCGTGACCCTCCGGCTGACGCGGACGGGCCCGTGACCTCGGGGTCGTGTGCCCGGCGCTTGGCGATGACCGCGCACACCATCAGCTGCATCTGGTGGAAGAGCATCAGCGGCAGCACGGCCAGGGAGGCGTGCGCGCCGAACAGGACGCTCGCCATCGGCAGTCCGGAGGCCAGGGACTTCTTCGACCCGGCGAACTGGATGGCGATCCGGTCCCCGCGACCGAAGCGCAGCGCCTTGGCGCCGTACCAGGTCAGCGCGAGCATCACGGCGAGCAGCGCGGCCTCGACGACGAGCAGTCCGGCCAGCCGTACGGGGCTCACCCGGTGCCAGATCCCCTGGACCATGCCCTCGCTGAACGCGGTGTAGACGACGAGCAGGATCGAACCACGGTCGACCAGGCCGAGGACCTTCCTGTGGCGGGCGATGAAGTCGCCCACCCGTCTCCCGCCACCACCCTGCTCGACCCGCTGCGCGCGGCCCCACTTGATTCGGCACGGGCGCAGCACCTGGCCGGCGAGGAACGGGACCAGCAGTTGCAGCACGATCTTGATCAGCGAGTCGGCGGAGAATCCGCCGCCGCCGCTGCCCAGCAGCGCGGCCGCCAGCAGCGGGGTGAGGACGATGCCGACGAGCGAGGAGAAGGAGCCGGCGCAGATGGCGGCGGGCACATTGCCGCGGGCGATCGATGTGAACGCGATCGACGACTGGATCGTCGACGGCACGAGGGTGAGGAAGAGCAGGCCCTGGTAGAGCGGCTGGGTGAGCAGCACCGGCACGAGTCCGCGGGCGGCCAGACCGAGCAGCGGGAAGATCACGAAGGTGCAGGCCAGGACGGTGGTGTGGAGCCGCCAGTGGCGCAGCCCGTCCAGCGCCTCACGCGTGGACAGCCGGGCGCCGTAGAGGAAGAACAGGAAGGCGATCGCGGCGGTGGACGCGCCGGAGGCGACATCGGCGGCCGTACCCCGGGCCGGGAGGAGCGCCGCTACGCCCACTGTCCCGAGCAGCAGCAGGATGTACGGGTCGATCGGCATCCGACTCGGCCGGCGCAGGCGTTTCACGGTGCTCCACTTGCTGTACGTCTCGTGAGGGTCCGGATCGGGGCCCTCCGGCCCCTCCCCATCGTCCTCTCCCGGCTGCCGATCGGGAATCAGGCATACCACTCTGACTGTCATCACGTTCCGCGATAGCCTGACTGGCGTGTACGACCCCTCCCAGCTGCGGACGTTTCTGGCGGTCGCCCAGACGCTCAGTTTCACGCAGGCCGCCAAGCGGCTCGGGCTGCGCCAGTCGACGGTGAGCCAGCATGTGCGGCGCCTTGAGGACGCCGCCGGGCGGCAGCTGTTCGCCCGGGACACCCACTCCGTGGAGCTGACCGAGGACGGCGAGGCCATGCTCGGTTTCGCCCGCCGGATCCTGGAGGTGCACGAGCAGGCGACGGCGTTCTTCACGGGCACGCGGGTGCGCGGCCGGCTGCGTTTCGGCGCGTCGGAGGACTTCGTCCTCACCCGGCTGCCGGAGATCCTGGAGGGCTTCCGGTACGACCATCCCGAGGTCGACCTGGAGCTGACGGTGGAGCTGTCCGGCACGCTGCACGAGCAGCTGACCGCGGGGAAGCTCGACCTGGTGCTGGCCAAGCGCAGGCCGGAGGATCCGCGCGGCGAGCTGGTGTGGCACGACGAGCTGGTGTGGATCGGCGCGGACCGGCTCCGTCTGGACCCCGAGCGCCCGGTCCCGCTGATCGTCTATCCCCCGCCCGGCATCACCCGGGCACGGGCCCTGGAGGCACTGGAGCGGCAGGGCCGCCCGTGGCGCATCGTCTGCACCAGCGGCAGCCTCAACGGCCTGATCGCGGCGGCCCGCGCGGGCCTCGGAGTGATGGCCCACTCCCGGGGCCTGGTACCGCCCGGCCTGTTCCGGGTACCCGACCGAGCGGACCTGCCGGAACTGGGCAAGGTGGACTTCGTCCTGGTGCACGGCCGCCGCCGCCCCTCCGCGGAGGATGCGGCAAACGCACTGGCGACAGCCATCCTGACCGGCGGCGACCGACTGCATCCGCGCCGGCGCGGCACACGCTGATCCGGCGGCTGCTGTGGGCCGTAATCGGGTCGTACAGATTCAGTGGAGATTACGGTGTCGAAACTTACTGAAGCGTAAGTATTCTGTCCGGCCCTTCCCCATGTGAGCGCATTTTCCAGACGTCGGCCCGACCATTCGTGAACATTGCTCGATTTCGCACCCCCTCCCGTACCGCGTCCTGGTGGGGTAGCTTTCACGGCCTACGCGGAGCGCCACTGAGGAGCGAGGAGCGGGGAGCGGGGTTTGCACGAGTTCACCAACCCTCCGTTGGCATCGCCGCCGCCGGTGGGCGGTCTGGCCGACGCCGTCTTCGAGCATGCCCTGGAAGACCCGCTGCACGTCGCCCTGGGCCGCAAGGACGAGTTCGGACAGTGGCGTGACGTGACCTCGGCCGAGTTCCGGGACGAGGTCCTCGCCCTCGCCAAGGGGCTGCTCGCCCGCGGCATCCGGTTCGGCGACCGGGTCGCCATCATGTCCCGCACCCGCTACGAGTGGACCCTCTTCGACTTCGCCCTGTGGACCATCGGCGCCCAGGTGGTGCCGGTCTACCCCACCTCCTCCGCCGAGCAGTGTTTCTGGATGCTGTACGACGCCGAGTGCACGGCCGCGATCGTGGAGCACGAGGACCACGCGATGACGATCGCCACCGTCATCGACCGGCTCCCCCATCTGCACCAGCTGTGGCAGCTGGACTCGGGCGCGGTGCAGGAGCTGTACGACGCCGGTGCGCACCTCGACGACGAGACGGTGCACCGGCACCGGCGGGCTGTGACCCCCGACTCCATCGCCACGATCATCTACACCTCGGGCACCACGGGCCGCCCCAAGGGCTGTGTCCTGTCGCACGGCAACTTCATGTTCGAGGCGGACACGATGATCGGCCGCTGGGAGCCGGTGTTCCACTCGAAGAAGGGCGACGAGGCGTCGACTCTGCTGTTCCTGCCGCTGGCGCACGTCTTCGGCCGGATGGTCGAGGTGGCCGCGATCCGCGGCGGCGTCCGCTTCGGGCACCAGCCGCAGCTGAACGCCGCCGCCCTGCTGCCCGACCTGGCGGCCTTCAGGCCGACCTTCATCCTCGCGGTGCCGTACATCTTCGAGAAGGTGTTCAACGCGTCCCGCCGCAAGGCCGAGAAGGAGGGCAAGGCCGGGCCGTTCGAGAAGGCCGTCGGGATCGCGGTGAAGTACGCGGAGGCGGTGGAGGCCAAGGCCTGGGGCACCGGACCCGGTCCCTCGGCGGGCCTGCGCATGCAGCACCAGCTCTTCGAGAAGCTGGTCTACTCGAAGGTGCGCGCGGCGATGGGCGGCCGTATCCGCAACGCGATGTCCGGCGGCTCGGCGATGGACCGCCGCCTCGGCCTGTTCTTCGCGGGCGCGGGCGTGCAGATCTACGAGGGCTACGGCCTCACCGAGTCGACCGCGGCCGCCACCGCCAACCCTCCCGAGCGCACGCGCTACGGCACGGTCGGGCAGGCCGTCCCGGGCACGACGGTGCACATCGCGGACGACGGGGAGATCTGGCTGCACGGCGGCCATGTCTTCCAGGGCTACCTCAACAACCAGAAGGCCACCGACGCGACGCTGCACGACGGCTGGCTGGCCACCGGCGACCTTGGCTCCCTCGACGAGGACGGCTATCTCACCATCACCGGCCGCAAGAAGGAGATCCTGGTGACCTCCGGCGGCAAGAGCGTGTCGCCCGGTGTGCTGGAGGAGCGGGTCCGCGACCATCCGCTGGTCAACCAGTGCATCGTGGTCGGCAACGACCGCCCGTACATCGCCGCCCTGGTCACGCTGGACACCGAGGCGGTCGAGCACTGGCTGCAGATGCGCGGCAAGCCGCAGCTGAGCGCGGCCGAGCTGGTGCGCGACGCCGACCTGGAGACGGAGGTGCGGCGCGCGGTGGTCGCCGCCAACACCCTCGTCTCGCAGGCCGAGTCGATCCGTACCTTCCGCATCCTGGCCCAGCCGTTCACCGAGGAACACGGCCTGCTCACCCCGTCGTTGAAGCTGAAGCGCAAGGCGATCGAGACCGCCTACGCCAACGAGGTGGAGGCCCTCTACCGGGTCTGACGCACCGTCAGTTGATGGTCACGCGGAAGATCTCGTCGGATCCGTCCGCCGCGCCTCCGTTGTTGTCGCAGTTGGTGGTCGACAGCCACAGCTGGTCGGAGCCCGGGACCTTGGTGACCGTGCGCAGCCGGCCGTAGGTGCCGACGTAGTACGCGGTGGGCGTGCCGACGCTCTCGTTGTCGCCGTTGATCGGGATGCGCCACAGCCGTTCGCCGCGCAGGGACGCCATGTAGACGACGTTGCGGACGATCGCGATGCCGCTCGGCGAGGCCTCGGAGACGTTCCAGGTGGCCTTGGGGTTGGTCATGCCGGAGACGCTGCAGCTGCCCTCGCAGGTCGGCCAGCCGTAGTTGGCGCCCGGCTTGATCAGGTTCAGCTCGTCCTTGGAGCTGTTGCCGAACTCGGCCTCCCACAGCCGCCCGTTGCGGTCGAAGGCGAGGCCCTGCGGATTGCGGTGGCCGTAGCTGTAGACGTAGTTGCCGAACGGGTTGCCGGGGGCCGGCTTGCCGTCCGTGGTCATGCGCAGGATCTTGCCGTTCAGGGAGTTCTTGTCCTGGGCCAGGTTCGGCGTCTGGGCCTCGCCGGTGGAGACGTAGAGATAGCCGTCGGGGCCGAAGGCGAGGCGGCCGCCGTTGTGGTAGCGGTTCTTCTTGATGCCCTGGAGCAGGACCGTGTAGTTGCTCAGCGAGCTGCCGTTGTAGGTCATGCGGACGACCCGGTTGCCCTCGGACGCCGTGTGCATGAAGTAGACGTAGTGGTTGCTCTCCCACCGGGGGTCGACCGCGACCCCGAGCAGACCGCCCTCACCATTGGTGGTGACGGCATTGGGAACCGTGCCGACCTGCGTCTTCGTGCCGTCCTTGGCCAGCTTCCAGACACGGAAGTCGTCCCGCTCGGTGACCAGGGCGGACTGGCCGTCGGGCAGCCAGTAGGTGCCCCAGGGGATGGTCCAGCCGGTGGAGAAGGTGGCGATGGAGGACGGCACCCCGCCGTCGCTGGCGCAGGCCTTCGTGGTGAAGGTGACCGTGTTGCTCGGCTGGGAGACATTGCCGGCCGCGTCGCGGGCGACGACGTTCAGGGAGTACGGGCTGTTGCAGGCGAGGCCGGTGAGCGTCGTCGACGTGCCGGAGGTGACCGTCTTGTAGACGGTGGACCCGCTGCGGATGTCGTAGGCGGTGACCCCACGGTCGTCGCTCGACGCGCCCCAGCTGAGGTCGACCGAGTTCGCCGTGACGTTGGCCGTGGACAGGGTGCCGGGCGCGGACGGCGGTGCAGTGTCGGAGCTGGGCTTCGTCGTGCAGTCGACGACGGGACTGGCCGGTGAGGTGTTGCCGGCCGCGTCGCGGGCGATGACGGTGAGGTTGTAGGTGGTGTTCGGGGTGAGCCCGGTCAGCGCCTTACTGGTCGTGCTCCCGGGCGCCTCACTGATCTTGTTGCCGTGTTCGTAGATGTCGTACGCCGCCACGCCCACGTTGTCGGTGGACGCGCCCCAGCCGAGGGTGAGGCCGCTCTCGCCGATGTCGGAGCAACTGGGCTGGCCGGGGCGGGTGGGGGCCTGGCTGTCGGCCGCGGCGGCGAGGCTGACGCGGTCGAGGTTGGGGCCGCCGTTGGCGGTGGTCGCGGTCGCGCGGATCTTGTTGGTCCCCGCCGCAAGGGGGATGTTGACGCTCCTGGTCGTCCAGGTGTTCCAGTCGGCGGTGGCCGGGAAGGAGACGCCGGACGCGACGACCGTGCCGCCCACGGAGATGTCCATGGGCCGGTCGGTGGACGTTCCGTTGGCGAAGCGCAGGGTGAGCGACGAGGTGCCCGCGGCGGCCGCGTTCACCGTGAACTCCACGTACGAGCCCTTGACGTTGGTGTAGTCGACGAAGCCGGTGCCCGTGTAGCCGGTGTGGTTGGTGGCCACGGTGCCCTGCGAGATCAGGGCGTCCTCGGCCTGGTAGTCGGTGGCCGCGAGGGCGGTGCCCTGGCTCAGCCCGGCCAGCGGCAGCGCGAGGGCCACGGTCAGGCCGTACGGCAGAACTCTCTTGAGATTCATGGGTGTTCCCCTCAGCCCGCGTACTGGGCGAAGACCTTCAGGTAGTCGTACGGCTGCTGTGACACGCCGCTGCAGGAGTCGCCGTCGGTGCCGGAGCCGCAGGCGCGGTCGCGGTTGACGGACCAGTAGGTGAGGCGTCCGATGTGGTGCTGCTGGGCGTAGGCGAGCATCGTCTTGAAGTCGGCGACGCGGACACGCTCGCCGGAGTCGTCGGTCCTGCCGTTCATGGACGACAGCCCGATGTGGGCGTAGGCGGTGGCGTCGCCGTAGCCGTACGCCGCCTTGACCCGCGCCTTGAGGCCTTCCATGGCCCGGGTGGTCAGGGTGCCCATGTTGGTGGTGCCGCCGCCGAAGTCGAACGGCATGATGCACCAGACGTCGTTCGCGAGCCCGGAGGCGGCCGCCCGCTTGATCATGTCGACACCGGTGGAGTCGGGGCCGCCGGTCGTCGTGCCGAAGGTGATGACGGTCTTCAGGCCGGGGTTGTCGGCCTTGACCTTCTTCAGCGCGTCGACGACGCGTTGCCGCACGGTGGCGCTCGCCCACTCGGTGTTCTCGATGTCGATGTCGAGGGCCTTCAGCTTGTAGGCGTTGATGACCTTCTGGTACGCGCCGGCGAGGGCGGAGGCGCTGGAGCACTTCTCGCCGAGCTTGGCGCCGCTCCAGCCTCCGACGGAGACGATCACATCGCCGCCTGCCGCTCTGATCGCGTTGATCTTCGACTGGTCGTTGCCGCCGGTCAGCGGGCGCGAGCCGTCCCACTTGGGGTTGCAGGTGCCGTCGGAGAGGACGAACGCCAGCGTGAACCACTTGACGCCGGTCGCCGACATGACCGAGGTGGGGCTGGGCGGGTTGCCCCAGCCGAGGTACTCGTAGGGGGCGACGGCGAAGCCCGGCGAAGCGGCCGCCGACCGCGTGGAGGCGACGGGTTCGACGCGGATCAGCCGGGTCTCGCCCGGGCGCAGGGTCGCGCTGTAGGAGTCGGCGATCACGCCCTTGTGGGAGCCGGACCAGAGGTCGGTGACATCGCCGGAGCCGGTGAAGCCGACCTGTGACCAGTTCACACTGACCGTGGCGCGGCCTGAGGTTCCGGTGTTGAACAGCGCCACCACGTAGTCACCGCTGTTTTCGCGTTTGCTCCAGACCTGCTTGACACCACTGTTCACAAGCCGTTTCGCGGCGACGCCGTCCTGGTCGACGCCGATGAGCCGGTCGTTGGTGAGCATCGCCTTGTCGACGGAGTCGAGGTGGGTGAGGTCGGTGCCGAGCAGCAGGGGCGCGCCCGCCATCGCCCACAGGGTGAAGTGCGAGCGCCGCTGGTCGGCGGTGAGCCCCACCTGGTCGCCGTTGCCGATCTCCAGTGAGTCCAGATCGTTCCAGCCGCCCGGGCCTGCGTACGGCTGCCAGTTGGCGGCCGAGGTGAAACGGCCGGAGACGTGCGACCAGTCGGTGAGCGGGTAGCCGCTGCCGTTCGCGCCGGGCCCGCAGTAGCACTCCACATCGCCCTGGGTGCGCCAGCTGTTGGCCAGCTTCCGCCAGGTGGCGGCGTTCGCGATCGGCAGGTTGTTGGAGAGGGCGAAGGTGATGGGCCGCCCGGTGGCGCGCAGGGCCTTGTCCCAGGCCTGGACGTCCGGCACGTCCTGGCTACCCACGCCGTCGATCTTCAGATAGTCGACTCCCCACGAAGCGAACTGCCGTGCCCAGGAGTTGATGAAGTCCTGCGCGCCCGGCCTGGAGTAGTCGATGTAGTACATGTTCTTGCAGTTGTAGTTCTTCTCCGTCTTCGAGGTGTCCGCGATGTCCTTCGCGTGATACGGAGTCCCTTCGATCGGCGTATTCGCGGTGACCGCGTTCTTGGCGATACCCGGGGTGACGTAGAAGCCGAACTTCAGCCCCTTGGAGTGGACGTAGTCGGCGAGCGCCTTGATCCCGGACGGGAACTTGGCGGGGTCCACGGCCCAGCGGCCGTAGGAGTCGACGACGAACCCGTTGGAGTCGCACTTCTGCCAGAAGTCGTCGAGATTGACCTGGACGAACCCATGGTCCTTGAGCCCGCTCGCCACCAGCGCGTCGGCCTGTGCCTTCAGCTTCGCCTCGGTGGGCCAACGGCGCACGAAGCTCCAGCTGCTCCAGCCCATAGCGGGTCGGAGGGACTGGCCGTTGTCCGACTTGGTGGTGAAGGCCGCCGGTGTCGCGTACGCGGTGCCGATCCACGCCTCGTCGATCCGCAGCCGCTTGTAGCGGGTGGTGTCGGTCGAGGCGGCCCAGGTGGAGTCCACCTCCAGGCGTACGTAGCGGGCGTTCGCGGCGGTGAGGTCGATGCCCTGGATACCGCGTCGGCCGGGGAGTTGCCCGGTCTTCACCGCGCTTCCCCAGGTCGAGCCGTCGTCGCTCAGGAAGACCTTGTAGTCCTTGATGCGGGCGGACTGCTCGGTGGCGGAGCGGGCGTAGGCGACCGAGTCCTCCCGCTGGTTGAGGCCGAGGTACTGCACCTTCTTCGCCGTGCCGAGGTCGAAGGTCAGGGTGACGGGCAGGGTCTTGTTGTTGTCCCAGTAGGTGAGGTAGTCGCCGTCACCGGCGGCGGAGCCGGTGTGGCCGCTCGCCGAGGCGCTCGCGGAGACCTTGACGCCCGTGAGGATGCCCTGACGGCCGGCCGTGGTGACCTTGAAGACGGTGTCGTACGGGTCCCAGTTGCCCAGGCCGGTGAGCGTGAGCACGCCGCCGGACTGGGACCACGAAACGGCCGCTCCGGTACGGAGGTTGGTGACGGAGGCGATGCGGTAGCCGTTGTCCCGGATGCGCAGGGTGCTGGTGCTGGGCGGGGTCAGGACGTGGATGTACTGGCGGTTCTGGTCCGTCCTGCTGATCGTGGTCACGCCGTGCGCGCCGTCGTTCCAGAAGCCGGGTTTGAGGCCGCCGTACAGATAGCCGCCGCCCTCGGTACCGTGCAGGGACTCCCAGATGGGGTCGAGATAGCTGTTCGCGAAGGTGTTGAAGGCGGCCTGGTTGGCCGGGAACCTGCCGTTGACCTGGGCGGTCTCGGCCATCAGCGCCTTCACCGAGGAACCGGCGTTGGTGACGAGCCGGCCGAGGGTGAGCCTGCGGTCGACCGTCGGGTCGGAGCCGTCGTACCACCAGGCGCCGGCCGAGGGCAGTTTGAAGTCGGCCTCGGTCAGGCGCGGTTGAGCCGTGTAGACGGCCTGCGGGTAGTCGTAGGCGGGCGTCATCCCCGTCTTCTGCTCATTGCTGATCATGTCCATGATCGGCGTGTCTTCGTTGTTGTTGCTGAGCGTGTAGTTCGGGCGCTTCTGATAGATCTGCGCGTAGAGGTTGTGGCTCTCCCAGTACGCGTTGTCGTTGTCGATCCAGAAGCCGCCGAGGTCGGGATAGCGGTCCATGACCTCGAAGAAGTTGTCGTAGCTGAACTGCCCGAAACCGTCCCGGGTGGTCAGGTCGACGTTCTTGCCCTTGTAGGCGGAGTAGGCGGCCGAGTCGAGCCATTCGTGGCCGCCCTCGTCGTGCCACTGGGGGTCGTCGGTCATGTAGAGGATGACCTTCATGCCCTTGGCCTTGGCGGCGGTGATCAGCTCGCCGAGGAAGTCCCGCCTGGTGGAGCAGGAGCCGGGGATCCTGGACGGCCAGGGGCGGGCGTAGCCCAGCCGGCTGTGGAAGGTGGCCAGGACGAGGTACTGCGTATGCAGCTTGCGGGCCTCGTTCACCCAGTAGTCCGGTGTCCAGCCGCCACTGGTGACGTCGTTCTCCCAGGCACCGCAACCGGTGTGGGCGGGGGCGGTGCGCAGGCCCCAGTGCAGGAAGAGGCCGCCGACGGAGTTGCGCAGGAAGTCCTGGCGGGGGTTGTCGAGGTCAAGGGGCCTGGCCGGTGCACCGCAGCTCTCGGTGGACCCGGTGGACGAGATCCGCAGCGCGCCGCCGGAGGTGTTGTGACTGTCCGTCAGACAGTAGCCGCTGACGCTCTGGAAGCCGGTGTCGTGCGGGGAGTTGCTCCCGCGCTGGGCGGTGAAGCGGGTGAAGCGGATGTTGCTCGCCGCATTGGCGATGACCGCGGGTCGGCCGTCGTTCGCGGCGAACTTCACGGAGCTGTCGGTGAAGGTGACGTCGTCCGCGTTGTGCAGGTACCAGCCGTAGGCCGGACGGGTGCCGATGGCCTTGGGGTTGTAGTCCTTCGGGTCGTTGACCGGCACGCCGGTGGACATGGTGCCGTTGCCGCCGGGCACGGTGATGTCGACGTGCCGGAACGTGATGCCGCTGATCCGGTGGCCGTTCTCGCCCCACAGGGTCGGACTGAAGGAGGGGCTGCCGCCGGTGGCCGTGATGTTGTCGTACGTCACGTTGCTGATCGAGCCGACACCGGGGCTGTTGCCGCACCGCTTGCGTGTGCCGATCTTCTCCATGATGGGCGAGTGGACGCCGGTCATGGTGATGTCGCGGTAGTGGACGTCGGAGATCTTCGCACCGTCCATGGACACCATGCCGAGACCGGACTTGTCGGCGCCCTCGATACGAATCTTCTCGAACTGGTAGTCGGAGAAGTCGCCGCAGGTCTCGGAGCCGAACATCAGGGCGTTGCAGCACCGGGCCGACAGATAGGAATCGCTCACCCTCACATGGCCGTTGGGCAGCTTGGCGCCGAGGGCGTAGTCGCTCTTGAACACCAGGGCGTCGTCATTGGCCTTGATGTGGGCGTGGGTGACCGTGACATCGGTGGTGGAGATGATGTTCCAGCCGTCGCGGTCGCTCGCGGTGTCGATGGTGAGGTGGTCCGAGGTGACGTTCTTGCAGCCATTGACGAGAGCCGCGAAGTGGCCGCCCCGACGCAGGGTGAGACCGTCGCCGAGGCGCAGCCCGTCGCACCTCGTCAGCGAGATGATCTTGTCGGCCTCGCCGGACCTGGGGTTGCCGGTGATCAGGTTGCCGGCCCCGTCGATGACCCCGCCGCCGACGAAGCCGATGTTCGTGAGCCGGTCGCCGTAGATCATCGCGTTGTGGAAGTGGCTGTGCCCGTAGTCCTGGTACTTGTCGTACGGGTTGGACTCGGGCGGGTCGTAGGTGTCCGCGGAGGAGCCCTGGATCGTGGCGCCCGTGTCGACCTGGAGCGTCACGTTGCTCTTCATGTGGATGGTGTTCTTGGACTTGTAGGTGCCGGCCGGGAAGCGGACGGTGCCGCCGCCGGCCGAATTGGCCGCGGTGATGGCCTTGTTGACGGCGGGGGTGTCGTTGGCGGATCCGTCGCCCTTGGCGCCGTAGTCGCGCACGTCGAAGACGGCGGCCGCGCGCGGCGCCGGCTGGGGGACGGCGAGGGCCGCGGGGCGGGCGAGGCCGAGGACGACGGCGAGGACGGACAGCACGATCGCCGCCGCACCTCTTCGGTGGGGGGTGGTGGAAGGCATATGACGGCTCCTCAGACGAGTTGGTAGCCGCGGAGATTGGTGAGGAGCAGGTAGGTGTCCTGCAGGGAGCCGGAGGTGTCGCCGAGGGAGCGGTAGATGCCCCACTTCGGACGGACGCGGTCGGCGAGGAAGGTGTCGACGCCGGTCCTGGCCTTGTCGACGACGGTCGTGGAACCGCTCTTGAGGATCCAGCGGACCGAACCGGCCGAGCCGTTGCCGACCTTGATCTGGAAGTCGACGTCGGTCCATTTGTCGTGCAGCGGCGCGAGATCGGTACGGCCCACGAGGATGTCGTCGATGGCCAGCCTGAGCTCGATGGTCTGCACCCCGTTCACCCGGCGCAGGGACTGCACGACGATCGGCGAGGTGCCGTTGCCGGGCTGCTTCATCTGCATGATGTGGGTGAAGGTGGTGGTCGCCTTCAGCGAGCTCGGGATGTACATCGAGTAGGTGATCCGCCAGGTCTGGCCCTGGGTCCACTTCAGATAGCCGCTGCCGCTCGTGCGCAGGCCGGTGACCTCCTGGCGCTGACGGTCGGTCGAGGTGTCGCGGTCGACCTTGTGCATGGTGAAGCGCCAGTTGTCGCCGGTGGCGTGGATGTGCGGGCGCCCGGCGGGGTGGGAATTCGCGCGGTCGTCCTCGACGGTCTCGAAGGCGCCGAGGCCGTCGCGGCTCGCCGAGGGCGACCACTTCAGCTGCCAGGACGCGGCCGAGGCGGGTGGGGCGGGCAGGCCGACCGCGGCTCCCGCGGCGCCGCCGAGTGCGGCACCGAGCACCGCCCTTCTGGATGTGCTCATGACACTAATCTCCTCGCAGCTGCTCGTTCATGATCAGAAAGGCCCCGAGGCCGTGGAAGTCGTTCGTGGCCCGGGTGCGGGCGATGTAGTACGCGTAGTCGCCGACGTTCGTGCCGATGGAGATGTCGGCGAGGTTCGTGTGACCGTCCGCTCCGATGGAGACCTTCGCCAGCACGCCCTCGTAGCCGCGCCGGGCCACGCCCGCGAAGTGCCGGTCCAGATAGCCCTGTTGGACGCCCCGGGACAACGCGTAGGTGAACATGCTGGAGCAGGACGTCTCGGTCCAGTTGTCGGCGCGTCCGCCCTTGTCGACGACCTGGAACCAGCGCCCGGTCGCCGGGTCCTGGTACTTCTCCAGACCGGCCGCGAGCCGCCGGAGGATGTCGAGGAGCTGGGGCCTTCGCGGATGGCCGGCCGGGATCGCGTCGAGCACATTGACGATCGCCATGGAGTACCAGCCGATCGCCCGGCACCAGTGCTCGGGCGCGAGCCCGGTGTGCGGGTCGGCCCAGCTCGCGGTCCTCGACTCGTCGTAGGCGTGCTTCAGCAGTCCGTTCGCCACCTGGAGATGGCCGCCGTAGACGGCGAGTTGCCTGGCCGCCTCGTCGTTCGTGTATGCGCTGTCGCCGAACTCCCTGCCGTACTCGACGAGGAACGGGTTCACCATGTAGACGCCGTCGGCCCAGAGTTGATGGGCGCGGCTGCTGTTGTCGGCGTGCCAGAAGCCGCCGTCGCCGGTGCGCGGGTAGGTGGCCAGACGGTCGCGGATCTTCTTGGCCGCCTTGCGGTAGCGGTCCTGGCCCGTCGCGTGGTGCAGGATCACCAGGAGCCGGCCGGCCTGCATGCTGTCCAGGTTGTTGAAGGACTGGCCGATGGAGCCGTCGCTCTTCACGAAGCGGTCGACATAGCTCTTGATGTAGGCGAGGTAGCGCGCGTCGTGGGTGCGCCGGTAGGTGAGGTACTGGCCGTAGAGGTAGAGGCCCACCGGATACGACCAGCCGCCGATGGTGGCCGGTGTGTAGCGGGCCATGGTGGAGTCGACCACGGCCGTGGACCAGTCGGTGGCGGCCGCGGGCCGGTGCGGGGCAGGGGCGGCGGCGGCCGGGGGGACGGCGGCGGGCAGTGCGGCCAGGCCACCCGTGGTCAGCGTGAGTGCCGTCAGCACCGCCCGCAGACGTCGGCGTCTCATGTTCCTCCTTCGCGATAGGCGTACGCGAGGTCTCGTCCTGCGTCCGCGAGACGCACGAGGTCGCGTACGAGGTGGTGGTCGGGGGCGTGCCGGCAGGCGGGGTCGGTGCGGGCGGCGTCGCCGGTGAGCGCGTACGCCTGGCAGCGGCAGCCGCCGTGGTCGGTGGTGCGCAGGGCGCAGTCGCGGCAGGGATCCGGCATCCAGGACTCACCGCGGAACGCGTTGAAGGCCTTCGACCGCCGCCAGATCCAGTCGAGCGGGCGGTCCTTCACGTTCGGCGGGTCGAGGCCCGGGAGGGCGGCCGCGGCGGGGCAGGGCAGGGTCGTGCCGTCGGGCGCGACGGTGAGCGAGACCCTGCCCCAGCCGCCCATGCAGGGCTTGGCCGTGGCATCCACCAGGTCGGGCGCGACCCATACCAACTCCGGCCCGTCACGGAGCCGTTGACGCCAGTCGGTCACCGTGTCGTGGGCCCGCCGGGTCTGCTCGGGGGTCGGCAACAGGACGGGCCGGTTGCGCAGCGCCCAGCCGTGGAACTGGGTGTTGGCGAGCTCGATCCGGTCCGCGCCCCAGGCCACACCGAGGGCGATCAGATCGTCGAGGGCGTCGAGGTTGCCCCGGTGCAGGACGACGTTGAGCCCGAAGGGGACTCCCGCCGCCCGGATCAGCCGGGCGGCCCGCTCCTTGGCCGCGAACGAGCGGACGCCCGCGATGCGTTCGGAGGCCACCGGGTCCGCGTGCTGGACGGAGAGCTGGACACTGCGCAGTCCGCCGTCCACGAGTGCGGCCAGCCGCCGCTCACCCAGACCGAGCCCGCTGGTGACGAGCTGCGTGTACAGACCGGCGGTGTCGGCGGCGGCGACGATGTCCGGCAGATCCCGCCGCAACAGCGGTTCACCGCCCGACAGATGGGTCTGTACGACGCCCAGCGCGGCCGCCTGCCGGAACACTCCGGCCCATTGCTCCGCGGTCAGCTCTTCTGACCGACCGACCAGTTCGACGGGGTTGGAGCAGTACCCGCAGCGGAGCGGGCAGCCATGGGTGAGCTCCGCGAGCAGGGCCCACGGGGGATCCGGGGTCATGTCAGCCAGCCCTCCTTCCGCAACGCCGCGATGAAGTAGGGGACTTCGGCGGCGACCGGTGCCCCCGGGTATCCCGCGCGCAGTTCGGCGACGATCTCGCGCACCTCCCGGCTGCCGTCGCACAGCCGCAGCACGCCGCCCGCCCGGCCGTGCAGCACGACCACGCGTTCGGGCAGCAGCAGGAGATCGGTGCCGCGCACCCGGTCGTGGCGCAGCACCACGCCCCGGGACAGGACGGGACGCCAGGTCATGGCCCGCCCCCGGCGCCGCTGTCGCCCTCGTCGACACAGTCCAGCAGCGCCCACAGCACGTCGCACTTGAAGACCAGTGCGGCCACGGCCCGTTCCTGCTGCTCACGGGTGCGGGCCCAGGCATGGACGAGGGCGAGGGCCTCCTCGCCGTCGCGGGCGCCCTGGCCGACGCGGGTGCGGAAGTAGGCGAGGCCGGCCGGGTCGATCCATGGGTAGTGCCGTTCGAAGGCGGCGATGCGGATGCGCATCAGGTCGGGTGCGGACAGCTCCGTCAGGGAGGCGGCGACGGCCTCGAGCGCGGGACGCCGGCGGCAGAAGGAGACGTACCGCTCGACCGCGTGACGCACCCCGGGCAGCACCCGGGTGGTGTCCCACAGTTCGTCCCGGGTGAGGCCGGCCGCCTCGCCGAGCCGCAGCCAGCGTTCGATGCCGCCCTCGCCCTCGGCCGTGCCGTCGTGGTCGCGGATGCGGCGCAGCCAGGCGCGGCGCAGCGCGGGACGGTCGAGTTTGGCGAGGACGAGGGCGTCCTTGACGGGGATGTGCCGTTGGTAGTGGAAGCGGTTGGCGATCCAGCGGCGCAGTTCACCGGGGGTGAGTTCGCCGCGGTGCATCCGCAGGTTGAAGGGGTGACGGTCGTGGTAGCGCTCGGCCGTGACGGCGCACAGCCGCCGGGTGAACTCGGCGGCCGGCCACGGGGGCGCGGCGCCGTCGGCGCGTACGGGTGTCGTGGTCATGGTGCGGTTCGCCGTGCCTCGGGTCAGCGGTCGCCGAGGGCGTAGGCGGTCACTTCGAGCGCGGTTTCCACAACGGTGTAGCCGGGGCTTTGCCAGACGTTTTCATCCGATGTCTCCTGAACGGTCCGTTCCATCTGGCGGGCCTCGGGCAGGGTCTCATTCATGTGTACGTACCTGCTTTCCTGAGGGTGGGGGTTCTCAGATGCGCAGACAGGCGCCAATGGCGTCGGGTGTTCACATGTGTGCACCCAGTTCATCGACGCGTTCGGCGGCGGGATTCAGAGTCCCGGGATGACGGGCCGCGGTCAATGGTCCGGACCGATAACGTCGGATGCATTTCCGGCCATTCTCCGTGTCCGCAACTGACTCGCCGGTCAGTTCCGATGGATTCGGCGGTCAGGAATGCATCCTGGCTCGTGATCGTTGACGATGGTGGTACTTCACCTGTCGACAAGCGAAGGATCAAGAGCTCGTGAGCAGCAAGGTCCCCCCGATCATCCTCAACAACGGCGTCGAGATGCCCCAGCTGGGCTTCGGCGTCTGGCAGGTGCCGGACGACGAGGCAGAGCGAGCCGTCGCCACGGCACTCGAGGCCGGGTACCGCAGCATCGACACAGCGGCCATCTACGGCAACGAAGAGGGCACCGGCAAGGCGATCGCCGCCTCCGGCCTGCCCCGCGAGGACGTCTTCGTCACCACCAAGCTCTGGAACAGCGACCAGGGGTACGACGCCACACTGCGCGCCTTCGACGTGTCCCTCCAGAAGCTGGGTCTGGACTACCTCGACCTGTACCTGATCCACTGGCCGCTGCCGTCCCGGGGCACGTACATCGAGACCTACAAGGCCTTCGAGAAGCTCCTCGCCGACGGCCGGGTCCGTGCCATCGGCCTGTCCAACTTCCTTCCGGAGCACCTGGAACACCTGTTGGCGCAGACTTCGGTCATCCCGGCGGTCAACCAGATCGAACTCCACCCGCATCTGCAGCAGCACGCGGCCCGCGCGTTCCACGCACAGCAGGGCATCCACACCGAGGCGTGGTCCCCGCTCGGCCAGGGCAAGGGGCTGCTGGAGGTGCCGGCGATCGTCGCCATCGCCCAGAAACACAACCGCACCCCGGCCCAGATCGTGCTGCGCTGGCACCTCCAGCTGGGCAACATCGTGATCCCCAAGTCCGTGACGCCGTCCCGGATCAAGGAGAACATCGACGTCTTCGACTTCAGCCTGGACACCGAGGACCTCGCGGCGATCAGCGCGCTGAACGAGGACCGGCGGCTGGGTCCGGACCCGGCCACCTTCGACATGGGCTGAGGCCCGCCCTCGGCCCGCGCCGAGGCCCGCTTCCGTACGCGCGTGTGCCCCGCCGGGCGGCCTCCCGCCCGGCGGGGCACACGCGTGAACAGGGCGAGGCGCCGGTCAACCGCCGGACACAGGGCCTCAGTCGGGGTGCACGTCCGCGTGGACGACCTCGAACTCCTCAAGACCGGTCACGGTGACATGCGCCTTGGCCGCCCCCTCGTGCCGGGCCATGGCCTGGGCCGAGCGGGAAGCGGCCATGGACTCGTGGTCGACGAACAGGACGTGGACCATGCCGCGTCCGCGGTCCCGGTCCACGAGCAGGGAGGCCCTGGCCAGCCCGTGAAGGGTCTCCAGCCGGGGCAGCACACTGGCCCGGAACGTATCGGCGACCAGTTCCGTGTCCGCGGGCTCGAACTCCAGCCTGGTGATGCGCAGGCCGCCGGACGTCCTCGGCATCTGCTGCGCATGGAAGACCGCGGCCTCGTAGTTCTCGACCGCCACGGTCCCCGCGAACGGTCCTAGGAGGGCACCGCGTCGCTCGCGCATCACCTCGTCGCTGTTGTGTCTGGCCTCCTCGGAGGTCCACCAGCTCGCCGAGAAGAGCTTGCCCAGCTCCCGGTCCACGAAGACGCCCGCACCGCGGTAGCCGGGACGCTCTTCGAGCAGGTCCCGACCCTCCGTGTTCAGGGTTCTGATGGCCGTATCGATCTTGGTGGGATCACCGGTCACATAGACGGTCCGTACGAACATGACGCCTCGCCTCCCAGAAACCGTGTGCATATCGGTCGCAAAATTCCGGAATGACCGATATCGCCAGTGTTCTCTGGCGGGCAGATCACCGCAAACGGCACACGGAACACCCGTTCGCGCCACAGGGCTTGACGGGGCCACGTAAAGAGCGCCAAGTTGTACGGACCCGGTAAGGAAAGTTTCCTAACAGAAGGGTCCCCCACAGTGCGCGTTCGAACACTGACCCTCGCCGCGGCCTCCGGGGCCGCACTGCTCGCCGCCGGCGTACTCCCCGCAAGCGCCTCCGGCACCACCACCCCGAGGTCCGCCCAGGAGGGCTCGGTCAGCGCGGCCGATCTGCTCGCCAAGGTGAAGTCCTGTTCGCAGATATCCAACGGCAAGTACAAGACCGACGACGAGACCTCGGCCACCATCCCCGTGTGCGGCAAGAACGGCGCGGTGTTCTGGAAGGCCGACATGGACATCGACTGCGACGGCCAGCGCACCACCAACTGCAACGAGAACCGCGACCCCTGGTACCAGGACGACACGGCCTTCCACCAGTCCAACGGCAAGCCCCTGAAGGCCGAGTCACTGCCGTATGTCGTCGTGCCCAGCTCCAGCAGCATCTGGAACTACGCCGGCGCCGGCATCAAGGGCGGCGGAGTGGTCGCCGTCATCTACAACAACAAGGTCGAGTACGCGGTCGTCGGCGACACCGGCCCCACGAAGATCATCGGCGAGGCCTCGTACGCCACCGCCAAGGCGCTCGGCATCGACCCCGACCCGGCGACCGGCGGCGTGGACTCCGGCGTGACGTACATCCTGTTCAAGAACTCCAAGGTCTCCCCCATCGAGAGCCACAGCGCGGCGGTGACTCTCGGCGACCAGCTGGCGAAACAGTTCCTCCAGAACAACTGAGCCGGGAGGGGAGAGGGCCCGGTACCGCGCCTGGGGCGGTACCGGGCCCTGTGCGTACGTCAGTTGGGCTGCCCGATCGGCCGGACGACCACGGTGTTGACGTCGACACCGTCGGGCTGCCGGACGGCCCAGACGACCGTGTCGGCGATCTGGTCGGCGGTGAGGAGGTGGCCGGGCGGAAGACTGCCCAGGCCGTCCCAGAACGGGGTCTCCACCCGGCCGGGGGCGACCAGGGTCACGCCCACGCCCCACTCGGTGACCTGGCGGCGGGTATTCTCGGCGAGGCCGGTGACCGCCCACTTGGTGGCGCCGTACAGATTGCCGGGCGTGTTGACGAACCCGGCGACACTGCCGACGAGCACGATCCTGCCCCGGGTCTCCTTCAGGGCGTCGACGGAGGCGCGGATCAGGAGGGCCGGGCCGAGCACGTTGGTCAGCACCATGTCGGTCCACCCGGCGGGATCGCCCTCCGCGACCGAGTCGTGGGTGGCGGAACCCGCGTTGGCGACGACCGTGTCGAGCCGCCCGAACTCCTTCAGCGTGGCGGCGACGGCCGCCTGTACGTCGTCGTACTCGGCCGCGTTCCCGACGATCGTCAGCAGCCCGTCCGGGTTGCCGAGCCCCTCCCTGAACGCGCGCAGCCGCGGTTCTCCCCGCCCGGTGACGGCGACCCGGTGCCCGGCGTCCAGCAACCGCCGGGCGACGGCGGCACCGATGCCGCTGCCGCCGCCGGTGATGAGCGCGACCGGAGAGTCGGTCATGGTTACCCCCTGTGGTTCGGTGAACTACGGGAGTTCATCATTTGGAGCGCTCTCGAAGTCAAGCGGCGCACGTATCGCGGTACGGCACCGAGGGCAGGTAGCGGCGCCACTGCGCCTTCGTGGCACCGCCGTTCGCACGCGAACACACCTCGGCGGCCGCGCGATCCGGCGCCAACGCACTTAGCCGGTCCGGCAGATGGGGCGTCGCGAGATGCAACTCGGCGCCGTTCGGGCCGAATCCGACCGCGAGGACCGGGCCGTCCCCGGCGGGGAGGGTCGCAGGCCCGAGGTGGGGCTGCGCCGTCTCCCACACCTGCACGGAGCCGTCCGGCGCGCCCACCGCGAGCATTGAGCCGTCCCGGGAGAAGGCCAGGGCGAGCCGGTCGGTGGTGCTTCCCGTGGCTCGTAGGACGGCGATCCGATGGCGGGCGCGGAGATCCCACAGGGTGAGGCGGCCGCGGTAGTCGGCCGTGGCGAGATGGCGGCCGTCGGCGCTCATGGCGCCCGCGGTGAGCAGGTCCTCCCCGGTGACGGCCGTCCTCTTCCTGCCCGTCGCGAGGTCGACGAGCAATCCCTCACCGGTGAGCGCGGTACGGCCCGCCGGGTCGACCACCACCGCTTCGGCCCCGCGCACGCTCGCGCGGCGCGGCCGGGCCGGCCGTCCGTAGGCGTCGAAGGCTGCCCCGCCCGCTGCCTTCTCGCGCCAGGTCCTGCCGGTCAGACCGTGCAGGGAGAGGGTGTGGACGCCGACGGTCCTGCCGTCCGCCTCATAGCGCAGTACGCCGTCGGCGGTGTCGAGGCGCAGTCCGGAGACCGCCGTGCCCTCGACGGGAAGGGTGAGGAGCGGCTCGCGCGGGCCACCGTCGGCCGGGGCCGGAAGATCCGTCCGCCACAGGGCCAGGGAGCCCTGGGCCCAGGTGAGCGCGTACGGACCGGCGAACACCACCTCGTACGCGCCACCCGCCACGGGCAGCCGAGGCCGTTCCCGCCCGGTACGGAAGTCCCAGGTCACCACGCCGGACGTGGTGGCGGTCGCGACGGCCCCGCCGTCCGGGGTGAAGGTGAGCACATCGCCCCGGCACAGCAGCTGTTCGGTGGCCGACGGCACTCGTGTGCCGACTCGGCGGCCCTTGGCGAGGTCGAGCACCCGCAGCGTCCGCCGGTCTTCTCCGCACCAGGCGGCGTAGCGGTCGTCACCGCTCAGCACGGGGCCCGCACCGCCGCGGTCTCCTCGTCCGTACCGTGCCAGCAGCCTCCGGGCGCGTACGTCCCACACCTCGTAGACCGCGTGTTCGCCCGTGAGCCGGCGTATCCAGAAGGTGTGTCCGCTCGGTCCGAACCCGGCACCGTCGGTGTCCTGCCACGAGCCGGTCGGCAGCCGACGTGTGCTCCCGTCCAGCAGATCGGTGACCCGCAGGCCCTTGCTCGATGCCGGGTCGCGGTATGCCAGCAGGCGGCCGTCGGCGCTGACGTCCGTGTATCCGGCGGACAGTCCCCGGCGGGTGAGGGACCGCAGGAGCCGGTGCGCACGCACGTCCCACTGGATCGCCTTGTCGTGCGCGACCGTCGTCAGGATCCGCCCGTCCGCACTGAGACTCGACGGCGCGTTGAGGGTACGGCCCCCCTCCTCCGGCTCGGTGAACACGTCGTGCTCGCTCTGCGCGGCGGCCGTCCGCAGCGCCTGGCGCGTCTCGGGCAGGTCGGCGGTGCGCCAGGCTGCGAGGGCCAGGCGCATCGAGGTGCGCGGTTCCGAGGCGCGGAGGCTGTCCGCGAGCGCGGCCACCCGGCGGGCCTCCGCCTCGTCGCGCTGCCGCTCGCTCACCCCGCTCTGCCGCCAGGCCACCGCGCCCGCGGTCACGGCGAGACACAGCAGCGCGGCGAGCGCCGCGGTGAGCGCGCGCAGTCGCCGGGTCGCCCGGGTCCTCGCCCGCCGCCCGCGTTCGTACGCCTCGACACTCGCCGTCAGGAAGTCACGCTCCAGGCGGCTCAACTCCCCCTGGCCCGACCCCGGTTCGGCGAACAACTCGCGTGCCTCGGTCAGTCGCACCCCCCGGTACAACGCCCCCGCGTCCCGGTCCAGTTCGGCCCAGTTCCGGGCCGCTTCGGTGAGGCGGCGGTGGGCGCGCAGGCGTTCGCGGTCGGTGTCGATCCAGCCGCGCAGCCGGGGCCAGGCGCCGAGCAGGGCCTCGTGGGCGAGGTCGACCGTGTCACCGTCGACGGTCAACAGGCGGGCACGGACCAGGCGTTCGAGGACGCGAGCGCCGGGGCCGGTGCCGAGTTCGGTGCGGTCGGCCGGGCGCCGGGTGTCCTCGGTGCCGTCCCCGGGGCTGACCAGCCGCAGGAGCAGGGCGCGGACGGTGACGGCCTCGGCGGGGGTGCAGCGGGCGTACACGTCCTCTGCGGTGTGGGCGACCGCGCCCCGGATGCCGCCGATGGACTCGTAGGCGGCCAGGGTGAGGGTCTTGCCGGTGCGCCGCCGCCAGACCTCGCGCAGGGCATGGGCCATCAGCGGGAGCCCGCCGGGTTCGCCGGCGGCGTCGGCGACGATCCGGGCGGTCAGGTCGCGTTCGACGACCAGACCGGCCGCGGCCGCCGGTCTGACCACGGCCTCCCGGAGCCGCTGCGGCGGCATCGGGCCGACCAGCAAAGTCGAGTCGCGCAGCGCCTCCGCGAGGGGGCCGTGCTCGGCGCAGCGTGCGTAGAAGTCGGCGCGTACGGCGATGAGGACGCGCAGCCCGGCGGCCGGGTCGAGCGCGGTGAGCAACCGGCCGATGAACAGCTCGCGTTCGGCCGGATCGGCGCACAGTGCGAAGACCTCCTCAAACTGGTCGACGACCAGGAGCGTGTCGCCGGGAGCGTCGTGCGGGGTGAACAGGGCTTCGTGGGTTCGGGCCGGACGGCTGCCGGGGGTGAGGACGCGGATCGCGGCCGGAGGCCGGTCGTGTGCTTCCCGCAGGGCGGGGATCAGTCCCGCCCGCAACAGTGACGACTTGCCGCTGCCGGACGCGCCGACGACCGCCCCGACGCTGAACCGCCGCACGTGGGCGACGAGTTCGGCGACGAGGTCGTCGCGGCCGTGGAAGTGGTCGCGGTCCCCGGTGCCGAACCGGGCGAGTCCCGGGTACGGGCTGTCGGTGTCCTCCCCGGGGGACCGTTCGTCGGCCGCCTCGGCGACGGCCGCCCGCCAGCGCCGCTCCCACTCCCCCGGGTCGCCGCCGCACGCGGTGACGTACGCGGTGACCACCGGCAGGGTGGGCAGCCGCTCTCCGGCGGCCGCCGCCGACAGCGTCGGCCCGGAGTAGCCGGCCCGGTGCGCCATCGCGCGATAGGTCGGCGTGCCCGCCTCGTCGCGCAGTTTGCGCAGCTCGTACGCGAACCGCTGCACCGCTCCCGCCCCCGGATCCAGCGGCTTCTCACGACGCCCCATGCACGTCTCCCCCGTCCATCGCGGCCGCCTTCCACGCTAACAACCCGCGTACGGCGATTGATTGGCGCTCGGGACGGGGGCTGCCCATCAATCGTGCGGCGCCTGGACTCGTCGGTGCACGTCCACGCGGCCCCGCTCACCGGGGCCCGCCGTCCCGACACGTACCGGAGCCCGCCATCGCCACCGTCACCCGGCCCCCGAGGGCCGCACTCCCGACCGCCGCCCCGAGCGTCCCCCGCCGGTACGTCCACGTACTCGCGCCCGTCGTGCTCTCCCTGGCCCTCGGCCTGTGGGGCGTACGGCGCGACGGGAGCCTGTGGCGGGACGAGGCGGTGACGTACGACATGGCGCGGCGCGGCCTGCCCGGGCTGTGGCGGGCGCTGGAGCGGGCGGACGCGGTGCATGGCCTGTACTACCTGCTGATGCACGCCCTGTTCCGGGTCTTCGGGTGGGCCGATCCGCTGCTGGTGCTGCGGCTGCCGTCGGTACTGGCGACCGCGGTGGCGGCCGGGACGCTGGCGGTGCTGGGCCGCCGGCTCGCCGGGCCGCGCGCGGGAGTGACGGCCGGGCTGGTGTTCGCGGTCCTGCCGCCGGTCCAGCGGTACGCACAGGAGGGCCGTTCGTACGCGCTGGTGTGCGCGCTGGTCGTGTGGGCGTCGTATCTGCTGGTCCGGGCGGTGGAGTCGGGCACCGGGCGGGCCTGGGCAGCCTATGGCACGGTCGTGCTGTCCGCCTGCCTGCTGCACGAGTTCGCGGTGCTGGTGGCGGCCGCGCACGCGGTGGCCGTACCCCGCGCGGCCCGCCGCGACTGGGCGCGCGCCGCGCTCCTCGCCGGGGCGGGCGTGGCTCCTCTGGCCGTGGTGAGCATGGGCCAGTCGGAGCAGGTGGCCTGGATCGGCGGCACCCGGGCGGGCGCGCTGGTGGGCTTCGCCGGGCTGACGCTGCTCGGGACGGCCTGTGCCGCGCTGCTGCCGCGAGGGCGGGATGCGGGTCGGGTCGGCCTCGTGGGGCTGGCCCTGCCCCTTTTCATCGTGCCCGGGCTGCTGCTCCTGCTGGTGTCGCTGGTCAAGCCGCTGTATGTGGACCGTTACGTCCTCTACGGCCAGGCGGGGACGGCGCTGCTGGTCGGCGCGGCGCTGGACCGGCTGCTGCGCGCGGGCGGCCGGATCCGGGCCGGGGCGGCGCTCGCCGCGGGGGCCACCGTCGTCGCGCAGCTTCCGGTCACCCTGAGTCTGCGCACCCCGCAGAGCCGCGTCGACGACGTGACCGCCGTGGCCGCGGCCGTCCGCACGGCGGGCGAGGGCGCCGACGGGATCCTGTACACGCCGTCCCGGCGCCGGGTGTGGTCCCTGGTCGAGAAGGATTCCTTCCGCGGGCTGCGCGATCTCGCCCTGGACCGCGGCCCGGCGGACTCCGGCACGCTGTACGGCACCGAGGCCGCCCCCTCCGTCATCCGGGCCCGCGTCCTCGCCGCCCGGCGGATCGTCGTCCTGCGCGACCCGGCCGGACAGCCGCTGGACGCCACCGCGCAGGAGGAGACGAAGCGGCAGGTGCTCGCCGAACACTTCGACGAGTGCGGCACCCGGACGGTGCGGGGTGCGCGGGTGAGTGTGTACGCGCGCCCGGGACGGTGCTGAACCGCCGCGGCCCCGGCGGCTACACGGGCCGTACGGCCGTGTGCACCGTGTACGCGGACAGCACGAACACGTCCGGCCGCAGGTGCACGCTCGCCGGGTCGGCCGGGTCGAGGAGCCGGTCCAGCGTGGCGCGGTCGTCGGCGTCGAGGGCGTCGGCGGCGGCCTCGCGGACCCGGGAAAGGGTCGTGGCGATGTAGGCGCGGGCCCGGTCGGAGACGGGTGCGGGCAGGTCGAGCAGGAAGCTGCGGGTGCGGGTGTGCTTCAGACCTGCGGCTGCCAGCAGGGCGGGCCAGTCCTCCGTCACGGCGACGGCGCCGGGCAGGTCGGCCCGCATCCGTGCGAACCACTCCTCCTCGACCACGTCGAGCCGCGCCTGCAGCCCCGGCCGCCCGATGCCGATGTCCCGGGGCAGGAACCGGGAGGGCAGGCCGCCTTCCAGCAGGGCCAGGGTGCCGCCGGGGGCCAGCCGGGCCGCGAAGGCCGCGAGCCCGGCCCGCTGGTCGCCGAGGTGGTGCAGGCTGCGGCTCGCCCACAGCAGGTCGGCCGGGTAGTCCAACTCGTCCAGCACACGGGGGAGTTCACCGGCCAGGGTGCCGAAGCGGTCCCCGACGCCCTGGCGGGCGGCACGGTCGCGGGCCCGCTCCAGCAGCGGCTCGGTGCCGTCCACGGCCATGACCCGGGCGCCCGGGAACGCCTCGGCGAACAGGCACGACACGACACCGGGCCCGCTGCCCGCGTCCACGATCAGCCCCGGCTCGGTCACCTCCTTCGCCAGCCAGGCCATGGCCCGTTCGTAGACGGGGGCGAGCAACTCCGCCTGCGCCTCCAGGTGCGGCGCCATGGCCGCCCAGTCGATGTCAGTGTCTTCGTGGCCGTGGCCGTGGTTGTGGCCGTGGTTGTGGTTGTGCTGGTGGTGGTGCGCCATGGTGGTCAGCCTCTCGTCCGGGTGGGGCCAGCTTGCGCCGACGCACCGGGCCGGGGCCAGCTCTGTTGCCGGGGCGGCAAAAAACGGGGTGCGTACGGCAACACCGGTCGCCGAGGATGGCCCGATGGACGACGAGCTGACGGAGCGGTTCATCGAGGACGGGTTCGTGAAGATCGAGGGCGCCGTCCCGAAGCGCGTCACCGAGGACTGCGCGCGGCTGCTCTGGCGGGAGACGGGGTACGACCCGGACGACCCCGGCAGCTGGAAGGACCCGGTGGTGTGGGTGGGCGGCATGGCCCAGGGACCGTTCGCGGTCGCCGCCAACTCCGCCGTACTGCACGAGGCGTTCGACCTGCTGGTCGGTGAGCGGCGCTGGGTCCCGCGCTATTCGCTGGGGAGCTTCCCGTTGCGCTTCCCGCACGCACAGGAGCCGGACGACGCGGGCTGGCACATCGAGGGCAGCTATCTCCCGGAGGGCGCCACGGCGTGGCACACCAACCTGCGGTCGAGGGAGCGTGCGCTGCTGATGCTGTTCCTGTTCGGCGAGGTGACCGAGGAGGACGCCCCGACCCGGATCAGGGTCGGCTCGCACCTCGACGTGCCGCCGGTCCTGGAGCCGTACGGCGAGGCCGGCGCCTCGTTCCTGGAGCTCGGCCCGCAGGTGGCCGCCGCCTCCGCGCACCGCCCGCTCGCGTACGCCACCGGCAGCCCCGGCGACGTCTATCTCTGCCACCCCTTCCTGGTGCACGCCGCCCAGCCGCACCACGGGGCCCGGCCCCGGTTCATGGCTCAGCCGCCGCTGCACCTGGAGTCGCCGCTGGAGCTGGACCGGCCGGACGGCGACCACTCGCCGGTGGAACGCGCGATCCGCCGGGGTCTGTCCCCGAAGAGCTGACCCCGGCGGATCACCGTCACCGCGTTACGGCAGCGGCGGGTAGGCGTTCTGCATCAACTGCTGGAACTGGGCGGAGAACCAGTGCCCGGACAGCGGCGCGTTCGGCAGGGCGCCGGACATGTTGTTGCCGTTGCGGGCGTTGCCCGTGTACGTCGGGTCGCACATCCGGTCGAAGCCCTTGCCCTCGTCGTTGGCGATTGCGGTGCTGGAGCCGTCGGACTCACCCGGCGGCTTCATCCACACATAGGCGTCGATCCCGGTCGCCGGGGCGGCCTGCGGGCGCTCGCCGAGACCGGCTCCGGACTGGTTGCACCAGTTGCCGACGTGGATCCGGCGGTCGTAGCGGCCGCCGTCGATGTACGTGTCCACGCTGGTCTGCGGACCGGGGCCGGCCGGGCGTGCGGTGCCGCCCCAACCGTTGCGGGAGGTGTCGATCAGCAGCGTTGATGTAGTTGGCGCCGGCGTACTCGGGCTTGATGTTGGAAAGGCCCAGCCAGCACTCCTCGTTGAGCGGGATGCGTACGGCGTTGGCCTTCCAGTCGGCGATCGCCTTGATCGCCGCGTCGTCCACGGGACCGTCCCAGATGCCATAGCCCTGGACGCACATGAACTCGCCGCCGGAGCGGTTCACGCCGAGCAGCCGGCGGGTCTTTCCGTCGGCGTCGACGAGCTTGTTGCCGGAAACGTGCAGGGCGGGTGCGTTGCCGTTGCCCGGTGGCGGCTCGGTCGGGGTGGGCGAGGGCTCCGCATCCACGTTGCACGTCGTCCCGTTGAGCTTGAACGCGGTCGGTACGGCGTTGCTGCCCGACCAGGAGCCGAGGTACCCGGCGCTGACACTCGCGCCGGTGCCGAGCGAGCCGTTCCAGCTCTCGTTGGCTGCGGTCACGGTGGTGCCGGACTGGGACCACTTGGCGCTCCAGCCCTGGGTGACCTTCTGGCCGTTCGCGAAGTCGAAGGTGAGGCTCCAACTACTCAGCGCGGCCTTGTTGTTGGTGATCTTCACGGCACCCTGGAAGCCGGTGTCCCACTGGCCGGTGACGGAGTACTCGACCGTGCAGGCGGGTGTGGCCCCGGACGCCGAGACCACCGGCACCAGTGCGGACCCGACGAGGGCGACCGCACCGGCGACGGCTAAAAGTACTGAACGCGGGGGGTGTCGCATGAGCGACTCCTTGCCGCTCGGACGCGTGACGCACGCGTCGACTGAACGGAATCGCTCCCACTGGTGCGGAGGAAGGTAGCGCCAAGTGACGGCGATGGACAGGGGAGTCGCTTGACTTTTCCTGGGCGGCGTCCGTCGAATCTTTTCGACTCTTCAAGCATCTTGACCGCTCTCACCCCCGTCCCCACTATGGGAGCGCTCCCACTGGTTCAAGCCTTGACTTCTCCCCACGTCTCGCCAGCGCAAGGAGGAACCAGCACATGCATCCCGGACTTCCCGGACGCAGACGCAGACGCAGAGCCGTACGGCGGTTATGGACCGCCGTCGTCGCTGCGCTCGCCCTTCCCCTGTCGATGCTCGCCGTACTACGCCGCCAAGTCCGGTGACGCGACGGCGAAGTCGACGGCCAAGGCGCTCCTCGACGGCATGTGGAACAACTACCAGGACAGCCTGGGCATCGCCGTCCCGGAGACCCGCGCCGACTACAACCGCTTCGACGACGGCGTGTACGTCCCGAGCGGCTGGAGCGGCAAGATGCCGAACGGCGACACGATCAACTCCTCCTCGACCTTTGCCTCGCTGCGCTCCTTCTACAAGAACGACCCGGCCTGGTCGAAGATCGAAAGCTATCCGGCGGGCGGCGCCGCACCGAGTTTCACGTACCACCGCTTCTGGGTCCAGGCGGACATCGCCCTGGCCATGGGCTCGTACGCGGAACTCCTCGAATAGTTCGCATTGCCCCTTCGGGGCGCTTCTTCGGCGGTCCCCACCCGCGCTGGGGACCGCCCTCCCCCCAGGAGAGGACTCCTCCCGTGCGAAGAACCCGCATCCTCACGGCCGTGCTGGCGCTGGCCGCCGGTCTGCTCGCGGGCAGTCCGCCCGCCCTGGCCGCAAGCACCCCGAAAGTGCCGCTCGCGGCCGACACCTACACCTGGAAGAACGCCCGTATCGACGGCGGCGGCTTCGTCCCCGGCATCGTGTTCAACCGCTCCGAGAAGAACCTGGTCTATGCCCGCACCGACATCGGCGGCGCCTACCGCTGGCAGGAGTCGACCAAGACCTGGACCCCGCTGCTGGACTCCGTCGGCTGGACCGACTGGGGGCACACCGGTGTGGTCAGCCTGGCCTCCGACTCGGTCGATCCGGACAAGGTGTACGCGGCCGTCGGCACGTACACCAACAGCTGGGATCCCGGGAACGGGGCCGTGCTGCGCTCCTCCGACCGGGGCGCGAGCTGGCAGAAGGCCGGCCTTCCCTTCAAGCTGGGCGGCAACATGCCCGGCCGCGGCATGGGCGAGCGGCTCGCGATCGACCCGAACAGGAACAGCGTGCTGTATCTGGGCGCGCCCAGCGGCAAGGGCCTGTGGCGGTCGACGGACTCCGGGGCGACCTGGTCGCAGGTGACGTCCTTCCCCAACCCCGGCAACTACCAACAGGATCCGAGCGACACCTCCGGGTACGCCAGCGACAACCAGGGCGTCGTCTGGGTCACCTCCGACGAGTCCACGGGCACGTCGGGCAGCGCGACGAAGACGATCTACGTCGGGGTGGCCGACAAGGACAACGCGGTGTACCGCTCGGCGGACGGGGGCACGACCTGGTCCCGGCTGGCCGGTCAGCCGACCGGATATCTGGCCCACAAGGGCGTGCTGGACGCGAAGAACGGCTACCTCTACCTGGCCTACAGCGACAAGGGCGGCCCGTACGACGGCGGCAAGGGCCAGTTGTGGCGGTACGCGACGGCGACGGGCACCTGGACGAACATCAGCCCGGTCGCGGAGGCGGACACCTATTACGGCTTCAGCGGCCTGACGATCGACCGTCAGCACCCCGGCACTGTCATGGCCACCGCCTACAGCTCCTGGTGGCCGGACACCCAGCTCTTCCGCTCCGCGGACAGCGGCGGCACCTGGACGAAGGCGTGGGACTACACGTCGTACCCCAACCGCTCGAACCGCTACACGATCGACGTCTCGTCCTCCCCCTGGCTGACCTTCGGAGTGAACCCGTCACCGCCCGAACAGAGCCCGAAACTCGGCTGGATGACGGAGTCGTTGGAGATCGACCCGTTCAACTCCGCCCGGATGATGTACGGGACGGGCGCGACGCTCTACGGCACCGAGAATCTGACGAACTGGGACAGCGGCGGCCGGTTCACGGTGAAGCCGATGGTGCAGGGGCTGGAGGAGACGTCGGTCAACGACCTGGCCGCTCCCCCGTCGGGCGGCGCGCAGCTCTTCAGCGCGCTCGGTGACATCGGCGGCTTCCGGCACACGGATCTCACCAAGGTCCCGTCGATGATGTACACCTCGCCCACCTTCTCCACGACCACGAGCCTCGACTTCGCCGAGACGAACCCGAACACGGTGGTCCGGGTCGGCAATCCGGACTCGGGCCCGCACATCGCGTTCTCGACGGACAACGGCGCCAACTGGTTCGCGGGGACGGATCCCTCGGGAGTGAGCGGCGGCGGCACGGTCGCGGCCGGTGCGGACGGCAGCCGGTTCGTGTGGAGTCCGGTCGGTGCGGGCGTGCAGTACACCTCGGGCTTCGGCACCTCGTGGTCGGCGTCGAGCGGCATCCCGTCCGGGGCGGTCGTCGAGTCGGACCGGGTCGATCCGGAGACCTTCTACGGCTTCAAGTCGGGCAAGTTCTACGTCAGTTCGGACGGTGGCGCGACCTTCGCGGCGTCCGCGGCGACCGGCGTGCCCAGCGGTGACAGCGTGCGCTTCAAGGCGCTGCCCGGTACCAAGGGCGACGTGTGGCTGGCGGGCGGGGCGAGCGACGGGGCGTACGGCCTGTGGCACTCGACGGACGGCGGCGCGACCTTCACCAAGTCGGCCGATGTCGAGCAGGCCGACACCATCGGCTTCGGAAAGGCGGCGCCGGGAGCCTCGTACCAGACCCTGTACACCAGCGCGAAGATCGGCGGCGTGCGCGGCATCTTCCGCTCCACGGACAAGGGCGCGACCTGGACCCGTATCAACGACGACGCCCACCAGTGGGGTTGGACGGGCGGGGCGATCACCGGTGACCCTAGGGTGTACGGCCGGGTGTATGTGTCGACGAACGGCCGCGGAGTCGTCTACGGCGACTCGTCCGATACCGGCGGCGGTGGCGGTACGGATCCGACACCGACCGGTGCTTGCACGGTGACCTACGGGGTCACCAACCAGTGGACGGGCGGCTTCCAGGCCGACGTCCAGCTGACCAACACGGGGTCGACCGCCTGGAACGGCTGGTCACTCGGCTGGTCCTTCCCCAACGGCCAGAAGATCACCCAGCTGTGGAACGCGGACTGGACCCAGTCGGGGGCGGCGGTGAACGCCAAGAACGTGAGCTGGAACGGCACGGTGGCGGCCGGCTCGTCCGTGGGCTTCGGCTTCACGGGGAGCTGGACGGGCGCCAACACGAAACCCACGACATTCGAAGTGGGCGACCAGACCTGCACGGTCGCCTGAAAAGAAGGAGGGCGCGTGCCGCACCGGGCACGCGCCCTTCTGTGTGCCGTCTACGGCGTGTACACCGTAGGCCGGGGCGGTCGTCGGCCAGATGACCTCCTCGCGCCAGTCGCCGAGGATGTCGCCGGACAGGGTCGGCGTCGCCTTGGTGCTGTTGTTGGAGTGGACGCCGGAGGCGGTCAGCAGGCGGGTGTCGGCCGAGGTGCCGTACTTGTCGATGTGGGTGTCGTCGAGGAGTTCACGGACGGGGTCGCCGTCCCACCAGGCCAGGAAGTTGATGCTGGAGGGCTTGCGGGTCGCGTACGCCGTCCGCGCGGGACGACCAGGACTCGGCGCCCGCGCTGCCGGCCCAGATGTCGCCGGAGACACCCCGGCCGTTGTCGCCGTTGGCGGGTGTGGACCACAGGATCCGTGCCGTCCTGGCGTCGGCCATCCAGGACGAGGGCTTCGAGCCGTCCTCGTCGACCTTGAACTCCTCGAGGCCCGCCCGGGACGGGTCCAGGTCGCCCACGTGCAGGGCGTCGCCGTGGCCGTTCTTCGTCGTCCACAGGCCGTAGCCGTTGTCGTCCACGGCCATCGAGCCGTACACGATCTCGTCCTTGCCGTCCCCGTCCACGTCGGCGACCGAAAGCTGGTGATTGCCCTGGCCGTCGTATCCCTTGCCGCTGTTGGTGGAGGAGTTGGTGTCGAACGTTCAGCGGCGGGTGAAGGAGCCGCCGCGCCAGTCCCAGGCCGCGACGACCGTGCGTGTGTAGTAGCCCCGCGCCATGATCAGGGAGGGGCGGGAGCCGTCCAGATACGCCGTGCCCGCGAGGAAGCGGTCGACGCGGTTGCCGTACGAGTCGCCCCAGGACGAGACCGTGCCGCGCGCCGGGACGTAGTCGACGGTCTGCATCGCCTTGCCCGTCTGCCCGTTGAACATGGTCGGATACTCCGGGCCGGACAGGATGTAGCCGCTGGAGTTCCGGTGGTCCGCCGACGCGCTGCCGATCACCGCGCCGGTGCCGTCGACCGTGCCGTCGGCGGTCTTCGCGGCCACCTCGGCCTTGCCGTCGCCGTCGTAGTCGTACACCTGGAACTGGGTGTAGTGCGCGCCGGAGCGGATGTTGCGGCCCAGGTCGATGCGCCACTGACGGGTGCCGTCGAGCTTGATGCCGTCGAGAACCGTGTTGCCGGTGCAGCCGGACTGGGAGTTGTCCTTGGCGTTGGTGGGCTGCCATTTGAGGACGAAGTCGAGCTGCCCGGCGCCGTCGAGGTCGCCGACGGAGGCGTCGTTCGCCTCGTAGGTGTAGGCGACTCCGTCGGGGGTGGTGCCACCGGCGGGCGGGGTGATGGGGACGTCCTTGTAGCCCGTGCGGAACTGCATCGCGTGGACCGAGTCGGACTGCTCCACTCCGTTCACGATCGCCCGTACCGTGTAGTCGGCCTGGGCGGGGGCGCCGGAGTGGAAGTAGTCGGTGGAGCCGGTGATCAGGGTGGAGTTGACCTTCGTACCCGCGCGGTAGACGTTGAAGGAGACGTCGTCGGGGTCGGTGCCGAGCCAGCGCCAGCTGACCAGGTTGCCGCTGTCGGTGTGGACGCTGACCACGCCCCGGTCGAGCGCCTCGACCTGCCTCGCGGTGGCGGCCGCGGCGGTGCCGGTGGAGACGCCGGTGAGACCGGCACCGACCAGGGCGGCCACCGCGGTCAGCGCGGAGAGGACGGCGCTGCGGCGTCTGCGGTGGGTGGGGGGATGCGGGTGCTTCACGTGACGTACCTCCCGGGGAGGACGGACGGGTTCCCGTCTCAGTCGCCTCCGCCCGCAGGGGAGTTACCGTAGATTTCGGCCAGTTCGGTGACGGTCCGCGCGATGCGCTCGCGCAGCTCGGTGGGTGCGAGGACCTCGATGTCCGTGCCCAGGCGCAGGAATTCGGCGTGGGCGTGGTCGACGGACTCGATGGGGACGGTGGCCAGAGTCCAACCCTTCTCGTCCGTGCGGCCGTTGGAGAGCGCCGCCTGCCCTGCCGGGCCGGGCAGCCGGGCGCCGGGGGCCAGTCGGACCCGCGCCTCTCCCCCGCGCAGCCGGTCGTGGAAGTCCCGCTGGTACGCCGTCCAGTAGGCGGCCAGGTCGAAGTCCTCGAGGCGGGTGAACTCCTCGTCGGAGACGGACAGTTGGAGGATCTGGTCGACCCGGAACGTGCGCGGGCCCGGTCCGGCGACGACATACCAGCGGCCCGCCTTCAGGACCAGTCCGTACGGCTCCAGGCGGCGCCGTACGTCGGTGGGCTCGCGCCAGCGGCGGTACAGGACGTCGAGGACGCGGCCGTTCCATACGGCGTCGGCGACGGCGGGCAGGTGCGGGGTGTCGTCGGCGTCGGCGTACCAGCCGGGGGCGTCGAGGTGGAAGCGTCCGCTGATGCGGTCGGCGTGGGCGCGCAGTTCCGGTGGGAGCGCGGCGCGCACCTTCAGCTGGGCGGCGGCCAGCACCGGGCCGAGTCCGAGGTCGGCGGCGGGGCCGGGGGCGCCCGCGAGGAACAGGGCTTCGGCCTCGTCGGTGGTCAGACCGGTCAGGCGGGTGCGGTAGCCGTCGAGGAGGCGGTAGCCGCCGGCGTGGCCCGCGTCGCCGTACAGCGGAACACCCGCCGCGCTCAGGGCCTCGACGTCCCGGTAGACCGTGCGGACGGAGACCTCCAGCTCCTCGGCGAGCTGGGCGGCGGTCATCCGGCCCCGGGCCTGCAGGAGCAGGAGGATCGAGACGAGTCGGCTGGACTTCACTGACACAGGATGTCAGTGAAGCGGGCCTAGCGTCCCGTGCATGGCCTTCAAGGAGAAACTGCTGACCGTGCCGCCGCCGATCGAGGTGGCCGGCCGGCACGTCAAGCGCTATCACGTCACCGCGGACCCGGCGGGCATCGCGCCCGAGGTGGAGAAGGCGGCGTACACGATCCTGCCGCAGCTGCTGCCGGAGCCGGACGGCACGCCGCCCGCGACGTTCGTCGTGCTGCACCGGGGCGGGGACACCGGCGCCTATCTGAACGCGTACAGCTGGGTGTGGGACAACGTCCTGCACTTCAGGGGCGCCTCGGCGGGCCAGCCGGTGCTCGGCTGCCCCGACGAGGACCCGACGCACTTCATCCGGCCGGAGCTGCCCTGGATCGGCTGTGTGTGGGAGCTCCCGCCGATCCAGCACGAACGGGACGCCTGGGTACGGCATCTGCTGGCGCCCGAAGTCCCGGACCTGGAGGCCTACTTGACCGACAGCCTGCCCGAAGGAACCACGGGAGACCATTCATGAGCAGCCCGCACGACTTCGACTTCCTCCACGGCGAGTGGGAGGTCCGCAACCGCCGCCGCACCGACTTCCTGGACCCCGGCAGCGACTGGGAGGAGTTCGCCGCCACCAGCCACTGCCGGCCGCTGTTCGGCGGGGCCGCGAACATCGACGAGATCGACATGCCGCGCCTCGGGTACCGGGGCGCGACCCTGCGGCTCTTCGACCGGGAGACCGGCGACTGGTCGCTGAACTGGGCCTCCAGCCGCAGCGGGACGCTCTTCCCACCGGTCTTCGGCCGGTTCACGGGCGACCGCGGCGAGTTCTACGGCGATGACACGCACGACGGGAAGGACGTACGGGTGCGTTTCGTGTGGTCGGGGGTCTCCCCCGCCGCGGCCCGCTGGGAGCAGGCGTTCTCGGTGGACGGCGGGGAGACCTGGGTGACCAACTGGATCATGGAGTTCGGCCGGCCCGCGGCTTCCTGAAGGACCGCACGCGGAAACGGGGGTCGGGGCGGGGCCGGTCCTGGTCCGGCAGGGCCGCCAGCGCCTCGGCGAGCCGGTCCGTCAGCGGGTCGTCGGGCGTCAGCAGGGTGAACCAGCCGCGCCGCAGATTGGCGATGGTGCCGCGGGGGCTGCGGCCCTGGCCCAGGCCGGGGAAGGCCGCCCGCCCGTCGGGGAGGAGTCCGTGCTCCGCGGCGTGCGCCGCCACAGTGCCGGACGCGTCGGGGGCGGGGCGGCGTGGCCGCGGGACGAGGACGGCGTCGATGTCGCTGCCCACGTCGTGTGCCTCGGCCTTGTCGACCGTGGTGACGTACACACCGCCCGGCCGGAGCACGCGGGAGCACTCGGCGAGGATGGAGCCGACGTCGGCGGGGTCGTCCATCAGATGCAGCAGCCAGACGCTGGTTATCGCGTCGAACGTCCCGTCGGGGAACGGGAGTCGGCGGCTGTCGGCCAGGACGACCGAGCCGGGCAGCCGGGCGGCGGCCATCCGTGCCATGCCATGCGCGAGGTCGGCGCCCGTGACCGTCATCTCCGGCCGGGCCGCCGCCAGCCGCCGGGTCACGATGCCGGTGCCGCAGGCGAGGTCGAGGAGTCGGCGGGTGCCCTCGGGGATCAGGCCGAGGACGGCGTCGGCGGCCGCCTCGGCCCGTGGTTCGCCGCCGCGTGAGGCGTCGTAGGCGTCGGCTTCCTTGTCGTAGTCCAGCACGTACCTCAGTGTGCCCCGTGACCTGGAGCGATGTCCTCCACCCGGCGGGCGAGTCCGAAGTCCTTGGCGGTGACGGCACCGCCGACGCTGTGCGTGTTCACGGACAGGGTCACCGTGTTGTAGCCGAGGGTGAGGTCGGAGTGGTGGTCGAGCTCGTCCTGGATCCGGGCGATGTGCACGACCAGCGCCGCCGCCGCGAAGTGCGAGCCGAGCCGGTACGAACGGGTGATGCGGTCCCCGTCGAGCGACCAGCCCGGCAGCTCGGCGAGCCGGTCCTCGATCTCCTTCTGGGACAGCGGTTCGACGGGCATGGAACGGCTCCCTTCCTGGGCTCACGTACCCGCTCAGCCTGCCACAGACGACCCCACTCAGCCCCTCGCGAACTCCGCGGCCAGGTCATCCGCCGGCACCGCGACCCGCGCCCGCCCCTCAACCCGCCCGACCAGGCATGAGGCAGACCCACATCACCGTGGCGCGCGCCGAGCAGGCGGCCGCAGCCGAGCCGGTGGAGTCGCTGTCACCCGAGTGGTTGACGGCCAGTAGCAGGGCGTCCGGGACGCGGGGTTCCGCCAGGGCGCAGTGGACGCCGATGGCGAGGGCCTGCTCGGCGACCCAGCCTTCGCCCAGTGACTCGACCTTCTCCGCCGTCGGCGTCCCCTGCGCGGCAAGCTCGACGGCCTCGCGCAGGGCGGCCGAGGTCTCCTCGTGGCCGGGGTGGATCTCCAAGTCCCGCAGCGCGCGCAGCACCGAGCCCTCCAGGGAGTCCCCGGCGACGAGGTGCGCCACGATCGCGGCGAGGGCGCCCGCCGCGTAGTAGCCGGTGGGGTGGCCGTGGGTGATCTGGGCGCCGCGGGCGGCCATGGCGAAGGCCGCGTCGGCGGGGTTGACGAGGCCGAAGGGGGCCGAGCGCATCACCGCGCCGCAGCCCTTGGAGTCCGGGTTGACCTGCCCCGGCCTGCCGTCGAGCGCGAGCCACGGGTCGGGCGCGTACATCTGGGCGATCCCGGACGGGCAGGCGTTGCCCGGGGCGCGGCTGGGGGTGCCCCCTCTGGGGGAGTACAGCCACGCCTCGGTGATCAGGCCGGGCGGCGAAGCGCCGCCCTCGGTGGGTGCGGCCTGGTCCGGGCCGGGCTTCGACCGGGTCTCCAGCCACCGCTCGTACGCCTGGCGCAGCAGCAGGGACCAGCCGCCGCCGATGCCCTGGCGCGTTCCCGTGCGTGGGCCTGGACGAGGGCCTCGACGGTGAACAGGGTCATCTGGGTGTCGTCGCTGATCCGGCCCACCACGCCGTGCGCGCCGGGTACGAGCCCGGTCACCCCGCGTGCGCCGTGGGCCGCGCGGATCCGGTCGAGGGAGGAGAACTCCACGGGATAGCCGAGGGCGTCACCGAGGGCGCCGCCGAGCAGGCAGCCGCGGACCCGGGCCCGGTACACCGCCGTGGCCTCCCAGGACGGTTTCCAGGGCTCGTTCATGCGCACACTCCTCGACTACGGTCGTCCGTATGACCAGTGTCGCGTCCGGCCCCGCCCCCGCCCCCAACGAAAAAGGTGTGGGTCCACTGCTCCGTGCCTGGCGGGAGCGGCGCCGGGTCAGCCAGCTCGAACTGGCACTGCGTGCCGACTCGTCGGCGCGGCACATCAGCTTCATCGAGACGGGCCGTTCGCGGCCGAGCGAGGAGATGGTGCTGCGCCTGGCCGAGCACCTGGACGTGCCGGTACGGGAGCGCAACGCGCTGCTGCTGGCGGCCGGTTACGCCCCGCACTATCCCGAGACCCCGCTGGACGACCCGGCACTGGACGCGCTGCGGGACGGGATGGAGCAGCTGATCCGGGGTTACGAGCCGTATCCGGCGCTGGTCGTCGACGCCACGTACACGGTCGTCGCGGCGAATCGGGGCATCGCCATGCTGCTGGACGGCGTACCGGAGTCCCTCATGACGCCCGCGCCGAACGCGATGCGGCTGACGCTGCATCCGGAGGGTCTGGCGCCGCGCATCCGCAATCTGCGCGAGTGGCGCGGCCATCTGCTCGCGCAGATGGAACGGCAGATCGCCCTTCATCGCTCCGACGCGCTGCGGGAGTTGTACGAGGAGGTGGCGGCCTATCCGGTCCCGGAGGGCACGCCCGAGGACGAACCAGCCGAGTCCGCCGCGTACTTCGCGCTGCCGATGCGGATCGAGCACGAGGGTCGGATCCTGTCGTTCGTGTCCTCGATCTCCACGTTCAACACGCCGATGGACGTGACGGTGGCCGAGTTGGCGATCGAGACCTTCCTGCCCGCCGACCCGGCCACCGCCAAGTACCTGCATGCGTCGGTGGGTTGACGGGCATGTGACGCGTGCGGCTGCGTCGGGCACGTGTGCGATTCGACGTCGCGTGACACACTGCACGCATACTTCGGCGCGTAGGGGAGGCGTGGCGTGAGTGAGCGGCGTGCTGCGCCGACCGTGGGCCAGGTGGTGCTCGGGAAGCGGCTGCAGGAGCTGCGCGAGGCGGCCGGCCTCAAGCGCGAGGAGGCCGCCCGGGTGCTGCGGGTGGCTCCGGCGACCGTACGGCGGATGGAGATGGCCGAGGTCGCGCTGAAGATCCCCTACGTGCAGGTGCTGCTCACGACGTACGGCGTCGCCGACGAGGAGGCGGCCGCGTTCGTCGAGCTGGCCGAGGAGGCCAACCAGCCGGGCTGGTGGCAGCGGTTCCACGATGTGCTGCCGGACTGGTTCAGCCTGTATGTGAGCCTGGAGGGCGCTGCCCGGATCATCCGCTCCTACGAGCCGCACTTCGTGCCCGGCCTGCTGCAGACCGAGGACTACGCGCGTGCGGTGCTGGTGGCCGGGACGATCGGGAGCTGCGGCCCGGAGACGATCGAGCGCCATGTGTCGTTACGCATGGCCCGGCAGAGCCTGCTGGAACGGGAGCACCCACCCCATCTGTGGGTGATCATGGACGAGACGGTGCTGCTGCGCCCGGTGAGCGAGCACGCCGAGGTGATGCGCGACCAGCTGGACAAGCTGCTGGAGTACGTGGAGCGGGACCGGATCACCCTCCAGCTCGCCGAGTTCGCCGCCGGCCCGCATCCGGGGACGTACGCCCCCTTCACGCTGTTCCGGTTCGCGGAGCCCGAGCTGCCGGACATGGTCTTCACGGAGTATCTGACCGGCGCCCTGTATTTGGACTCGCGGTCGGAGGTCGGGGCGCACCTGGAGGTGCTGGACCACATGACCGCGCGGGCCGCGTCCGCGCACCGCACCGAGAAGATCCTGCGTGAGTACCGAAAGAACCTCTGAGGACGGAGCAGACAGCGCATGAGCGAATCCGAGGCCGGGCGCATCACCATCGACACGAGCAGGCCGCATCCCGCACGCGTGTACGACTGGTGGCTGGGCGGCAAGGACAACTACCCGGTGGACGAGGAGCTGGCGCGGAAGATCCTGGCCGCGGACGGCACGGCGGTGCGCGGGGCGCGTGCCAACCGGCGGTTCATGCACCGCGCCGTCCGGACGGCGGCCGAGGCAGGGATCCGTCAGTTCCTGGACATCGGCACCGGCATTCCCACCGAGCCCAATCTGCACCAGGTGGCGCAGGGTGCGGCCCCGGAGTCGAAGGTGGTGTACGCGGACAACGACCCGATCGTGCTGCGGCACGCCGAGGCGCTGCTGAAGGGCTCCGCCGAGGGCAGCACGGACTACGTCCACGCCGATGTCCGCGACCCCGACACCATCCTGCAGCTGGCCGGTGAGTCCCTGGACTTCGGCCGGCCCGTCGCGCTGTCGCTGGTGGCGCTCACCCACTATCTGGGTGACGAGGACGATGTGTACGGACTGATCGAGCGGTACGTCGCACGGCTCGCCCCGGGGAGCCATCTGATCCTCTCCCAGGTCACGCAGGATCTCAGCCCCGAGGGCGTGGCCCGGGCGGCGGAGCTGTTCCGCAGGAGCGGCACGCCGTTCTATCCCCGTACGCTGGCGGAGTTCGCCAAGTTCTTCGACGGCCTGGAACTGCTCGGCCCCGGTGTCATCCCCGTCTACGGCTGGCGGCCGGACCCGGAGGACGTGGCGGCGCAGGCGGAGGGCGTCGTGCCCGTGTACGCGGGGGTCGCGCGCAAGCCCTGACCCGGACGGGTGCCGCAGACAGGTGCGCATCCCTTCTCGCCCCTAGGTTGGGGCCAAGGGGCGAGCAAGGGAGCGCGCGTGCCCGACCACGAGCGGCGGCCGGCCTCCGACGACGCGAAGGAGGCCGGATGCCCTCGGACGCGGTCCTGTACCAGGCGGCTGCGCTCTGCCTGACGTATCCGGACGACGACTTCGTCGCCCGGCTGCCGCTGCTGCGCGAAGCCGCGCCGCAGCTGCGGGAGTTCAGCGACTACGCGGCCGTGACCCCGCCGTGCGAACTGGCCGAGCACTATGTGCGGGTCTTCGGGCTCGGGCACCGGCACGGCCTGTATCTGAGCCGGTGGAACAACGGCTGCATCGGACGGCGGGGCGGGTCCCTGGACCGGTTCGAGGACGTCTACCGGGAGCACGGCCTGGAGTTCAGCTGCGAGGAGCTGCCGGACTTCCTCCCGGCGGTGCTGGAGTGCACCGCCCGGACCGGCAGCACGGAACTGCTCACGGAACACCGCGACGCGCTGGAGGGCCTCCGCTCCCGGCTGACGGAGTTCGGTACGCCGTACGCATCCGTACTGGACGCGGTCTGCGCGACACTGCCGACCCCGTAGCCGGGGTCGGCTACGCGGCACCGCCCTTCGCGTCGCGTTCGTCGTCGACGATCTCCGCGTCGACCACGCCCTCCTCGTCCTGCGGCGGTGCGGCGCTCTCCCCGGGAGGCGGAGTCTGCTGCTGGGCCTGGGCGTACATGGCCTGCCCCATCTTCTGGCTCACGGAGGCGAGTTTCTCGACCCCGGCGCGCAGGGCGGCCGTATCGGCGTTCTGCTCAAGGAGGGTCTTCACTTCCCCGGCCGCCGCCTCGACCTCGGACTTCGTCTCGGCGGGCACCCGGTCCTCGTTGTCCCGGATGAACTTCTCGGTCTGGTAGACGAGTTGTTCGGCCTGGTTGCGGGTCTCGGCCGCCTCCCGGCGCCCGCGGTCCTCCTCGGCGTACTGTTCGGCCTCCCGCATCATGCGGTCGATGTCGTCCTTCGGGAGGGCCGAGCCGCCGGTCACCGTCATCTTCTGCTCGCGCCCGGTGGCCAGGTCCTTCGCCGAGACGTGCATGATCCCGTTGGCGTCGATGTCGAAGGCCACCTCGATCTGCGGGACTCCGCGCGGGGCGGGCGGCAGGCCGGTGAGGTCGAAGACGCCGAGCTTCTTGTTGTAGGCGGCGATCTCCCGCTCGCCCTGGTAGACCTGGATGCCGACCGAGGGCTGGTTGTCGGTGGCCGTGGTGAAGATCTCCGAACGGCGGGTCGGGATCGTGGTGTTGCGCTCGATGAGCTTGGTCATGATGCCGCCCTTGGTCTCGATGCCCAGGGACAGCGGGGTGACGTCCAGCAGGAGCACGTCCTTGACGTCGCCGCGGATGACGCCCGCCTGCAGGGTGGCGCCGACCGCCACGACCTCGTCAGGGTTGACGCCCTTGTGCGGGTCCTTGCCGGTGAGCTCCTTGACCAGGTCGGTGACGGCGGGCATCCGGGTCGAGCCGCCGACCAGGATGACGTGGTCGATCGCGGAGAGCTTCACGCCGGCGTCCTTGACCGCCTGGTGGAAGGGGGTCTTGCAGCGGTCGAGCAGATCGGCGGTGAGCTCCTGGAACTGGGCGCGGGTCAGCTTCTCGTCCAGGTGGAGGGGGCCTTCGGCGGAGGCGGTGATGTACGGGAGGTTGATCGTCGTCTCGGTCGAGCTCGACAGCTCGATCTTGGCCTTCTCGGCGCCCTCGCGCAGCCGCTGCAGCGCCATCTTGTCCTTGCCCAGGTCGACGCCGTACTGCCCCTTGAACCGCTTGACCAGGTGTTCCACGATCCGCTGGTCCCAGTCGTCGCCCCCGAGGTGGGTGTCGCCGTTGGTGGCCTTCACCTCGATGACGCCGTCCCCGATCTCCAGGAGGGAGACGTCGAAGGTGCCGCCGCCGAGGTCGAAGACGAGGACGGTCTGCTCCTCGCCGCGGTCGAGGCCGTAGGCGAGGGCGGCGGCCGTGGGCTCGTTGATGATCCTGAGCACCTTCAGACCGGCGATCTCCCCGGCCTCCTTCGTCGCCTGCCGCTGCGAGTCGTCGAAGTACGCGGGTACGGTGATCACCGCGTCGGTGACGTCCTCGCCGAGGTAGGCCTCCGCGTCCCGCTTCAGCTTCTGCAGCACCCGCGCCGACAGCTCCTGGGCCCGGTAGCGGGTGCCGTCGACGGAGCCGCTGTCCGGGAAGCGCCAGGCCCCGTCGCCCATGTGCCGCTTCACCGAGCGGGCGGTGCGCTCCACGTTCGTCACGGCCTGCCGTTTGGCGACCTCGCCGACCAGTACCTCGCCGTTCTTGGCGAAGGCCACGACCGACGGCGTGGTCCTCGCCCCCTCGGCGTTGGCGACGACCGTGGGCTCGCCGCCCTCCAGGACGGCCACCACCGAGTTCGTCGTGCCGAGATCGATCCCGACCGCGCGTGCCATTGCTGTCCCCTTCCGCCCGCCGTTTCCCCGACTCCAGCACAAAACTTGAGCGGGCCGTTGTCAATGCCGGGTACCCGGAAACGGCGATGCCGCGTCCTGGGGACGCGGCATCCGGGGACGTGGTGCGGGTCAGGCCAGCTTCGCCGACAGGGTGATGGTGGTGCCGGTCAGGGCCTGGCTGACCGGGCAGTTCTTCTTGGCGTCCTCGGCGGCCGCGGCGAAGCCGTCCTCGTCCAGACCGGGGACGGTGCCCTCGACGGTGAGGTGGATGCCGGTGATGCCCTCACCCGGCTGGAAGGTGACGTCCGCCGAGGTGACGAGCTTGGTGGGCGGGGTGCCGGCGCCGGCCAGGCCGTGCGACAGCGCCATGGAGAAGCAGCTGGAGTGGGCGGCGGCGATCAGCTCCTCGGGGCTGGTCTTGCCGTTCGCCTTCTCCGCGCGCGACGGCCACGACACCGGCTGCTGGCCGATGCCGGAGGAGTCGAAGGTGACGACACCGTTGCCCTCGATCAGGTTGCCTTCCCAGACGGTGTGTGCGGTGCGCGTGGTGGCCACGGTAGTTCCTTTCGCGTGGGAGCCCCATTCCGGGTTCTGCGTGTCCCATCCGATCACATCCGGACTCACCGCACCTTGAAGACGGGCCCACGCGGGGTGAACGGCAGCCGGCCGCCCTGCGGGATCAGATAGGCGTGCTCGCGCCGCACGCGCAGCACGTCGCACCAGCCGTCGGTGATGACCAGCACCGGGGCGCCCGGCGGGAAGTCGTCCGCCCGGTGCAGCAGGTCGATCCCGGGCTGCAGGACCGTACCGCCGCGGCCGTGCACCCGTACCCGACCGGCGATCTCGGCGACCGGCAGATAGCCGGCGTCGTGCGGGGCCGCGTCGCAGAAGACCACCCGGGCGGCGGGCACGTCGCGGGCCTCGGCGTACGAGGCGATCGCGCCGAGCGCCTTGCCGAGCAACGTGCGGTCCATCGAGCCGGAGGTGTCGAGGACGACGCCGAAGGTGCAGCGGGCGACCTCCTCCGGCGGGAACCAGCGCCCCGCGCGCGGGATGTCGGGGGTGGACGACTGCCGACGCGAGGGCCGCGCGTACGACCGCACCGCCTCCGGACGCGGGACGAACTCGTCAAACCAGCGAGCGAGTTGTGCGTCCCAGGGCAGCGGCGGATGACTGAGCGCGCGGATCTCCTCGACCAGGCCGCCGGGCAGAAAGCCGCGCTCCTGCGCCTGGTGCAGGTCCAGACCCCGGGAAAGGCCCCGGCGGTAGAACTCGTCGAGGTCGACGTAGTCACGGGGCGGGCCGAGCGGGGCGCCGAGCATGTCGCCGAGACCCTTGCCGCGCAGGGTGGCCAGGCGCCGCATCCGGCGCAGGTCGCCGGCGATCCGGTCGTACACCTCCTCGGCGGACAGGCCGGTCAGCTCCGGGTCGTGGAGCGCCCCTTGGGGCATGGTGCCGACGCCCATCTCGACGAG
This sequence comes from Streptomyces sp. NPDC025638, assembly GCF_055558775.1. Classification (NCBI taxonomy): domain Bacteria; kingdom Bacillati; phylum Actinomycetota; class Actinomycetes; order Kitasatosporales; family Streptomycetaceae; genus Streptomyces; species Streptomyces sp. NPDC025638. The sequence goes on along the minus strand of NZ_JBVHLX010000002.1, from coordinate 760,449 downwards.
CCAGGCGTTGATGACGTAGTCGCAGGCGATGTTGAACAGATAGTGGTCGCGGGTGCCGCAGCGGTCGCCGTGACGCAGGGCGGCGTGCAGCATCTCGTGGGCGAGGACGAACCGCCACTCCTCGTCCTCCAGGGTGCGCAGCGGGTTGACGTAGATCTCGCCCGCTTCGGCGTTGACGGCGGCGACGGAGATGTCATGGGCGCGGGCGAGTTCGGCGTCGGCGACCAGCCTGATGCCGGCCGCGATGCCGCCGAGCAGCGGATAGGAGGAGATGAACCAGCTCAGGGCCTTCTCCCAGGGGCGCAGCGGGGTCGCGGCGCCGGTCATGGAGTCGCGGCGGCCGCCCGCCATGTCCATCGCCGTGGCCATGGTGCGGGTCAGGGCGTGCGCGAAGGCGAGCTGCCAGTCCGGGGGCTGCCCGGCCCACTTGTTCCAGGACACCAGCAGCTGGTCGGGCTCGGTGCCGGCGGTGCCGCAGCGTTCGTACGCGGCCGGGACGCCCGTACGGCGCCACTGCGCGGCGAGCTGTTCCTCGTCGCCGTCGGGACTCTGCGGCAACTGCTCCGGTGCCTGGCCGACGGGAAAGGTCTGCAGGAAGCGGTTGACGACGGCGCAGCGGGCGGCGAGGTCGTGGCGGTCGGGCTGGGTGCGTGCGCCGGTGGCGGCCGGGAGGTGTCCGAAGCCGAGGTGGAGCGTGGCGTGGGCGAGGGCCCAGGCCCATGCGGCGGGCTCGGCACGGCGGGTGGGGTGGGCGTGCAGCACATCGTCGGAGTCGGCGCGGACGAGACCCTCACGCGGCGCGAGACCGCAATCCGGATGGCGGCAGACGGTGAACTTCACCGCGCGTAGCGCTGGGTTGGCCCGCAGCAGCGCCACACCCGCCGCGAACTCCTCCGCGGCCGGGTCCTTGTTCTTCTGCTGCTTTGCCGCGCGGGTCCGGCTCATCGGCGCGCCTCCACCAGCCGGGGCATGTCCCGGGCCGCCTCGATCAGGAACCAGGCGGGCAGGACGGGATTGCCGTCGGCGTCGGCGGCTATGACGCTCTGCGCGACCTCGACGGAGATCTCGGCGAGCTGCACGAGCAGGGACTTGGCTCGGTACGCGGTCTGGCGCCCGTTCGCCGACATGTGCTCCTTGCTGACGGGCAGTTCCTTGACGAGGCGGCCGCGGAACGACTCCGCGAGGTAGTACAGCAGGTCCCGGTCCTCGACGCGCTGCGGCCAGCGGGCGTCGCCCTTGAGGATCGCCTCGATGCCGAAGCGGCTGCGGACGATCTTGACGTAGCCGTAGAAGGCGGTCGCGTGGGCGGGGGTCAAGGTGCCGTGGGCGAGGACCTTGAGGGTCTCCTCGTCGAGGTCCCGGCCGAAGGAGTGCAGCGCGTCGGAGAGCATGTGCCAGGAGCGCGGGGTGGAGAACGGCTCCTCGGTCTTCGGCGGTTTGGACCACAGATGGTCGGGCCGGTCGGTGACGTGGTCCACGATCCAGGGGTGGATGCCGTTGCCCGCGGCCCAGGCGAGCCAGTCCCGGGCGGAGGCCTCCAGGTGGACGTGTGCGAGGCGGTTGACGAGGGCGGAGGCGATGGGGCGGGCGAGGGCGTTGTCGGTGGCCCGGTTTCCGGCGCCGACGACGATCGAGCCCTTGGGCAGCTCGTAGGTGCCGATACGGCGGTCCAGGATCAGCGAGTAGAACGCCTTCTGCACATCCGGGGTGGCCGCGTTCAGCTCGTCCAGGAACAGGCAGTACGGCTCGTCGCGGGCGATCGCCTCCGGCGGGCAGAACACCGACCGTCCCTCGCGGATCTGCGGGACGCCCATCAGGTCCTCGGGGGCGAGCTGGGTGCCGAGCAGGCTCACACACTCCAGGCCCAGCGATGCGGCGAACTCCCGGACCAGGGAGGACTTTCCGATGCCGGGGGCGCCCCAGATGAAGACGGGGCGGACGGTGGCGAGGCCGAGCAGCAGTTCGGGGAGACGGGCAGGGGTGACCGTGACGGCAGCCTGCAAGACCAAGGCTCCTTGGGGAGGTTCGAGGGTGGGCGACTCGAACAGTGTGGGCGCGTGTCCCCTCCGGTGCAGCCGATTTTCAGGCGGCCCGCTCCTCCTCGGCCTCCGGGGTGAGCGGCACCTGGGGGCCGTTCTCCTCGCGCAGCCAGCGGCGCAGCACGCGGTGCACCTGCTCGGCGCCGGCCGGCTCCTGCCCGTCGTCGCTGGGCGAGGACAGGGCGAGGGGCGACAGCAGGAACGGTTTCGCCTGGGCGCCGCCGAGTCCGCCGTGGGAGCCGATCTGCTCCTCGAAGGCGAGGACTTCGCCGTCGGCGGGGTCGTACCAGGAGTTGACCATGATGTCGGCGGTGTGCGGGAAGGAGTGCGTGCGGCGGACGGCGTCGGCGGCGCCGGGGCCGAAGCAGGACAGCGGGCCGGGGTGGCCGTCGAGCCGGTCCAGCGGGATCTCCGCGCCGTTCGCGCCGAGCACGAGCCCGCCGTGCCGCTCGCTGCGCACCAGTAGGAAGCCGATGCCGGGGTGGTTGGCGAGGGTGGTGAGCAGGGCGGGGTGACGGGCGTCGATCTCCTCCTTGGTCATGCGGTGGGGCACGTCCGGGAAGGAGACCAGGCCGAGGTTGCCGGAGGCGAGCACGATCGGTTCCGAGTGGCGGCCGGCGGGGCGGTGGCGTTCGCCGCGCTCCTCGACGGGCCTGCGCAGGGCCGCGCGTACGGCGGCTCGTGCCTCGGCGCCACTGTGTGTGCGCTCGGCCCGGCGGGGTACGGGCAGTCCACTGCCGGCGCGGACCAGGTCGCCGAGGGTGAGGCCGTAGCGGGCGTGGAAGGTCTCGCCGGGGCTCTGGCCGTGGTCGGAGAGCACGACGATCCGATAGGGGCGCGGGGCGTGTTCGGCGACCTTCTCGATGAGGGCGAGGCACCGGTCCAGGCGCTGCAGCACCTTGTCGGCGTCGCGGCTGCGCGGCCCGGAGTGGTGGGCGACCTCGTCGTAGGCGACGAGGTCGGCGTAGACGGCGGTGCGGCCGGCGAGCAGGTCGCCCATCACCGCGGCGACGACCACGTCCCGTTCGACGACGGTCGCGAAGGCACGGACGAAGGGGTAGAGCCCGCCGCGCTTGACGCGTGGACGCTGCCCCCGTGCCCGGGCCCGGGTGGACTGGCCGATCTCCCGGCAGACCTCCGCGGCGAAGGAGAGCGCGGTGCGGACGGCGTTGGCAGGGTCGGAGAAGTAGGCGAAGTAGCCGGCCCGGGAGCGGTTCTCACGCCCGCGGCGGCGGGTGGCGATGGACAGGACGAGGGCCTGTTCGCCGGCGCCGCCGCTGAACAGGTTGCCGCGGCTGGCGCCGTCCGCGGAGAGCAGTCCGCCGTCGCGGGTGCGCTCGACGGCACGGCGCTGGAGCTCGGCGGCGCTGGTCGGGCGGTTGCAGACCATCACCTCGTGGCTGTCCTTCTCGTACCAGCGGAACGCGGGGACGTCGAAGTTGGAGCCGTGCAGGATGCCGAGCTGGCTGGCGCCGGTCTGGCTGGACCAGTCGGTGCGCCAGGGGGTGAGCCGGTGAGTGGGCCGCCGGCCGTCGGCGGCGCCGGTCCAGCGGGCGACGGTGGGCATGAGCCCCTTGCGGACGGCGTCGGTGAGGACGTCGTGGCCGACGCCGTCGAGCTGGACGAGGACGGTGCCGGGGGTGGCCGGGCAGGGCGGGTGGGAGCTGCGGCGGCGGTCGGCGAGCCGGTAGAGCCTGCGCCGGTAGGCGTCGTCGTCGCGGACGGCGAGGGCGGCGCCGGTGGCGGAGGCGACGGCGGACATCACGGCGGCCACGATGACGGCGGTCTCGGGGGCGGCCTCGCTGCTGCCGGAGGGGTTGATGCGCAGCGCGACGAGCAGCAGGGAGCCGTTGAGGAAGAAGACCAGCAGGCCGAGGACGAGTGCGGGCACGAGCAGCAGCAGCCGTACCAGGAGCGGCCAGACCACGGCCGACAGGATGCCGAAGGCGCCGGCGCCGAGGGCTGCGGTGACGGCGATGCGGGTGGCGCTGTCGCCGTCGGTTGACTGGAGCTGGAAGTCGGGCAGGATTCCGGCGAGCACGAGCATGGTGAGGGTGGAGACCGCCCACACCGTGACGCTCCGCCCGATCTGACTGGCGATCCGCCGCCAACGCCCGCCACGCACGCCCCGCACACCTCACGTCCCGGCCCGTCACCGGCGCGGGCCTTGCTCCACCTTGTCACAGGGGGCGGGCCGGACATCAGGGACTTCCGCAGCAGGACCCAGGGGGTGTCGTCCGGATCATCCCGGCTTCTAGCGGCCGTCGTACCCCGCGGTCGGCATCGACAGGCGCCGGTGGACACGGGCCTTCATCTGGGCGTCGTACAGCGGTTCCGCGCAGCCGACCGTCTCGACCCGCACCCCGCGCCGGGCGCACTCCGCGGTGAACTCGTCGACGGAGGACAGGGCGCTCTCCAGCACCCGTCGGCTGGGCGCGACGAACAGGTCCACCCCGGGCCGGACCCCATCCCACAGGACGCAGTGGTCGGGGCGCAGACCGCGCACCAGCAGCTCCCGCGCCACGACATAGCCGCGCTCGGCGGCCCAGCGGGCACACATGGCGTGCTGACTGCGGGAATCCACGAGGAAGGGATCCGCCTCCAGCTCCTCCAGCGGCGTCAGACTGGCGATCGCCGTGACCCGAACCGGTCCCATGGTGGCCCCCTCACCTCCGGGTTTCGCCGCCGACCCTACTCCTGCCCGTAGGCTTCGGGGAGTCGCGCGAAGGAGGCGAAGAGGGTGCCGGTGGAGATCACCTGGTGGGGTCACGCCACCTGCACGGTAGTCGACTCGAACATACGTGTGCTCACCGATCCTCTGTTCGTCAGCAGACTCGCGCATCTGCGCCGCCGCCGGGGTGCGCTGCCCGCCCCCGACGCCCGCCGGGCGGACGTGGCACTCGTCTCGCATCTGCACGCCGACCATCTGCACCTGCCCTCGCTGGCCCGGCTCGCCCCGGGCACGCGCCTGCTCGTGCCCCGGGGCGCACCACGGGCGGTACCGGGGCTGCGCCGGCTCGCCCATCTGCGCATCGCCGAGGTGGCCCCCGGGGACGAGACCGTGATCGGTGACCTGGTCGTCAGGGCGGTGTCGGCACGTCACGACGGGCGACGGCTGCCGATCGGCCCGCACCGCTCCCCCGCCCTCGGGTACGTCGTCGAGGGCGAGGCACGGACCTACTTCGCCGGGGACACCGGCCTGTTCGACTCCATGGCCGAGGAGGTCGGGCCGGTGGACGTGGCGCTGCTGCCGGTCGGCGGCTGGGGGCCGTACCTCGGCCCGGGGCATCTGGACGCGGGACGGGCCGCCCAGGCGCTGGCCCGGCTCGCGCCGCGCAGCGCGGTGCCGGTGCACTACGGCACATACTGGCCCATCGGCATGGACGCCGTGCGCCCCCATGAATTCCATGCGCCGGGTGATGAATTCGTGCGCCTGGCCGCCGAGTACGCGCCTCAGGTGACGGTGCACAAGCTCGGGCACGGGGAGGGCGTGCGGCTGGAGGTCGCGCGGTGAACTGGCTCGCCGACGCCGCGCGGGCGGCCGTGCCACCGGAGTCCACCCAGCAGGCGATCGGCTATCCGTCGCTGTTCCTGCTGGTGCTGATCGGGGCGCTGGTGCCGGTGGTGCCGACCGGGGCGCTGGTGAGTTCGGCGGCGGTGGTGGCGTTCCATCAGACCGCGCCGTTCTCGCTGGCGCTGGTGTTCGTGACGGCGTCGCTGGCCGCGTTCCTGGGGGACGCGGCGCTCTATCTGCTGGGGCGGCGCGGGATGGGCTCGAAGAACGGGTCGCGGTGGCTGGCCGCGATCCGCGCGCGGGCGCCCGAGGACCGGCTGACGCAGGCGCAGGGGAAGCTGGCGGAGCACGGTGTGGCGGTGCTCGTGCTGTCCCGGCTGGTGCCGGCGGGCCGTATCCCGGTGATGCTGGCCTGTCTGCTGGCCGACTGGCCGCTGCGCCGCTTCGCCCGCGGCAACCTGCCGGCCTGTCTGGCCTGGGCGGTGACCTACCAGCTGATCGGGATCCTCGGCGGTTCGCTCTTCCCGGAGCCGTGGCAGGGCGTGGTCGCGGCCGTTGCGCTGACGCTGCTCATCAGCGTGACGCCGAGCGCCTGGCGGCGCCTGCGGAAGGCTGCGCCGGTCCAGCGGTCGGGGTGAGCGCGCCCCGCCCGGAGGACGGGGCCACGCTCCGCCGGACAGGTCCTAGCTAGTCCAGTACCCGTGAGCCTCCCACCGGCAGGTCCCACAGGGCCTCGCGGTCCAGTCCCGCCGTCGCCCACGCGGCCTGCACCCGGGTGAGTGGCTCCAGGACCGGCTCGGCGGAGAGTACGAACGTGCCCCAGTGCATGGGCGCCATGCGGCGCGCGCCGAGGTCGCGGGCGGCGCGCACGGCCTCCTCCGGGTCGCAGTGGACGTCGCTCAGCCACCAGCGTGGGTCGTAGGCGCCGATGGGGAGCAGCGCGAGGTCAATGTCCGGGTAGCGGCGGCCGATGCGGGAGAACCAGTGGCCGTATCCCGTGTCACCGGCGAAGTAGACGCGCTGTCCGTCCGGGGCGGTGAGCACCCAGCCGCCCCACAGGCTGTGACAGGTGTCGGTGAGGGTGCGCTTGGACCAGTGGTGGGCGGGCACGAAGTCGAAGCGGACGCCGGACAGTTCGGCCGCCTCCCACCAGTCGAGCTCGGTCACGACGGTGAACCGGCGGCGGCGGAACCAGCTGCCGAGGCCGGCCGGGACGAACACCGGTGTGTCGCGCGGGAGCCGGCGCAGGGTCGGGGCGTCCAGGTGGTCGTAATGGTTGTGACTGATCACCACGGCGTCGACGCGCGGCAGCGCCTCCCAGGCGACCCCGACGGGGGTGACCCGGGCCGGGGTGCCGAGGATCCGGCGCGACCAGACCGGGTCGGTGAGGACGGTGAGCCCGCCTATTCGCAGGACCCAACTGGCGTGGCCCGCCCAGGTGACGGCGGTCGTGCGGGCGTCGGTGCGGGGCAGCGGGCCGGGTTCGAAGGGGAGGTGCGGGATGTCGGCGAGGCCGTCGGGTCCGGGCCGTACGGAACCCTCGCGGGCGAAGCGGGCGATGGCCTTGAAGCCGGGCAGGGGGGCGGTGAGCCGGTCGTGGAAGGTCCGCGGCCAGAACCGGAGTTCGCCCAGGGGACGGGGGTCGGCGAGGGGCGGGAACGGAGGCGCGAAGGAGGTGGGGGCGGGCGGGGCCGCCGGGGCCGGTGGAACGTCGGCTTCAATGGTCGTCGTCGTGGTGGTGGACCCGAGCGGCTGCGTCTGCTGCGTCATCGAGGAGGCTCCCATCGCTGAGCGTCGTCGCGGAGATCGTCGAAGACCGACCTCAAGGAGATCAACGCGCGTTGCACGTGTGGCAGTTCCAACGGTGAGGGTGACATGAGGCATTCCGTGCGTTCCTCGTCCGTACCGCCGAGCAGCGGCCCCGTGGACAGCCGCACGCGTAGCGCCCCCAGGTCGTCGCCGAAGCGGTGGCCGCCGGGCGCGGGCATGCCGAGCCCGGCGGTGAGGAAGTCCTCCAACTCCTGTGCGTCGCCGATGTCGTGCGCGCCGAGCGCGGAACGCAGCTCACCGAGATCGACGTACAGGTGGCGGCCGGCCTGCGGCGGCCGGGACAGGGCGCCCGCGGCAACGACCGCGGCGTGCACGGCGGCGGCCACACGCGCGTGCAGGCGTACGGCGGCGTCGCGGCGTACGGTGACCGGCTCGGGTTCGCCGAGCGCGTACCCGGCGGCGGCCGCGACCGGCCCGGCGACGCGCGCCCCCAGTGCGGTGAGCACGTCCAGCACGCGCGCGTGCAGCGCCTCCCCGGTGTCCCCCTCGGGGAAGCGGGCGACGGCCGCGGGCCAACCAGACGGCAGCAGGGCACCGGCCAGGTCGGTGACGACGGTGACCCGGTCGGGAAGCATCTCGGCGGGGCTGAGCAGCACGGTGTCGTGCGGGTCGTGCAGGGTGTCGCGCCAGGTCTCGTCGCTGACCAGGTGCAGTCCCTCGCCCTCGGCGGCCTCGACGGTCTCGTGCAGCAGCTCGGGCGGTGCGACGGTGGCGGTCGGGTCGTCGGCGACGGAGAGCACGAGCAGCCGTGGGTCGCCGCCCTCGGCGCGGACCCGGCGCACGGTCTCCAGCAGGGCGTACGGGTCCGGTACGCCGCCGCACTCGGCCGGTGTGGCGACGTGGAAGACGGGTCTGCCCAGCAGGCGCGCGTACGGTGCCCACCAGGCCGCGCAGGGCCGGGGCACGAGGACGTCACCGCCGAGCGCGGCGGTCAGGGCGAGCAGCAGCGACGGTGCTCCGGGACCGGCCGCCACGCGGTCCGTCCCGGTGGGCAGTCCGCGCCGCGCCCAGTAGCCGCCGGCCGCCTCCAGGAGTCCGGGGCCACCGCCGACCGGCTCCTCCCCGGGACGGCTCGCCGCCGCGGCGAGCACGGCGGAGAGCTCCGGCAGGACGGGCAGTCCGTCGTCGGGCAGGGGCGGCCCGTAGCGGACGGGGCCGTGGCCTTCGAGGTGCGTCCGCCGCATGTCCGCCTCCGCGCAAGTCCGTGGTGCCGAGTGCCGTCCGTACGGTCCGTGCTCTGTCGTCGGCCGCTTCCTCGGCCGGTGTCAGCCGTCCCCGGGCTGCTCCCGGTGCCACACGAGTCGGTGCACGGCCGCACCGAGCGCGCCCGCGATCAGCAGTCCGCCGACGACCAGCGCCGGTACGGACCCGGTGAAGGCGCCGCCCTCCCCAGCGTCCACACCGTGCTGGACGACGGCCGGGCCGCAGGTGGAGTCGTCCCGGGGCGCGGAGCACGTACGGCCGCCGTCGCTACAGGATGCACCCCCGGGCTCCCCGCACTCCCGCCCGTCCCCGGAGGGCTCCCAGCCGTCCCCGGAGGATTCCCGGCCGTCGCCCGACGTCTCCCGGCCGTCACCCGACGACTCACGGCCGTCACCCGACGACTCACGGCCGTCACCTGACGCATCCCGACCATCGCCCGACGCCTCGCGGCCGTCACCTGACGCCTCCCGGGCGTCCGTGGACGTCTCCCGGCCGTCCCCCGCCGGCTGGGACTGCGCGCACTCCCGCCCCAGGTCGTCCCCGCACGACTGCGACGCACCGCAGGCCTTCGCTTCATCGCACGGCCCGGTGCCATCGGCGTCGGCGCCGATGTCCGAGCCGGAATCGGCACCCGTGACCGTGCCCGGGCCGACGACGGTGCCGGCGGCGTCGCCATCGGCGTCGGCGGCGACATCGGTTTCGGTGTCGGCGCGCGGCATCGAGAACTCGGCGCTCCAGGACTGCCCCTGCGCACCGGCCGCGGCGGGGCACGTGCCGTCGACCGCCGTCCGCGCCGCGTCCTGCGCGGCCGCGTCCGGATCGTTCTGGGTGTCCGCACCGGAGGCAATCCGAGCGGTGCCCCGATAGGCGGTCCCGGCGGTCCCGGCCGTACGGCCGTCCGCGGCGGTGACCCGGCGCAGCCGCACGGTTCCCCCCTCGAAGGCCCGTGAGGAGGCGTCGATCGTCTCCGGGGCGGTCCCCTCGACCGCATCGCAGGTGACGGAGACGGTGACGCTGCCACCGGGCCGGACGCTGCCCGGACTGACCTCCGCGGCGGGGTCGGCCCGGGCGGCCGGTATCGCGATGCCGAGGGCGGCCGCGGCCAGGGCGGTCGCGGACAGGGCACGAGCGGTGCGTCGCATGGGACGGGCTCCTCAACGGACGGCTGCGGGGGCACCTCGGTCGTGCCTCCCGCAGCCATCACAGCCCGCCGGGCCGCACCTCGCGCGCGGCCGGACCCCATTCGCGGGAACGCGACCGGCCTATCGGGTGACGTCCACGGCCCTCGGGCATAGGGCGCACGCACCCCGCGAGCTCCGCCCCTACGCCACGTCCCGCATCACCCGCTACGCCACGTCCCGCATCACCTGGTCGCGCAGCCGCTCGCAGCACCGGCTGATCAGCCGGGACACGTGCATCTGCGAGATGCCCAGCTGCTCGGCGATCCTGCTCTGTGTCATGTCCCCGAAGAACCGCATGTAGAGGACGACCCGCTCGCGCTCGGGCAGGGCGGCCAGCCGGGGCCTGACGGCCTCCCGGTCCACGACCGTGTCGATCGCGGGGTCGGCCGAACCGAGCGCGTCGGCCAGCGAGTACCCCTCCCCGCTGCCGGACAGCTCCGCGTCCAGGGACAGCGCGGTGAAGCTGTCCAGCGCCTCCAGTCCGACCCGGACCTCCTCCTCGCTCAGGTCGGCGTACTCGGCGATCTCCGCGACGGCGGGCCGCGGGCCCGCGCCGGTCTGCGAGAGGTCCCGGCAGGCGAAGCGGACCCGGTTGCGCAGGTCCTGGACCCGGCGCGGCACGTGCAGGGCCCACATGTGGTCGCGGAAGTGGCGCTTGATCTCACCGGTGACGGTGGGCACGGCGTAGCTCTCGAAGGCCTTGCCGCGCCCGGGGTCGAACCGGTCCACGGCCTTGACGAGACCGAGGGCGGCGACCTGGCGCAGATCCTCGAAGCTCTCGCCACGGCTGCGGAACCGTCCCGCGATCCGGTCGGCCATGGGCAGCCAGGCCTCGACGATCTGGTGGCGAAGCCGGTCGCGCCGCGGCCCCGAGGGGATCGCGGCGAGTTCGCGGAACGCCTGGGCGGTGTCGGGTGCGTCGTCGTGCGGGTGCTGCTTCGTGCTCGCTCGATTCGGCATGGTGCGTCGCAACTCCCCTGGACTGCTGGGTCGGACGGTCACCGTGGGAGCACCTGAGCGGCCCCGGACGGACCCACCCGTGGCGACTGGTTCGCCGCTCCCACGGACGTGCCTCCTGTCCGAAGCACTGACTGTGCGCCTGCCCGTCGCCTCCGGGGGCAAACACCCGTGTGCATGGGGTGTCGGCGCCCGGTGTTCGGGTACGCGGAGCACACTCCCTGAACACGCACCCCTGTACCCCTGGAGGGAGCCATGCAGCGAGGCAGCGCCCGGCTGAGCGCTCACCGGGACGACGAGATGAAGCACGAGCTCCAGGACCTGCTCAGGTCGGGGCACCCCACCCGCACCGAGGAGTGGCAGGACCCGGAGCCTCCCGCCGAGGACGACCCCGAGATCTGGCGCGGTCCGGTGGTGCCGGGCAAGAGCGAACGGCCGCCCCTGGCGACGGTACGGCTGGACCTGGCCCGGCATCTGGGGCGCGGCGACTTCCCCGCGGCGCCGGGTGAGCTGGCAGGCGCCCTGCACCGGGGGCAGGCCCCCGACGCGCTGATCCAGGCGGTCCGACGGCTGCCACGCGGCGCGCGCTACGCCAACGTCCAGCAACTGGCCGAGGCACTGGCGGGCCGTACGTGAGCCGGGAAGGAAGGCGATCGACTTGCGCATCGCGTCCCTGAAGGTGTTCTGCGAGGCGTTCCTCGACGTGTTCGCCGAGGCCTGATCCCCGGCGCGCGACCGCCTCAGGCGCCGGGAATCGCCGCTCCGCCGCAGCCGCGCTCGCGGGCTCCCTCCCGGGTGCGGCCGGCGACGACCGGGCGGCGCGGATTGCGGCGCAGATACTCGCCCTCCAGTTGCGCCATGCGCTCGTTGTGGGCGCGCAGTGCGTCGTTCGAGCCGTACAGCAGGGTGTCGTGGCGCGTACGGTGGATCGTCTCCAGCTCCTTCATGAGCTGCTGGTCGTCCAGACGGTCCGGGTCGACTCCGGTCATGATGGTGCCCCGCTCGTCGTGGTCGCTTTTCTGCCTCCACTGTACGAACATTCCGGCCCCCCGGCCTCCGTGGCTACCGGACGCGTTCCACCCGGCGCTCGTCCCACACCGGCTCCGGCGTCTCCCGTACCCGGCCGTCGCTGCCGAAGACCAGATAGCGGTCGAACGAGCGCGCGAACCAGCGGTCGTGGGTGACTGCAAGGACCGTCCCGTCGAAGGCCTCAAGACCCTCCTGGAGAGCCTCGGCGGACTCCAGGTCGAGGTTGTCGGTGGGCTCGTCGAGGAGCAGCGATGTGACGCCCTGGAGTTCCAGCAGCAGGATCTGGAACCGCGCCTGCTGGCCACCGGAGAGGCGGTCGAAGGGCTGCTCGGCCTGCCCCGTCAGCTCGTAGCGGCGCAGCCGGGACATGGCCGCGCCCCGGTCCTGGGAGTGTTCCTTCCAGAGGATGTCCAGGAGGGTGCGGCCCTCCAGTTCGGGATGGGCGTGCGTCTGCGCAAAGTGGCCGGGGACGACCCGGGCGCCGAGCTTCCACTCCCCCGTGTGCGCCACGTCCTCGCCCGCGAGCAGGCGCAGGAAGTGCGACTTGCCGGAGCCGTTGGAGCCGAGGACGGCGACCCGCTCGCCGTAGAAGACCTCCAGGTCGAAGGGTTTCATCAGGCCGGTCAGCTCAAGTCCCTTGCAGGTGACGGCCCGTACGCCGGTGCGGCCGCCCTTCAGACGCATGGTGATGTCCTGCTCGCGCGGCGGCTCGGGCGGCGGCCCGGCCTCCTCGAACTTGCGCAGCCGGGTCTGGGCGGCCTGGTAGCGGGAGGCCAGCTCATGGCTGATGGAGGCGGCCTGACGGAGGTTCAGCACGAGCTTCTTGAGCTGGGCGTGCTTCTCGTCCCAGCGCCTGCGCAACTCCTCGAAGCGGGCGAAGCGTTCGCGCCGGGCCTCGTGATAGGTGGCGAAGCCGCCGCCGTGCACCCAGGCGTCGGCGCCGGCCGGACCGGGTTCGACGGAGACGATCTTCTCGGCGGCGCGGGCGAGGAGTTCACGGTCGTGGGAGACGAAGAGGACCGTCTTGCGGGTCTCCTTCAGGCGCTCCTCCAGCCAGCGCTTGCCGGGCACGTCGAGGTAGTTGTCCGGCTCGTCGAGCAGCAGCACCTCGTCGGTGCCGCGGAACAGGGACTCCAGGACCAGTCGCTTCTGCTCGCCGCCGGACAGGGTGCGCACCTGCCGCCACTGCGCCCGCTCGTAGGGCACGCCGAGCGCGGCCGTGGTGCACATGTCCCACAGCGTCTCGGCCTCGTAGCCACGCACCTCGGCCCAGTCGGCGAGGGCCTGCGCGTACTGCAGCTGGGCGGCCTCGTCGTCGACGGTCATGATCGCGTGCTCGGCCTTGTCGACGGCCCGCGCTGCCTCCCGGATACGGGGCGGTGCGACGGACACGAGCAGGTCGCGTACGGTCGTCTCGTCCCGTACGGATCCGACGAACTGGCGCATCACGCCCAGGCCACCACTCACCGTGACGGTGCCGCCGTGCGGCTTCAGCTCGCCGGAGATCAGCCGGAGCAGGGTGGTCTTGCCCGCGCCGTTGGGGCCGACCAGGGCGACCGCGGCGCCTTCGCCCACCCGGAAGGACACATCCCCGAGCAGGGCCCTCCCGTCGGGGAGGTAGTACTCGAGGTGCGCAGCTTCCAGATGTCCCATGGGGACGCATTCTGCGGGGCACCCCCCACCTGCGCAAACCGTTATCCGGCCGCGTCCCCTCCCCTGGGCCGGTGCGGCCGAAGGGCGCCGAGGCCGGTCCGGCCCAGCGGCTGCGGCCGTCCCGTCGGGCCGCCCTCCCCCGCCGGCAGCACGACCGCTCCCGCCCAGGACAGGGCCTTCCAGCCGTCGGACGGGGAGCCCTCCAGAACCACCACACCGGTGTTCTCCAGCGGGCGGTCCGCGGCGAAGGGGATGTCGACGTTGTCGGCGCGGGCGGCCGTCCACATCCGGATCGCCGCGCCGTGGCTGACCATGGCCACGGTCGAGGCGCCGCTCCCCGCGGCCTCGGCGATCACGGCGTCGTAGCGCCCCAGCACCTCCGCGCCGCTCTCCCCGCCCGGCATCCGCAGCCCGGTGTCGCCGGCCGCCCACGCGAACACGGTCTCCATGTAGAACCGGCCGCGCTCCGAGTCGCCGGGAAGCATCTCCAGGTCCCCGGCGGACACCTCGCGGATGCCGTCCCGGACGAGCACGTCGAGACGGCGGGCGGCCGCCAGCGGGGCCGCCGTCAGCTGCGTACGGACCAGGGTGGACGCGTAGACGGCCTCGATGCCCTCGTCCACGAGCGCCTGCGGCAGAGCGGCGGCCTGCCGCTCCCCGAGCACGGTCAGACCGGGCCCGGGTACGGCGGTGTCCAGCAGGAAGTCGACGTTGGACGGGGTCTGGCCGTGGCGGACGAGGAGCAGGCGCATTCGGGCTTCCTCTCACTCGTTCGCACCGCCCGCGCACGGAAACGGCGACTTCAGGGTACCCGCCCCGGCATGAGCCAAGACGTCGATCTCACTGTCCTGAAGCCCGGCCGGCACGTCCTGCGCGACTGGCTGCTCGGCCTCGACTCCCGTCTCTTCGAGAGCGCCGCCGAGCGCCACTGGCCCGGTGCCGGACCCGTGCTGCCGCGGCTGAGCCGGAGCGCGAACCACGGCGTGCTGTGGTTCGCGACCGCGGCGGCGATGTCGGCGGTCCGCACACCGCGCGCCCGCCGGGCGGCCGTCCGCGGCATCGCCTCCCTGGGCGTGGCCTCGCTGGCCATCAACACCCTCGGCAAGCGCTCGGTGCGCCGCCCCCGGCCCGTCCTGGATCCGGTCCCGTTGGTGCGGCAGCTGAAGCGGCAGCCGATCACCACGTCGTTCCCGTCCGGGCACTCGGCGTCGGCGGCCGCCTTCGCGACCGGAGTGGCCCTGGAGTCCCCGGCCTGGGGCGCGGTGATCGCGCCGGTGGCGTTCTCGGTCGCCATGTCCCGTATCTACACCGGCGTCCACTTCCCCAGCGACGTCCTCGCGGGAGCCGCCCTCGGCGCGGGCGCCGCGTTCGCCGTACGGGGCCTGGTGCCGACGCGCGGCCAGCTCACCCCGCCGGCCCGGCCGCGCGCGGACGCCCCGGCGCTGCCCGACGGCGACGGCCTGGTGGTCGTCGCCAACCGGGCCTCGGGCACCGCCGACCGGGTGCGCGCGCTGCGGGACACGCTGCCGAAGGCGGAGGTCGTCGAGTGCGAACCGGAGGACATGGGCGCCGAGTTGGAGAAGTCGGCCGCGCGGGCCCGGGCCCTCGGGGTGTGCGGCGGCGACGGCACGGTGAACGCGGCCGCGGCGGCCGCCCTGCGCCACGGCCTGCCCCTCGCGGTGCTGCCCGGCGGCACCCTCAACCACTTCGCGTACGACCTGGGCGTGGAGGACGTACGGGACCTGGGGCGGGCGGTCCGCCATGGCGAGGCCGTGCGGGTTGACGTGGGCCGCTTCGTCTCCGGGCACCAGGAGGGCATCTTCCTCAACACGCTCAGTCTGGGCGTCTATCCGGAGCTGGTGCGCGAGCGGGACAAGTGGTCGCACCGCATCGGCGGCTGGCCCGCCGGGGTGCTCGGCGCGCTGCGCGTGCTGCGCGCCGACCGGCATCCGCTGGAGGTCGAACTCGGCGGCCGGAGCAGGCCGTTGTGGCTGCTGTTCGTCGGCAACTGCACCTACCACCGCGTGGGTCTCACGCCCGGGCGGCGCGTGGATCTGGCGGACGGCCTGCTGGACGTGCGTGTGGTGCACGGCGGCCGCCGGCCCGCGCTGCGGCTGCTGGCGGCCGCCGTGGCGGGCCCGCTGACCAGCTCCTCGACCCACCGGGCGGTCAAGCTGCGACGGCTGCGCATCGCCGGTGTCGCACCCGGCACACCCCTTGCGTACGACGGTGAAGTCACCGCGGTGGCGGGTGAGGTGACGGTGGAGAAGCTGCCCGTGGGGCTGACCGTGTACCGCCCGGTGCACCCGGGGCGACTCCTGCTCTGATCATTCCGTCAGTCCACATTGCGAAACGCAGGTCTCATCATTCGGCACGCGCGCTTACCGTGGTGCGTACCGCAGGACGGGGCCCGCCGCCCCGTGTGCCGGTACAACGAGAAGGGGTTCCGCCATGACGAAGCCGCAGGAGGCCGCCGTCTACACCCACGGGCACCACGAGTCGGTGCTGCGTTCGCACACCTGGCGGACCGCCGCCAACTCGGCGGCCTATCTGCTCGGTTCACTCAAGCCCCATATGAAGATCCTGGACATCGGCTGCGGCCCCGGGACCATCACCGCCGACCTGGCGGCGCTGGTCCCCGACGGACACGTCACCGGCGTCGACCACGCGCCGGGGATCCTCGACCAGGCCAGGGCCACGGCCGCCGGACGGGGCCTGGAGAACGTGGACTTCACGGTCGCCGACGTACACGCCCTGGACTACCCGGACGACACGTTCTGCGTGGTCCACGCGCACCAGGTGCTGCAGCACGTCGGCGACCCGGTGCGGGCGCTGCGCGAGATGCGCCGGGTCACGAAACCCGGCGGGTTCATCGCCGTACGAGACTCCGACTACGCGGCGATGACCTGGTACCCGCAGGTACCGGGGCTGGACGACTGGCTGGACCTGTACCGCCGGGTCGCCCGCGCCAACGGCGGTGAGCCGGACGCCGGCCGGCGCCTGAAGTCCTGGGCGCTGGCCGCCGGGCTGACGGACATCACGGCCACCTCCGGCACCTGGACATTCGCCACGCCACAGGAGCGCGCGTGGTGGAGCGGTCTGTGGGCGGACCGCACCGTCGCCTCCACGTACGCGGACCGCGCGACCGAGGGCGGTCATGCGACCGCCGGGCAACTGCGGGCCGTTTCTGAGGCCTGGCGGGAATGGGGAAAGCGGGAGGACGGCTGGTTCGCCGTGCTCCACGGAGAAATTATCTGCCGCAAGGAGGCCTGATCCCGGGCTTTGGGGATACCCGGAATGCAGGAGGTTGACAATATGGTTCCCATCCTGCTGGTACTGCTTTTGGCGCTCATTCTCTTCGGTGCCGGATTCGCAGTGAAAATGCTCTGGTGGATTGCCCTGGCAGTACTCGTGCTGTGGCTGCTGGGATTCCTGGTGCGCGGCACCAGCGCCACCGGAAGCAGGAGCCGCTGGTACCGGTGGTGAGCCCGCAGCGGCGGTGAGTTCACTGCCGCGGAAGCAGCGGCCCGAGCGGCCCGAGGTCCAGGTTGAGGTCCTCGGGTCGCAGTCCGTAGCGGTCGCGCAGCTCGGCCATGCGGTCCTCCAGGAGCATCAGGGTGAGCCCGATGCGCTCTTCCTGTTCCTCGCTCAGCTCGCCGGTGTCGAACCGGCGCAGCGCCTGCCGTTCCATCAGCTGACGCAGCAACTCGACCAGGGTCAGCACGAGTTTGACGAGGTCGCGCTCAACCGTGTCGGGGTCGAGGTCCATCCGCTTCCTGCGTTCCGTCACGACGTCACCTCCGGCCACGGGGCGGGCACCTGGTCGCTCACCGAGCTGATCAGGGCGTTCAGGTCGATCCGGACGAGGTCCACGTCGGCGATGCGCAGCGTGATGTCCCCGGTGATGACCACACCCCCGGCGAGCAGCCGGTCGAGCAGGTCCACCAGAGCGACCTCCCGGCGTTCGACGGCGGTCACCTCTCCTCCTCCGACAGGTCGCCGGTGAACGAGTACGCCGCCCAGGGGCCGGTGAGTTCCACCCGCATTCCGGGCGCCTCGTCCTTCGTACGGTCGACCAGTTCCACGAATTCCTCGGACCGGGCGCGCGGCACCAGATAAGCCCCGTTGAGCACGTTCTCTCCCTGGGCACCGGAAAGCGCCGAGTTCTGCGGGGCGTGCAGCCGGGATTCCTCGGCGTACCGGGAAAGCAGCGTGTGGAGCCGGTTCGCGAATGCCTCGGCCGTCTGCCACCTGTCCTCGTGGGAGCGGGCATGCTGCCGGCGCCGCCGCAGATAGTCCCGGCCGCTGGCGGCCTGCCGCGCGGGGCGGGCGGCAGGCTCCTCCGGTGGCTCTGGCTCCAGAAACGCCTTGACGCCCCACTCCACCCGGCCCTCTACCCGGTCGAGGGTGCGCCGGAAGTCGTCCTCGCGCTCCTCGATCATCACGCGTACGGCGCTGTCGTCCCGGAAGACGGTGGCGAGCCGGAGCGGCAGGGGCGTGGTGACGGTGGTCAGGGCGTCGATCACGCCCTGATGGGCGCGGGCGGTCGCGCTCAGCCAGTCCAGGTCCTCCAGGTGGGCGCGGAGTGGCTGTTCGGCGAAGTCCCCCTCCGGGACCGTGCTGACGACCGCGACCAGGCCGTGGTGTCTCAGCAGCCCCGGCGGGGTGCCCCCGACGCCCGTCAGCTGGGACTGCAGGGCCGCGTCGAACGGACGGCAGACCGCGTAGACGTACCGCAGACCAGTCATCCCGCTCATGGGGCCTCCTTCCGACCATGGCCGGGCTCCAGCTGGGCCAGCCGTTCACGCAGCTCTGCGTTCTCCCTGGTGAGTTCGTCACGGCGGGCGCGAGTGGACAGGCCCGGCTCGAACTCGGCCAGCCGTTCACGCAGTTCGGCGTTCTCCCTGGTGAGTTCGTCGCGGCGGGCGCGAGTGGACAGGGCCGGGTCGCTCTCCCACCAGTCGATGCCCATCTCCTTCGCTTTGTCCACCGAGGCGACGATGAGCCGCAGTTTGATGGTGAGCAGTTCGATGTCGAGCAGGTTGATCCGGATGTCGCCGGCGATGACGATGCCTTTGTCGAGCACGCGCTCCAGGATGTCGGCCAGGTTCGCGCTGCTGCTCTGGCCGTACGGCTCCGGGAGCCTGGCGGACGTCGTCATCGACGGCTCCCGCTCTTGGCGTACTCGTCTTCGGACGCCTCTTCGGGTTCCTCTTCGGTCTCGGCCTCGTCGTCCTCGTCGTACTCGTCCTCGTACTCGGATTCGCCTTCGTCCTCCGCCTCCTCCTCGTTCTCGGATTCGTACTCCTCCGGCTCCTCGTCGCCCTCGGCCTCGTACTCCTCCGCCTCGTCCTCCGGTTGCTGCTCCTCGTCGGACCCTTCCTCCTCCTCGGCGACCGCGTCCTCGTGGCTGCGGACCACCTCGCCGTCGCGGATCTCACCGCGCCAGCCGTCCTCGGCCTCGCCCTTGAGGGTGATGAAGCGGGCGAAGTTCTTGAGGTCGAGCCTGGCCCGGCGGCCCTGCGCCCGCCAGATGTTGCCGGTCTTCTCGAACAGCCCGCTGGGGTAGTACTCCATGACCAGCAGGACCCGGGTGAGGTTCTCCTCGAGCTCGTGGAAGGAGACCACGCCCTTCGTGGTGCCCTTGGCACCCTCCGACGTCCACTGGATGCGGTAGTCGGGTATCTGTTCGGTGGTGCGCGCCTTCCAGCTGCGGTTGGACCAGAAGACCTTGAGCTGCCAGTCGGAGTTCGTGTCGTCGGCGCGGCTCGCGCTCTTCACGCCCTTCGCGAAGTTGCTGAAGTCCTGGTACTGGGTCCACTGGTCGTAGGCGGTACGCAGCGGTACGCCGACATCGATGTACTCGATGATGACCGTCGGTTTGTGACCCGCGCGGCCTTTGCGCTTGCCCTTGCCGCCGACGAGGTTCTTCAGGGCGCCGACCACGCTGTCCTTCGCGTGCGAGGCGCCGAGCTCCAGAGCGGAGCGCAGCGGGCCCTTGCCCTCTGCGAACTTGCGGCCGGCATCGAGGGCGAGCCGGCCGAAGCCGGGGCTGTTGCCCTCCGCGATGTCGTTGAGCTTCCCGGTGGTCTCGCCCAGCTTGCGGCCGACGCCGACCAGCATGCGCTGGGCCTGGGCGCCGAGGTACTCCTGCACCTCGGCCTTCAGCCGGTCGGCCGCCTCGCTCTCCGCCAGCCGGCCGAGTGGGTTGTCCTTGGCCTTGCCGTTCGCGGACGGCGCGGATCCGAGGGTCTCGGTCATGACTCGCCGCCTCCCTTCGGAAGCCGGGCCCGGGCACCCCGTGCGGCGCTCCCGCCCGTGGGCGTCTTCTTCCTGTCTGCCGTCTTCTTCCTGTCCGTCGTCTCCTTCGCTGCCGGCTTCTTCGCGGGGGCCTTCTGGGCGGCCCGCTTCGCCGGTGCCTTCTTCGCCACCCGCTTGGCGGCGGCGGTGTCCCTGCCGGGGGCCTTCCTGGCCGCCGTCTGCGCCGTGTCCTTCCCCGACGTCCGGGATCCGGCACCGTCGCCTTCGGCGGCTTCGTCGGTCTCTTCCCTGCCCTCGGCCTCTTCGGTGGTCTCCTCCTCGTCCTGACCGTCCTCGGATTCCTCCGAGCCCTTCTCCGGGCCGATGTCACCGAGTCCCTCGAGCTGATCGCGCACCTCGGCGGTGCGCCCGTGCAGACGGTCGGCCAGGGCCTCCATCTGCCGCTCGACCATGGCGCCGGAGGCGGCCTGGCCGACGCCCCGCAGTTCCTCGCGCAGCTGCTCCCCGATCTCCTTGAACTGCGGGTTGTCCCGCAGCTGCTGGGACACCAGGTCCGTAACCATCCGCGGGCTCAGGTGCAGCCGCTTCCCGGCCACCAGCGAGCCGAGCGCGAGTGCCATCTTCATTTTCTTCGTCCGTCCGAGGACGTATCCGGCCCCTAGGGCGAGGCCCAACCCCATGCGATTCATGCGAATGTCCCATTGTCGGTCCCCGCGCCGCGGCGCAGGGCGATCTCCAGCCGGTCGAGGAGCTCGTCCTCAAGCCGGTCGAACTCTTCCTCGTCGATCTCGCCCGCCTCCAACCGCTGTTCGAGTGCGGCGAGTTCGGCCCGGACCGTGGCGGGGTCGTAGTACACCCGCTCCGCCTCGTCCACGACCTGCCGGATCACCCACCCGGTACCGCGCACGGGCGCGAACGGCAGCAGCAGCACCTCTGAGATCAGTCCCATGGCACTACCCCGATCCCGTCTCCGCGCCGTCGCCGGCCGCGGTGGTGCCCGCCGGCTGGGACGGGCCCGGCTCGACGAAGCTGTAGGGCGGCAGCGGCCCGTTGACGCGCACGTCGAGGTGCGGGTGGGCTGCGCGGAACCGCTGGACGGCCGCCAGGAGCCTCTCGGCGGAGTCCCGGTCCACCAGGAGCGACACATTCGCCAGCCAGCCGGTGGACTCGGGGCCGGCGCTCACGGCGCCCGCCTCCGTCTCCAAGGCCTGCCGCAGCTCTGCCGCGTCCTGGGCCTCCTGCGCCTGCACCGCGGCCGCAACCAGCTCGCCGAGGTGCAGCCGCTGCTCGTGGCTGCCGCCGCCCGCCTTCCGGTTGGACTCGGCCAGGGCACGCAACTCCGGGTCCTCGGACATCACGCGGTGCAGCACGGCGTCTTCGATGTGTGTGGCCTTGATGTTGTACTCGACCTTCCCGTCCAGGGCCCGCAGGCGTTCCGCGTAGTGGTCGGCGCGCTCGGCGAGCACACCGGTGACGCTGTCGTCGTCGGTGGCGACGCTGCCGAACCGCATGGGGAGCACGCAGGCGGCCGCGCCGGTCTCGGCGAGCACGTTCTGGTGGGCGAGCAGCTCCTTGCGTTTGGGGCGCAGCCCTTCGGGGGCGTCGCTGACGACAGCGGCCAGCTCGCCCTCCCGCAGGATGCGCACCAGCCGCGGTGGATCGCCGACGCCGCCCATGCCCTCTGGGAGGGAAGGGTGCGTGACGGCCGTGATGCCGTAGACGTAGGTGCTCACTCCTGCTCCTCCTTCCTGCGCGCGGTGGTCTTGCGGGGCCTCGGCCGCCGTTCGGTCTCACCGGCGGAGACTTCGTCACGCGCCTGCTTGAAGGCGTCGGAAACGGTCTCGGCGGCACCGGACAGCACGCCCTTGGACTTGCCGCGCGCGCCGGATTCGGTGATCTCGCCGACCAGGTCGGGGAGGCCGGGGGTCTTGCGCGGGCCCGCTTCCAGGTCGAGCCGGTTGCACGCCTCGGCGAAGCGCAGGTAGGTGTCGACGCTGGCCACGACGACCCGTACGTCGATCTTCAGGATCTCGATGCCGACCAGGGAGACCCGCACGAACGCGTCGATGACGAGTCCTCGGTCGAGGATGAGCTCCAGTACGTCGTAGAGGCTGCTTCCGCCTCCACCGCCGGTCTGCTGTGCCGGGACAACTGTCATGCCGGCCGATCCTCCTCGTGCTGGGAAGTGTTTTGGTCGCGGGCGGCCCGACTAGCGGCCGCCCGGCCTGTGTGCTTCGGCTCGCCCCCGCTCGTAGCGGTGGGTCCTGCGATATCCGGTGAGCTGACCGCCGGGGTCGAGATCGACCTGGTAGCTCGCCATCAGGCTCATCGTGTCGGGCACGCGGGCGAGTTCGAGGACCTCCACCTCCAGCGACCAGCCGTCGTCCGTCTGCTCGAAGGACGACACGGACTCGGCGGCCATACCCGTCAGCTCGGCGAGCTGGGCGCGCGCCTGGCGGAGCACCTCGACGCGGCTCGGCCGATTGTCCTTACGGTGCGTGTCGGTGGCTTTGCGCGACTCCTGGGAGTCGTGTACGTTCCGTGACGGCTTGGCATTTTCTGTGTCTCTTGTGTTCGTTGTGACCACCTCCTGCACCGGGTGGCCATCGAAGCGTGGACCAAACCTTGACGAGCGCTATCAATCGCGCAGTGCCCGAAGTCGGCGCCGCGCCGGTCCCAGCGCGCGTCCCCGCCTCAGCACGCCCGCCCAGGGGTCGGTCCGTGCCTGGTCGGCGGCGTCCTCGACGGTCCAGCGGCGTGGGCCGAGGTCCGGGTCGTCGAGCTGTTCCCAGGAGACTGGCACCGCGACCGGCGCGCGGCCGGGCGCGGATGCCGAAGGGGGCGACGGCGGTCTGCGCGTAGGCATTGCGCTGCACGTCGAGGTGGAGCCGGTCTCCGCGGTCCTTCTTGCGGGCCGCGGTGGTGAGCCGGTCGGAGTGCTCGGCGCCGAGCAGCTCGGCGGCCTCTCCGGCAAAAGCGCGCACCTCGTCGAAGTCGTGACGCCCGTCGACCGGCATGACGACGTGCAGTCCGCGCGATCCTGTCGTCATGAGCACCGAAGGGAGCTTCAGCTCGTCGAGCAGTTCGCCGAGCCACCGGGCCGCCTCGCGCACCGCGCCGAAGTCGTCGTCGGCGGGGTCGAGGTCGAAAAGACCATCCGGTCCGGCCGGTGCGGGCGGCCGGTGCGGGAGAGTCGGCGGTGGAGGGTGAGACAGGCCTGGTCGGCGAGGAAGACGAGGGTGGCGGCGGCGTCGCAGACGACGTGTGTGACCGTGCCGCCCTCCTTGACCACCTCGGCGCGGATGATCCACTCCGGGTAGCCGTCGGGAACGTTCTTCTGCAGGAACCTCGGGCCGTCGAGGCCGTCCGGGTACTGCTCCAGCATCAGGGGGCGGCCGCGCAGGTGCGGCAGCTTGAAGCGGGCGACGGCCCGGTGGTACTCGATGGGCGGTGGGCGGGCACCGTACGGCGGCCCGTCCGCACCCTCCGCTCGTCGTCGCTCAGCGTACGACCGCCTCCTCCACCAGCAGGCGTCCGGCCGCCGCGATCGCCTCGGCGTCGATGCCCGCCGCGTGCAGCTGCTGGTCCGGCGCGGCCGAGCCCGGCATCGTACGGACGGCGAGGCGGACCAGGCGCGGCACGGGCCTGCCGTCGGAGAACGCGTCGAGGACGGCGTCCCCGAGGCCGCCCTCCTCGTGGTGGTCCTCGACGGTGAGCAGACAGCCCGTCTCCTCCGCCGCCTGCCGCAGCGTGTGCCGGTCGACCGGCTTGACGGAGTACAGGTCGACGACCCTGATCCGGATGTCCTCGGTCTCCAGCGAGTCGGCCGCGGCCAGCGCCTCGTGGACGGTGACCCCGGCCGCGACCACGGTCAGCCGGTCCTCTTCGGAGGAGCGCAGCACCTTGCTGCCGCCGACCGGGAACTCCTCGTCCGGGTGGTAGACGACCGGGCTCTCGCCGCGCGTGGTGCGCAGATAGCGGACGCCGTCCAGGCCGGCCATGGCGCCCACGAGCTTCGCGGTCTGGTTGCCGTCGCACGGGTAGAGCACGGTCGAGCCGTACACCGCCCGGAACATCGCCAGGTCTTCCAGGCCCATCTGGGAGGGCCCGTCCTGACCGATCGCCACACCCGCGTGCGAGCCGACCAGGTTGATGCCTGCGCCGCTGATCGAGGCCATGCGCACGAAATCGTAGGCGCGCGTGAAGAAGGCGGCGAAGGTCGAGGCGAACGGCATCCAGCCGCGCGCGGCGATGCCGACGGCGCAGGCGACGAGCTGCTGTTCGGCGATGTAGCACTCGAAGAAGCGGTCGGGGTGCTCCTTGGCGAAGTACTCGGTACGGGTGGAGTCGCCGACCTCGCCGTCCAGGGCGACGACGTCGCCGCGGGCGGTGCCGAGCGCGGCGAGCGCCTTGCCGAAGGCGTCCCGGGTGGCGACCTTGTCGCCCCTGTCGTAGCGCGGGAGTTCGAGCGACTCGGTGCCGACGGAGTGCGGCATCCGGGCGCCGGGCGGCTCCTGTACCCGGACATGGAGATCGCGCGGACCGCCCAGCTCGGCGACCGCCTCCTGCGGGTCGGGCAGCGGCTTGCCGTGCAGGCCCTCGCGGTCCTCGACGGAGGCGACGCCCTTGCCCTTGAGGGTGCGAGCGAGGATCACGGTGGGCCGCCCGCTCGTGGACTCGGCCTCGCGGTAGGCGCGGTCGACCGCCTCCAGGTCGTGGCCGTCGATCTCCACGGTGTGCCAGCCGAAACCCTGGAAGCGCCGCGCGTAGGCGTCCAGGTCGTGGCCGTGCCGGGTGGGGCCGCGCTGGCCGAGCCGATTCACGTCCACGATCGCGATCAGGTTGTCCAGGTGCTCGTACGACGCCTGCTCGGCGGCCTCCCAGATGGAGCCCTCGGCCAGCTCACTGTCACCGCACAGCACCCATACGCGGTATTCGGTGCGGTCCAGCCGCTTGCCGGCCAGCGCGATACCGACGCCGACCGGCAGGCCCTGGCCGAGCGAGCCGGTGGCCGTCTCCACCCAGGGCAGCCGCCGTGACGTCGGATGCCCCTCAAGGCGGCTGCCGAGCCTGCGGAAGGTGAGCAGCTCGGCGTCGTCGACGACGCCGGCCGCCTTGTACATGGAGTACAGCAGCGGCGAGGCATGCCCCTTGGACAGCACGAGGCGGTCGTTGCCCGGGTGGGACGGGCGGTCGAAGTCGTAGCGCAGATGGCGGGCGAGCAACACCGCCATCAGGTCGGCGGCGGACATGGACGACGTCGGGTGCCCGGACCTCGCGGCAGCGGCGGCCCGCACACTGTCCACCCGCAACTGCTGGGCGACTTCGGCGACTTCGGCGAGTTCGGCTGGTTCGGCGGTGTTCATGAGTCTCCTTCCGCGGGGATGTCGGCGCGCTTCACTGGGCCGGGGGCGAGGTGGTGCTCCGGACCGCCGGGCACCCGGGCCAGTTCCGGAGAGGCTGTGTCGAGGGGCACGGACCAGGACCGGACGAGCCCCAACTGGGTTCCCTGGGGCGGCAGTACGGCGTCCAGGAGCCAGTCGGCGGCGACGCGGACGCGGTTGGGGACGGCGGGCAGCGCCGCGAGGTGGTAGCCGCGGGTGACCGCGGCGGCCGGCAGACCGGACAGGGGCACGCCGAGCGGGTCGGCGGCGGCCTCGGTGCCGCCCAGATCCACCACGAAGCCCAGGTCGCGATGGCGGTACGGGCGGCTTTCACCGATGCCGAGCGACGCGGCCACATTGTTCGCGGCGACCTTTCCCTGCCGCCAGGCGTGCTGCGCCGTCATCGGCGTGAACGTCCCGGGGTTGGTCAGATCGGGCACGGCGGCCGCGTCCCCGCAGGCGAACACCCCTGCCCCGCCGGGCACTTGCAGGTAGGGGTCGACGATGAGCCGGCCCCGCTCCAGCGGCCGCCCCGTAGCCTCGACGAGCGGATCGGGCCGCACGCCCACGCACCAGACCAGGGACCGCGTCTCGACGAACTCGCCGTCGCTGAGCAGGACTCCGTCATGGGTGGCCTCCTTCACGGAGGTGCCCGTGCGGACCTCGACGCCCCGCCGCCGCAGCACGCGGCCGGCGGAGATCGAGAGCCGCTCGTCCATCCCGGGCAGCACATGCGGCGCGACGTCCAGGAGCAGCCAGCGCGGCCGCACCCCGGCCGGCAGCGTATGCCTGCGCGCCAGATCCATGGTGAGCAGCTGCATCTGCGCGGCCACCTCGGTACCGGTGTAGCCGGCGCCGACCACCACGAAGGTGCACCGGGCCGCGGCGCTCTTGGGGTCGTCGGAGGTGGCGGCGAGCTCCAGCTGCCGGGTCACGTGGTCACGCAGGTACAGCGCCTCGGGCAGGCCGCGGAAGCCGTGCGCGTGCTCGGCGACGCCGGGGACCGGCAACAGCTTGTTGACACTGCCGACGGCGAGCACGAGCCGGTCGTAGGCCAGGGTGCCGACGCCGCCCTCCGGGTCCGTGTAGTGCACGGTGCGCCCGTCGAGGTCGACGTGGCCCGCCTCGCCCAGCACCGGCCGCACATCGCGCAGGGTGCCGCGGAGGGAGACGGTGACCCGGCGTGGCTCCAGGATGCCCGCGGCGACCTGGGGCAGCAGGGGGAGATACAGGAAGTAGTCGGTCGGGTTCAGCAGGGTGACATCGGCCCGCTGCCTGGTCAGCCGGGAGAGGATGCGGGCCGTGCGGTACCCGGCGAAACCGGCGCCGACGATCACGATGCGGGGTCGACTCACGGTACGCCTCCGGCGGTGTGGCTCGTCCGAGACATACCGCGTCCCCCTGACCGGGGCGCCCAAACGTGCGCACATCAGGGCCCCGGGCGGTGCGGGCGAGGCACCCGGCCGGTCTCACGCCCGGTGGTGCGGCGCCTCGGGGTCGGTGCCGGGCCAGCGCGGCGGCTCCGACGGCTTGGGCGGGTGGGGCGTCGCGTGCGGGTGGCTCGGCCTGGCCATGCCGCGCAGCGCGTAGGCGATCACGCCGAGGATCGCCGCGGTGATCAGAGCCGCCGCCCAGCCCGGCAGGCCGGTCGCGAGGGCCAGCCCGAGGGCGAGGGCGAGGGCACCGCCCGCGTACAGGGCTACGGCGCCGGACGCGCCGTACAGCATGGCCGTACGGCGCTGCTTGCGCGTCTGCTCGCGCAGCTCGTCGCGCACGGTCTCGCGTGCCACCTGCGCCAGCTCGTCCACCAGCTCTTTGTCCAGGTGTTCAAGGTGATCCAAGGGCTCCATGCGGCTCCGGGTACCCCTGCCCGGGGGGCCGTAACGCGGCCGCCGGGCGCGCGGTCGTCGCGCCGTCCTCGCGCGGTCGATCCGCCGAAGCGATCTCCTCCCGGGACCACCGGAACTAGGCTCGTGCGCATGGAGATTCTGGGCGCCTCGCTGCGCATCTGCGTCGACGACCTCGAAGCCGCGGTCCCCTTCTACGAACGCCTCGCGGGCAGCAGAGCTCTCCGGTCCGGGCGCGGTGGCGTCCAGGTCGCCGCGGTCGGCTCCTTTCTGCTGATGAGCGGCCCTGAGGCCGAGCTGGAGGTGCTGCGCAAGGTGGCGGCGACGATAGCCGTCAAGGACGTCGAGGACGCCCATCGGACGCTGACCGAGCTGGGCGCCCGTATCGTGGCGGGGCCGGTCGCGACGCCGGCGGGCCGCAATCTGATCGCGATGCATCCCGACGGGGCGATCTTCGAGTACGTGGACCACGGGGGCTGAGCCCCACCGGCGCCCCCGGCCGGGTCAGGGCGTGTCTGGGCGCATACGGAAGTCGTGGCGGCCGGGCAGCGGATCGTCGCCGAGGCGGGCCCACAGCCGGCTGATCGTCTCGTCCCCCTCCCGCAGGTCGGCCACCTCGAAGCCGTCGTCGAAGACGGCCCTGGCCTCCTCGCGCCGGCCCTCCACGAGCAGCAGCTCGGCCTCCAGGAGCCGGAACCGGCCCCGCTCGCGGACGGCCGGGAGCAGCCGCTCCCACACGGCACGCGCCTCGGCCGCTCGCCGGACCCTGAGCAGTGCGTGCAGGGTCTCGCGGCCGAGCGCGGCGGTGGCGGCCGTCCACAGGCCGCCGTCGTCGCGCCGCTCCTGGCACAGGTCGTCGAATGCCTCGGCGTACCGGTCGGCGGCCCGCTCGTGGTGGCCGGACTCCTGGTCGGCCACGGCCAGACAGCGCAGCAGCGGCCACAGCGAGGGCGCGAGCGGCAGGGCGCGCTCCCAGCTGCGCACCGCCTGCGCCCGGTCGCCGGAGTGCCACTGGGCGACACCGAGGTGGTACTCGGTGAGCGGGGTGGCGGGCGCGGTCTCCAGCATGTCCCGCCAGTGCGGGGCGACGAGCGTCTGGCCGGGCGGCCGCACCCGGCGCGGTTCGGGCAGGGACCCGGAGCGCAGCAGCTCCAGCCAGGGCGTCTGGGCATCGCCCAGCGTGGCCTCGTCGAACGGAGTGCCGGGCAGCTTCAGATCGCCGCGCAGCACCTCGAGCGCGCCCCAGCCGGATCCGGTGGCGAGCCGCTCGCCCGGTTCGGTGTCGGCGCACGGCTTCCAGGCCGCGTACGCGGCATCGACGTCCGCCCGTGGCAGGGCCGCCTCCAGCCGTGCCTCCGCCGTGCGCAGCACCGCGGGCCACTCGCCCTGCGGCGGCGCGTCGAACGGCCCGTACGCCTCCAGCCAGGACACCTCGCTCTCCGCCTCCAGCCGCACATGTTCCAGCTGGGTGCGGGCGAGCCCGGCCTGGATCTCGCAGTAGCCGCCGGTGCCGGGTTCGGTGAGCCACTCCTGCCAGCGCCGGCCGCCGGGCTCCGAGCCCCACACGAACAGCTTGCGGCCGCGCAGCGCATCGGTCGAGGTCTGCACCAGCCCGTGCCCGTCCGCGTCGAGCGCGGCGATCCAGCGGCGCCGGCCGTCCGGCACCTCGTAGAAGTAGTCGGCGGCGTAAGGGCTGTTGAGCGGGTACGTGCGGTCGATGCCGTCGTACGAGGGGACCGGGACCCGGCGCAGTCGGCGCTCGTATCCGGTGGGGGTACCGCCCACGCCCTCAAGGCAGTGGGGGAGCCAGGCCTCCTCGGCCGGGGCGAGCACCCGACGCTCCTCGGGCACGGCGATGTTGGACCACCAGTAGGCGGGCACGGGCCGCTCGTGGGGGTTGCGGATCCGGACGCCGACGTACAGGAAGTCGGAGCCGTCGGGCAGCCACAGGTCGACCTGGAAGGGCAGGTCGCGCAGTCTCTCCCACTCCCACAGGCGGAGCATCTCGCCGCCGTCGGGGGCGGGGACGCGGGCGGCGTGCAGGGGTGCGCAGGAGAGGGTGGTGTGGCCGGTGGCGCCGGTGTTCCACTCGATGCCGCCGGAGTACCAGGCGCCGTTGAGGGCGAAGTTCGCGGGCTGGAACACCGGGTTGCGGTAGAGGAGTTCACGGCCGGACGGCAGCTGGACCAGCGACACGACGCGGCCGCCGAGGCCGGGCAGGACCGTGGCGCGCAGCCGGTCGTTCTCGATCACGAGTGCGTCGACGGCACGGGGCTCGCGCACTCTGCCGTACCCGTCCCGGACGCGCACGGGCAGCAGACTGCGCAGCGGCTCGTAACCGAGCTGCCGGGCCATGTCCCGGGGCAGGTCCCCCCGGTCGCGGTCCTCGATGCGGTGGACCTCGTCGAGCGGCCGCAACGGGGGCAGCGGGTTGTCCGTCCCCAACTCCGCGGCGGGCAGCGTCAGTACGTCACGTCGGATCGTCGTCACGATCACCATGGAACCCGCCGCCCGCCGAACCGGCCAGGGGACGTAACGGTCAGGTTTCCGCAAAGGCCGCCACGAGGCCAGGCAGAAGGCCGCCACGAGCCCGGGGGCGGAGGGGGCGTCGGGCGCCGTGAAATTCCGGGTGCGGGTGCGTCCCGTCGACGTACAGTCGGTCGTCCATCGGTATCGGCAAGGGACGGAACGGCGCAATGGGCGAGCAGCACACCTACCGGGTCATCGTGCGGGGCACCTGGGACGGGCTGAGCGACGAGAGCCGGGAGCGGCTGCCGGCCGAGGCGGCCGAGCACGGGCTGACCAGCATGCGGTTCACCGAGGAGGGCACGCTGTCGTACGAGGCGTCGCCGCTGAAGCACTTCTCGATGCGGTACGTGGTGGTGTCGGACGCGGCCGACGGCGAGGAGATGGCGGGGGCGATCGCCGAGGACCGCGCCGAGGCCACGCTGCGCGGCCTCGGCCACGGCTTCACGGGTCTGAAGTCGACGGTCACCGACCTCGACACCATGAAGATCAACCGGAAGCCCGCATCTCGGCGGTGATCGCCCACCGCTCGTGGTCCCGCCAGGCGCCGTCGATGTAGATCATGTCCG
This sequence comes from Streptomyces sp. NPDC025638, assembly GCF_055558775.1. Lineage (NCBI taxonomy): Bacteria > Bacillati > Actinomycetota > Actinomycetes > Kitasatosporales > Streptomycetaceae > Streptomyces > Streptomyces sp. NPDC025638. The sequence goes on along the minus strand of NZ_JBVHLX010000002.1, from coordinate 730,456 downwards.
GCGAGAAGCCCTCGTGCCGGAAGCCGGCGCCGCGGGCGAGGGCGATGGAGGCGGCATTGCCGGGCTGTGCGTTGATCTCCAGCCGGTGCAGCCGCATCGGTCCGAAGGCATGGCCGATCACCAGGTCCAGTCCCTCGCGCATCAGCCCGCGCCCGGCCGCGTGCGCGAAGGCGCCGTAACCGAGGGCGCCGCACTGGAAGCCGCCCCCGACGATGTTGTTGATGTTGATGAACCCGGCGATGGCCCCGCTGTCCTTCTCGCAGACCAGGAAGCCGGCCTTGGTCGGGTCCTCGATCAGCCGCCCCGCGTAGGCGGCGTACGCCTCCTCCGTGGCCGGCGGGAACAGCCACGGGTGGTGCAGGTCCTTGCTCTCCCGGGCCCGGGCCGCGAACTCCGGACCGTCGTCGTAGGTGAAGTGGCGTATACCGACGCGTGGGCCTTCGGCGAGATAGCGGGATGCGGTGTGCGGCATCTCGCCACCCTACGGCCTGGCCGAGGACCCCGCCGCCGGACGCGACCTTCCGGGTGAGGGTCAGCGCAGGGCGGGCTCGTCCAGCGTCAACGTGCCCGCGTCCGCGTCGAGTTCGGCCGCCGACCCGAACGGGATCGTCGACGCCCCCTCGCAGTGGCCGAATCCGAACTCCTCCAGCACGGGCACCCCGAGGCCGCCGAGCCGGTCGGCGAGCACGGCCCGCACCCGCTCATGGGGCCCGCACCCGCTCCAGGACCCGAGCCCGATCCCCGCGACACCGTCCAGCCAGCCGGTGCGCAGCAGTTGGGTCAGCAGCCGGTCGAGGCGATACGGCTGTTCGCCGACGTCCTCGATCATCAGCAGCCCGCCCCGGGCACCCGGGTGGGCGTGGGGTGTGCCGAGGTCACTGGCGATCATGCTCAGACAGCCGCCGAGCGTGACCCCCCGGGCCCGCCCCGGCACGAGGGCCGTGCCGCGGGAGGTCAGGGTGCGGACCGTCTCCGGGGCGAAGAGCGTGGCCCGCAGATGCTCGCGCGCCCGCTCGTTCTTGATGAAGTCGACACCGGCGGCCGCCGGGCCGTGCAGGGTGACCAGGCCCAGCCGGGTGGCGAAGGCCTGGTGCAGGACGGTGATGTCGCTGAAGCCCACGAACACCTTGGGCCCGGCGGCGCGCATCGCCTCCCAGTCGAGGAGGTCGACCATGCGCTGTGCGCCGTAGCCGCCGCGGGCGCAGAACACGGCGTCCACGGACGGGTCGCACCAGGAGCGCTCCAGGTCCGCGGCGCGGTCGGCGTCGGCGCCCGCCAGGTGGCCGAGGTCCTCGTGCACGTCCAGGACGTGGGGGGCGACCACCGGTTCCAGGTCCCACCCGCGCAGCAGGTCGAGACCGGCCTGCAGGCGCTCCTCGGCGACCGGTCCGCTGGGAGCGACCACGGCCACCCGGGCGCCCGGGGCCAGCCGGGACGGCCGTCGGAGTCGTTTCACTTGGCCAGCTCCAGCTTCGGCACTCCGGGCGGGTTCAGCCCGAACACCTGAGCGTACAGGGAGAACTCCGCCTCCAGCGCGCGCACCATGGTGTCGGCCCGCCGGAACCCGTGCCCCTCCCCCTCGAAGGCGATGTACGCGTGCGGCACCCGCCGCCCCTCGATACGGGCGAGGAAGCGCTCGCACTGCGCGGGCGGGCAGATGACGTCGTCCAGGCCCTGGAGCAGCAGGAAGGGCGCGGTGAGCCGGTCGGCGTGCTCGACGGGCGAGCGCTGCGCATACCGGCTGGGGACCTCGGCGAGCGGCCCGACCAGGCTCTCCAGGTACCGGGACTCGAAGTCATGGGTCTCCCCGGAGCCCCAGGACGCGAGGTCCAGCACGGGATAGCGGATCGTGCCGCAGGCGTAGACGTCGGTTGCGGTCAGGGAGACCGCGGTGGTCCAGCCGCCGGCGCTGCCGCCCCGGATCGCGAGCCGTGCCCGGTCGGCGGTGCCCTCGTCGGCGAGGGCCAGCGCCACCGCCGCGCAGTCCTCCACGTCCACGACGCCCCACTGCTCGCGCAGCCGCTCGCGGTACGCGCGGCCGTACCCGGTCGAGCCGCCGTAGTTCACCTCGGCGACCCCGATGCCGCGCGAGGTGAAGTAGGCGATGTCCAGGTCGAGCACCAGTGGCGCCCTGCCGGTGGGTCCGCCGTGCGCCCAGACGACGTACGGCGGGAGCTCGCCGGGTGTGGCGACGCAGCCGGGATGGTGGGGCGGGTAGATGTGGGCGTGGACCTCGCGTCCCTCGGGTCCGGTGAAGGAGCGGATCTGCGGCTCGGGGTAGAAGGCGGGGTCCACCGGGTCCTGGTGCGGGGCACCGGTCACCCGGGCCCGGCCGGTCCGTATGTCCAGCTCCACGACCTCGTAGGCGCTGCGCGGGCTGGCGCCGACGCCGACGACCCGCTCCCCGTGCGCCGCGAGTGTGGGCGCGAACTCGGTCCACGGCCCGGCGGCGTCGACGACCTCGCCGGTCTCCGGGTCCAGTATCCCGAGGGCGGTGGTGCCGCGGCCGTGCACGACGGCGATCAGCCCGCTGCGCAGCGGGGCGAACCAGCGGTGGCCGAGCTTCCACAGCGGTCCGCCGAACTCCTCCTCGCGCGGGCACAGAGGTTCGCCGTCGCGGTAGAGGTTCCACCAGCCGCCGCGGTCGCTCGCGTAGAGCAGACGGCCGTCCGCCGACCACTCGACCTGGGCGACGGCCTCCTCGGGTCCCCCGGCCACGGTCCGCGCCCCGCGCAGTGTGCCGTCGTCGCCGATCTCGGCCAGGACCAACTCCGTGCCGTCCCACGGCATCCGCGGATGGTCCCACGCGAGCCATGCGGCGCGCCGCCCGTCGGGCGAGATCCGGGGGCCGGTGACGAACCGGTGGCGTTCCTCGGTGAGTTCACGTACGGCGCCCCGGTCCGCGGCCGCCGATCCGTCCAGCGGCACCGCGGCCAGGACACGGCGCACATCGCCGGGGCCCTCCCCCGTGAACTCCTCCAGCACGCACCACACTTCGCCGCGTCGCAGGTCCAACTGCGGCTCCGCCCAGCGCAGTCCACCGCCCACCGAGGAGACGGGGGTCAGCGGGCGCGGCTCGCCGCCGGGCTCGTACGCGTACAGCCGCTGGTCCGCGAAGTGCGTGAACACCACGAACGGCGCCTCGCCCCGCATGGTCCCGGCCCACGGCCGTCCGCCGTACTCAACGACCCGGCTGCGCACGTTCCACGGGGCGGCCAGGACGGACTCCTCCCGGCCGTCCGCCCGCCTGCGCACCAGCGTCCGCCGGCCGTTCTCCGCGGGCCGCGGCTCGGTCCACCACATCTCGTCCCCGACGAAGTCGACCCACTCGGGGGATCCGTCGTGCGCGGCGGCCAGGGCCGCGTCGACGGGTGAGGGCCAGGAACCGTACGCCAGGGTCCGCACGTCGTCTTCCACCGCCTCTAGGCCGTCCGCAGGAAGCGGTCGAGGACCCGGACGCCGAAGTGCAGCGCCTCGACCGGGACGCGTTCGTCGACCCCGTGGAACATCGCCTGGTAGTCGAAGCCCTCGGGGAGCCTCAGCGGTGTGAAGCCGTACCCGGTGATGCCCAGCCGTGAGAACTGCTTGGCGTCCGTGCCGCCCGACATGCAGAACGGCACCACGTGCCCCTCGGGCGCGAACTCCTGCACGGCGGCGCGCATCTTCGCGTACGTCGGCGAGTCCACCGGGGCCTGCAGGGCGACCTCCCGGTGATGGAACTCCCACTCCACGTCGGGTCCGGTCAGCCGGTCGAGCGTCGCACGGAACTCGTCCTCGCCGCCGGGCAGATACCGCCCGTCCACGTACGCGACCGCCTCCCCGGGGATGACGTTGACCTTGTAACCGGCCTCCAGCATCGTCGGGTTGGCACTGTTGCGGACGGTGGCCTCGACGAGCTTCGCGGCCGGGCCGAGCTTGTCCAGGAGCCGGTCCACGTCGCTCAGGTCCGCCTCGATGCCGTACAGGGCCGCGAGTTCGGTGAGGGAGGCCCGCACGGTCGGGGTGAGCCTGAGCGGCCACTCGTACGCGCCGATCCGGGTGATCGCGGCGGCGAGCCGGGTCACCGCGTTCTCCCGGTTGACCTTGGAGCCGTGCCCGGCCCGCCCGCGGGCGGTGAGCTTCAGCCAGCCGGTGCCGCGCTCGCCCGCGGCGATGGGGTAGATCTGCCGTCCGGTCCCGTCGTGGAAGGTGTACGCGCCCGACTCGCTGACGCCCTCGGTACAGCCCTCGAACAGCGCGCCGTGCCGGTCGGCCAGGAACCCGGAGCCGTCCTCGGCGCTGGCCTCCTCGTCGGCGGTGAACGCGACCACGATGTCGCGCCGGGGCCGTACGCCTTCCCTGGCCCAGGCCCGTACGACCGCGAGGATCATCGCGTCCATGTTCTTCATGTCGACCGCGCCCCGGCCCCACACGACCCCGTCGCGGATCTCCCCGGAGAACGGGTGCACGCTCCAGTCCTCGGCCCGCGCGGGCACCACGTCGAGGTGGCCGTGCACGAGCAGCGCGTCGGCGGACGGGTCGGTGCCCTCGATCCGGGCGACGACGTTGGTCCGCCCGGCGGTGCGCTCCAGCATCGAGGGCTCCAGCCCGGCGCCGGCCAGCTGCTCAGCGGCGTACTCGGCGGCCGGCCGCTCGCGGCAGTCCCCGCCGCCGCGGTTGGTCGTGTCGATCCGGATCAGTTCCGAGGTGAACCGGACGACCTCGTCCAGCGCCTGCGCGTCAGCCATACTGCTCCTCCACCGCGGCCGAGACGATCGTGGTGACCGCCTTGAACGTCCGGATCCCCTCGTACATGGTGCCGCTGGTGTACGCCACCTTCCGCTCCCCGACCCGTGCGACCCCCGGTACGACGGTCGCGGCCTGCGCCAGGTGCTCGGCGTCGAATTCCAGGGCGATGGTGAACGGCCCGCCCCGCACGGGCTCGTGACGCACCGCCAGCGAGGCCGCCTCCTTGGCCGCGGCGCGGATGTCGGCGGCGGTCCTGGCCGGGGTGCGGCACACGGCCGCATACCGCGACACATGGTCCTTGACCGCGACCTTGAGCGCCTCCGGGGCGTAGCCGAGCGCGTCCTCGCAGGCCACGTCGTCGCCGGTGACGAGCACGACGGGCACCCCGTACTCGGCGACGACATGCGCGTTCAGCAGTCCCTCACTGGCCCGTACGTCATTGAGCCACACCCCGGTGATGGAGTTCGCCAGGTAGGTGTGCGCGAGGACGCCCTCCGTGCCGGCGCCCGCGTGGTAGCCGACGAACGCGATGCCGTCCACGTCCCCGTGCTGCACGCCCTCCACCATGGACAGCGACTTGTGCCGCCCGGTGAGCATCCGCACCCGCTCGTCCAGCCGCTCCAGGAGCAGGTTGCGCATGGACCAGTGCGCCTCGTTGACGATCACCTCGTCCGCGCCGCCGTCGTAGAACCCACGCACCGCAGCGTCGACGTCCGAGGTGAACATCGACCGGCACCGCTCCCACTGCGGTGTCCCCGGCAGCACGTCCGCCGGCCAGGTGACACCCGTGGCGCCCTCCATGTCCGCACTGATGAGGATCTTCATGCTCCGTCACGTTACGCGCGAAGGGCGGGGCAGACCAGCAGGCGGGACCCGCGCCCACGGCAGACACCACAGGTCGTGCGCCGCTACGCCACGCTGCCGCGGCCGGCCAGGACGAACCAGCGTGCGGGCAGGTCGATCCGGGTGCCGTCCGCCATGTACTCGGTCTGGGGCAGGGTCGTTTCGCCGCTCGCGAGGATGTCGAGTCCCGCTTCCCCCAACAGCTTCGGAATCTCCTCGTCCGACGCGTCGGCGGGCTTGAGCCCGTGCTGGAACACCCGGCGCAGCTTGGGCGGCGGCCCCGCGGGACCCGCCGCCGCGCACTGCAGCACCTGCCGGGAGTCCGACGTGAGTTCGACGACGAACGCCCGCCCCCGGGCACCGATGATCTCGGCGACCGCTTCGGCCACCAGGGGCCGGGCCGACGGCTCGCTCTGATGCATGACGGCGCGCATGTACACGTTGCTGTCGCCGAGACGGGCGTGCAGCGCGCGCACCGCTTCGGTCTCGGTCAGGTCGAGTTGCTCGAACTCGACGGTGTCGCCACCCGCCGCACGGCGGGCGTGCTCGATGGCGGCGTGCGAGAGATCGACGCCGACGGCCTTCGCGAACCGGGTGGCCAGATACCGCGTCTGGGTGCCGTTGCCGCAGCCGAGGTCGACGATGGCGCGCGCGTCGTCCGCATATTGCAGGAGCAGTTCACTGTGCGGCACCGCCGTCAGTGAGGGGTCGGAGTCCCAGATCGCCTCACCCGGCCCGTCGGAAGTCTCCCGCCAGTAACTCTCCCAGGAATTGCGGTAGTCCGCCGAAATATTCATGTCCGCTCCCCACCGGTCGGTTCCGTGATCGGAGTATCGCGGCGAGCGGGCGCACGGCAAGAGGGGAGCGCCAACCTCCACCCAGAACTTCCGGCCCACGCACGCCCAGGGGCGCACTCTGTTTGGACGCGCGCCCCTCAGGTCCTCCGCCGAGGTGGTGTCAGGGCCTGTTCGAACCACACGGTCTTGCGGTGCCCGGCAGCACTGGCGCCCCACTCTCGGGCCAGGCGGCTGACCACGCGCAGGCCGCGGCCCGACTCGTCGTACACGCCCGCGCCGAGCAGGGTGGGCAGCTCCGGTTCGTCGTCCGTGACCTCGAACAGCAATGCGTCGGTGCGGACCAGCCGCAGCCCGATCCGGGCACCGACCGCGTGCCGTACGGCATTGCTGACGACCTCGCTGACCAGCAGCTCCGCCGTGTCCACCGCGTCGTCGAGGCCCCACTCCAGCAGGCGGGCGCGAACCAGCCGCCGGGCACGTGCCACCTCGCGCGGGTCGCAGGACAGGTGCCACTCGGCGACGTCTTCGGCCGGGATGCCGTTGAGCCGGGCCATGAGCAGCGCGACGTCGTCCTTGCGGCCGCCGCGCGTGTTCAGTGCCCGGATGATCGTGTCGCAGGCGTCGTCCATCGAGGCCGCAGGGTGTGCGGCCGACTCGCAGAGCGCGGCGAGACCCTCGCCGATGTCGGCTCCGCGCACCTCCACCAGGCCGTCGGTGCACAGCACCAGCCGGTCCCCGGGCGAGACCGGCACGACGACGGCCTCGAAGGGGACGCCGCCCACTCCTATGGGGGCGCCGGTGGGCAGGTCGAGCAGTTCGCTGCTGCCGTCCTCGGCGCGTACCAGGACGGGCGGGATGTGCCCGGCGTTGGAGAGCTGGAGCTCACCGCGGATCGGGTCGTACACGGCGTACAGACAGGTGGCGAGGTAGTTCTCGCCGAGCCGTCGGGCCAGGTCGTCGAGATTGCGCAGCAGTTGGGCGGGCGGGGTCTCCATGGCGGCCATGGTCTGCACGGCCGTCCGCAACTGGCCCATCATCGCGGCCGAGTTGAGGCCGTGCCCCATGACGTCGCCGACCACGAGAGCGGTGCGCGAGGCGGGCAGTTTGATGGTGTCGAACCAGTCACCGCCGATCCGCCCGAGCCGGGTGCCGGGCAGATAGCGGGTGGCCACGTCGCAGCCGGCCATGCGCGGGGTGACCTGCGGCAGCATGCTGTCCTGGAGGGTGTCGGCGACGTTCTCCTGGTACGTGTACATGCGGGCGTTGTCGAGCACGAGGCCTGCCCGGGCGGCGAGTTCGGCGCCCGTGGTCCGGTCCATGTCGTCGAAGGCCGCACGGTCGAGGCGGCGCATCAGCACCATGAAGCCGAGTACGACGTTGCGCGCCTTGAGCGGGACGATCAAGAGCGAGCGTCCGTTGATCAGCGGCCTGAGGTCGCGCTTCTCGAACTCGCCGGAAATACGGTTGCCCAGTTCCTCGGTGACCCTCTCGATGAGGACCGGTTCGCCGGTGACCATGCACTTGTAGAACGGGGTGTGCTCGGGGAAGGCGAAGGTCTCGCCGACCGGCACGGTGTCGTCCCAGCGTCCGGGCTCGTCGTTGTGCTCGACCCAGACCCGGTGCATCACGGTGGTCGCGTCGGGCGGGCCGTCCGGGAAGCCCTCGCCCGCCAGGACCGCCGAGCGCAGATGGGTGCCGGCGAAGTCGGCGAAGCGGGGCACGGCGGCGCTGGTGACCTCGCGAATGGTCTCGCCCAGGTCGAGGGAGGAGCCGATGCCGGAGCTGACCTCGTTGAGGAACTCCAGCCGCTCGCGCACGGCGGCGTACTCCAGCTCGTGCTCGGCGCCGGCCGGGACGACGACCGCCGTCCCCTCCCGCGGCACGGACTCGGTACGGCTGCGTCCGGCGCGTCGGGGCACGCCCCAGTCGGGTGTCACCGGCACCCGGTCGTACTGGCTGAACTCCATGACCGGGTAGCCGAGTTCGAGCACCTGGGAGACGATGCGGCCGCTCAGGCCGGGGCCCATGTTGGGCAGGATCTCGGGCAGCCGCCGGGCGAGTTCGTCGAACGCGGGGAGCTCGGTGTAACGGGCGAAACCGGGTGAGATCCGTTCGGCGGTCTCCGCGTCGTAGCCGCGCTCGGCACGCAGGCGCGCCGCGTCCGCGGCGAGCACCAGGAGCCGTGCGGGCCCCGGGCCGACCAGCGGGTAGGCCCACCACAGCACGTCGAGCCGCCGGTCGTCGTGCCCGGAACCCGGGTCGTCCTGTGCGGGCCGTTCGCCGTCCCGCTGGGAGAGCCGGGCCCGGCCCGCCGTCGCGTAGGCGGTACGGCCGCCGAGCGAGGCCTCCAGATCGGGTCCCAACCCGTCGTAGGCCTCGTAGGGTCCGGAGGAGTCCAGCAGCGGTTCGGCCTGAAGGCCGTCGGGCAGTGCGCCGGAGACCGGCAGGAGATCGCCGGCGGGACGCCCCACGGCGTCCTCCCTGGTCACGCCGAACAGCCGCCTCGCGCCGCTGCTCCAGTGGGAGACCAGCCCGTCGCGGTCGACGACGACCACGGCCAGCGGGATGCGCCCGGCCGCGGTGCCCGCCGCGCCGTCCCCAGCTCCGCGGCTGGGAGGTGTGTCCCTCTCGGTGCCACGGTCCATGGCCAAGGCCCTCTCTCCCCACGGCTCCGCATAGATCTGTGCCGCCCGCCACTACCGTACGGGGACGGCTCGTCGCGATGTGTGGCAATCCTGGAATTGGTTTCACTTGATCGCCCGGGGCGCGCCCGATGGTGCGTCAGTCCTCGTGTCCCAGCTGGAGATCTCGCTCCGTCCGTCCTCCGCCGGCCACCTGGAGCACGGTGGCAACCGGCGGGTAACCGGCCGCGATGACGGTGTATTCGCCGGAGGAGAGGTCGACGAACCGGAACGTTCCGTCGGCACCGGTGGTGAGCGTGTCCACGACGTTCCCGGCCGCGTCCAGCAGGGTCACGCGCGCGTCCTCGACGGGCCGTCCGTCGCCGGCCCGCACGGTGCCGCGCAGCAGGGCACCGCCCGCGAGCTCCACGTCCTGCCGGGTCTCCCGGGAGGCCTGCACGCTGACGGGGAGCGCGGCGGGCCGGAAGGCGGGCGCGCTGGCGGCGAGGGTGTACTCCCCGGCCACCAGCTCGCCGATGACGTACCCGCCCTCGCGCCCGGTGCGGGTGCTCGCCACGACCTCGCCGTGGACGTTGGTGAGCGTGACGGCGGCGTCCCGCACGGGAGCGCCGTCCGCGGTCAGCACGGTGCCCGCGAGGCGTCCGGCGCCGCCGAGGACGACGTCGAGTTCGACGGGCCGCTCGCCGACGGTCACGGACACCGCCTGCGGCTGGTGGCCGCCCGCCGCGGCGATCAGGACGTACGCCCCCGAGCCGGGCGTGGACAACGCATACCGGCCGTCCTCCCCGCTCGCGCCGCGCCCGATCTGCTGTCCCGCCACGTCGATGAGGGTGAGCGCGGCCCGGGGCACCACGGTTCCGTCGGAGTGCTGCACCGTGCCGCAGACGGGGACTCCGGCGGCGTAGGGCGAGCGAAGCGAGATGGGGGTCCCCCCGGCCGAAGGCTGGGGGCGAGCCTGCGGGATCGGGGCGTTCACCGGTGCGGCCTGCTGGTGGGTGGCGGGGGCGTTGTGGGACACCAGCGGTTTCTCCTTGAGGAAGAAGGCGATGAGCAGGCCGAGGCCGAGCACCGGGACGAGGTAGAGGAAGATCCGGGGCATCGCGTCGGCGTAGGCGCGGACGTAGGCGTCGCGCAGCTCCGGGGGCAGCGCGTGCACGAGCTGCGGGGTGAGGGACTCCGGGTCGGGGAGCCGGGCGCCCGTGTGTGCGGGCAGACGCCGGTGCAGGGCGTCGGCGAGCCGGTCGGCGAAGAGGGTGCCGAAGACGGCGGCGCCGACGCTGCCGCCGATCTGCCGGAAGTAGTTGTTGGCGCTGGTGGCGGTGCCGAGGTCAGCGGGGCGCACGGAGTTCTGCACGGCGAGGACCAGCACGGGCATCACCATGCCGATGCCGGCGCCGAGGACGGCCATCCAGATGCTGTAGTGCAGCCGGGGCGTGTCGACGCCGAGCCGGGACAGCAGCCACATGCCGGCGACCGAGAGCAGGCCGCCGAGGACCGGGAAGAGCTTGTAGCGGCCGGTGTGGCTGATGAGCTGTCCGGCGAGGATCGAGGCGCCGACGACACCGGCCATCATGGGCAGCATCAGCAGGCCCGACTCGGTGGCCGAGGCGCCGTCGACCATCTGCAGGAAGGTGGGCAGATAGCTGGCGGCCCCGAACAGTGCGACGCCGGTCACCAGGCCTGCCAGACCGGTGACGTTGAAGACGGAGTCCTTGAACAGCCTGAGGGGGATGAGGGGTTCGGCGGCGCGCAGCTCGGCCACCAGGAAGAGGACGGCGGCGGCCAGCGCGCCCGCGCCGAGGCCGAGGATCTGCCGCGAGTCCCAGGCGTACTCGGTGCCGCCCCAACTGGTCAGCAGGACCAGGCAGGTGGACACCGCGGCGAGCAGCAGCGCGCCGACGACGTCGAGGCGCGCCCGGACCTCTGGCTTGGGAAGCTTGAGCACCACGGTGACGACGGCCAGGGTGAGCAGGCCGAAGGGCACGTTGACGTAGAAGCACCAGCGCCAGGAGAGATGGTCGGTGAAGTAGCCGCCGAGCAGCGGGCCGGCGACGGAGGCGAGGCCGAAGGCCGCGCCGATGAGGCCCATGTAGCGGCCGCGCTGCCGGGGCGGCACGATGTCCGCGATGATCGCCTGCACGCCGATCAGCAGGCCGCCCGCGCCGATGCCCTGGACCGCGCGGAAGGCGATCAGCTGGTCCATGCTGCGGGCGCGGCCGGCGAGCGCCGAGCCGATCACGAAGACGGCGATCGCGAACTGGAAGACGCCCTTGCGGCCGAGGAGGTCGCCCAGCTTGCCGTAGACGGGCAGGCCCACGGTCGCGGTGAGCAGATACGCGGTGATCGCCCAGGACATCCGGTCCAGGCCGTGCAGTTCACCGACGATCCTGGGCAGCGCGGTGGCGACGATCATCTGGTCGAGCGCCGCCAGGAGCAGGGCGAGCATCAGCCCGCAGAACACCAACCGGACGCGGCGCGGGCGAAGTCGGGCCGCGGGCCCGGGGAGCGGGACGGGGTCGTCCGAAGGTGCCACGGCCGGTTCGTCCTGCACCAGCGTCCCGCCCACGTACCGCTCCCCTCGTCGCGCTGCCGCACGAATTCCGCGTAAATCCACGCGTAAATCGACAACTGCGAGCAAGCGCGACGAGTTACGGCCACTCAGGGCGGCGAATCGGAGATCCACTCGAACCGGTGAGGGATCAACCCGCCTTCCCTGCTTGTCGTTTGGCCCCTTTGGGCTACTTCTCGACCTCGGTGGCGAGCTTGGCGAGGACCGCGTCGTAGATCCGGCCGAGGCCCTTGGGCGCGAACGTCCGCTCGAAGAAGCCGCCGATGCCGCCGGCGCCCTTCCAGGTGCTGGTCACGACGACCCTGCACCTGTCCTCACCGGCGGGGGTGACGCGCCAGGTGGTGACCATGGAGGAGTTGCGGTCCTTCTCGACCAGCTCGCCGTCGGTCGGCTCGCTGACCTCCAGGAGGCAGTCGCGGACGCGCTTGCTGGTGGCCTGGAGCTTCCAGTGGACGACGGTGCCCTCGCCGTCGCCGCCCTCGCGCACCTCGTACTCGCTGAAGTGCTCGGGCAGCAGCCGCTCGCGCGTGCCGCTGTAATCGGCGAGGGCGTCGAACACCTTCTCCGCGTTCGCCGCGACGACCCGCTCCGTAGTGGCCTCGACCTGCGCCATTGACTTCCTCCAGGACCTGAGTTCTCGGGGTTGGGCAAAGCCAACCACCCCGGTCCCCGGCCGCCCAAATCGGGGTGCCTCCGGCTGTCCGAAGCGATCGGAAAACACCCTTGCACGATCATGCGAACAGGTGTTCTATTCTGTGCGCAGTACTACCGAGGAGGTGTCATGCGCTGGGAGAACCTCACAGTGGAGTCCGAACACGGCCGGGCCGCCGACGCCGCGCTGTTCGGCGCGGACGCGGTGACCACCCGCACCTTCGACACGCCCGAGTTCCGCGGGATCACCTTCCACGAGATCCGGGCCCGCTCGATCCTCAACCGGGTGCCGGGCGCCTCGCGCATGCCGTTCGAATGGACGGTCAATCCGTACCGGGGCTGCACGCACGCGTGCGTGTACTGCTTCGCGCGCAAGACGCACAGCTATCTGGACCTCGACACCGGGATCGGCTTCGACACCCAGATCGTGGTCAAGGTGAACGCGCCGGAACTGCTGCGCCGCCAGCTCGGCTCGCGCCGCTGGCAGGGCGAGCACATCGCGATGGGCACGAACGTCGACTGCTACCAGCGCGCGGAGGGCCGCTACCGCCTGATGCCGGGCATCGTCTCCGCCCTGCGCGACCACGCGAACCCCTTCTCCATCCTGACGAAGGGCACCCTGATCCTGCGCGACCTCGACCTGCTGAAGCAGGCGGCCGAGGTCACGGACGTCGGCATCTCGGTCTCGGTCGGCTTCACCGACCCCGCCCTGTGGCGCACGGTCGAGCCGGGCACACCCGCGCCCGAGCGGCGTCTGGAGGTCGTGCGGACGCTCGGCGAGCACGGCCTCGGCTGCGGGGTACTGATGGCGCCGGTGGTCCCGTTCCTGAGCGACGACCCGGCCCAACTGCGCGCCACGGTACGGGCGATCGCGGCCGCCGGGGCCACCTCCGTGACCCCGCTGGTGCTGCATCTGCGGCCGGGGGCCCGTGAGTGGTTCATGTCCTGGCTGTCGGCGCACCATCCGCATCTGGTGCGCCGCTACGAGCGGCTGTACGCGGAGGGCGCCTACGCGCCGAAGTGGTACCAGCGCCGGATCACCCGTCAGGTCCATGAACTGGCACAGGAGTACGGCATCGGCCCCACGCGCGCGGGGATGCCACGGCGGATCCGGCCGCCCGAGCCCGCACAACCCACACCCCCCGGGGCCGGAATGTCCGAACCGACCCAACTCACTCTGATCTGAGAGCGTTCGAGGGCAACATCCAACCCAATTGGGTCAATTATTGCCATAACATGTTCTTCCGGGCTCCCACTCCGGGACGATGCGGCGAGGACCGTGGCCCTCGCGGTCCGCACACCCTGCGTCCCGGGAGGACCCATGGGAACACGCGCAGCCGTGCTGTGCGCTGCCGCGGTCGTGCTGGCCGGTTCGTTCACCGCCGTCCCCGCGCAGGCGGCCCCGGCCGCGAAACTCACCTGGAAGAAATGCGGCACCGCCGACTATCCGACGCTCCAGTGCGCCTCCGTGAAGGTGCCGCTCGACCACACGCACCCGTCCGGACGACAGATCACGCTCGCCGTCTCGCGTATCCCGCACACCGCCAAGACGTACCAGGGCCCGCTGCTGGTCAACCCCGGCGGTCCGGGGGCCAGCGGGCTGATGCTCGCCGGGTTCGTGGCGTCCGCGCTGCCGAAGACGGTGGCCGCGCAGTACGACGTCATCGGCTTCGACCCGCGCGGCGTCGGAGCGAGCACCCCCGCCCTGAACTGCGAGCCGGGGTACTTCAAGCCGGTGCGCCCGGACTCCGCTCCCCGCACGGCCGCCCTCGAACGGGCGGGCCTCACGCGCGCAACGGGGTTCGCCGCCGCCTGCGCCAAGAAGTACGCGAGCGTCCTGCCCTTCATCGACACCGTCAGCTCCGCGCGGGACCTGGACTCGATCCGGCAGGCGCTCGGCGCGAAGAAGATCAACTACCTCGGCTACTCGTACGGCACCTACCTCGGCGCCGTCTACGCCAAGCTGTTCCCGGAGCGGGTGCGCCGCCTGGTCCTGGACTCGATCGTGAACCCCAAGGGCGTCTGGTACGACGACAACCTCGCCCAGGACCACGCCTTCAACGACCGTCACCGCGCTCTCATGGCCTGGATCGCCAAGTACGACTCGACGTACCGGCTCGGCACCGATCCGGCGAAGGTCGAGGCCAAGTGGTACGCGATGCGGGCGGCGCTCGCCAAGAAGCCGGCCGGCGGCAAGGTCGGGGCCTCCGAGCTGGAGGACACGTTCATGCCCGGCGGCTACTACAACGGCTACTGGCCCTACCTGGCCGACGCGTTCGCGGCGTACGTGAACCACAAGAACCCGGACCTGCTGGTCGCGTTGTACGGCAAGCTCGCCGCCGTCGACTCCGTGGGCGAGAACAACTACAGCGTCTACGCCGCGGTCCAGTGCCGTGACGCCTCCTGGCCGCGCACCTGGGACCGGTGGCGCGGGGACGGCTGGGCGGCGTACGAGAAGGCGCCCTTCATGACCTGGAACAACGCCTGGTACAACGCACCGTGCGCGTTCTGGCCGACGGCCTCGCTGAAGCCGGTGAACATCGCCAACGCCCAGCTCCCGCCGACGCTGCTCTTCCAGGCGACGAACGACGCGGCCACCCCGTACGAGGGCGGTGTCACGACCCACCGTCTGCTGGTCGGTTCCAGCCTGGTGGTCGAGGACGGCGGCGGGAACCACGGCGTCACCCTGAGCGGGAACAACTGCCTGGACAAGCACCTGGCCACGTATCTGACCAACGGCAAGGTCCCGCGCGGCACCGGCGAGGCCGACGCGGTGTGCCGCAGGACACCGGACCCGATGCCGCTGACCACCAAGACGGCCTCCACCTCCTCCGGCGGCTCGGCCTTGCACGGTCTGCTCGGCGTCCGGCACTGATTCCAGGGGTCGTTGCAACACAGGTGATCAACTGGCCACGGCCAGGAGCCTGACGAGGCGCTCGGCTGGGGTTTCCCGGTCGAGCGCCGACGCCCGCCAGATCATCGGGGCGTGTGCGGACAGGTCGGCCGTCGGTGTTCCGTTGGACCCGCACTGCGGGCTTCCCGGATCTCGAAGCCTCTCGCACCCCTTGAGCCGGGGCGCTGCGACGACCATGAGAACGGAAGGCCCGCCGGGGGCGTTGTCAGACCCCTGGTCCACCATGGACCCATGAGTGAGCCGACCAGGATTCCCGCCCCCGAAGGCGTCGCGCCCGCGGCCCAGTACAGCCATGTCGTGCTGGGCACCGGCCGTTTCGTCGCCGTCTCCGGCCAGCTCCCTCTGGACGAGGAGGGCAGGCTCGTCGGCGAGGGCGATCCGGCGGCCCAGGCACACCAGGTGTTCGAGAACCTGAGGCGCTGTCTGGCCGCCGCCGACGCGACCTTCGAGAACGTCGTCAAACTCACCTACTTCGTCACGGACATGGCATACATGCCGGCGATCCGAGCCGCTCGCGCCGCACACATACCCGACGACCGACTCCCGGCGGCGTCGGCCGTCCAGGTGGCCGCGCTGGTGGGGCCACAGTTCCTCATGGAGATCGAGGCGTTCGCGATCGTGGACGAATAATCACGGGCCACTGCGCCGACCGCTCCTTAGAGTGCGGCCATGGACGGCACGCCTCCTCTCATCCGCGTCATGACCCTCGCCGACTGCGACCGCGTCTCCGAGATACGCATCCGTGGCTGGCAGGGCGCCTACCAGGGGCTCATGCCGCAGTCCTACCTCGACGGGCTCAGCGTGGCGGAGGACGCCGAGCGGCGGCGCGCCCGCTTCTCCCGGCACGCAGGGGACGGGGTGGTGAACCTGGTCGCCGAGCGGGGCGGCGAGGTCGTCGGCTGGGCGGCGTACGGGCCGTACCGGGACGGCGAACGGCGCACCGGGGACAGTGAGTTGTACGCGATCTACGTCGACTCCGCGCACCTGGGCAGCGGTGTCGGACGGGCGCTGCTGGAGAGCGCGGTGCGGCGGTGCGCGCCCGTGCACGCCCGTATGTATCTGTGGGTCCTCAAGGAGAACAAGCGCGCCCGGCGCTTCTACGAGCGAGCGGGATTCCGCGCCGACGGCACCGAGGAGCCCTTCGAGGTGGACGGCGTCGCCGTGGCCGAGGTGCGGTACGGGATGGAGCTGCCCCGCTGACCGCAGGTCACCTCGGCTTCGGGATTCGGGCCAGTGCGTGTACGGCTGCCTCGGCGAGGGTCGGGTGGGCCAGTGCCTCGCTGAGGACGCGTCTTGCGCGGGCGTCGCCCAGCGTGCCGAGGCCCTCCACGCAGGCGAGGGCCACCCGGCGATAGGGGTCGTGCGGACGCAGTCGGCGCTCCAGGGTGGTGATCAGCGCGGGCACGGCCTCGGGGGCGCGCAGCTCCACCAGGAGCCGTACGGGATGCAGGGCGTAGGCGACGCGCAGTTCGTTGGTGGCCAGGGCGGCGGCCGCGCGGGCCGTGCGGGGGTCGTCGAGCCGGGCGAGGGCGTAGGCGGCGGAGGCGCAACGCGGCGGATCGCGGTGGTTGAGCAGCAGCACGAGGGACTCGAAGGCGCGCCGGTCGCCCACCACCCCCAGCCGGAACGCGGCCAGCTCCCGCGCCCACAGGGGCTGTCCGGGCGCGGTGAGCACATCGGCCAGTTCGTCGTGGTCCCCGGTCGCCAGCAGACGCTCGTACGCCGCCGTGCCGCGCGACTCCTGCCGTAGACGCTCCGTGAGCGATCGCAACTCTTCGTCCACGAAGCCCACATTAGGCGGGTCGTGCGGCGGTGGGGACCTACATCACAAACTCGGGGGCTGGCGCGCTCGTTACCCACCGGTTAAGCTCATACGAGCGAGTCACCCACTCGCACATCTGCTTACGACGGTTTGGTGACGCAGCCGTCGTGAGTGCAGGTCGGTTCGGTACCTCACGTACCACCAGTACGACTCGGCTTCGGGACAGAGCCGGTCGGTTCTCAGCCGCTCCCCGGGCGTGTGCGCGCCCGTGGCGGACGGCACCGGGCGTGTGCGCTTGCAGCCCGGCTACACCCGCACTCCTTTCCGCACCCGGTGCGCCCCTTCGGCGCACCTGGGCGCGTTCATCAGTCGTCACCCTCATCTCCAGGAGTCCCGCGATGGCCACTCCCCTGTCCGACACCCCTCTGTCCCCGCTCAA
This sequence comes from Streptomyces sp. NPDC025638, assembly GCF_055558775.1. Taxonomy (NCBI): domain Bacteria; kingdom Bacillati; phylum Actinomycetota; class Actinomycetes; order Kitasatosporales; family Streptomycetaceae; genus Streptomyces; species Streptomyces sp. NPDC025638. Next base: position 713,111 of record NZ_JBVHLX010000002.1, on the reverse strand, counting down.
CACCATTGCCGTCGTCGGCCTCGGCACCATGGGCACCGGCATCACCGAAGTCCTCGCGAAGGCCGGCCGCCAGGTCATCGGCATCGACATCAGCGAGGCCGCCGCCGCGCAGTCGCTCGCCGCCCTGGAGTCCTCCACCGCCCGCGCCGTGGAGCGCGAGCGGCTCAGCGAGCAGGAGCGCACGGAGCTGCTCGCCCGCGTCCGCACCTCCACCGACCTGCGTGCCGCCGCCGACGCCGACCTCGTCATCGAGGTGGCCCCGGAGTCGTACGAGACCAAGCACCAGATCTTCCGTGAACTGGACGGCATCGTCCGCCCGGAGACCATCCTCGCGACCGGCACCAATGCCCTCTCGGTGACCCGGCTCGCCGCCGACTCCGCGCGCCCCGAGCGCGTGCTCGGCCTGCACTTCTTCAACCCGGCCCCGGCGATGCGCCTGGTCGAGGTCGTCTCCTGCGTGCTGACCGCGCCGCAGGCCGTCGCCGCGGTCACGGACCTCGCCATCGAGCTCGGCAAGGAGCCGGTCGCCGTCGGTGACCGCCCCGGGTTCGTCGCGGACGGGCTGCTGTTCGGCTACCTCAACCAGGCCGCCGCGATGTACGAGGCGAAGTACGCCTCCCGCGAGGACATCGACGCCGCGATGCGGCTCGGCTGCGGTCTGCCGATGGGCCCGCTGGCCCTGCTCGACCTCATCGGCATCGACACCGCCCGGACCGTCCTGGACGCCATGTACGCCGAGTCCCGCGACCGGCTGCACGCCCCCGCCCCGATCCTCAAGCAGCTCAGCGAGGCGGGCCTGACCGGCCGCAAGTCCGGCCGCGGCTTCTACACCTACGAGGCGCCGGGCAGCGCCACGGTCGTGCGGGACGCGCTGACCCCGCTGGAGGGCGGCACCCTCACGCAGGGCCGTTCCGTCCACTCGGTCGGTGTCGCGGGTTCCGGCACCATGGCCTCCGGCATCGCCGAGGTCTTCGCCAAGGCCGGCTACCAGGTGGTCCTCGCCGCGCGCAGCGACGAGAAGGCGCAGGCCGCGAAGGCCCGCATCGGCAAGTCGCTGGCGCGCAGCGTCGACAAGGGGCGCATGACCGCCGAGGCCGCCGCGAAGACCCTGGACCTGATCACGCCGGCGGGCTCCTACGAGGCCTTCGCAGAGGTCGACCTGGCCGTCGAGGCCGTCGCCGAGGACCTGGAGATCAAGCAGCAGCTGTTCGCGACGCTGGACAAGGTCTGCAAGCCGGGCGCGGTCCTGGCGACCACCACGTCCTCGCTGCCCGTCGTGGCCTGCGCCCGCGCCACCTCACGTCCGCAGGACGTGATCGGCATGCACTTCTTCAACCCGGCGCCGGCCATGAAGCTCGTCGAGGTCGTCCGTACGGTGCTGACGACCGACGACGTCCACGCCACGGTCCGCGAGGTCTGCGGCAGGATCAAGAAGCACGCTGTCGACTGTGGTGACCGGGCCGGATTCATCGTCAACGCGCTGCTTTTCCCGTACCTCAACAACGCGATCAAGATGGTGCAGGAGCACTATGCGTCTCTTGACGACATCGACGCGGCGATGAAGCTGGGCGGCGGCTACCCGATGGGCCCGTTCGAGCTCCTGGACGTGGTCGGGCTCGATGTCTCCCTGGCGATCGAGAAGGTCCTGCACCGCGAGTTCCGCGATCCGGGCCTCGCTCCGGCGCCGCTCCTGGAGCACCTGGTGGCCGCGGGCTGCCTCGGCCGCAAGACCGGCCGCGGCTTCCGCGAATATGCCCGCCGCTAGGGGACGTCCCGTGGATCCGGCCGACTCCGAGGAGCAGTCTCTCTCAGCGGACCCGAGCGGGGTCATGGGGGTCCCCCCCGCTCGAGCGCAGTCGAGAGCTCGGGGGAGCGTGCAGCTGCAAGGCGGAGGAGGGAGTCGACGCGATGGGGGTCCCCCCTGCTCGAGCGCAGTCGAGAACTTGGGGGAGTCGGCGAGTGACGACAACGCCGCAGATGTGCGTGCCAGACCCCGCGACCCCGGCGGGATCCACGGGACGCCCCCTAGTCACCCGGGCGACTGGTTCGACGACGACAGGGAGTGGGGCGGGCTGCTCGGCCCCACTGGCGGCCCCCCGCCCCTCGCGGGCGGGGGAAACCCGGGGCATGCGCATCGAGCTGCGCACATGCAGTACGTTCGGGTCATGTCCCAGCCCGCCAAGTCCTCACGTACACCAGCTACGCCCGACGCGCCGGAAAGTGCCGCAGGCAGTCGCGCGGCCGCCCAGCGGCTCAAGATGCGCCGAGAACTGGCGGCCGCGGCGATGGAGCTGTTCGCGACCAAGGGGTACGAGGCGACCACCGTCGACGAGATCGCGGCCGCGGCCGGGGTCGCGCGCCGCACGTTCTTCCGCCACTTCCGCTCCAAGGAAGAGGCGATCTTCCCGGACCACGACGACACATTGATCCGCGCCGAGGCGGTGCTCAATGCCGCCCCCGCGCACGAGCATCCGCTCGACACGGTGTGCCGCGGGATCAAGGAAGTCATGAAGATGTACGCGGGCCGGCCGGAGATCTCGGTCGCCCGCTACAAGCTCACGCGCGAGGTGCCCACCCTGCGCGAGGCCGAGATCGCGTCGGTGGCCCGCTACGAGCGCCTCTTCACCCGCTACCTCCTCGGCCACTTCGACGAGCACGCGCACGACGACGACGCCAACGACGACCCGCTGCTCGCCGAGGTCGCCGCGTCCGCCGTCGTGACCGCCCACAACCACGTCCTGCGGCGCTGGCTGCGGGCGGGCGGACAGGGGGACGTCGAGGCGCAGCTCGACCACGCCTTCGCGATCGTGCGGAAGACGTTCGGCACCGGGATCGAAGCCGGGCGCACCTCGGTGCCCAGGCCTGCGGCCGTCCCGGCGGCGGTCGCCGCCCAGGGCGAGGTCCTGGTCACCGTCGCCCGTACCGACGCGCCCCTCGACGAGGTCATGCGGACCATCGAGGAGGCACTCAGGGACCGCTGAGGCCTCCTCGCCCCTGTGATGACGGCCACCCCTCGGGGTGGCCGTTTTGGCATGTCAGGGGAGCTTTTCGAGCGGATTTCAAGAGCCGTTCGATCGATCATCGCTCATTTGTTACGTAAAGATTTCATCTGAGGTCAAGTTCTGGCACTCAGTGCCTTGCCGGATGACACGCGGTGTCATACGTTGAAGGAGTCCGGGCGGCCGGCGCGCAGAGACCATTCGTGCGCCGGCTGTCCCAGCAAGCCAATGGCCTGCGCGCCCGGACGCCTGCGTCACAGGCAACCTCCCGCGCCACAAAGCGCTGCCGAAGCACCACCCCGCCGAACCGACGGCACTTCTCCACCCAACCCTCAGCAGCACCGACGAACCCTCAGCGCCCCTCCCTCAGGGCGCTCACCGCCGGAGGCAACACCGTGACCGTGAAGGACATCCTGGACGCGATCCAGTCGCCGGAATCCACACCGGCCGATTTCGCCGCTCTGCAACTCCCCGAGTCGTACCGTGCGATCACCGTGCACAAGGACGAGACGGAGATGTTCGCGGGTCTGGAGACCCGCGACAAGGACCCGCGCAAGTCGCTCCACCTCGACGAGGTCGCCGTGCCCGAGCTCGGCCCGGGCGAGGCCCTGGTGGCCGTCATGGCCTCCTCGGTCAACTACAACTCGGTGTGGACCTCGATCTTCGAGCCGCTGCCGACCTTCGGCTTCCTGGAGCGCTACGGCAAGCTCAGCGAGCTCACCAAGCGCCACGACCTGCCGTACCACATCATCGGCTCCGACCTCGCGGGCGTCGTCCTGCGCACCGGCCCGGGCGTCAACGCCTGGAAGCCCGGTGACGAGGTCGTCGCCCACTGTCTGTCCGTCGAGCTGGAGTCCAGCGACGGCCACAACGACACGATGCTCGACCCCGAGCAGCGCATCTGGGGCTTCGAGACCAACTTCGGCGGCCTCGCCGAGATCGCCCTGGTCAAGTCCAACCAGCTGATGCCGAAGCCCGGCCACCTCAGCTGGGAGGAGGCCGCGGCCCCGGGCCTGGTCAACTCGACCGCCTACCGCCAGCTGGTCTCCCGCAACGGCGCCGGCATGAAGCAGGGCGACAACGTCCTGATCTGGGGCGCGAGCGGCGGCCTCGGCTCGTACGCCACCCAGTTCGCGCTGGCCGGCGGCGCCAACCCGATCTGTGTCGTCTCCAGCGACCAGAAGGCGGACATCTGCCGCTCGATGGGCGCCGAGGCGATCATCGACCGCAACGCCGAGGGCTACAGGTTCTGGAAGGACGAGAACACCCAGGACCCGAAGGAGTGGAAGCGCCTCGGCAAGCGCATCCGCGAGCTGACCGGCGGCGAGGACGTCGACATCGTCTTCGAGCACCCGGGCCGCGAGACCTTCGGCGCCTCGGTCTACGTCACCCGCAAGGGCGGCACGATCGTCACCTGCGCCTCCACGTCGGGCTACAACCACGAGTACGACAACCGCTACCTGTGGATGTCCCTGAAGCGGATCATCGGCTCGCACTTCGCCAACTACCGCGAGGCCTGGGAGGCCAACCGGCTCGTCGCGAAGGGCAAGATCCACCCGACGCTGTCGAAGGTGTACTCCCTGGAGGACACCGGCCAGGCCGCGTACGACGTGCACCGCAACCTCCACCAGGGCAAGGTCGGCGTGCTGTGCCTGGCCCCCGAGGAGGGCCAGGGCGTGCGCGACGAGGAGATGCGCGCCAAGCACATCGACGCCATCAACCGCTTCCGCAACATCTGAGCACCCGAGGTCACAGATGACTGAGCGTCAGCCCGCCGAGGCGAAGCGGAAGTCCGCGCACGCGCCAAGGGAAAAGGACCGGCCGTGGCTCATGCGCACGTATGCCGGCCACTCCACCGCCGAGGCGTCCAACGAGCTGTACCGGCGCAACCTCGCCAAGGGCCAGACCGGCCTGTCGGTGGCGTTCGACCTGCCGACGCAGACCGGCTACGACCCCGACCACATCCTCGCCCGCGGCGAGGTCGGCCGGGTCGGGGTCCCGGTCTCGCACCTCGGTGACATGCGCCGGCTGTTCCAGGACATCCCCCTGGAGCAGATGAACACCTCGATGACCATCAACGCCACCGCCATGTGGCTGCTGGCGCTCTACCAGGTCGTCGCGGAGGAGCAGGGCGCGGACATCACCAAGCTCCAGGGGACGACCCAGAACGACATCGTCAAGGAGTACCTGTCCCGGGGCACGCATGTGTTCCCGCCGGGGCCGTCGCTCCGGCTGACGACGGACATGATCGCGTACACGGTCTCCCACATCCCGAAGTGGAACCCGATCAACATCTGCAGTTACCACCTGCAGGAGGCCGGGGCCACGCCGGTGCAGGAGATCGCGTACGCGATGTCCACCGCGATCGCCGTCCTCGACGCCGTGCGCGACTCCGGCCAGGTGCCGCAGGAGCGCATGGGCGACGTGGTCGCGCGCATCTCCTTCTTCGTGAACGCGGGCGTCCGCTTCGTCGAGGAGATGTGCAAGATGCGCGCCTTCGGCCGCATCTGGGACAAGGTCACGCACGAGCGGTACGGCATCGAGAACCCCAAGCAGCGCCGGTTCCGCTACGGCGTCCAGGTCAACTCGCTCGGGCTGACCGAGGCGCAGCCGGAGAACAACGTCCAGCGGATCGTGCTCGAAATGCTGGCCGTGACCCTCTCCAAGGACGCACGCGCGCGTGCCGTCCAGCTCCCGGCCTGGAACGAGGCCCTGGGCCTGCCCCGCCCCTGGGACCAGCAGTGGTCGCTGCGCATCCAGCAGGTGCTGGCGCACGAGAGCGATCTGCTGGAGTACGAGGACATCTTCGAGGGCTCGCACGTCATCGAGGCGAAGGTGGCCCAGCTGGTCGAGGACTCCCTCGCGGAGATCGACCGGATCCAGGAGATGGGCGGCGCGATGGCCGCCGTCGAGTCCGGCTACCTCAAGTCGCAGCTGGTCGCCTCGCACGCCGAGCGCCGGGCCCGTATCGAATCCGGGCAGGAGAAGATCATCGGCGTCAACATCTTCGAGACGACCGAGCCGAACCCGCTGACCGCCGACCTGGACACCGCGATCCAGACGGTCGACCCGGCGGTCGAGGCCCGGGTCGTCGAGGCCATCGGACACTGGCGCGACACGCGCTACCAGGCGCCCTTCAACCACCCGCGCCCGTGCAAGGCGCTGGAGCGGCTGAAGGACGCCGCCAAGGGCACCGACAACCTCATGGAGGCCACCCTGGAGTGCGCCCGCGCCGGAGTCACGACCGGCGAATGGGCGGGCGCGCTGCGGGAGGTCTTCGGCGAGTTCCGCGCCCCCACGGGCGTCTCGTCCGCGCCGGTGGCCGTCCCCGTCGAGCAGGGCTCGGCACTGGCCGAGGTCCGCGCCAAGGTGGACGCCACCGCCCGCGACCTGGGCGCCGGCAAGCTGCGCTTCCTGGTCGGCAAGCCCGGCCTGGACGGTCACTCCAACGGCGCCGAGCAGATCGCCGTGCGGGCCCGTGACGCCGGTTTCGAAGTGGTCTACCAGGGCATCCGGCTGACGCCCGAGCAGATCGTGGACGCGGCCCTCGCCGAGGACGTGCACGCGGTCGGCCTGTCCATCCTCTCCGGCTCGCACGCCCAGCTCGTTCCGGACGTGCTGGAACGCCTCCGTGTGGCCGGTGCCACAGATATACCGGTGATCGCCGGTGGCATCATCCCGAATGGCGACGCCGAAGAGCTGCGGGCCGCCGGAGTCGCCGCGGTCTTCACCCCGAAGGACTTCGACATCACCGGCATCATCGGCCGCATCGTCGACGAGATCCGGAAAGCGAACAAGCTCGACCCCCTGGAGGTCCCCGCATGACCACGCCCGTCAACCGTCTGCGTCCGCGGCGCTCGTGCCTCGCGGTCCCGGGAAGCAACCCCCGCTTCCTGGAGAAGGCGCAGGGCCTCCCGGCCGACCAGGTCTTCCTGGACCTGGAGGACGCGTGCGCGCCGCTCGCCAAGCCCGAGGCGCGGCACACGATCGTCAAGTTCCTCAACGAGGGCGACTGGACCGGCAAGACCCGGGTCGTGCGCGTCAACGACTGGACGACCGAGTGGACGTACCGCGACGTCGTGACCGTGGTCGAGGGCGCGGGCCAGAACCTCGACTGCATCATGCTGCCGAAGGTGCAGACGGCCCAGCAGGTGGTCGCCCTGGACCTGCTGCTGACGCAGATCGAGAAGACCATGGGCTTCGAGGTCGGCAAGATCGGCATCGAGGCGCAGATCGAGAACGCGCAGGGTCTGAACAACGTCAACGAGATCGCGACGGCCTCCCAGCGCGTCGAGACGATCATCTTCGGCCCGGCCGACTTCATGGCGTCCATCAACATGAAGTCGCTGGTCGTGGGCGAGCAGCCGCCCGGCTACCCGGCGGACGCCTACCACTACATCCTGATGAAGATCCTGATGGCCGCCCGCGCCAACAACCTGCAGGCGATCGACGGCCCCTACCTGCAGATCCGCAACATCGACGGCTACCGCGAGGTCGCCCAGCGCGCCGCCGCCCTCGGCTTCGACGGCAAGTGGGTGCTGCACCCCGGCCAGGTCGAGGCGTCCAACGAGATCTTCTCGCCCTCCCAGGAGGACTACGACCACGCCGAGCTGATCCTGGACGCGTACGACTACTACACGTCCGAGGCGGGCGGCAAGAAGGGCTCCGCGATGCTCGGCGACGAGATGATCGACGAGGCCAGCCGCAAGATGGCCCTGGTCATCTCCGGCAAGGGCCGCGCCGCCGGCATGCAGCGCACGTCGAAGTTCGAGATCCCGGAGGCCTGAGCGCGATGCAGTTCGGACGCACCTACGAGGAGTTCGAGGTCGGGGCGACGTACAAGCACTGGCCGGGCAAGACGGTCACGGAGTACGACGACCACCTGTTCTGTCTCCTCACCATGAACCACCACCCGCTCCACATGGACACCAACTATGCGGAGAAGACGACGGACTTCGGCAAGAACGTCGTCGTCGGGAACTACATCTACTCCCTCCTGCTCGGCATGTCCGTCCCGGACATCTCCGGCAAGGCGATCGCCAACCTGGAGATCGAGTCGCTCAAGCACGTGGCGCCGACCTTCCACGGCGACACGATCTACGGCCAGACGACCGTGCTCGACAAGTGGCCGTCGAAGTCGAAGGACGACCGCGGCATCGTCTACGTCGAGACCAAGGGCTACAAGCAGGACGGCACCCTGGTGTGCGTCTTCCGCCGCAAGGTCATGGTGCCCACCGAGACGTACATCAAGGAGCGCGGCGGCGAGCAGCCGGGCCGCCCCGAGCCGACCGCACCTGCGGAAAAGAACACGGAGAAGTAGAGATGGCCCGACTCGCCCAGACCGCCGGTCTGACCGACGTCCAGCAGGAGATCCTCTCCACCGTCCGCGACTTCGTGGACAAGGAGATCATCCCGGTCGCGACCGAGCTGGAACACCGCGACGAGTACCCGCAGCAGATCGTGGACGGCCTGAAGGAACTCGGCCTCTTCGGTCTGATGATCCCCGAGGAGTACGGGGGCCTGGGCGAGTCGCTCCTCACCTACGCCCTGTGCGTCGAGGAGATCGCCCGTGGCTGGATGTCGGTCTCCGGCATCATCAACACGCACTTCATCGTCGCGTACATGCTCAAGCAGCACGGCACGCAGGAGCAGAAGGACCACTTCCTGCCGCGCATGGCGGCCGGCGACATCCGGGGCGCGTTCTCGATGTCGGAGCCGGGCCTCGGCTCGGATGTGTCGGCGATCACGTCCAAGGCGGTCAAGGACGGCGACGAGTACGTCCTCAACGGCCAGAAGATGTGGCTGACCAACGGCGGCACCTCGTCCCTGGTGGCCGTTCTGGTCCGAAGTGACGAAGGACACCCCGAGGGCACGGCGCCCCACAAGTCCATGACGACCTTCCTGGTGGAGAAGGAGCCCGGCTTCGGCGAGGTCCGCCCCGGTCTGACCATCCCCGGCAAGATCGACAAGATGGGCTACAAGGGTGTCGACACCACCGAGCTCATCATGGACGGTCTGCGCATTCCGGCCGATCGGGTGCTCGGCGGCGTCACCGGCCGAGGTTTTTACCAAATGATGGACGGAGTCGAGGTCGGCCGGGTCAACGTGGCCGCCCGTGGCTGCGGTGTCGCCCAGCGCGCCTTCGAGCTCGGCGTCCGGTACGCCCAGCAACGTCACACTTTCGGCAAGCCGATCGCTCAGCACCAGGCCATCCAGTTCAAGCTCGCGGAGATGGCCACCAAGGTCGAGGCCGCGCATGCCATGATGGTCAACGCGGCACGCAAAAAGGACTCCGGGGAACGAAACGACCTTGAGGCAGGGATGGCGAAGTACCTCGCCTCCGAGTACTGCAAGGAGGTCGTGGAGGATGCCTTCCGGATCCACGGCGGCTACGGCTTCTCCAAGGAGTACGAGATCGAGCGCCTCTACCGCGAGGCCCCGATGCTGCTGATCGGTGAAGGTACCGCCGAGATCCAGAAAATGATCATCGGGCGCAGGCTGCTCGAAGAGTATCGGTTCCAAGGCTGATTGTCCGGGTACGGGGTGTTTTCTTCGAGAAGAAGATCACACCCCGTTAACGGTCTTCAGCTGCCGACTCGGCTTCCTGGCTTGCCCAGTTGCGGCCCGGGACCGGTACGATCCCGGAAAGCCGCCGTCCCCTGTTCTTGCGCGGCATCATCCGCTACGAAGGTCATCCATGCCCCACAGCCAAACCTCTGCACATCGAGACAGCCTGGCCGGCGTACGCCTCGCGCGCGGAGCATCGCCGTGGCTCCTCCCGACCGTCGCCACCGCAGCCGTCAGCCTTCTGCGCGCCCGCCGCTCCGGCGCCGCCAAGGCCGTCGCCGTACCCGCCACCGCGCTCGCGGCGGGCATGCTCTGGTTCTTCCGCGACCCCGAGCGCGAGATCGCCCCGGGCCGCGTCATCTCGCCCGCCGACGGTGTGGTGCAGAGCATCATGCCCTGGAAGGACGGGCGCACCCGCGTCGCGATCTTCATGAGCCCGCTCAACGTCCACGTGAACCGTGCGCCGCTCTCCGGCACGATCACGTCGGTCGAACACGTCCCCGGTGGCTTCGTTCCCGCCTTCAACAAGGAGAGCGAGAACAATGAGCGCGTAGTCTGGCATTTCGACACCGAACTCGGCGACATCGAGATGATCCAGATCGCCGGCGCGGTGGCCCGCCGTATCGTCCCGTACGTGCCCCAGGGCACGAAGGTCGAGCAGGGCGACCGTATCGGTCTGATCCGCTTCGGCTCGCGTGTCGACCTCTACCTGCCCGAGGGCGTGGAGGTCGCGGTCGAGGTCGGCCAGAAGACGGTGGCTGGGGTGACTCGCATTGACCGTGATTGATCCGGAGACACAGGCGGGCTGGGTGCCCGAGGCCGACGAGGTGGACGACGAGGAGGAGATGCCTCTCTCGCTCCGCCTCTCAATAGCGGACACCCTCACCCTCGGCAACGCCACGTGCGGCTTCATGGCGGTGTACTTCACCACCACCGGCATTCTGATCCCGCACCTGACGGGCAATGACGAGTCGGCCGGTATGGCGCGCCACTCGGCCGCCACCGCAGTCATCCTCATGCTCTGCGCGGCTGTCTTCGATCTGTTCGACGGCCTGGTGGCGCGCAAGCTGCGCAGCTCGCCGATGGGCGCGGAGCTGGACAACCTCTCCGACCTGATCAGCTTCGGCCTGGCGCCCGCGTACTTCGTCCTCGTCTACGGCATGGTGGCGGACGACGCGCACCAGAGAGTGGCGGCGCTCGGGGCAATCGTGGTGCTCTTGGCCGTCGTGCTCCGGCTGGCCCGCTTCTCGTGCGTGACGCCGAGAAACGGCATGTTCCAGGGCATGCCGTCCCCGTTCGGCGCGCTGACGGTGGTCTCCATCGTCCTGCTGGAGCTTCCCTTCGTGGCGACGCTCCTGGCCATCCTGGGCACGGCGTGGCTGATGGTGAGCCGGGTGGAGTATCCGAAGCCGCGGGGCCGCCTGGCCGTGGCCATGCTGGCCTGGATCGTCCTGTCGATGGGCCTCCTGGCCGCCTGGGCCTTCGACGCCCCCAGCGGCCAGCTCCTCCTCCAGACGGGCTGCGCGCTGCAGCTGGTCATGGGGGCGGTGATCCCCCTGTTCGCCACGGCTCGCCGGGTCAACAACTTCCGCGACAACCGGCGGGAGGCGCGGGCGGCGCAGTTGCCGTAGCGCCGGCCGCTGAGGGCCCCGGACCCGTTTGGGTTCGGGGCCCTTCGCTTTCCGGTCACCCGGCGCTGGTGCCGACGTCCACCGGGGGCTGCGCCCCCCGACCCCGCTGCCGACCTGAACGGCCTCGTCCTCGAACGCCGGACGGGCTGGGTTGTGCCGACGGGGCGAGGTGGTCAGGGGTGCAGGGGACGCACTCCCCGCAGGGGGCCGGGGCGGAGCCCCGCGACGGCCGCCCCTTGAGCCACCGAGTTGGGCGGTTGGGTGGGAAACAGGGGGTGCAGGGGACGCAGTCCCCGCCGGGGGCCGGGGCGGAGCCCCGTGGCGGCGACTGCTCGAGTCACCGAGTCGGGTGGGTGGGTGGGCGCAAGAAGTCCTCGGCGATGAGGGACGCGACCCGCTCAAGAATCGGCCCCGCATCCGCGATGCACTTCGCGACATCCGGCTCGACCGACGTCAACGGATAGGCCCGCACGATCCCCGCCCCTTCCAGCTCCGCCGGCGCAAGCGCGAGCCTCCCGCACACGGCGACAACCTCCTTGCCCGCACGCCGCGCGGCCGCCGCAACCCCCGCCGGAGCCTTCCCGTGCAGCGTCTGCTCATCCAGGGAACCCTCCCCGGTGATCACCAGCGACGCCCGCTCCAGCGCGGGCGCGAAGCCCAGCACGTCCAGCATGACCTCGATACCGGGCCGGAACCGCGCCCCCAGCAACAGCGCCCCGTACCCGATGCCACCCGCCGCCCCGGCCCCCGCCGACGCCGCATACTCCGCCGCCCGCGGCCCGACCGCGGCCTCGACCACCTTCGCGAAGTGCCCGAGCGCCTCGTCCAGCGCTTCCACATCGTCCGGCGAAGCCCCCTTCTGCGGGCCGTACACCGCCGGCGCACCCTTCGGCCCCGTCAGCGGATTGTCGACATCGCTCGCGAGCACGAGGTCGACCGAGGCCAGCCGAGGATCCAGACCGGACAGGTCCGCCCGCGCGAGATCGGCGAGCCCGCCCCCGCCCGGCGGCACCGGCTCCCCGTCCTCGTCCAGGAAGCGCGCGCCGAGCGCGGACAGCATCCCCGCCCCACCGTCCGTCGTGGCACTGCCCCCGACGCCGAACACGATCGTCCGCGCCCCCGCGTCCAGCGCGGCCACCAGCAGCTCTCCCGAGCCGTACGTCGATGCCGTGAGCGGCGCGAAGACCCCGGCAGGCAGCCGCTGCAGCCCGCTCGCCTCCGCCATCTCCACGACCGCGGTGCCGCCGCGCAGCGCGAACGCGGCGGTGACCTCCTGCCCCAGCGGCCCCGCGACCCGGATCTCCCGCCGTTCGAAGCCGACGGCGACCGCCGCGGCCACCGTCCCGTCGCCGCCGTCGGCCACCGGCATTGACTCCACCTCGAGGCCCGGCACGACCCGGCGCAGTCCGGCCGTCACCCGCTCGGCGACCTCGACGGCCGTCAGTGAGCCCTTGAACTTGTCCGCGGCGATGAGCACCCTTCGGGTCTCGTTCACAGCAGCGTCCGCCACCTTGCATTCCCCTTGCTCTCCGGGCCCTCGCACAGCGGGGCCAGTCGCGCCGCTGCGACCATAACCGCAGGACACCCCCGCCGTCATGCCCCGCCCGAACCCTGGGAAGCCCCTGGGGAGCGCCTGGGATGCCGCTGGGAACTCCCTGTGCCACTCGCCCTGAACAGCCCCCAATACGGCACGCCCGCCCCCGAAATCGGGTAAACCGGAGCCATGACCCCTGTGGGCACTGAGCCAGAGCTCGCCGACCGCATCCTCGGGGGCTGGCTCGGCCGGATCGCGGGCAACATGCTCGGTAAACCGGTCGAGCAGGGCGACCTGTGGACGCGCGACCGCATCGACCGCTACCTACGGCAGGCCGCCGCCCTGCCCCTGACCGACTACCTCCCCGAGCCCGCCGACGACACCGACGGCCTCCAACTGCGCCCGGAGTGGCGCCAGTGCGTCCGCGGCCATATCCACGGCAGCTGCCGCGACGACGACGTCGACTACGCGATCCTGGGTCTGCACCTCCTGGAGACCCACGGCTTCGACTTCAGCACCGAGCAGGTCGGAGACCTGTGGCTGCTGCGGCTGCCGTATCTGCAGACCTTCACGGCGGAGCGCGCGGCCTACCGCAATCTCGCCAACGGTCTGAAGCCGCCGCTGACGGCGACGTACGAGAACCCGTACCAGGAGTGGATCGGCGCCCTGATCCGCGCCGACATCTACGGCTGGACCTGCCCGGACGCCCCGCAGCGCGCGGCCTCCCTGGCCCGCCGGGACGCCGTGCTGTCCCACACCGGCAACGGTGTGTACGGCGCGATGTGGGCCGCGGCACTGATCTCGGCGGCGTTCACGGCGCCGACCGTGCGGCACGCGATCGACACCGCGCTCACCGTCGTACCGGCGACCTGCCGCCTGGCGCGTACCGTACGCCGGGTCATGTCCCTCCACGAGACCCGCCTGACCTGGGAGGACACGCTCACGACCGTCTCCGAGGAGACCGCGGGCCTCGGCTGGATCCACACCATCCCGAACGCCGCCGTCCTCACCGCCGGGCTCCTGTACGGCGACGGCGACTTCACCCGCACCATCACGCTCACCGTCCGCGGCGGCCTGGACACCGACTCCAACGGCGCGACGGCGGGTTCGGTGGCCGGGGTGCTGACCGGCGCGGCGGCCATCCCGGCCCAGTGGAAGGACCCGCTGGAGGACACAGTGCGCAGCGCGGTTTTCGGCTTCGACGGCGTCCGGATCAGCGACCTGGCGGAGCGGACGCTGCGCCTGGCCGGGGCGGCGGTCCAGCCGACCCATACGGCGGTCTAGCCGACGTCCGGCCGAGGGGTACGGCGACGAACCGGTCGACGAACTCCTCGTCCCCGGCCCCGAGTTCGCCACGCTGTGGAACGACCGGGCTGGTTACCCTTCCTTGGGTGACCACCACTCAGGACTTTGCCACGTATATCGCGGGCCTCCCCCGCATCCTGGCCGGGGCGGCCGCCCTGTTCCGCGACGCCGAGGACCGGGTGCTGCTCGTCGAGCCCAACTACCGCGAGGGCTGGGCGCTTCCGGGCGGCACCATCGAGTCCGACGACGGGGAGACACCGCGCCAGGGCGCCCGCCGTGAGACGGCCGAGGAGATCGGCCTCGACCGCGAGCTCGGGCGACTGCTCGCGGTGGACTGGGTGCACGGCACGGGACGGCCGCCGCTGGTGGCGTACCTGTACGACGGCGGGGTCCTCGCCGAGTCCGAGTTCGCGGCGATCAGGCTCCAGGAGGAGGAGCTGCTGTCCTGGCGTCTGGTCCCCCGTGAGGAGCTCTCCGCCCATCTGCCCGGCGCCCTGGGCCGCCGCGTCCTGGCCGCACTGGACGTCCTGGCCCAGGGCTCGGGAACGGCGGAGCTGGAGAACGGCCACCGGGTGATCTGACGACGGCTCCGCGGCCACCGCTCGCGGTTCATGCGGGCGGCAGGGACTGCTCCGTCCAGACGGTCTTGCCGTCGTAGGTGTAGCGGGTGCCCCATCGCTCCGTGAGCTGCGCGACCAGGAAGAGCCCGCGCCCGCCCTCGTCCGTGCTGTGGGCCCGTCTGAGGTGCGGGGCGGTGTGGCTGGTGTCGGACACCTCGCAGATCAGCCACTGCGTACGGATCAGGCGCAGCGTGATGGGGCCCTCCGCGTACCGGTAGGTGTTGGTGACGAGCTCGCTGGCGACCAGCTCGGTGGTGAAGGCCAGCTCCTCCAGCCCCCATTCGGTCAGTTTCGCCGTGGCCAGCTCCCTGGCGCGGGCGGCGGCGGTCGCTTCCAGGGGCAGCTGCCACGAGGCGACGTTCTCCGGCGGCAGCACCCGGGTACGGGCGATGAGCAGCGCGATGTCGTCGGCGGGGACGTGGCCGACGGGCAGCAGCGCCTCGATCACGGCGTGGCAGGTGTCGTCCAGCGGATCGGTGGTGTGGGCGAGGCATGCGCGCAGGTTCTCCAGCGCGGCGTCGATATCGCCGCTGCGCGCCTCCAGGAGGCCGTTGGTGTAGAGCGCGAGCAGGCTGCCCTCGGGGAGGTCGAGGTCGTACGTTTCGAACGGCAGTCCGCCCAGGCCGAGCGGTGGCCCCGCGGGCGGGTCGAGCACGGTCACCTCGCCGTCCGGTGTGGACACCAGGGGTGCCGGGTGGCCGGCGCGGGCCAAGGAGCAGTGCCGGGAGACCGGGTCGTAGACCGCGTAGAGGCAGGTGGCGCCGAGGACCTGCTCGTCCGCCGACCCCATGCCGTCGGCGTTCGCCTCCACCTCGGTGGCCAGCAGGCTGACCAGATCGTCCAGCCTGGCCATCACCTCGCCGGGTTCGAGGTCGAGGCTGGCCAGGGTGCGCACGGCGGCCCGCAGGCGGCCCATCGAGGCCGCGGCGTGGATGCCGTGGCCGACCACGTCCCCCACGACGAGGGCGACCCGGGCCCCTGACAGCGGGATCACATCGAACCAGTCACCGCCGATACCCGGTTCACCGCTCGCCGGGAGGTATCGGCAGGCCACCTCGACGGCCGGCAGGTCGGACACCGCGCTCGGCAGCAGACTGCGCTGGAGGGTCAGCGCGGCGCTCTGCTGCTGAGTGAAGCGGCGCGCGTTGTCGATGCAGACGGCCGCACGCGAGGAGATCTCCTGGGCCACCGCGGCATCGTCGTCCTCGAAGGGCTCCGAGTGGCGCGCCCGCCACAGGCTCACCACGCCCAGTACCAGTCCGCGTGCCACCAGGGGCACCGCGATCAGCGAATGAACGCCGAGGCCCGCGGCGACCTCGACCCGTCGCCGGTCCATGGCGTACCACTCGGCGCGGAGGGACAGCTGCCGGTCGAGAATCGTGCGCCGCTCGGCCAGGCACCGCGCCTGCGCCGACTCCGGAAGGAGCGGGACCACCTCGCCCTCGTGGAACGGTATGCGGCGCTCCGGTGGCGACAGGGCCACTCGGAGCAGCGGGCCTTTCACACCGGGGGGTGGTTCGTCACCCAGTGTCACCGGCTTCAGGAGGTCCACCGAGCAGTAGTCGGCCAGGCCGTCGACGGCCACCTCGGCCAGTTCCCGGGCGGTCCGGATCACGTCCAGTGAGTTGCCGACCCGGGCGCTCGCCTCGTTCAGCAGGGCGAGCCTTCGCTGGGCCCGGTGGCGGTCGGTGACGTCCTCGATCGTCTCGGCCACGCCGAGAACCCGGCCCGAGGGGTCTTCCATCCGGAACGCGGAGACGGACACGATCCGCTCCCGGCCGGGATCGTGGCGTGCCCGGGCGGACTGTTCCGTGAAGATCAACGGCTCGCCGGTCTCCAGGACGTGCCGTACCCGCTCATCGACCGAACCCGCGTCCTCGTCGACCATGAATTCCCGGGGGTGATGGCCCACCGGCGCCTCGGCCGGGACGCCGCTCGCCTTTTCGACCGCACGGTTGACCCGGAGCACTCTCCTGTCCGGGCCGTAGGTGACCAGACCGATCGGGGACCGGCGGTACAGACCGTCCAGCAGCGCACGGTCCCGCTGCCAGGCGATGACCTCGGCGGCAGGGGCTCCGACCAGGACCCACTCCCGGCTGTTCCCGTCCCGGGTGATGGCACGGGCCCGAAAGCCCATCCGGAGCCGTCGTCCGTCGCGGTGCCGGACGGACAGGACCCCGAACCAGCCCCCCGTCCTCACGGCGTCCACGACGACGGACCGCGCGGCAGGCAGATCAACGGCGTCGATCAGGACGTCCCGCCATGCCCGTCCGATCACTTCCTTGGCCGAATAGCCCAGCAGTTCCTCTGCACGTGCACTCCAGCCGACCACGGTGCCGTGGTCGTCGAACACGGCCGAGGCGCCATGCCCGAGAGCGAACGGATCCTCCGGACTCTCACTGAAAAGCATCGACGGCGTCCCCATCAGCCACCACCTTGCCTCCGTGACTCCGATGTTCCTCTCCCAGGTGTCCGTCCGCGACTCCCCGTCCCTCCCGGCCCCGCGGATCACCGCCCCATCGGCGCCCCGAATATCCGTTCGCCCCACAGAGGCAGCCGTCCTACTCTCGGCCCATGACCAAGCCCCTCGTCGCGATCCTGAGCGGCGCCGGTATCTCCACGGACTCCGGCATCCCCGACTACCGCGGTCCGAACGGCCTGTGGCGGCGGGACCCCGAGGCCGAGAAGCTCGTGACGTACGAGTACTACATGGGCGACCCCGACATCCGGCGACGCTCCTGGCAGATGCGACGCAAGAACCGCACCCTGAAGGCCGAGCCCAACGCCGCGCACCTCGCCGTCGCCGAGCTGGAGAAGTCCGGGATCCCGGTACGGGTGATCACGCAGAACGTGGACGGCCTGCACCAGCTCGCCGGGATGCCCGCCCGCAAGGTGCTGGAGCTGCACGGCACCGTCCGCAGTGTCGTATGCACGAAGTGTCACGCCCGCGGCCCGATGGACGACGCGCTGGCCCGGGTCGAGGCCGGCGAGGAGGACCCGCCCTGCCTGGAGTGCGGCGGAATCCTCAAGTCGGCAACTGTCATGTTCGGCGAACGCCTCGACCCGGTCGTCCTCGGGGAAGCCATGGCGATCACCAAGGCCTGCACCGTCTTCATCGCCGTCGGCTCCAGCCTCCAGGTACAGCCCGCCGCCGGGCTCGCAGGCGTCGCCGCCGACAACGGCGCCCGGCTCGTCATCGTCAACGCCGAGCCGACTCCGTACGACGACCGGGCCGACGAGGTGATCCGCGAGCCGATCGGCAGCGCGCTGCCCAAGCTGTTGGAAGGGATGCGGAACGGTTAGAAGAGGCCGGCGCCCCGTTCGAAGTCCAGCAGGCGCTGCTTGCGGGGCAGGCCGCCGCCGTAGCCCGTGAGGCTGCCGTTCGCGCCGATGACGCGGTGGCAGGGGACGATGATGCCGATCGGGTTCTTCCCGTTGGCGAGGCCGACCGCGCGGGAGGCCTGGGGATTGCCGAGGGCTTCGGCGAGTTCGCCGTACGAGCGGGTCTCGCCGTAGGGGATCAGCCGCAGTTGTTCCCAGACCCTGCGCTGGAAGGGGGTGCCGTTCAGGCGGAGTTCGAGGGTGAACTCCTTCAACTCGCCCTTGAAGTAGGCAGTGAGCTGTTCCTGTGTCTCGGTGAACACGTCGTCGTCGCGGGTGCCGAAGGTCTCCTCGGGCGGGCGGTGGCGTTGGTCCTCCATGTAGAGACCGCAGAGGGTGCCGTCCTCGGCGATGAGGGTGAGGGGGCCGTACGGGCTGTCGGTGACGGTGTGGTTCTTCACGGCAAGGTCCTTACACGGGAAGGAAGTTGATCGGGTGGCTGTCGGTCGCCCACAGGTACTGGACGGCGTACGCCCGCCAGGGGCGCCAGGCCGCCGCGCGTGCGGTGAGGGCGGCCGGGGTGCCGGGCAGGCCCAACTCCTGTGCGGCACGCCGGATTCCGAGGTCGGTGGGGAGGAAGGCGTCGGGGTCGCCGAGGGCGCGCATCGCGATGACGTCGACCGTCCAGGGGCCGAATCCGGGCAGCGACAGCAGCTTGGCGCGGGCCTCCGTCCAGTCGCTCTCCACGCCCAAGTGGAGCTTTCCGTCAGCCAGTTGCGCGACCAGTGTGGTGAAGGTGGTGCGGCGGGTGCGGGGCATCGCCAGCCGGCCGGGATCGAGGGCGGCGAGCGCCTCGGGGGCCGGGAAGAGGTGGGTCAGGCCGCCCTCCGGGTCGTCGACCGGTTTGCCGTACGCGGTGACCAGGCGGGCCGCGTGGGTACGGGCTGCCGCGGTGGAGACCTGCTGGCCGAGTACGGCGCGGACGGCGAACTCGGCCTCGTCGACGGTGCGCGGCACGCGCCGGCCCGGGGCCTTGTCGACCAGCGGCGCGAGGAACGGGTCCGTGCGCAGCTGGTCGTCGACCGCGACCGGGTCGGCGTCCAGGTCGAGCAGACGTCGGCAGCGGCTGATGGCGACGGTCAGATCACGCAGATCGCTGAGGGTGAGGCGGCAGGCGATGTGGTCGGGCCTGGGGGTCAGGGCCACGATTCCATGGCCGTACGGCAGGCGCAGCGTCCGCCGGTAGGCGCCGTCCCGCCACTCCTCGACGCCCGGTACGGCGGTGGCCGCGAGATGGCCGAAGAGGTTGTCGGGGTTGAGCGGGGCGCGGAAGGGCAGGCGCAGGGACAGCGCGCCCGGGGCGCCTCCGGTCTGCCTCTTCGGTGCGCGGGCGCGCAGTTCGCTCGGGGAGAGCGCGAAGACCTCGCGCACGGTGTCGTTGAAGGTACGGATCGAGGAGAAGCCGGCCGCGAAGGCGATCTCCGCCATCGGCAGCGGGGTCGTCTCGACGAGGATCCGGGCGGTCTGGGCGCGCTGGGCGCGGGCGAGCGCGAGGGGGCCGGCGCCCAGTTCGGCGAGCAGTTGGCGTTCGACCTGCCGGGTGCTGTAGCCGAGGCGGGTGGCGAGTCCGGGCACGCCCTCGCGGTCCACCACACCGTCGGCGATCAGCCGCATGGCGCGGGCCACCAGGTCGGCGCGCTGGTTCCACTCCGGGGAACCGGGGCTGGTGTCGGGCCGGCAGCGCTTGCAGGCCCGGAAACCGGCCTGCTGACAGGCGGCCGCGCTCGGGTAGAACGTCATGTTGTCCGGCTTGGGCGGTACCACCGGGCAGCTGGGCCGACAGTAGATACGTGTCGTCACTACGGCCGTGAAGAACCATCCGTCGAACCGCGCGTCCTTGGACTGCACGGCCCGCACACATCGATCCCGATCGAGGTGCATCCCTTTCCGCATGTGTCCAGCATCGGCCACGGGCCGGGCGGCCGCTGGCGAGAATCCGACACCTACCTTGCCGGACCAGGACAGCTGGTCGGGCCCGGCCGGAGCCGTCAGGAGCAGGCGTAGCTGAAGGTCGCCTGCGCCTCGACCGGCTTTCGCTGGTGCGCGATCCGCAGGCGGGCGGTGCCCCGGAAGCTGCCGGGGCCGCGGACCGTCCAGCGCAGGTGCACGGTGACCCTGGGGTCTCCGCGGTGGGCCATGTGCACCAGCTCGCCGGAGTCGTGGCCGTCGCTGCGCAGCCAGTGGTACGTCACCGGGCCGCCGCGGCCGTCGGTGGTCACGACGCCCACCAGATCGGCGGTCTGCCCGCAGTGCAACCGCCCGGCGGGCGCCTGGACTTCGACCGCCGTGACCGTCGGGGCGGGGCTCGGGCGCAGAAGCAGCCAGAGCAGGACCGCAGCGATCGTCAGGACGGCGGTCGTGGCGACCCAGCCCCGGCGTCTTCGGCGTTGGCGGCGGTCGGGGTCAGGGGGCACGAGCGGCGTGCCCCACTGCGCGCGGAGGGCGTCCTGGGCCTCGACGGGGATGCCGGGGCCGAAGCGCAGGAGGATCTCGCCGTCGTCCTCCGAGGGCGGAGGCGGTACGGCCGCCGGGGATTCGGCCGGGACGCGGTTGCGTCTGCCGAGGACGGTGGCCTGGTCGTCCGGGGCGGCGGTGGGGTGGGTGTGGTCCGGGACGGAGCGGGAGCGGGAGCGGGTGAGGATGGTCAGCTGATCGTCCGGCGTGGCACGGTCGTCCGCTTCGGGTGTTACGGGCTTGGAGGCGGTGGGGGCGGGGTCGGAGTCGGCGCCCCCGCTGTCCGACCCGGTGCCCGCCGCCGACGGCGCCTCGGTGATCTCCGGTGCCGCCGCCACCGCCGCGCGCAGTGCCGTACGGCGCAGGAAGTCGGCCGGAAGCGCCGCTCGCCCGGCGACCAGTGCCGCCCGGGCCGCCGCAAGGCCCTCGGCAGCGGCCGTGGTGGAGCAGTGTACGAACAGGGCCGCGGCGGGCGTACCGCCGGGAGCCCAGGCCTCGCCAAGAGTGCGGCACAGCCCGGCCCAGGCCGCGATGTCGGCCTCGCGGCGCGCGCGGTCCGGGGCGTCACCCAGCACCGCGCCCAGTGCGGCCCCGGCGAGCAGGGCGACACCGTCGGGGGCGAGGACGACGGTGTCCGTGTCCAGGGCCCCGTGGGCGAGGCCGGCGGCGTGGAGTGCGAGCAGGGTCTGCGCGGTCTCGTTCAGGACGCTGGCCGCGCTCCCCGCGTCGAGGTCCGGTCCGCCGCCGGCCAGCAGGTCCGCGAGCGTGGGAGCCGGTGGCCGGGCGGTGATCAGCCAGACCTCCCCGGCCTCCGCGACGAGGTCGACCGTGCCGAGCACCCCGGGCAGCCGGAGCCGGGCCACGGCGAGCACCGCGGACGCCAGCCGCTCGCGTGTGCCCTCCGGGGCGAGCAGGGCGCGGTCGATGCGCAGCGCGCCGAGCGGGGGCTCGCCGGACTTGGCCGGGAGCAGCGCGTGCCAGGTGCCGTGGCGGGCGTCGCGCGACCAGCCCGACGGGGTGCGCCCGGCGACGGTGGTGGCTGTCGTCATGTCGGTCCGTTCTCGTTCTCGCTCGGTACGGCGCTCAGCACGGCGGTGCGTCCAGGGAAGCCGTCTGCGGTCCGTTCGCGGCCGCCGGAGTGCTGGTGAGCGTGACCATCCAGGTTCCCCGGCACGGGTGGTTGGAGAAGTCGGCCACGAAGGTCACGGGGTAGTGCGTGCTGCCGGACAGCTTCTGGGTCTGGTTGCCGTAGGGATCGGCGGGCGTGTCCACGTAGTAGTCGGCCGTGACGGTCACGGGCCCGGTGCCGGTCGTGTCGACGGTGACGTCGGCGACCAGCGTGCCGGGGGTCTGCCCCCGCTGCCAGGAGCCGATGGTGATCGTGATCGTGCCGGGGGTGGGTGTGGCCGGGCTCGCGGTGGTCGGCTTGGGGGACTCCGTCGGCGGGGCAGTGCTCGCGGCGGGGGTGAGTGAGGCCGTCGGGCCGTCCGAAGGGGTTGCGGTCGGGGTGGTGTCGGCCGTGGGGGAGGCACCGGTCGGGGACGTGGAGGGTGAAGTATCCGGCAGCGAACGGGAGTTGACATCCGACGGCACCGAACTGGCCACCGTCGTCGACGTGTCGTGCGGGCGGGCCGCCACGGATGTCAGCCCGCCCGCGACGACCGCCAGCGCGGCCGCTCCGGCGGCGGCCTTCCAGCCGCTGCGTCTCAATCGGCCGAGCAGCGTCAGCGCCCGGGCCGGAGCGTCGAGGGCCGCCGTCGCGGTGAACGGGAACAACAGGGCGAGCAGCGCGGTGAGTTCGGCGAGCCTGCGGCGTCCGCGCTCCTCCCAGTCGGCGCCGTACCCCTCGACGGCGGACCGCTCCAGGTCGGCGAGGAAGTCCTCGATGCCCGGCCGCTCCGCCGGGTCCTTGGCCATCCCCCGGCGCAGCAGCCCGCGTACGGGCGCGGGTACGTCGTCCAGGGGGACGGGAGCCCTGAGGTGCTGCAGGCGCAGGGCGGTCACGTCGTCGCCGGTGAACGGGCGGCGCCCGGTCAGGCACTCGTGGAACACCGCCGCCGCGGCGTACACGTCGCCCGCCGGTCCGGCAGGTTCGCCCTGCCACTGTTCGGGTGCCATGTAGGCGGGCGTGCCGGCGGCCTCGGTCTCGCGTCCGGTGCGTACGGCGATGCCGAAGTCGGCGAGCGCGCTGGTGCCGTCGGCGCGGACCAGCACGTTCTCCGGCTTGTAGTCGCGGTGGACCACCCCGGCCGTGTGGGCCGCGCCGAGCCCCAGCAGCGAGCCCTTGAGCAGCACCAGGGCGGCCTCGGGGCCGGTCGCCCCGTGCCGGCGCAGCAGTTGGCGGAGGCTGACGCCGTCCACCGCCTCCATCACGATGGCGGCACCGCCGCGCGCCTCGACGTACTCGTACAGCCGCACGACGCACGGGTGCCGCAACTCGCCCAGCAGCCGGGCCTCCGCACGGAAGCGGGCGAGGAACTCGCGGTCGCCGCGCAGGCGTTCACCGAGGTACTTGATCGCTACGGGTACCCCGGTCGCGGTGTGCCGGGCCAGTACGACCCGTCCACCGGCGCCCTCGCCGAGCGTACGCACGCCTTCGTAGCCGGGAACGGCCCACTGGCCGGGTCTGCCGGTGTCCTCGGTCATGCCGTTCCCTCCACGGCCGCGCCCACTGCCGCAGCCGGTGCTGCGTCCCGCGCAGCACGTCGGCGCCGCACCCGGCGGGCCAGCCACCGCACCGGCGCGGACCACACCGGGAAGGCCACCAGGGCCACCACGACGGCCTCGATGACCGTGGTCCAGGGCTGGGACAGCCATCCGTCCAGCAGGTCGCCGATCCGGGAGCGCCAGGCCAGCAGGGCGAGGACCAGGAAGCCGTACGTCCCGACGACGACCGCGAGGCCGTACGCGGCCATGCCCGCCTGCCGCGGGCCTGGCCTGCTGCCCGCGCGCAGGTCCTGCCAGAGGCCCTTGCGGAAGTACGCGCTCGCCTCCTCGCGCAGGCGCGGCACGCGCAGTGCGTCGGTCAGGGCCTGGTAACCGTCCAGCGGCATCAGGGGGTTGAAGTTGTAGAGCGTGTTCAGATAGAGCCCGAAGGCCAGTTGGAAGAGGACGGCCGAGGCCGGTCCGGCGGGCAGGAAGGCCGCGCCCGCCGCGCACCAGCCGGCCAGTGCCGCCGTCGACAGCGGTCCGGACAGCGCAACGACGACCCGCGACCGGCGGGTGCCGAACCACATGTCGCTGGTGTCCACGAACGCGAACGGCATGCCCATCATGAGCAGGAACCCGCCGCGCCGGACCTTGCGACCGTACGACTTCACGGCAAGGGCGTGCGTCAACTCGTGCACGACGAGGGCGGAGATGTATCCGGCGGCGAGCAGCACCGGGCCCCAGACGCCCGCTCCGCCGAAGTCCAGCAGGTGCTGCCTGCCCTGGGCGACGAAGAACGCGGCGAGGCCGCCGACCACCGACAGCCAGACCAGCGTCACGCCGGTCCGGGTGAAGAACCGCCAGCCGAAGGCGTGGTAGACGCGGGTGACGGACTTGTCGAGGCCGGGGACCGAGATCTCCAGCTTCAGCAGCGCCCGGTACACGGCGTGTGCGACGCGCCGCCAGCCCTTCCGCTCCGCCTCCTCGGGGCGGCCGGGCAGGCCGCGCAGCAGTCCCGCGTTCGCGAACGCCGCGAGCGCCGCCTCGATGCGCGGCAGGGCCAGCTCGCCGAAGCGCTCGGCGTAGGCGAACAGCAGGTCCCGTACGGTGTTCTCGCCGTCGACGGCGTGCCAGAGGAAGACCTCGCGCTCGTCCAGCTCCAGGTACACGCCGGTGCGGGTGTTGTTCAGCACCCAGCGGGGTTCGCCGCGATCGGTGGGCACCTGCTTGAGCGCCCAGCCGGAGCGGCGGCGGGGGCGTGCGGTGAGCGGGCCGTTCGCCTCCGGCGCCGCCTCCTGTACGGCGGTGGGGAGTTGGGTGAGCTGGGTGCCGACGACCTGGGTGCGCTGGCCGATGTGGGCCTCGCGGGGCTGCTCGAACAGCAGGCGTACGTCGCCGACGGACAGCTCGGTGCCGTCGGCGAGGTGGGCCGCGCCGCCGTGCAGATCGACGCCGGCCACGGCCGTGCCGTTGAACGAGTCCAGGTCCTCGACCCGGAAGCCCGACTCGGTACGGACGATCCGGGCGTGGCTGCGGGACACGCTGGCGTCGGACAGGACGACGTCGTTGTCCGCGCCCCGGCCCAGCGTGGTGACCGGGCCGGTGAGCGGGACGAGCAGGGTGGGGTCGTCGAGGCCGCGCAGATGCGGCGCGGCGTACGACGTCGGTGCCGCACCGCGGCGGAGGGTGCCGCAGTGCAGGCAGTACGGGAAGTCGCGTCGCACATGGACGCGGCAGGCGTGGCAGAGCATGCGTCGGCTCAGCCCGCGCCGGATCCGCTGATGAACGTTCCGTCGGAGAAGCCGCCGTCCGTGTCGGGCGCGGAGGGCGACAGGTGTGTGGCGACGTCGCCGATGCGGGAGGCACCGGGGAGGTTCACACCGCCGCGCACGGTCTCGGAGCCACCGCCTATGGTTTCCCGGCCACGGCCGCCGTTCTCGCCACCGCCGCCTTCGCCACCGCCGGAGGGACGGTCGCCGTTCTCTCCGCTGCCGCCGCCCTCGCCGCCGCCACCACCTGCGCCGCCGCCCTCGCCACCGCTGTCACCGCCACCATGGCCGCCGCCACCGGAGGGACGGTCGCCGTTCTCACCACTGCCACCGCCGCCTTCGCCTCCGCCGGAACCGCCGGAACCGCCGCCGCCGTCCTCGCCGCCACCGCCGCCTTCACCGCCACCGTGGCCGCCGCCACCGGAGGGACGGTCGCCGTTCTCTCCACTGCCGCCGCCCTCGCCGCCACCGCCACCACCTGCGCCGCCGCCCTCGCCACCGCTGTCACCGCCACCATGGCCGCCACCGCCGGAGGGACGGTCGCCGTTCTCACCGCTGCCACCGCCCTCACCGCCACCGCCGCCACCACCTGCGCCGCCGCCCTCGCCACCACCGCCGCCGCCGTGGCCGTCGCCCTCGTCACGGTCGAAGATGCCGCCGTGGCCGAAGTGACCGGCGTCGCCGCCGCCCTCACCGCCGAAGCCGCCGCCGTGACCGCCGAGGTCCCCGAATCCGCCCGATCCGCCGAGGTCGCCTCCAGAGCCGAACCCTCCGTCACCGAACCCGCCGGGGCCGACTCCACCGTCACCGAAGCCGCCTTCGCCCAACCCTCCGGGACCTGCGCCACCGTCACCGAACCCGCCGTCACCGAACCCGCCGAGACCGCCGTCGGCACCACCTTCACCGAACCCGCCGAAGCCACCCGGCCCCCCGGCATCACCTCCGCCGAAGCCGCCCTCGGCACCGCCGGCATGTCCACCGAGCCCGCCGAACCCACCGAGATCCGACCCGTCCTCGTTCCCGAACCCGCCGAAGTCACCGGCCTGCCCGAACTCACCGAATCCACCGCCCCCTTCGGTCGGCGATCCGTGGACCAGTCCCCCGCCGAGCAGGCTCTGCGCGCCGGTGGCCGACGCGTCGAAGCCACCTGCGGCGGCCTCCTGGCCATGGTCGACCGGAACGTCCGGAACATCCGAAACGTCATGGTGGGCCAGCGCATGTGCCGCGCTGCCGAAGAACAGGGACGACTTGGACAGCCGCTGGTCGAGTGCGGCCGGTCCCCCGTCGGTGCCGGACTCGACACGGAGCGAGCGGAGCTCCGTGACCTGGGCGGGTGTCAGGCCGAGTCTTCGGGCCACCTCATCGGTGTCGCCGTCGAGTTCGGCTCTGAAGGCCGGGTCGACGGCCAGGCGGGTCATGGCGTCGCGAAAGGCGTTGTCGGTCATGTCCTCGGTCTCCGTGGATCTGGATGCGTTGATGCCGATCCCGGCGGAGCTGAGGATCCCCCCTGGCCGGCGGCAACCGCCATTTCCGGCCATCCCCACCGATGCCTGCAGGGACGGTTATAAGGGGCATGACATGAACCGCGCAAGCCCAAGAGCAGGGCACACCGGGTACATATGCCTCTGGAAGGAACCGCCGCGCTCGTGGGTCACCGATCGGATACAGACGGCACCCGAGCGGGCCTCGCGTCAGGCTTCCTGCCGGAACCGGGCGATCCACTCCGACGTCGCCCGCAGCCCGCCGAACGTGTAGAAGTGCACCTTCAGATCGCCGTGGCGCCGGACGTCGTACTCCCGGGCCAGCGTGCGCAGGAAACGGTCGGGTCCCGTCGTACCCACGAGGTTGGTCAGCGAGAAGCCGTACTTCCGCGCGATGGAGGCGCTGGTGCCGACGCCGAAGCGGGTGGCGTAGCCCATGAGACGGCGCACTCCGGCGGGTCCGGGGACGCCGATGCGGATCGGCAGGTCGACACCGCGCTCGCGCACCCGCTCCACCCAGGTGAGCACCCGGTCCACGTCGAAACCAAACTGGGTGATGACGTCGCCCGCGAGCCGCTGGGACCCGAGGACCGTGCTCTTGTCCGTCAGCGCCGACCACAGCGCGTGGTCGGCGATGGCGGGGTGGCCCTCCGGGTAGCCACTGATGCCTACGTGCCGGACGCCGTGGCGCTGGAGGAGTCCGGTGCGGATGACGGTGAGGGCGTCCTCGTACGGTCCCTCGGGGCGGGCGGGGTCGCCGCCGACGACGAACACGTTGTCGGCGGCGCCGTCGGCCCGGAGCCCGGCGAGGAAATGTTCCAGGTCCGCCCGCGAGCCGAGGCGCCGGGCGGATATGTGCGGGACGGGGACGAAGCCGAGGCGTTTGACCGCGCGGGCGGCGTCGAGGCGCATCGCGAGGTTCTCGTTGCCGAGGAAGGTGACGTTGATGCGGGTGCCGCGGGGGATGGTGGCGCCGGCCTCCTCCAGTGCGGGGATGTCCTTGCCGGTCATCTCCAGGGAGAAGTCCTGCAGCAGCGCGGTGATCGGCGCCACCGGCGGGGCCGTGGGACCCGGGTTCATCGTGCTCCTTCGTCTCGGGCCGTCCCGGGCGTCGTGCCGGTACGGTCGAGCACGAATCCGGGGTCCTGTGGCCCCGCCGATGATGTCACGCGCGTCGCCGACGGCACGGGGGAGGGTGCTTCCGCTGCCCGCCGTCCGCCGTGGTCAGCCGAGTCGGGCCGCGAACACCTCGTACGCACGGTCGTCGAAGAGGACGAACCGCGCCTCCTCGACGACTGTCGATGTGCCCCGCACTGCTTCCACCGCGATGCGAGCCGCATCGTCCATCGGCCACCGGTACACGCCGGTGGAGATCGCCGGGAACGCGACCGTCCGGGCACCCAGCTCGTCGGCTACGCGGAGCGACTCCCGGTAGCAGGAGGCCAGCAGCTCCGAGCGGTCCTCGGAGGACGACCAGACCGGGCCGACCGTGTGGATCACCCACCGCGCGTCCAGCTCCCCCGCGGTCGTGGCGACGGCCTGGCCCGTGGGCAGGCCCTTGCCGTAACGGGAGGCCCGCAGGGCCCGGCACTCCGCAAGGATCGCCGGTCCCCCGCGCCGGTGGATCGCGCCGTCCACGCCTCCGCCGCCGAGGAGCGAGGAGTTGGCCGCGTTGACGATCGCGTCGGCGGTCTGGCGGGTGATGTCGCCCCGGGCGAGCGTGATGGTGGTCATGGCTGCCTCTATACCAGCCGGGGCTCCGTGGGGCGCTCGCGCAGCACCGGGCCACGGCGGCCGGGTCACGGCTCCTGGCGCAGCCGCCGCCAGACGGCCTTCGCCGCGTTGTGGCCGGACATGCCGTGCACTCCGGGGCCCGGCGGGGTGGCCGAGGAGCAGATGAAGACCGCGGGGTGCGGGGTGTTGTAGGGGAACAGGGACAGCTTGGGGCGCAGCAGGATCTGGAGGCCCGAGACCGCGCCTGAGCCGATGTCGCCGCCGACGTAGTTGGCGTTGCGGGCGGCCAGTTCGGGCGGACCGGCGGTGGCCCGCGCGAGGACGCGGTCGCGGAAGCCGGGGGCGAAGCGCTCCAGTTGGCGCTCCATGGCGTCCGTGAGGTCGCCGGTCCAGGCGCTGGGCACATGGCCGTACGCCCAGAAGACGTGCTTGCCCTCCGGGGCGCGGGTGGGATCGACGACACCGGGCTGCACGGTGATCATGAACGGCCGCTCGGGTGCGCGGCCCTGGCGGGACACGGCGCGCAGGGCGGTGCCGATCTCCGCGCTGTCGGCGCCGATCTGCACCGTCGTGGCCACCCGTGCCTCCGGGGCGGTCCAGGGCACCGGGCCGTCCAGGGCGTAGTCGACCTTGAAGACGCCGGGGCCGTAGCGGTAGCCCTCGTAGTGGTTGCCGAAGCCGGCGATGCGGGCCAGGGCGGTGGGCGAGGTGTCGAAGACGTAGGCGCGGGCGGGCGGCAGGTCGTCCAGCCGTTTGACCTCGTAGTCGGTGTGCACGCTGCCGCCGAGGTCCTTGAGGTAGGCGGCGAGGGCGTCGGAGATCGACTGGGAGCCGCCGCGGGCCACGGGCCAGCCGCGGGCGTGCGCGGCCAGTGCGAAGACCAGTCCGATGGCGCCGGTGGCGAAGCCGCTGAGCGGAGCCATGACATGCGCGACCAGACCGGCGAACAGGGTCCTGGCCCGCTCGTCGTGGAAGCGGCGCATCAGCCAGGTGGAGGGCGGCAGGCCGGTCAGGCCGAAGCGGGCGAGGGTGACCGGGTCGCGCGGGAGCGCGGTGAGCGGCAGCGACATGAAGTCCTGCACCAGGGTGTCCCACTTGGTGAGGAACGGCGCGACCAGTCTGCGGTACGCCCCCGCGTCGCGCGGTCCGAAGGAGGCGGCCGTCCGTGCCACGGAGCGGGCGAGCACCGCGGCCGTGCCGTCCGGGAACGGGTGTGCCATGGGCAGCTCGGCGTGCAGCCACTCCAGGCCGTACCGGTCGAGGGGCATCGCGCGGAACGCGGGCGAGTTGATGCCGAGGGGGTGGGCGGCGGAGCAGGGGTCGTGGCGGAAGCCGGGGAGGGTGAGTTCTTCGGTGCGGGAGCCTCCGCCGACGGTGTCGCGGGCCTCGAACAGGGCGACGGAGAATCCGCGGCGGGCGAGCTCGACGGCAGCCGTCAGTCCGTTCGGCCCCGCTCCCACCACGACCGCATCGAACATCGACGGCACCTTCGGACTCCTTCGTCAGCCGACGGCCACTCGGGATCAGGATATGCCGGGGGACCGACGGCCCAGGGGGCGCGGGTGGGCTCGGCGGGGCGCCCCGGGGGCGCATCCGGGCGGGCCCCGGAAGCGGAATCGGGGTGCGTGCGGGGTGGACCGCGCAGCGTGCGGGACGGCCGTGGGCGGGTGCGTGAAGCGGAATCCGGCGGTACGGGTGCCCTCGCGCCGCGGGGAGCCGCGGCTCAGCCGGCGCCCCGCAGCAGTTCCACCACCCGGTGGGCCGTGGCCGCGTCCCGGGCCGCCGTGAACGGGAGGACGTTGCCGCCGGTGATGCGGAACGGCTCTCCGGTGCGGGTGAGGTGGGTGCCGCCGGCCTCCTCGACGAGGAGCAGGCCCGCCGCATGGTCCCAGGCGGCCTCCCAGCTGAAGCCGGTGGCGTCCAGCTCGCCCTTGGCGACGGCGAGATACTCCAGCCCGGCGGAACCGCAGGCGCGTGGCGCGACGCCCTCGGTCCACAGGCCGAGCAGGGCGCGCTTCTGCTCGTCCGTCGTGTAGTCCGGGTGGGAGGTGGCTATCTCCAGGTCCCGCCCCGGTGTGGGCTCGCCCGCGATGAGCCGTTGTCCGTCGAGGAAGGCGCCGTGGCCCCGGACGGCCGTGGCCAGCTGGTCGTGGGCCGGCGCGTAGGTCCAGGAGGCGAGCAGGACGCCCCGGTGGGCGAGCGCGACCAGCGTGCAGAAGCCGGGGTCACCGTGCACGAACTGCCGGGTGCCGTCGACCGGGTCGACGATCCAGACCGGCGCGTCGCCCCGTATCGCCTCGTACGTCGCCGGGTTGGCGTGCACGGCCTCCTCGCCGACCACGACGGAGCCGGGCAGGAGGGCGCCGAGCGCCGCGGTGAGGTACTCCTCGGCGAGCCGGTCGGCGTCCGTCACCAGGTCGTGCGGTCCGCTCTTCTGGTCGATCTCGTGCTCGGCGAGCCGGCGGAAGCGGGGCAGGATCTCGGTCGCGGCGGCCTTGCGCACCGCCTCTTCCACATCGGCGGAGTGGCGGGCGAGGAACTCTCCCACAAGGGCTTCGTCCAGGGGGGACCCCCAGGTTTCGGTGTCTCCGATCATGCCCTCCATGAGAGCACGCGCCTCTGACAATCCCCACCCGCCCAGTGAACGTGAGATGGAATCCGGACGAACAGCGGGGGCCGATGATCAGCGGCCCACCGCGTATCCCTGCATGCCCCGCGGATTGGCGGCCGCCGAGAGGATGCCGGTCTCCGGGTCACGCGCCACCGCGCACAGCCGGCCCTCGGACCAGCCGTCGGCGACCGTGACGTCGTGGCCGCGCCGTCTGAGTTCGTCGACGACCTCCGGGGCCGTGCGGGACTCTACGGTCACGCTCCCCGGCTGCCGTCCGCGCGGGTAGAAGGAGCCGGGGAAGCTGTCGTTGTGCCAGTTCGGGGCGTCGATCGCGCCCTGGAGGTCGAGCCCGCCGCGGACGGGGGCGCGCAGGGCGACGGCCAGGAAGAAGTGCAGCTGCCACTGGTCCTGCTGGTCGCCGCCGGGCGTGCCGAACGCCAGAACCGGGATCCCGTCGCGCAGCGCGATCGACGGGGTGAGGGTGGTGCGGGGACGGCGGCCGGGGGTGAGGGAGTTGGGCAGGCCCTCCTCCAGCCAGGTCATCTGGAGCCGGGTGCCGAGCGGGAAGCCGAGTTCGGGCACGACCGGGTTGGACTGCAGCCAGCCGCCGCTGGGGGTGGCGGCGATCATGTTCCCCCAGCGGTCGACGACGTCGAGGTGGCAGGTGTCGCCGCGGGTGCCGCCGTCGGCGGCCGCCACCTCGGGCTCGGCCGGCACGCTCGCGAGGGTCGGCTCCCCGACGCCCATCGGGTCGAAGCCGGGCCTGCCGGCGGCCGCCACGCGCGCGTGCTCGCTCAGCCGGGGCTTGCGCCCGCCCGGGCTGCCGGGGCGCAGCTCGTACGAGGCCTTGTCGCCGACGAGCGCCCGCCGCCCGGCGTTGTAGGCGTCCGACAGCAGCTCACCGAGCGGTACCTCGGCCGCGTCCCCGTACCAGGCCTCCCGGTCGGCCATGGCGAGCTTGCAGCCCTCGATGAGCAGGTGCACATAGGCGGCCGAGCCGTACGGGGGCAGCTCGGGAGGGAGCAGCGCGAGCTGCTGGAGGAGGGCCGGGCCCTGGCTCCAGGGGCCGGCCTTGCAGAGGGTCCAGCCGTTCCAGTCGTACGTCGCGGGGCTCTCGTAGGCCGCGGACCAGTCGGCGAGGTCGGTGGCGGTGAGCGTGCCGGTGTGCCGCTCGCCGCTGGTGTCCAGGGTGGGCCGCGCGGCCTGCCGTACCAGTGCCTCGGCGATGAAGCCGGAGCGCCACACCTCCCGCGCGGCGTCGATCCGCGCCTCCCGGTCGCCCGCTGCCTCGGTCTCGGCGAGCAGCCGCTTCCAGGTGGCGGCGAGGGCGGGGTTGCGGAACAGCTCGCCGGGCCGGGGTGCCGTTCCGCCGGGCAGGTACACCTGGGCCGACGAGGTCCACTCCGTCTCGAAGAGCCCCCGCACGCTCTCGACGGTCGCGCCGACGTTCTCCACGGGCGCGTGCCCGTGCTCGGCGTACCCGATGGCGTACTTCAGGACGTCGGCGAGGGACTTGGTGCCGTGGTCGCGCAGCAGGAGCAGCCAGGCGTCGAACGCGCCCGGCACGGCCGCGGCCAGCGGGCCCGTGCCGGGGACGAGGTCCAGGCCGAGTCCCCGGTAGTGCGCGACCGTCGCCCCCGCCGGTGCCACGCCCTGCCCGCACAGCACCCGCACCTCACCGCCGGCCGGGGCGAGCAGGATCGGCACCTCGCCGGCGGGCCCGTTGAGATGCGGCTCGACGACGTGCAGCACGAACGCGCCCGCGACCGCGGCGTCATAGGCGTTGCCGCCGTCCTCCAGCACCGCCATCGCCGACTGCGAGGCCAGCCAGTGGGTGGAGGACACCATGCCGAAGGTGCCCTGGAGGGTGGGCCGGGTGGTGAACCGCATCTCTCACCTCACTGGTCGCCGAACGCGCGCCACCGGTCGCGACCGCGCGTCGGTCCCATCGTCTCAGCGCAGCGGAGTCGAAGGTGTCGAGCGGGCCACGTACGCCAGCCCGTCGTACTCCCGGGCGAGCACCGTCGGAGCCAGGTGGAAGCGGTACGTCACGCGCGGCACCGAGGCGCCGAAGGACCGTACGAACCGGCGGTCCTCCAGCCACTCGGCGACGGCGGGCCGGGCCCGGCCGCCGCGCAGGTCGACGAGGTGATCCTCCGGTGTGACCGAGGCGAGCCGGCCCTCGACCGACCGCGGGCCCGCCGATGCGATGGTGTGCTTCCTGGGCGTGCGCGTCGCGGAGTTCCCGGGGCGGGCGCGGAAGGCGCCCTCCCCGAAGAGCAGCCCGAGGGCGTAGTAGCGCTCTCCGTAGTGGCTTCGGAGGTGCTGTCCCATCGCGGGTACGTCTCCCGCGTAACAGTCGGTCATGACATGGCCGTTGTGGGCCCATACGGCCACCTTGCCGGGCGACCGCTCCTCCAGGGCGATCACTTCCTGTGCCATGTACCGGTCCCGGACCGCCAGTGCGCCCGGTTCCTCGCCGTCGCCGCGCAGCGGCCGCGAGGCCACGTCGGCCGCCGCCACGATCCTGCGTGCGTGGGCCAGCGCGTCGTCGACCGTTTCGGCTCCGGCGCGTGCCGCGAGTCCGGCCCTGCCCTCTTCGAGGAAGCGTACGAGTTCACGCGCCTCGGCGAGGATCTGCTGCCTCTGGACGGTGAGGGATCCCGGCTTGGCGTCGGCCAGCGTGCCGAGGAGGCCGCCGCCGAGGTCCGCCCGTTCCGGCGCCAGTGTGCGCAGCGCGGCGTCGAGGGCGGTCAGGGCGGTACCGCAGCGCTGGGGGTCGATGCCGGCGAAACGCACGGCGCGCTCGCGCGGAACGGTCCGGTTGTGCTCCCGCATCCACTCGACGACGTCGAGCATCTCCCGGGTCCGCCAGGTCCAGAAGCCGAGGCCCGCGAGTGCGTCGGCGGCGTCACCGGTGCCGTGCAGCACGTAGTCGTCGACGGCCCGCGCGGCCGAGGCGCTGGCCTCCATCGCCAGGGCGGTGCACGCCATTTCCTCGACGAGGAACCGCAGTAATCGATGCTTGAGCCGGAAGAATTCGGCGGTCCCGTGCGTCGCCTCACCCATTCCCAGAACTCGTACGTCGTTCAAGGTTTTTCGCAACGGCTCCAGGTCGCCGTGATCCGGTTCCGATGCCTCGGCGTGCAAGTCCCGCAACGGCAGAGCATTCTCCTTCAGCCACCGTTGCACTTCCTCGGTCATCGTTCATTCCTTTCGCGTCACCTCTCGGCAAGGTGAGCCTAGCCCTCACACGATCAAGTCCGGCTGCGCGAGGCGGATTTCGGCCGAGATTTCGGCGAGGTCCTCGACGGCGGCATTCCAGCCGTGCGCAAGACCGACACCCGCCGAGTTGAGGACCACCTCGTCCACGCCGGCCCGGGCGTATTCGCCCAATGCGGCCGCCACTTCCCGCGGAGTTCCGTAGACGAATGTTCCCGAGTCGACCAGGGCGCGCGCGTTGAGATAGGGCTGTGACGGGTGCACCCGCAGCCCCGCGCGTTTCAGCATGTCGGTGTAGTGCGGTGCGCCGAGGTGCGCACGGGCGGCCGTGAAGGCGAGTTGGCGCGGATCGCGCCCACTGCGGGCGACGGCGACGTGCACGACGGTGACCAGCCGCGGCACGGGGCGGCCCGCCGCTCGGGCGCCGCGGTGCAGGGCGGGCACGAGGTCACGCGCGAGGTACGCGGGCGGTGTCATCCAGCTGATCGCCGCGTCGGCCAGCTCACCCGCCACCCGGGCGAGCGCCGGGCGCAGAACTCCCAGGCCGATCTCCACACCGGGATGACCGAGATCGGGCAGTCCGGATTGCGCGTCGCCGCCCCCGGATGCTTCTTCCCTCCACTCACCCTCCTCCCGCCGCTCACCGAGGAATCCGCGCAGTTGGCGGAGATAGTCGGCGCACGCGGCTCTCGGGCTCTCGTAGGGCTCACCGCGCAGACTCGCCACGAAGTCGGGTGATCCGGGCCCGATTCCGAGCGTCATCCGTCTGCCGGTCAGACGGGCGAGGGAGCGCGCGTGGGCCGCCGCCTCCATCGGATGGCGCAACGGCATCAGGGTCACGGACGTACCGACCGGGAACCGGAATCCCATGCCCGCGAGGTAGGCGAACAACTGATGGGATTCGATGGTGAGGGACTGGCCCTGCCACAGCCGTGCCAGGTCCCCTCCCGCGACGAGTTCCGCGAACGGAACCGCGTCCGTGGGGTCCTTGGGCATGACCGGGAAGATGACCGACGTTTCCATGAACTGGCCTTCACTGAGAGGCGGGTTCGCCGAGATATCCCGCTGCCTGCAGATTGAACAGATGGGCGTAGACGCCGTCGGCGCCGAGCAGGTCGTCGTGGGTGCCCTCCTCGATGACCCTGCCCCGGTCCAGGACCACGATCCGGTCGGCGATGCGTACCGTGGAGAAGCGGTGGGCGATGATCAGGGAGGTGGCCTCGCCCGCGATGTCGCGCAGCCGGCCGAAGATCTCGGTCTCGGCCTCGGCGTCGATCGCCGACGTGGGTTCGTCGAGCACGACCACGGGAGCCTTCCTCATGAAGGCCCGGCTCAGGGCCACCTTCTGCCACTGACCGCCCGACAGCTGCCGGCCCTCCTCGAAGTGCCTGCCGAGCATGGTGTCGTAGCGGTCGGGGAAGTCCGCCACGATGGTGTCGGCTCCGCCGGCCGTCGCGGCGGCCCGCATGCGCTCGTCGTCGTCCATCGCCTCGACCCGGCCGAAGCCGATGTTGTCGCGGACGGACATCTCGTAGCGGATGAAGTCCTGGAAGATGACGCCGATATGGCGCTGGAGGTCGTCGATGTCGTATTCCTCGATCGGTACGTCGTCGATCAGGATCCGGCCGCCCGTCGGCTCGTAGAGCCGGGTCAGCAGTTTGACGACGCTCGTCTTGCCCGCGCCGTTCTGGCCGACGAGCGCCACGCACTCCCCCGCCGGCAGCAGGAAGTCGACACCGTCCAGGACGAGCCGGTCGGTGCCGGGGTAGACGAAGCTGACATTGCGGAACTCGATGCCCTTGCGCAGCTTCGCCGGGAACGGCCGGGTTCCGCCGGAGATCCGGCGCTCCGGAAGGTCCAGGAACGCGAAGAGGTTGCCGAGGAAGAGCGTGTCCTTGTAGAGCGAGGCGATGCCCAGGAGCATGCCGTGTGCCGACGCCTGGATGGCTCCCATGGACTGCAGATAGCCGGCCAGCCGGCCCACCTGTCCGTCGTCCGCGGCCGAGGCGATGGCCCACAGCAGCGCGCCGGAGGAAGCGAGGACGCTCAGCGCGCCCAGCGCGCCGACGATGGCCGACTGGCTGCGCGCCAGCCGCCGGTCGACCCGGAAGAACTCCCGGGCCAGCCTCTGGTACCGCTCGACGAAGTGCGGTCCGAGCTGGAACAGGCGTACTTCCTTGAAGGAGTGATCCGTCGTGGTGAGGTACTGGTAGTAGTACATCCGCCGGCGATCGGCCGCGCGTCCGTACTCGACGGCGTACGCCTTGTGCGTGTAGATCATGTGGGCGACCACCGACGGGACCGGTGACACCAGGATGAACACGGCCACCCAGGGCGACCAGGCGAACAGCACGATGCTCACCGAGACCACGGTGACCAGCTCGCGGCTGACCGTGAGCAGCTCCGAGAACAGCTGGTAGATACGGCCTCCGCTGCTCTCCTGGAAGGCGCGCTGGAGGTTGTCGTACGACTCGGCGTTCTCGTACTGCTCCAGGTCGAGCCGGGTGCCCTTGACCATCACCTGCTCGCCGATCCTGGTGGTGAGTTCCAGGCGGAGCAGCGAGTCCAGGTACTGTCCCCACACGTCCAGCGCGTGTCCGGCGACGGCGATCAGTAGCAGGGCTACGCCGGCCCGCAGGGCCTGTCCCTGTGCGCCGTCGCTGCCGCCCGCGGCGTGCGCGACGGACTGCACCGCGCTCGCCGTCAGGGCGACCTGCACGCCCGGGATCGCGGCCGACAGGACCGAGACGACGGCGAACGCGGTGACCTTCCGGGCGCTCAGCTTCCAGAACAGCCGCAGCACACGGAGCCAGATCACTTGGCCTCCTCGGCGGCCAGCCGGCCGCGCAGGGCGCGCAGGGTGTGCCGCAGCAGCCCGTAGCAGCGCTCCTCCCGGGTCCGGTCGACCGGCAGCAGACGGTTGACCTGCATATGGGCGAGGCTGCCGAGGACATGGGGGAACGGCACCGCGAGACGCTCGCGTCCGACGGCCTCGCCGACCGCCGCGGCCGTGG
This sequence comes from Streptomyces sp. NPDC025638, assembly GCF_055558775.1. Taxonomy (NCBI): domain Bacteria; kingdom Bacillati; phylum Actinomycetota; class Actinomycetes; order Kitasatosporales; family Streptomycetaceae; genus Streptomyces; species Streptomyces sp. NPDC025638. Next base: position 676,140 of record NZ_JBVHLX010000002.1, on the reverse strand, counting down.
CGCGGACGGCCGGTTCCTGGGGCGCGAGGGCCGCCGCGATCCACAGGCGGTGGTCCCGGCCGCTGTCATGGGTGAACCGGTCCCAGGGCAGCAGCAGTTCGCAGAGGTAGTCGCGTCGCTTGCGGAAGTCGTCGCGGGTGGTGCCGTCGTCGACGTGGCCGGGGAGGAGGTCCAGGCGGTCGGCGAGCGGGACGCCCCACTGGTGGAAGAGGGTGTCCACCGCGGCCATGGCCAGGTGCTCGTCGGTCAGCTCCGGCAACTCGACGCGTTCCGCGATCAGTTGGGCGGTGGCGTCGCTGTTCGCCTCGAAGAACCGCTCGACCGCGTCGAAGGTGTCGGGGCCGCCGTAGCGCAGGGTCTCGGGACAGTAGCTGTCCATGGCGAGGTCCTGGGCGAGTCCGCTGTCCACCACGCTCTTGCCCCAGGCGCCGAGCCGCCCGAGCGTCTCCGGCCGGTCGCTGCGCACCCGGATGCGCAACTGCGGGCGCGGATCGGCGTACCGGATGTAGAACCACCGGTCCATGGCGTCCTGGGCGCGCAGTTCCGCGACGAGTTCACGCAGCGGACCGGCGATGATCTCGTCGTGGCGTTCGAAGGCGGCGTACAGCTTGATGTACGACCACTCGCTGCCCGGCACGTAGCGCCGTGCCGGGATCTCCACCTGGAGTCCGGCCCCGCCGCGCCGGACGGTCTCGGGGCCGGCGGCCACGACGGGGACGACGATCTCCTCCGTGTACCGCCGCCCGGTGTCGTCGCTCAGCCAGTGGTGCGTGAAGTCCGGCAGCATCTCGTGGAGCAGTACGGCCGCACCGCCCTTGCGGCGGACCTCCTCGCGCAGTTCGGTGACGCAGCGGGGGTGGTCGAGGTCGAGCAGCAGCCGGTTGTCGTGCTCCACGAGGTACACATGGCGCGGTACGTGCCACCGGTCGCGCCATGCCGTGAGGTCCGCGAGGCCGCGGCCGTCCAGCCGCCACTCGGCGGGCCGGAGCACCACCTTGCCGCGGGTCACCCGGGGCAGGAACGCCGCGTGGGACACGGGGCCCCAGTGGAATCCGCCGGGCATGACACACCCGTCCTGCGAGGCCTCCAGCAGGAAGCGGGCGACGTTCGGGGCGGCCAGCGGGCTGAGCATGTGGTGCTGTGTCACGACGACCTCGCGGTCGAGCCGCCGCGACCACAGGTGGAACCGCCGGTCGTCGGCGCCGACCAGGATGTCGCCCAGGGGCAGCACGCGGTCGGCGGGCACCGACGGGCCGGTGTTGACGGGTATCTCGTATCCGCGCAGGCCCGGGTGTGCGGCGACGTTGCCCGCCCGGCCGTAGGTGGGGAGGTAGGCCAGTTCCGCGTGGACCACGTGCGGCTGGAGCTCCTCCTCCCGCCGGGCGAGGTCGCGCAGCCGGTCCACGAGGCGGTCGCCGAGCAGGTCGAAGAAGCGGCCGAAGGTGCGCCCGCCGTGGGCGAGGCCGTCGGCGCGGACGACGGCCCGCCACTCGCCCCGGTCGACGGCCTGCCGGTCGGCGGCCTCCAACTGCAGGTAGAGGTCCATCGTGGGCAGCAGCGGTCCCGGGGACGCCTCGGGGGCGAGGCGGTCGAGCCAGGAGTCGGTGAGTTCTGCTTCGAGGGACCGGTCGCGCCAGGCCCGCTGCACGAACTCGACGACGGCACGGTCGTAGTTGGAGGTGTCCTCGGGCTCGATGCCGCCGGTCGGCCCGGCCGTGCGGGGCGGCTCGGTGTAGGACTCCGGCGCGTCCAGGCCCTGGTCCGGGCTGAGGAGTTCCAGGACAGGGACGCGCACGCCCTGGCCGTACCGTTCGAGGAAGTCCTCCCGGTACCGCGTCAGGTGGGAGTTGCCGGGGCCGGTGGCCGCGCTCAGGCGCATCAGGACGTCCACCGTGTCGGCCGCGGCGTCGGCGACGGACCGGTTGAGCTCGTCCGACCGCAGGTCGATGGTGGAGTCGAGCTGGTAGGTCTGCCCCGTGTAGCCCGGTACGAGCTTTTCCTGGGCGGCGCGCAACTGCGCGAACGAGGCCGGGTCGTCCGCGTGCCGGACCAGCTCGACGACCTCGCGCAGCCGCTCGACCGTGTCGGCCGCCTGCGGGACTCCGGCGAGCCGGTCGAGCAGGTACTCCTCGGGCCTGGCCGACGTCTGGGGCGGACGCAGGTCACTGGTGAGGAAGTTGAGGTCCCACAGCCGCTGCACCAGGCTCTCCTTGGCCGCGGCGGACGCCTCGGGGAAGGCGGCCGACAGCGCGTCGATGATCTCCTGGTACGTCACGGGGGTCGTGGCGGTGTCCAGGACGGTGTGGACGGCGGGGGTCGCCCGCACGCGGACCGACGTGCGGTCGCTCCTGCCGTAGACGTCGGCGTGCGGCAGGACCATGCGGTCGCCGGAGACATGGGCCGTGGCGTTGCGGACGATCCCCAGCCCCCGCCAGATCTCCTGGTCGCTCTCGAACCGCTCGATGCAGGCGAGGATCCACGCCATGTCCGCGCGCACCCGGGCACCCCCGATGACGGGGCTCTCCAGCCGCGCGGTGGTGCGCCCGGAGAAGGTCCCGGCGGCCACGCCCGAGAACGCCCCGAAGGGGGTGGGCCGGGTGGACATCCTGGTGAGATAGCGCCACAGCCGCGAGTGCAGGCGCGCCACGCTCTTGGGGGACATCCGCTCCAGGTGGGCGAGCCCGTCCGCCAGGCCCTCGCTGGCGACGAAGACCGCCCGCCGGACCTCCGGGTCCTGGGCCAGCCGTAACAGGGCGTCGGAGGTCTGCTCCGGGTCGCTCATGAAGTCGAGGTAGGTCTGCACGGGCAGCGCGGGAGAGCGCAGCAGGTAGAAGTCGGCGGGTACGTACCGGGACATGCGCATCACCTTGCGAAGAAGGCCCGGAACCAGGCCGGACGGTCGTCGTTCAGGGCCGCGAGGATCGCGAGGGCCACGCCGGCGGCTCCGGTCAGCAGGCCCGGGTCGTCCACCAGGTGTCCGGGCAGCTCGTGATCGGCGAACACCGCCGGACGTGCCTCGTCGGCGTGGTCGAGCAGCCGGTCGAGCAGGACCGGTGTCCGGTCCCGCGCCAGGCGGCTCCAGGGTGCGAACGCGCGGCACATCATCAGCAGTCCGGCCTGTCCGTGACACAGGGTGGGCGACAGCGGCCCGGCCTGCTCCGCCCTGCGCAGGACGGCCTCGAACGCGGTGACCGCGGTGGTCAGCAGGTCGCTGTCACCGGTGGCGCGGGCGATGTCGAGCAGGGCCGAGGCGACACCCGCGGTGCCGTAGCACCAGGCGATCTGGTCGTGGCCGTGGCTCCGGGGCTGCTCTTCGCCGTGTTCGTCGACCGCCACGCCGTCGTGCCACAGCGGGCCGAACTGGTCGGCGGCCCGGTGCCTGAGGATCCAGGAGGTGAGGGTGGTCACGGCCGATTCGAGTCCCGGGTGCCGGTGGCCCGAGGCGAAGGCCGCCGCGAGCGCCGCCGCGACTCCGGGAACGCCGTGCGAGAAGCCCAGGTTGAGATACCCGTGGGGATATCTGGCGTGGTAGTCCCCGACGGGTGGGTAGACGTCGGGGACGAGCAGCCAGCGGCGCGGGGTGCGCTCCGTCTGTGCCGGTTCGCTCAGCCACACCAGATGGCCGAGGAGCCGGCGCACGGCCTCGCGGACTGCGGGGCTCGGGTCCTCGACCGTGGCGAGGTACGCGAGTACGCCGGCCGCGCCGCCGATCCAGTCGTAGTCGGCGTCGCTCAGGACGCGTTCGACGGCCGGGTAGTCGGTGTCGAGGACCTGGGCGGCGAGCTGCTCGTGCATGCGGTGCAGGCTCGGCAGGAAGCGTGGTTCGTCGGCGGCGCAGTCGGCCAGGGCCAGGGCAAGTCCACTGGTTCCGCCGAAGATCCCGGTATTCTCCAGAGGTACGACCCGGGTGCTGAGCACGGCTTCCCGGATGTGTGCGAAGGCGGTCTCCCGGTCGCCGAGCCCGGCGCGGGCGGCGTACAGGTGCAGCAGCGCGGTTCCGGCCTGACCGTGACTGAGGCTCGGCGGGTACCAGCCCACGGGGTGCACCGCCTGTTCCGCGGCGGTCAGGGCCAGTTCGGCCACCTGGTCGGTGGTCGAGGTCCGTTCGGCGACGAGACGGACCGCGCGGTGTGCGCGTTCGGTGCGTGAGTCGTCGTCGCCCCGAACCGGCCCGCCGGCCGTCTCCCGGTTCTCCAGCATGTCCATCCCTCGTGTCGCGGCCGTTCGGCGTCGCAGTGGAAACGGGTGTTGCCGTGCTGAGCCCACGGCAACACCCGTTGTCGAACGTGGGCCCGTTCAGAGCGTCGGGCCCGGCCCGTTCAGGGCTTCGTCACGTCAGGGCTTCTTCACGCAACCCGAGGTGCAGATGCTGGTGCAGACGCAGGTGCAGGTGCCTCGGCAGGTCACGCGCGTGCAGACCGAGCGCGTGAGAAGCGACGAGATGGACGCCGGTGCGCGGTCCACGCCGGCCGCGGACGGCGAGGTGACCCGGACATCCAGATCGAATTCGTTGCCGGCCATGTCATTTCCTTTCCGGTGATGAATTCCGCCCGAGGGCGGAATGACGCAGAAACGGCCTCTGCGTGATTCCTATTCTCCTCGCCGGCCGCACCGGCACATATTGTCGTCGGCGACAGTATTCCGAAAGACGTAGGACGCCAGACAGAGACTCAGACGCGAATGCAGTTCCAGCTTTTCGGTAATGGCCGACAGATGGGCGCGCACGGTCCGTTCGGTCAAATGGAGCCGGTTCGCCATGTCCTCGTTGGACAGCCCTTCCGCCATCATGACGAAGACCTCCGACTCCCGCGGAGTCAGCCGGTCCAGTCTCTGCAGGGCGGCGGTCCACTGGGGTTCGTGTCGACGGGCTTCGTGGAGGTCGCGGGCGGGTGAGGTCACAGCGCCGGCTCCTGCGCGGAGTTCTGCGCCGGCTCCTGCGCGGAGTTCTGCGCCGACTTCTGCGCGGACTTCTCCGACTGGATCAGATGGCTTTCGACCAACTGCCCGTACATACGGTCACGAACGAGGAGTTCTTCATGGGTGCCCACGGAGCTGACCCGGCCGCCGTCCATGACGGCGATCCGCGGCGCGGCACGGACCGTCGACAGCCGGTGGGCGATGACCAGCAGGGCACAGCGTTCGGACACCTTCAGCAGGGCTTCGGCGAGTTCGGCCTCGCTGATGGTGTCGAGGTGCGAGGTCGGCTCGTCGAGCACCAGCAGATCGGGCTCGGCGAGCAGGGCGCGGGCGATGGCCACGCGCTGGCGCTCGCCGCCCGACAGCCGCAGCCCGCGCTCCCCCACCTCGGTGTCGAGCCCGTCCGGCAGGCGCCGTACGAGCGGGCCGAGGTCGACGGTGTCGAGCACGTCGCGGACGGCGTCCTCGGACGCGTCCGGCGCGGCGTAGGTGAGGTTGTGGCGCAGTGATCCGTAGAGCAGCGGCGTGTGCTGTTCCACCAGCGCCACGTGCCGCCGGTAGGCCCGGTGTTCGAGTCGTCGGAGGTCGGTGCCCCGGAAGAGTACCGCTCCCTCGTCCGGGTCGTGGAAGCGCTCGATGAGGGAGGTCACGGTGGTCTTGCCCGCGCCGGATCTGCCCACCATGGCGAGGTAGCCGCGCTCCGGGATCTGCAGGGACACCCCGCTCAGGACCTGGCGGTCCCCGTACGCGAAGGAGACGTCCCGCAGTTGGAGCAGCGGGCCGGAGCCCGGGGCGGGGACCTCGCAGGGGTCCGGGGTGGTCTCCACGGGCAGCTTCAGGGTTTCCTGAATGCGTTTCAGGGATCCGAGGCCGCGCTGGATGAGGCTGATCGCGCTGAAGAGGCCGGCCAACGGCATGACCAGATAGGTCGCGTAGAGCAGGAAGGCGACCAGCTCGCTGATCGTCATGTCGCCGTTCGAGACCCGTACGGCGCCGATGAGCAGGACGAGCAGGAACGAGCCGTTGACCGCGACCTCCATCATCGGCGACACGAGGGAGCCGAGGCGCGCGGAGCGCACCCCGCTCGCGCAGGCGGCCTCCGCGTCCGCCCCGATGCGTTCGGCCTCGCGGAGTTCGGCTCCGCAGGCGCGTACGGTGCGGATGTTGCCCAGCGCCTGTTCGAGATCGGCCGTCATGGTGCCGACGTCCGTGAGGGACTGCTCGGTGGCCCCGCGGATGCCGGTCATGACACCGGCGACGACGATCGCCGCGGCGACGATCGTGGCGATGACGACGGCGAACATGACGGGGTCGATCCACAGCATCAGTCCCGCCGTTCCGACGGCGGTGAGCGCCACGGTGACGAGTTGGACGAAGCTGCCCGCCACCATGTCGCGCAGCACGGTGGTGTCCGTACCCACGCGAGAGAGCAGATCGCCGACCCGGTGGCGGTCGAAGGCGTCGATTCGGACGAGCAGCAGCCGGTTCGTCAGGTTCTTGCGCAGCCGCAGTACGACGCCCTCGCCGACCACGTCGAGCAGGAACTGGCCCACGCCCTCGATGCAGGCCTGGGCGGCGAACAGCCCCGCGAGCAGCAGGGCCGGGCCGAGCAGCGACTGCCCGGTCCCCACCCGGTCGATCAGCCGCATCGTCATCAGCGGCTGCAGCAGCCCGAGCGCGGTGCCGACGACCGTCAGCGTGAGCGCCCAGACGACGGTCGTCCGCCGCTGCAGGAGCAGCGCGAACAGGTCACGGATGCCGACGCGTTCATCCTCGGCCGTGCCGGCCATCGGTTGCCTCCCTCGTGTGGTGCGGTGCCACGCTGATCAACACCCGGAAATAGCCCTCGGGGGCGCCCTCGCCCACCATGCGTCCGTCGGCCTCCACCCAGGCGTGCGCGGCGAACGGCGGGGCGGTACGGACCCCGACGCACCAGGTCGGCCAGCTGCCCCGGGCGCGGCACAGCAGCGCGGTCGCGATCGACCGCTGCAGGCATCCCTCGCGTCCGGCGCACACCAGGCTGACGGTGGTCACCGCGTCCCGCGCGGCCGCCGCCTGCTCGAAGCCGGCCGGCCGGGCGCCACGGGCGAGCGCGGTCAGCAGCCGGCGGATGCGGTCCGGCGGGAGACGGGTGAGCGGCTTGGCGACCGCCACGGCCAGGCGCGCGGCGATCCGCGCCCGCCGGGGGACCTCGGACCGGGCGCGCAGTACGGTCTGGAAGCTCATCGGTCGACCAGCCTCGCCTCGACCAGCGCCGCGACGAGCGCCTCGGCGTCAGCACGCGCCCTTTCCGCGCCGACCTCAAACTCGGCGGTGAGCCGGGTGATCACCGCGTCGAGGTCGCCGCCCGACATCAGTTCGTCCAGCACCAGGCTGCCGGTGGGGTTGAGCTCCCAGTACTTTCCGCTGCGCCCGTCCAGCAGGATCTTTCCGTAGTCGGTCTCCACCAGTGACACGTCGGCTCTCAGCCGCATGAGTTCCCCCTTCGGATGGCGCTCATGGCGCTCAGGTGGTGCGCAGCCAGATCTCGCAGGCGAGCGTCGAGTCGAGGCCCGCGTACCGGAGTTCGGGCGAGGAAGGCTGCAGTGTGGTTCTGACGAGACGGTCCGCGTCGACCAGCCCCAGCCGGGCGAGACGGGAGTCGTGCCACAGCTCGGCGATCCGGGCGCGGTTCTCCCGCAGTCCGTTGGCCGCGTCGGTGGACGCCTCTCCCTTGGTCTCGCGTTCGAGTACGGCGGCCGGTACGACGCCGCGCAGCGCGGCCTTGAGCAGTGGCTTGTACCGCCAGGGCGACGACCGCTCCTCCGCCCGCACCGACCAGCACGCCTCGATGACACGGTCGTCGAAGAACGGGCTGGCCATGGGCAGTCCGCCGTGCTCGGCCACCTGGTGCAGGATGCGCGTCACCCGCGTTCCGTGGCGCAGGACGTTCAGCTCGTTGTGCCGGGCACGGGTCCTGCCCAGGGGAACGGCCGACTGCGCCGCCCGCCGCATCCTGTCGCGCACCGCGGCGACGGCGTCCGGTGTCGCCCAGCCGGGCATCCGGGGCGGGACGTCCCAGGCGAGGACGTCGGCGCTGTGCGGCGCCGCCCGTGCGGCGGTGAGCCGGTCGGCGCTGTCGGCCAGCCACTGCCCGTAGGGCCTGCGGTCGGCGATCACCGACAGGGCGTCCCGCAACGACCATCTGTTGTGCGCCCGGTAGCCGCGGAGGTGGCGCAGGGCACCGAGCGGGTCGGTGGTCAGCCGTTCGAGTACGTGCGCCGGGTGGCCCCACAGGACGTGGTCGCCGCCCATCCCGGTGAGATGCAGCGCGGAGCCGCGGGCCAGCATCTCGTCGTGGCCGGCGAGTTGCCGGGGCTGGTCGAGGATGGTCGGCGCCGGTTCGTCGACCGGCCCGGTGACCTCCAGCAGGCCGCTGTAGAACAGCGGGATGCGGTCGACGGGAAGCACGACGTGCTCCGCGTGGTCGAGGTCGGCCGCGGCCAGCTTCGCCCAGTGGAGGTCGTCGTCCCCCGGGTCGCGGCTGGACATGGTGAGGGCGACCGGGGCGGCCCCCGCGGCGGCGGCGAGGGCGCAGACGGCGGTGGAGTCGAGTCCTCCGGAGAGGTCGGAACTGATGGTGGCCGCAGCCCGCGTACGCACCCGGACCGCCGCGTCGAGTTCCGTCCGCAGCAGTGCCGCGCCCTCCTCCAGACCCAGCCGGGGCTCGGGGGGACTCCACCAGCGTGTGCGGGAGGCGCCGTCCGGGCCCGCGTCCAGCTGGAAGCCCGGGGGGACGGCGTGCACGCCCCGCCACAGCGGCATGTCCCCGAGCGGATGGGGGACGGAGTCCAGCAGGCGGACGGCGAGGAGTTCCTCGTCGAGGGGCGCGTCGAGCAGCCGGGCGACGACGTCCGCGCGGTTGCTCGCCACCGTGGTGCCCTCGGTGTCGCCGTGGAAGACGCGCCTCATCCCCGACGCGGTGCCCCGGACCCGCAACCGCCCGCCCGCCGCGACGACGAGATGGAACTCGCCGCGCAGCGAGCGTGCGACGCGGGCGGCGGACTCGATGTCGCGCTGTTCGGCGAGGCGTTGCGCGACCTCGTGCTCGTCGGCGGAACCGCACCCGATGAGCGCGATCCGCAGACCGTGCCGGGTGGTGGTGACGAACGCGGGGCCCCAGGAGCCGATCAGGAAGGGGCGACCGGAGGCATGGAGCACCCGCTTTTCCGCCGTGCTCTTCAGTCGTGTTTCCACATGCGAGGCCACGGCGAGGCCGGCTTCGCAATCAGGCAGTACCACAAACCAGCTTTCGCCGTGGCTCGACATCGTTCTCCCAGAGATTTCCTAGGCTGCAAGCGGCAGACGGACCCTGGGCTCATGCGGACCGCGCCGCAGGAATCCGGTGTCCAATCGGAAATCACCGGCAATGAACATCGCCGGCGCCTCATAGATCTTCCGACCCATGCTTGTCACCTCCTTTCCGTAAGGAGTGGAAGCGGTGACTCGATCGGTCGTCCGCTCACCGGTGAATCTAGGCGGAGGCGATTACGACGATCAATGAAGGAACACTCCCGATACGCTGCGTGGCCGCCGGGAAAATCTGCCTGCCCCGGGCTTCGGGACCCGTGGCGACCTGGCCTTTCGACCACGCGCGGCCGAGTCGGAGCGATCCGGTGGCCGGGCGCGAACACCTGGCTTCCATGGCTCCATCCTGACCCTGCGTATTAGCCTTATCGCCACCGCAGTCGACGCGATCGCGCATCACGCGGCGCCGCGGCCGCGCGGCCCGTACGAGCCGTAGGCCGCGGTTCCCCGTCGAATCGGCGCGGCGGGTCCACCCATCGGGGTACGGGTGGCAGGCACCGCGGGAATCCGCTGTACGGCGGCCACGACGGCCGCTCGGGAGATTCCCGAGGCATCGGCACGGTTGACGACATGCCGGAGTTGCTCCGCTATCTCGGCGAGGTCCGCTTTTCCGGCGGAGTGCATCACGACCGTGCCGCGGCCCCGGCCGAAGTCGATCAGTCCTTCCGCGCGTAACATACGCAGCGCCCGCAGGACCGTGTTCTTGTTGGCGCCGTATCTTTTTCCGAGTTCGCCCGCCGAGGGCAGATACTCCCCCTCGGCGTAGACGCCTGCCAGTATCTCCTGCTTCAGTTTCCGCCTTATCCGGGCGTAGAGTGCCGGTCCGGCACCGCTGTCTCCACAGGCCGGGTCGGTGTCGGATTCGCCCGGCTGCCGTGCGGATGTCATTCCTGCGATTCCCCCTTGTGCTTTTCCTTCACCGCAGCGCCACGTCCGCCGGAGGTCAGCCGGCGTGACGTTCGGACTACCGTGCGATTGCGCAAGCAATCGGGACCGTACTGAGCGGATGAAAGCGTGTCAACTGATCCGCTGGCGCCCGCCGATGCTGTCCTTTGGCCTGAATACATTGCCCCGGACGTGTTCAAGGTGGCGGTCGGCGGCTTAGGTTGAAACCACACCCTGTCCGCTGGGGGCAGGAAGCGTTCTCTCGCCCGGGAGTTGGAGACTTGACGAGCAGCGGCAGCGCCGACAGCGGCACGACAGGCCCGTCGTCCCTGGCCCGACGGCTGGAGGACATCGTCAACGCGTACTACCGCGGCAACCGGCCTCCGTACAGCAAGATCGCGGAGGAGATCCGCGAGAGCACGGGGCGTACGTTCTCGGCCACCTACCTCTGGGAACTGGCGACGGGCCGGAAGCGGAACGTGACGCGCGACCATCTTCGGGTCCTGGCAGAGCATTTCGGGGTCACCCCGGACTACTTCACCGACGAGGAGGTCTCCGAGCGGGTGAGACGCCAGATGGAGTTCGCCGTTGCTCTGGGGAACAGCAAGGTGCGCACGCTGGCCTTCCGTGCCGACGGACTGTCGGAAGCGGGGCTGGACGCCCTGCTCGCCGTGGTGAACGCGATGTCCCCGGAGTCCGACCCGGGGGGACGTCCCCACCGTTCCGGCCGATAGGAACACCGCGGAAGCCGAGCGGCAACGACCAGTGAGAGTGACACAGCACGTGCGGCGAACGGGCGAGTATGCCGAGTTACAGCGGCGATGTACGGGGATTCTGCGCGATCTCGCAGTGCCCCGGTCGCTTTCCTTCGACGCGGTCTGCGAGCGGGTGGAAGCACTCAGAGGCCGCCCACTCGTTCTGAAAGAGCTGCCGGAGCAGGCGGCGATCGCCGGTGCCTGCGGTCTCTGGCTGGGTACGGACGACGCCGACTACGTCTTCTACGAGGCCCGGACCGCGCCCCTGCACCGGGAGCACATCATCCTCCACGAGATCGGCCATGTGCTGTGCGACCACCACCGTGGCGCCACGGCCGAGGGCGACGAGCCGATCGCCGGGCTCCTCGGCGGTCTGCAGCCGCATCTCGTCAAACGGCTGATGGCCCGGACCAGTTACACGACCGCCGAGGAGCAGGAGGCCGAGATGATCGCCAGCCTGATACAGAGCGCCGGGACGGCCGGCCGGGCGGGCGGCCGGCTGGGCCGACTCGGCGCGTTCCTGGGAGTGACGGTCGATGTCGGTGAGTGAGCTGGCTGCCCTGGTCGGACTGTGGAGCGTCCTCACCCTGTGGTTCGCCCTGCTCTGGCGGGCCCGGCCCGCGCTGCTCCAGCCACACCAACGGGGGCTGTGGCTCACGGTCCTGGCCGCGACCCTCGCCATCACCCTCTTCCAGCCCAGGGTCGTCGGATGGCTCACCGATGCCGGCGTCGAACTCCACACGGTTTCCCTGGCCCGCAATCTGATCGGCGTCCTCAGCGCCGGGCTGGTCCTGCTCTTCATGGTCGACCCCACCCGGACGCGCCGCCTGCGGCTGTCCGTGACGGTGGGGCTCCCGGCGGCCCTGGCCGCGTTGCTCGTCCTGGACGTGTTGCAGCTCGAACCACGTGCGGGAACGGCGTCCGTGCAGGGGCCTGCCGATCCGGCGTCCGCCTACTGGCTGATCCTCATCGGCGCCCACCTCGTCGGTGACGCCGTCGCACTCGTGGTCTGCTTGCTGTACAGCATGCGCACGGGAGACCGCGATCTCGTGTGGTCGCTGCGGCTGTTCGCGGTGGGAAGCGTCCTCGCCGTCGTCTTCTGGTTCGGTTATCTCTGGCACCTCTACGGCCGCACACCGCGCATGCTCCCCTACCTGTCGGTGATCATCGGGGTCCACGGCTTCTTCCGGGCGGCATCACTGCTGGTCCCCACCGCGACCGCCCTCGTCCGGTCGGCGAACGCCCTGTGGACCACCTGGCGGTTGTGGCCGCTGTGGCGCGACCTGATGACGGCGGTGCCCCACGTCGCCCTCGCCAGACCGCAGCGCACCAGACTGCGGGAGGTGCTGCGGCCGCGCTCCCCACTGGCGCTCCAGGCACACCGGCAGACCATCGAAACCTATGACGCGCTCCTGGATCTGCAGCGATGGATCCGGCCGGACGCCTACGAGACGGCGCACCGGCACGCCCGGCAGGCAGGGGTACGGGAGGACCGCCTCACGTCGGCCGCACTCGCCGGCGCACTGGACCAGGCCCGGCGCGCCAAACTCGCCGGCATACCGCCCGCCGACCCCTGCCCGCTGCCCGGTGTGGTCCATGGCAGCCCGGCGACACTGCTGGGGATCGCCCGGATGTGGCCCAGAACGCCGGAAGTGCTCGCGGGGTCGGACCGACCCTAGCGGGTGTCGTTTGGATCATCCCGGCGTCGCGGGCCCTTGCACGTACTCCCCCAAGCTCTTCGAGCAGGGGGGACCCCCAGCCGCGTTGTCGTCACTCTCCCCCAAGCTCTCGGCTTCGCTCGAGCAGGGGGCACCCCCATGACCCCGCCCGGGGTCGGCCGGACCGCACCCCTCGTCACAGCCGGCCTGATCCGAACGACACCCCCTAGCCGCGTCGGGTGATCCGGAAATCGAAGCCGAGGGTTCCCGGGTCGAGGGCCGTCGCGCCGCCGTCGACGGTGAGCACCGAGCCGTTGACGTACGACGCCGCCGGGGACAGCAACCAGTCGATCACCTCGGCGACTTCACGCGGTTCGCCCGGCCGGCCCATGGGCAGGAGCGCGGTCGCCTCGTCGTAGGCGGCACCCACACCACCCTCAAGGCCCGCTTCCTCCGCGAAACGCGTCATGCGCCGGTCGGCCATCTCGGTGCGTACCCAGCCGGGGCACACGATGTTGGCCCGCACGCCCTGCCGCCCGTAGTCGACGGCGACGGAGCGGCAGAGCTGGAGCAGCGCCGCCTTGGAAGTGGCGTACGGGGCGTTGCTCGTACCGTTGCGCAGCGCGGACACCGAAGCGACGGCGACCACGGCCCCGCCCGCCTCCAGCAGGTGCGGGAGCGCCGCGCGAAGAAGCATCAGCGGGCCGGTGAGGTTGGTGCGCATCACCTCCTCCCAGTCCTCCAACGACAGGTCGCCCACGGCTCCGCCGCGCCCGATGCCCGCGTTGAGCACCAGTCCGTCGAGTCGTCCATGGGCGGCCAGGGCTGCCTGGACGAGACCGTCGGCCGCCTCGGGGTCCCCCACGTCGGACGGATGGGCCAGTACCCCGGTCTCGGCTTCGAGGCGTCGCAGGGGCTCGCTGCGCCGACCGGAGACGACCACGTGGTGGCCGCCCTCGCTCAGCAGCCGGGCCGTCGCCTCCCCGATGCCCGAGCCTCCGCCGGTCACGATGACAACTCGCTTGTCCGTCACTGCTGTTCAGCGCCCTCCTCCGGGATCACAAAGCACGTCCGAGCCTAGATCCCGGTGATCCGTCCCTGACGACTTTGAGACAGCGCGGGGTCAGGTCCGGCCGCGTGCCGTCACCAGGCCCGACTCGTAGGCGAACACCACCAGTTGGGCTCGGTCCCGGGCGCCCAGCTTTGTCATCGCGCGGCTGATGTGGGTCTTCGCGGTGAAGGGGCTGATGACCATGTGGGCGGCGATCTCCTCGTTGCTGAGGCCGCGGGCGGCCAGCGCGGTGACCTCGCGTTCCCGGCGGGTGAGGTGCTCCAGGCCGGGAGCACTGGCGCGGTCCGGCGGACGGGAGACGAACTCGCCGATCAAGGTGCGGGTGATCGACGGGGAGAGCAGGGCCTCGCCACGGGCGACCACCTCGATGGCCTGGAGCAGGTCCGCCGGTTCGGTGTCCTTGAGGAGGAAGCCCCCGGCGCCCGCGCGCAGGGCCTCGAAGACGTACTCGTCGAGGCCGTAGTTGGTGAGGATGATCACCCGGACGGCGGACAGGGCCGGGTCGGCGGCGATGTGCCGGGTCGCCTCGATGCCCGTCATCACCGGCATCTGGACGTCGATCAGGGCGACGTCGGGCACCTGTGCCCGGATCAGCTCCAGGCCCTGGTGTCCGTCGGCCGCCTCGCCCACCACCTCGATGCCCTCCTCGGCGTCCAGGAGGGCCCGGAATCCGGCGCGCATCAGTGCCTGGTCGTCCACCAGGGCCACTCTGATCAGCGGGTTCATCCCGGCTCCCCCAGCGGCAGCCGCGCGCACACCGAGAAGCCGCCCTCCGCGCGCGGGGCGGCGTGCAGGGTGCCACCGAGGGCCGTGACGCGTTCCCGCATGCCCGTGAGACCGGTGCCCGGTGGCGGTGGGCCGGCCGGGTCGCAGTTCTTGCCGTCGTCGTCCACGCGCACCGTCAACTCCCGCTCCCCGTGGTCGAGTCCGACCCGGATCCGGGCCGGTCCGGCGTGCCGTGCCGCGTTGGTGAGGGCCTCCTGGACGATCCGGTACACGGCCCGGTCGACGGCCGTCGGCAGCGGGCGTTCGTCGCCGGTCACCGTCAGGTCGACGGCGAGGCCGGCCGCCCGGGCGCGCTCCACGAGCAGCGCGGGTGTGCCGGTCGGCTCGTCGGTGCGCAGCACCTCCAGCGTGGCGCGCAGCTCGCGCATGGCCTCACCGCTGGCCTCCTGGATGGCGAGCAGCGCGGGCGGCACCTCCTCGCCGCGCTTGCGTGCCAGGTGCACCGCGACGCCCGCCTGGAGTTTCACGATGGAGATGCTGTGGGTGAGCGAGTCGTGCAACTCCCTTGCGATGCGCAGTCGTTCCTCTCCGGCCCGGCGCAGCGCCGCTTCCTCCCTGGTGCGCTCGGCCTCCTGGGCGCGCTGTTCCGTCTGGCGCAGATAGGCCTGCCAGTTGCGGTCGGCCAGGCCCGTCACCACCGCGCACAGGAACCACCCGGTGAGCAGCGCGGCCCGCTCGACGACGGCCCGGGTCCCGGGCTCCGTCGCCACGTACCCGGCGAGGAACACCGCGCCGGCCGCGCCCGCGAGGCCCCGGTGCCCGGCCCGCGCGGCCGTGTGCACGGCGCCCAGGACCGGCAGGGCCGCGAGCGGCCCCGGGTGGGCGTGCAGGACGTACGCCGTGCCGGTCGCCGTCGTCACGGCCAGCACCGCGCGCGGTGCGGCGCGATAGCAGGCCAGAGCCGCGCAACCGACCGCGAGCAGCGCGTAGTCGACGGCCGTCGTGCCCGTGTCGAAGGCGGCCGTGGTCACGACGAGAACCCCGACCACGACCGCGAGGGCCGCGTCGGCGAGACGCCTGCGTGTGACCATTGGCCCGCCCATGTCCGCACCCTAGACGTCCCCGCCGACAGCCGCGTCGGCCCTGTGGACGGAACCCGGACTACTCCCCCGGCAGTAGTCCACGACGCCACCGGGCCCTTCGGGCGCAGCGCAGGCTGTCTTCGGGCGTACGACGACCGGAGCCGCCCCCGCGTTGCACTCTGCTGCCCATGTCCACAGCCTTCCGTTTCACCCAGCCGCCACCGCCCAGGTCCGCCACCGGCCGCGTCGCCGAGGTGTACGCGCAACTCGCCCTGGACTTCGGCATCGACAAACCGGTCACCTTCGTCGCCCTGTCCTCCGCACCCGAACTCCTCGCCCCGGCCTGGGCGCTGTTGCGCGAGTCGCTCATCGCCGGTCCCGGCAGCCGTACCGGCAAGGAGCTGGCCGCCCTCGGGGTGTCGCTCGCCAACCGGTGCCCCTTCTGCGTGGACGCGCACACCGTGCTGCTGCACGCCACCGGAGACCACGCGCTCGCCGAGCAACTGGCGCGCGGGCGGACACCGGAGAACGAGGAGCACGCGCGCGTGCTGGACTGGGGGCAGCGCACCCGTGTCCCGGGCGCCGACCTGGAGCCGTTCCCGTTCCCGCGCGAGCACGCCCCCGCCTATCTGGGCACGGCGCTGGCGTTCCACTTCATCAATCGCATCGTGTCGGCCCTGCTGACCGAGAATCTGCTCCCGGCCGGCGCCCAACGGCTGCGCCCGGTACGGAGCCTGGCGGGCCGCACGATGGCCAGGACCGTGCGCCGCACCGCCCGTCCCGGTGCCGCGCTCCCGCTGCTCGACGACCCCGGCCCCGGCCCCGACTGGGCGGCGGGGACGGCCGTGGGCCCCGCCTACTCCGCCCTGCGCACGGCCGCCGCCGCGGGCGCGGGCCTCCTCGACGCCGAGGACCGGGCCCTCGTACGCGACACCGTGCGCGTCTGGGACGGCTCGCACCCACCGCTCGCCTGGCCCGCCCTGCCCGACCGTGCCGAGCGTCCGGCCGCACGCCTGGCGCTGCTTGCGGCCCTGGCGCCGTACCGGGTCACGGGCGAGGACGTGGCGGCCTGGCGCCGTCCGGAGCACACCGACCACTGTCTGGTGCATCTCGTCGCATATGGCGCGTTCGCCGCCGTCGACCGCATCGAAAGCGCCCTCGCTCTCGAACGCCGCCCATGAACTCGCCGACGCCGGGTCACCCGGCCCGTCAACACTCCAGCGTCACCACGCAGGCACGGAGCGAGTTTTCACTACCGCCTCACAGAGAGTCGTGTGACACTGGCGTCCCGTCCGCAGTGTGGACTCCCTCCGCCCCCCTCCCCCACGAGAAGTGCGCCCGTGCGTGATCTTCCTCTGCCGCTCGCTCTGACCGCACGTCTGTCGCCGGTCGCCGTGCTCGCCACGGCAGGCTGGGCGCTGGCGTCCGGTCCGTTCGCCGCGACACCGGCGGCCGAGCACCGGTCGGACCAGAAGACGGCCACCCAGTCGCCCACCGCCCCGTCGTCGAAGGCGGTGTCGAAGAGCTTCGCCGGGGCGCCCGCGCCCTGCACCAGCGTGGCGGTCAAGACCATCAACTCCCTGGTGCCGGGGGCCAAGACGGCCGGCAAGGAGATCCCGTCGACGGACACGAAGCTGCGCCGCACCTGCTCCTGGAACGCGCTCAAGGGGTACGACTACCGCTGGCTCGATGTCTCCTACGAGATAGCCGACTCCGACGAAATAGCACAGAAGCAGTACAAGAATCGCATCGGGGAGAAAAGCGGCGGAGGGGATGTTCCGGGCCTGGGCGACTCGGCCTACTCCGTGGTGAACGTGACCACGGAGGACAAACAGCAGACGCGCGAGGGCGTGGTGATCGCCCGTGTCTCCAACGCGCTCGTCGTCGTCACGTACAACGGCAGTGACTTCGAGACGAAGAAGGCACCCGACTCGGACGTGATCAACAAGGGCGCCATCAAGGCCGCCAAGGACGCGGTCGCGGCACTGGAGGGCGGCCAGAAGAACTGACCGCCCTCCGCGCCGGAGCGTTCGCCGTCAGCCGGCGGCCTCCTCCTTCCGGCCGCCGGTCAGCAGCATCAGCGTCAGATACAGCACGAGTGACGTGCCAAGACCGACCGCCCAGCCGTAGTCGGCCAGGGAGGAGAGCGCCGGAATGGGTCTGCCGTCGATCAGCGGCTTGAAACTGGCGCCGCCGACGGCCAGCACACCGCCGGCCAGGAAGGCCGCGACCGCGCGCCAGTTCCAGCCGCCCGCGTACCAGTAGCGCCCACCGGAGCGGTACAGGTCGGTGAGGTCGAGGCGGGTGCGGCGCAGGATCCAGTAGTCGGCGATGAGGATGCCCGCTACCGTGCCGAGCAGACCGCCGACCAGCCCGAGCCAGGTGAAGATGTAGCCCTGCGGGTCGGAGTACAGCTTCCAGGGGAAGATCAGCACACCGAGGACACAGGTGGCGAGGGCTCCGGTGCGGAAACTGATCCTCCGGGGCGCGATGTTGGAGAAGTCGAACGCGGGCGAGACCAGGTTGGCCGCGATGTTCACGGACAGCGTCGCCACCAGG
Source organism: Streptomyces sp. NPDC025638 (assembly GCF_055558775.1). NCBI lineage: Bacteria > Bacillati > Actinomycetota > Actinomycetes > Kitasatosporales > Streptomycetaceae > Streptomyces > Streptomyces sp. NPDC025638. The sequence goes on along the minus strand of NZ_JBVHLX010000002.1, from coordinate 658,139 downwards.
ACGGTGACCAGGGCGTACAGCAGACCCACCACGTTGTCGGTCTTGGCGGCCAGCTGGACCGGGTCCCACACCGGCTTGCCGTACACGGCCTGCGAACCGGACGTGACCAGCACGGAGAGGAAGGCGAACAGGGTCATCGTCGTCGGCAGACCGAGGGCCTGACCCCACGTCTGCGCCTTCTGGCTCTTGCCGTAACGGGTGAAGTCCGGGATGTTCAGGGACAGCGTGGACCAGAAGCCGATCATGCCCATCAGGGAGGGCCAGAACAGCTTCCAGAAGTCCCCGCCCCAGCCGAGCTGGGAGGGCTGGTCGAAGAGGGGTCCGACGCCGCCCGCCTTGTCGCTCATCCAGACCAGCATCACGAACGCGCCGACCAGCACGAAGGGCGCGGCCCAGTTCTCGAAGCGGCGGATCGTCTCCATGCCCCGGTAGATGATCGCGACCTGGATCACCCAGAAGATCGCGAACGACAGCCACATGGTCCAGGCGTAGCCGCCGATCGTCGAGGCGCCCGTCCAGCTGTCGCCGATCAGCTTCCCGGCCAGGAAGTAGATGGCCTCGCCGCCGATCCAGGTCTGGATGCCGAACCAGCCGCACGCCACCAACGCCCGTACGACGGCGGGGAGGTTGGCGCCGCGGACGCCGAAGCTGGCGCGGGCGAAGACCGGGAAGGGGATGCCGTACTTCGGGCCCGCGTGCCCGGTCAGCAGCATCGGGACCAGCACGATCACATTGGCCAGCGCGATGGTGAACACGGCCTGCTTCCAGTCCATGCCCACCGCGATGAGCCCGGAGGCCAGGGTCCAGGAGGCCGTGTTGTGGGCCATGCCGACCCACAGCGCGGAGAAGTTGTACGTGGTCCAGGTGCGCCGCGAGACGGGGACCGGGAGCAGGTCCTCGTTGGCGTACGGGCCGCTGGGCTGCGGCGCACCGGGGGCTATCTCCACCCGGCCGTCGGCGAGGGTGACTTGAGCGGTCAACGGTATCGCTGTGGGAGCGGTATCGGTCATGGGCAGGCCAATCGGAGGAGGTGGGACGGGAGAGGCCGTGCGGGTCCGAGGGGGGTGCGCGCCCGATGACACAGGAACAGGGAGCGCCCTTGGCCCCCTTCCCCGGAGAGCGGGAAGGGGGAGATCGCGGGGAAGGGGGACGGTCAGCCGTTGAGGGCCGGGATCACCTGCGCGCCGTAGGCGTCGATGGTGGTTTCCTGTGCGTCGTGCATGTCGTACACCGCGAACTGGTCGACGCCCAGCTCGCGCAGTGCCTCAAGCTTCTCGATGTGCTTCCCGGCCGGCCCGATGAGGCAGAACCGGTCGACGATCTCGTCGGGCACGAACTCCGTGTCGGGGTTGTCGCTGCGCCCGTGGTGCGCGTAGTCGTACCCCTCGCGTGACTTGATGTAGTCGGTGAGTTCGTCGGGCACCTGGGCGGAGTGCTCGCCGTACTTGGAGACCAGGTCGGCCACGTGGTTGCCGACCATTCCGCCGAACCAGCGGCACTGGTCGCGGGCGTGGGCGAGCGCCTCGGGCGAGTCGTCCTCGGTGACGTACGCGGGGGCGGCGACGCAGATCCTCACCTCGGACGGGTCGCGTCCGGCGGCCACCGCCGCGTCCTTCACGGCCTTGACCATGTACTCGGTCAGATAGAGGTCCGCCAGCTGGAGGATGAAGCCGTCGGCCTCCTCACCGGTCATCTTCAGCGCCTTGGGGCCGTACGCGGCCATCCACACGGGGACTTCGGCGCCCGGCTTGATCCACGGGAACCTCACCACCGCGCCGCCGAGGTCGGCCTCGTCGCCGCGGCCCAGCGCGCGGATGACCTTCATGGCCTCGCTGATCCGGGCCAGGGTGTTGGGCTTGCGGCCCGCGACCCGCATCGCCGAGTCGCCGCGGCCGATGCCGCACACCGTGCGGTTGCCGAACATGTCGTTGAGCGTGGCGAAGGTGGAGGCGGTGACCTCCCAGGTGCGGGTGCCCGGGTTGGTGACCATCGGGCCGACCGTCAGCTTCGAGGTGTTCGAGAGGATCTGGCTGTAGATCACGAACGGCTCCTGCCACAGCACGGCGGAGTCGAAGGTCCAGCCGTAGGTGAAGCCGTTGCGCTCGGCCCGCTGCATCAGGCTGATGACACGGGAGGCCGGCGGGTCGGTCTGCAGGACGAGTCCGAAGTCCATGGGCGCCACTCCTAGTTGAGGTACTGACAGGTGGAGCGGGGCGTGTAGACGCCGTGACCGGCGTGTCCGGTGTACTCCCGCTCGGTGATGACGAGTTCGCCGCGCGAGAGCACGGTCTCCACGCGGCCGGTGAGGCGCCTGCCCTCGTAGGCCGAGTAGTCGACGTTCATGTGGTGCGTCTCGGCGGACACGATCTGCTCGGCGTGCGGGTCGTAGATGACGATGTCGGCGTCGGCGCCCGGGGCGATGGTGCCCTTCTTGGGGTACATGCCGAACATACGGGCCGGGGTGGCGCAGGCGATCTCGATCCAGCGGCGGCGGGAGATGTGCCCGTCGACGACGGCCTGGTGGAGCAGGTCCATGCGGTTCTCGACGCCCGGAAGGCCGTTGGGGATCTTGGAGAAGTCGCCGCGGCCGAGCTCCTTCTGGCCCACGAAGCAGAAGGGGCAGTGGTCGGTGGAGACCACCTGCAGGTCGTTGGTCCTGAGGCCCTTCCAGAGCTGGGCCTGGTGCTCCTTGGGCCGCAGCGGGGTGCTGCACACGTACTTGGCGCCCTCGAAGTCGGGCTCGGCCAGGTTGTCCGTCGACAGGAACAGATACTGCGGACAGGTCTCACCGAAGACGTTCAGCCCCTCGTCACGCGCCCGGGCCAGTTCGGCGACCGCCTCCGTCGCCGAGACGTGGACGACGTACAGGGGCGCGCCGGCGACCTGGGCGAGCCGGATCGCACGGTGGGTGGCCTCCGCCTCCAGGAGGGCCTTGCGCACCTCGCCGTGGTAGCGCGGGTCGGTCTCGCCGCGCGCCAGGGCCTGTTCGACCAGGACGTCGATCGCGATGCCGTTCTCCGCGTGCATCATGATCAGGCCGCCGTTGTCGGCGGAGCGCTGCATGGCGCGCAGGATCTGGCCGTCGTCGCTGTAGAAGACGCCGGGGTAGGCCATGAACTGCTTGAAGGAGGTGACGCCCTCCTCGACCAGCAGGTCCATCTCCTTGAGCGTCTCCTGGTTCACGTCGGAGACGATCATGTGGAAGCCGTAGTCGATCGCGCAGTTGCCCTCGGCCTTGGCGTGCCAGGTGTCGAGGCCCTCGCGCAGGGTGTGGCCGACGCTCTGCACGGCGAAGTCGACGATCGTGGTCGTACCGCCCCAGGCGGCCGCCCGGGTGCCGGTCTCGAAGGTGTCGGAGGCGAAGGTGCCGCCGAACGGCAGCTCCATGTGGGTGTGGGCGTCGACCCCGCCCGGGATCACGTACTTCCCGGTCGCGTCGATGACCCGGTCGGCGGTGAAGGCCTCGGCGGCCGGGGTGCCGGAGGCGGCGAGGGCGGCGATACGGCCGTCCTCGATCAGGACGTCGGCGTGGATCTCGTCGGACGCGGTGATGACGAGACCGTCGCGGATGACGGTACGGCTGCTCATTCTCCCTCTCCTACCGTGTTCAACACTGGTGTGGTGCAGGTCGGTCGGTGCCGCCGGTCCGGCCCCCGTGCACCGGACCGGCGGACGTGCCGGCCGGTTACGGAGCGGTCAGCGGGCCGTACGCGTCCGGACGGCGGTCCCGGTAGAACTGCCAGCGGTCGCGGACCTCGCGGAGTTTGGCCAGGTCCAGGTCGCGGACGACGAGTTCGGTCTCCTTGTCGCTCGCCACCTCGCCGACGAACTGGGCCTCCGGGTCGACGAAGTAGGTCGTGCCGTAGAAGTCGTTGTCGCCCAGGTCCTCCACACCGACCCGGTTGATCGCACCGACGAAGTACTCGTTGGCGACGGCCGCCGCCGGCTGCTCCAGCTGCCACAGATAGCGGGAGAGTCCGCGCGAGGTGGCCGACGGGTTGAACACGATCTCGGCGCCCGCGAGGCCCAGGGCGCGCCAGCCCTCCGGGAAGTGGCGGTCGTAGCAGATGTAGACGCCGATCCGGCCGACGGCGGTGTCGAAGACGGGCCAGCCGCTGTTGCCGGGACGGAAGTAGAACTTCTCCCAGAAGCCGGGGACCTGCGGGATGTGGTGCTTGCGGTACTTGCCGAGGTACGAGCCGTCCGCGTCGATCACGGCCGCGGTGTTGTAGAGGACGCCCGGCTGCTCCTCCTCGTACATGGGCAGGACGAGGACGATGCCCAGTTCCCTGGCCAGTGCCTGGAAGCGCTTGACGATCGGCCCGTCGGGGATCCCCTCGGCGTACTCGTAGAAGGCCTTGTCCTGCACCTGGCAGAAGTACGGTCCGTAGAACAGCTCCTGGAAGCACAGGACCTGAGCACCCTGCGCGGCCGCGTCGCGGGCCGCCTGCTCGTGTACCTGGATCATCGATTCCTTGTCGCCGGTCCAGGCGGTCTGGAAGAGGGCGGCACGGATCACTCTGCTCATCGGGACCTCCGGTCGCTCGGTGTGCGAGGAGCCTAGAAAGTCCGAAAGCAGGCTTTGAGTTGCAGCGTGTCACGTCTGCGGGCGTTCGGCGTGTCACGGTGTCACGACTTCGTCGCCCCATGTTTCACCGCCGTTTTCCCAGGTCATCGTTTGTTTCAGCCCTGTTGCGCATCATGCGCGAGCAGCGCGATGTGCACCGACGCCGCCTGCTCGAAGTCGTCGAGGTCGACGCCCAGCCGCGTCTGTATCGCCTCCAGCCGCCGGTAGAGCGCGGGCCGGGAGACATGGTGGAGCTGGGCGGTGCGGGACTTGTTGCGGCCCGTGGCGAGGTACGTCCGCAGCACGTCGAGCAGATCCTGGCCGGGATCGCACAGCAGCCCGTCCAGCTCCCGCTCCGCGAAGGACTGCACATGCGGGTCGTCGCGCAGCAGCCGGACCAGACCGCGCAGATGGACGTCCTTGAGGCGTACGACGACCGGAAGGTCCAGGACGTCCGAGGAGTCGGCGACGGCGTCGGCGACATGCTGGGCCTCGCGCAGCCCGGCGGGGACGTCGTCCCAGACGGTGCGCGGGCCGGCCGCGGCGACGACCGTACGGGCCTGATCGGCCTCGGTGCGCAGCCGCGCCGCGAAGTGCGCCGCGAGGGCCTGGGCGTCCTGGTCCCGGGCGAGGCTGAGCAGCACGGCGGTGGCACCGTCGGCGAGTTCGGCGACGAGCCCCGGAAGCCCCAGCATCCGCAGCACACGGTCGAGTTGGGCGGGTTCACAGTCCCGTACGACCAGGGGCACGAAGGCCCGCCGGTTGACCGGCAGTCCGGCGGCCCGGGCCCGGGGCAGCAGTTGCCGGGCCGGTACGACACCGGAGACCAGGTCGGTCAGCAGGCTCTGCGCCGACTGCTCCTCCCAGGTGTGGGCGGAGCCGTCGCCGAGCATGCGGTGCAGGACGAGCGCCTCGGCGGCCCGGTCGGCGAGCAGCCGCCCGGTCGCCGTGTCGCCCCGGTACCCGCACAGCACGATCCACCCCCAGCGTTCCCCGCGTCCGCCCAGCTCGGCCCGGATCCAGCCGTCACCCTCGCTGCCGCCCGCCTGCCGGGCGATGCGCTCCCAGTCGCGCAGCACGTCGTCCACCGCGGACCGCTCGCCCGCGGTGGCCAGGACGCGATGGGCGAGGTTGGTGGCGACGACGGGACAGCCGCTGTGCTGGGCCACCTCGTCGAGCAGGTGCTGCAGCGGGGCGCCCGCGGTGATGAGCCCGGTCAGGGCCGTCCGTACGGACTCCGAGAGGCTGACGGCCGCGAACTTCCGGCGAACCAGCCGGGACTGGACCTCCTCCGTCAGCTCGGCGAAGGGGAAGGGCCGGTGCAGGACGATCATGGGCAGCCCGCACCGCTCGGCGGCCCGGCGCATCACGTCAGGCGGGGCCGGAAACGCCCGGCCGAGGCCCAGCACCACGGCCGCGGCCTCCGCGCGGTGCAGCGACTGGATGTACTCGGCCTGCTTGGCCTCGTCACCGGCGAGCAGCACCCCGGTGGTGAGCACCATCTCGCCACCGGTGAGCATCACACCGACGTCGGCGGCCTCGGCCACGTGCACCCAGCGCACGAGCCGGTCCAGCTGACCGGCGCCGGCCACCACCTCGGGCTCTCCGGCCAGTACCCGTTCCAGGCCGAGGACCTGACGGACCGACAGGGCGGGTTCGGGTGCCTCTGCGATTCCCCAGGGCTCCAAGGTGGTGGTCATGCCGGTCTTCCCTTGTCCAGGTCGGGGCTAGAAGGTGCTCCTCAGAGCGCGTTCGAGGATCGTGGCGCCCTCCTCGGCCTCCGCGACGGTCAGCGACAGCGGCGGTGCGATGCGCAGCGCGCTGGTGTTGTGCCCGCCGCCCTTGCCGATGAGCAGCCCGCCCTCACGGGCCGCCTCCAGGACCGCGGAGGCGGCCCGCGGGTCGGCCTCGTCGGTACCCGGCCGCACCAGCTCGACGCCGATCATCAGCCCTCGTCCGCGCACCTCCCGTACGCCGGGGAGCTGCGCGGCGACGCCCCGCAGCCGCTCGATGAGCAGTCCGCCGACGCGCCGGGCGTTGCCCTGGAGGTCGTGTTCCAGGAGGTAGTTGAGGTTGGCGAGCCCCGCGGCCATGGTGATCTGGGTGCCACCGAAGGTGGAAATGCTGTTGGAGTCGAGGCAGTTCATGATCTCGGCGCGGGCGACGACCCCGCCGATGGAAGCGCCGTTGCCGATGCCCTTGGCGAAGGTGAGCATGTCCGGCGGCCCGCTCCGGCCGTGTGCCTGCCAGCCCCAGAAGTGCTCACCGGTGCGCCCCCAGCCGGTCTGCACCTCGTCGGCGATCCACAGGATGCCCTGCTCCTGGAGCACCTGCCGGAAGGCCGCGTAGAGCCCGTCGGGCGGCGAGGTGAAGCCGCCGACGCCCTGGATGGGCTCGGCGATCAGCGCCGCCGGCGGACGGGTGTGGCCGAGGAGGTCCCTGAGGTCCGCCACACAGGCCGCGATGAACTCGGGGTCGCTCAGCTCGGCGAACGGGCCGCGCGTGCGCACGCCTCCGTGGACGTACAGCGTCTGGAGCGGGGACAGCGAGGTCGGGGACCAGCCGCGGTTGCCGGTGATGCCGACCGCGCTGAAGGAGCGGCCGTGGTAGCTGTTGCGCATCGCCAGGATCGTGTTGCTCCGCCGGTGGGTGGTGGCGAGCAGCAGTGCGGTGTCGTTGGCTTCGGTGCCGGAGGTGGTGAAGAAGACGCGGGGGTTCGGGATTCCGCTCAACTGGGCGATGCGCTCGGCGAGTTCGACCATCGGCCGGTTGAGGTAGAGGGTCGAGGAGTGCAGGATCCGCCCGGCCTGCTCGCTCACCGCCTTGGTCACTTCGGGCAGTGCGTGCGCGGTCATCGTGGTGAGGATGCCGCCGAAGAAGTCGAGGTACCGGTTGCCGTCGGCGTCCCAGACGTACCGGCCCTCGCCGTGGGTGAGTTCGAGCGGGTCCTCGTAGTAGAGGGCGAGCCAGTCGGGGAGGACGTTGCGATGGCGGTCGTAGAGGTCGCTCATGGCCGCACCAGCCCTTCGTACGCGTCGGGGCGCCGGTCGCGGTAGAACGCCCACTGCTGCCGGACTTCCTCGATCAGGTCGAAGTCGAGGTCGCGGACGAGGAGTTCCTCCGCCTTGTCGCTGGCGGTCTCGCCCACGAACTGCCCGCGCGGGTCGACGAAGTAGCTCGTGCCGTAGAAGTCGTTGTCCCCGTACTCCTCCTGCCCGACCCGGTTGATCGCGGCGACGAAGTACTCGTTGGCGACGGCGGCCGCGGGCTGCTCCAGCTGCCACAGGTAGGCGGACAGACCGCGGGAGGTGGCGGACGGGTTGTAGACCAACTGCGCGCCGTTGAGGCCGAGTTGCCGCCAGCCCTCCGGGAAGTGCCGGTCGTAGCAGATATAGACGCCGACCTTGCCCACGGCGGTGTCGAAGACGGGCCAGCCGACGTTGCCCGGCTTGAAGTAGTACTTCTCCCAGAATCCCTTGACCTGCGGGATGTGGTGCTTGCGGTACTTGCCGAGGACGGTTCCGTCGGCGTCGATCACGGCGGCGGTGTTGTAGTAGAAGCCGGACTGCTCGACCTCGAAGACGGGGACCACGATCACCATGCCGGTCTCGCGGGCGAGCTCCCGCATACGGCGCACGGTCGGGCCGTCGGGCACCCGCTCGGCCCAGCGGTAGTGCTCCGGCTCCTGGACCTGGCAGAAGTAGGGGGCGTTGAAGACTTCCTGGAATCCGATGATCTTCGCACCCCGGCGGGCCGCCTCGCGGGCGTGCTCCTCGTGTTTCGCCACCATGGACTCGGTGTCGCCGGTCCAGGTGGCCTGGACCAGGGCGGCACGTACGACGTTGGCCATGAGCTGCTCCTTCGGCGGGTCGTCAGAGCCTCTACGCCCGTAGACGCAGGCCGTAGAGGGACGAACGTAAGCCTCGGGGAGAGCCTTGCCAAGACCATTGCCGTTAACCCGCGGAGTCGATCACGTTTCACACTCCAGCGGGTGAGTCGCGGGCCCGATCAGGCGGACCGACCGGCCACACGGAGGGCGTGGACCAGGTCCCAGTGGCGCTCGTCGGAGACGCCCCGGGCGGCCTCCAGCAGGAGCGGTACGAGCCGCTGCGGGTCGGGGGTGACGCTGCGGACAGCCTCCTCCGGGGTGCGCATACGGACGTACGCGTCGAGCAGGGCACGCACCTCGCGGGTCCGCCCCTCGGCGGCCAGCGCCAGCACGGCCTCGCCTATCTCCGTGGCGGGCCGTACGACACCCTGGCGCAGGATCTGCTGTCCGTCTTCGCCTCGACCGGCCGCGACCAGCGCGTCGGCGGCGGCGACCAGTCGGCCGGCGGGCAGCGAGGCGGCCTCCCAGAGCAGGGTCGCCCAGTCGGCGCCGAGCCCGGTGCGCTGCAGTTCCGCGGCGAGCAGGGGGAGGCGGGGGGCGGGCCAGTGGGCGATCTCGGCCAGCAGGGCGTGCGCCTCGCCGGTACGGCCCTCTCCGCGCAGCCGCTCGATCGTCGCCACGGCCCCGGCGACGGCCCGCGTTGCCTCCGCGTCCAGCGGCTCCGCCTTCGGCCGCCTCCGGTCCACCGGCTCGGCGGCCCCGGCGAACCGGGCGCCTCGCGGGGTCCGGCCCTCGGCGGCGTCCGGTGCGGGCGGCGACGGCACGGGGGTCTGCGGTACGACGGCGGGTGCGGCCTCGCCCTCGGGCATCCCGGCGAAACGGGCACTGCCCCGGCGGCGTTTGCGCTGCTTGGCGGGGGTGGGAGCGGGTGTGGGGGTGGGGATGGGCGTCGGCACGGTCTCCGGGGGCGGGGTGGGTGCGGGGGCCGAGTCGCCGTACGGGGCTGGGCCCCCGTCGGCTCCCCGCCGGTCCGATTCGGCCATGCGGGAGCGGAGTTCGGCGCACCGGGCCGTCGCCCGTTCATGGTCGTCGCGGGCCCAGGCCAGGTCGACCCGGACGGCGTCGGCCTCCTCCGGGGTGGTCACGGACGCGAGCAACCGGCCCAGTTCCGCCTGCCGTTCGGCCGCGTACCGCTGCTCGCGGAGCATGACGTCGAGCCGGTCCCCGAGGGCGTCACGGCCGCCCGGCCGGGCGTCGTACGCGGTGAGCGCGGCCCTGTGCAACGCCCGGGCCCGCTCCGCCTCCACCCCGGCCGCCCCGCTGCCGTATGCCGCCGCGAGGTCCCGCAGCAGCGCGTCCACCACGTCCCACGGGGGCACCTCGCGCCCTTCGAGACAGGCCTGCATGCCGTCCGGATCACGCTGCCAGAACACCCCGCACCAGCCGCCACGCTGATCCAGGCGCGCCAGCAGGCCGTCCAGGTAGTTCACGAACTCCCCTACCCGCCGGGGGAGTTGATCCACATCCATCGCCCAACTCCCGCCAGACCGGAGCCACTCCGACTCCGTAGAAAACACGAGCCGTGTTACGGGACGGCTACAGGGAGTTTTCCGCGCGAGTGCACCGATCTCTCTCCCTGGCGACACTTCGGTGATGACGACAGGCACCGCGACGGCCGCACAGGGTGACTGTCAGGCGCCTTTCCCTGGTGATACATGACGCCGTGGGCGGGTCCGGGTCCGTTCACACCTCCAGTGGGACGCACCGCTCCGCCAGCTCGTCCATGGACAGGCCGAGCGCGCGGGCGAGGGCCGCGATGGTGAAGAACGCCGGGGTCGGAGCCCGGCCCGTCTCGATCTTGCGGAGTGTCTCCGCCGAGATGCCCGCCTCGGCCGCGACGTCCGTCATGCTCCGGTCGCCGCGGGCCTCGCGCAGCAGCCGGCCGAACCGCTCGCCGCGTTCGCGTTCTTCGGGGGTGAGAGGGGTGCGCACCATGCCGTCATTCTAATACCGGTATAGTAATTGGCATGGTGGAGCTGAAGACGGACACGTCGATCAACGCGATGCATGCGGCGGGCCAGGTCGTCGGGCGGGCTCTGACAGCCGTGCGGGCGGCCGCGGCCGTCGGCGTCTCACTGAAGGAGCTGGACGACGTGGCGCACGAGGCGCTGCGCGAGGCAGGTGCCTCCTCGCCGTTCCTCGGCTACCGTCCCTCCTTCGCCCCCACCCCCTTCCCCGCCGTGATCTGCGCCTCCGTCAACGACGCGATCGTCCACGGCATCCCGGGCCGCTACCGGCTGCGCGACGGCGACCTCGTCTCCATCGACTGCGGCGCGGAACTGGACGGCTGGGCCGGCGACTCGGCGATCAGCTTCGTCGTGGGCAGGCCGCGCCCGGCGGACGTACGACTGATCGACACCGCCGAGCAGGCGCTGGCCGCGGGCATCGCGGCGGCCGTCGTCGGCAACCGCATCGGCGACATCGCCCATGCCGTCGGCTCGGTGTGCCGGGCGGCGGGATACGGCGTGCCACAGGGCTTCGGGGGCCACGGCGTGGGCCGCCGTATGCACGAGGACCCCGAGGTGCCGAACGAGGGCCGGCCCGGCCGGGGCCTTCCGCTGCGGCACGGCATGGTCCTGGCGATCGAGCCCATGCTGATCTCGAGCGGCCGGGACGCCTACTTCGCGTCATCGGACGGCTGGACGCTGCGCACGAACGACGGCTCGCGCGCGGCACACGTGGAACACACGGTCGCGATCACCCGGACAGGCCCCCGGATTCTCACCGAGCGGCGGGCCGGCGGAAGGGCCCGCCCGTAAGGTGCCCTCCGTCCCCATCCGTGCCAAGGTGTTATGAACGAGCACCAAAGGAACGGAACGTCATGACCGACGGCTACCCTCCCGACCCCTTCGGTGAGTTCCTGTCCCGGTTCTTCGGCGGAGGCGGCCCCCAGCAGGGCCCCCGCCACATCGACATAGGCCGGCTGCTGAGCCAGCCGGCCAGGGAACTCGTGCGCGGCGCGGCCCTGTATGCCGCCGAGCACGGCAGCCGGGACCTGGACACCCAGCACCTGCTGCGCGCGGCCCTCTCCACCGAGCCCACCCGCAGTCTGCTCAGCCGCGCGGGCGCGGACCCGGACGGCCTCGCGACGGAGATCGACCAGCGGTCCGGCCCGGTGCAGCACCCGCCGGGCGAGGTCCCGCCGCCCACCTCGCTCTCGCTCACCCCGGCCGTCAAACGCGCCCTGCTCGACGCGCACGACCTGGCACGGGCGAGCGGTGCCGGGTACATCGGCCCGGAGCATGTGCTCAGCGCGCTCGCCGCGAACCCGGACTCGGCCGCCGGGCACATCCTGGGCGCCGCCCGCTTCGCGGCCACCGGCATGCCGGCCGACGCGCCCGAGACCGACCGGACACGCACCGGAACCGACCGGCAGCGGCCCGCGTCGACGCCGACCCTCGACAAGTACGGCCGCGACCTGACCGAGCTGGCCGCGCAGGACCGCATCGACCCGGTCATCGGGCGGGGCGAGGAGATCGAGCAGACCATCGAGGTGCTCTCCCGGCGCGGCAAGAACAACCCGGTGCTGATCGGCGAAGCGGGTGTGGGCAAGACCGCGATCGTGGAGGGGCTGGCCCAGCGGATCGCCGACGGGGACGTGCCCGACATACTCATCGGCCGCCGTGTGGTCTCCCTGGACCTGACCGGTGTGGTCGCCGGGACCCGGTTCCGCGGGGACTTCGAGGAGCGGCTGAACAACATCGTGGGCGAGATCCGCGCCCACTCCGGCCGGCTGATCGTCTTCATCGACGAGCTGCACACCGTGGTCGGTGCCGGGACGGGCGGCGAGAGCGGGGCGATGGACGCGGGCAACATCCTCAAGCCCGCCCTGGCCCGCGGCGAGCTGCACATCGTGGGCGCGACCACGCTGGAGGAGTTCCGCCGGATCGAGAAGGACGCGGCACTGGCCCGCCGCTTCCAGCCGATCCTGGTGCCCGAGCCGACGGCCGAGGACACGATCGAGATCCTGCGCGGGCTGCGCGACCGCTACGAGGCCCATCACCAGGTCCGCTACACCGACGAGGCCCTGGTGGCCGCCGTGGAGCTGTCCGACCGGTATCTCACCGACCGCCGTCTGCCGGACAAGGCCATCGACCTGATCGACCAGGCGGGGGCGCGGGTGCGCCTGGGTGCCCGGACCAAGGGCACGGATGTGCGCGCGATGGAGCGCGAGGTCGAGCAGCTCGTCCGGGACAAGGACCAGGCGGTCGCCGACGAGCAGTACGAGCAGGCCACCCAGCTGCGCGACCGCATCGCCGGGCTGAAGGAGCGGATCTCCGAGACCAGCGGCGACGAGGAGGCCGACGAGGGGCAGAACCTGGAGGTGACGGCCGAGGCCGTCGCCGAAGTGGTGTCCCGGCTGACCCACATCCCGGTCAGCCGTCTCACCCAGGAGGAGAAGGAGCGGCTGCTCGGCCTTGAGCAGCATCTGCACCAGCGGGTGATCGGGCAGGAAGAGGCGGTCGCCGCGGTGTCCGAGGCGGTCTTGCGCTCCCGGGCCGGGCTGGCCAGCCCGGACCGGCCGATCGGCAGCTTCCTGTTCCTCGGTCCGACCGGCGTCGGCAAGACCGAGCTGGCCCGCGCGCTGGCCGAGGTGCTGTTCGGCAGCGAGGACCGCATGGTGCGCCTCGACATGAGCGAGTACCAGGAGCGGCACACGGTCTCCCGGCTGGTGGGCGCCCCGCCCGGGTACGTCGGGCACGAGGAGGCCGGCCAGCTCACCGAGGTGGTGCGCAGGCACCCGTACTCGCTGCTGCTGCTCGACGAGGTGGAGAAGGCGCACCCCGACGTCTTCAACATCCTGCTGCAGGTCCTGGACGACGGCCGGCTCACCGACTCCCAGGGCCGCACGGTGGACTTCACCAACACGGTCATCGTGATGACCAGCAATCTCGGCTCCGAGGCGATCACCGGGCGGGGTGCCGGCATCGGGTTCGGGAGCACCGGGGAGCAGGCCGACGAGGAGGCGCGGCGCGAACGGATCCTGCGGCCGCTGCGCGAGCACTTCCGACCGGAGTTCCTCAACCGCATCGACGAGATCGTCGTCTTCCACCAGCTCACCGCCGAGCAACTGCGGCAGATCACCGACCTGCTCCTGGAGCGCACCCGCCGGCTGCTGCACGCCCAGGGCATCACGGTCGCGTTCACCGACGCGTCCGTCGGCTGGCTCGCGGAGCGCGGCCATCAGCCGGAGTACGGCGCCCGGCCGCTGCGCCGCACCATCCAGCGCGAGGTCGACAACCAGCTGTCCCGCCTCCTGCTCGACGGCACGATCACCGAGGGCAGCCGGGTGACGGTGGACGTGGCGGACAGCCGACTGACGTTCCACGCCCGGCCGACCGAGCAGCCACCGCCGACACCGGCTGAGGAGCCGGGCGGGGCAGCCCCGGATACGCAGACCACCGGAGAATCACCCGACGCGCGGACCGGCCCCGCGGCGGCAGACACGGAGGCCGACTCACCTACGCCGGGGGACCAGGACGGCCGGTGACCGCGCAGGGCACAGGCGCCCCGGGGGGAGGCAGCGAACTCGCGAGCCGCCCGGGGCCACCGCACACCCGAGCCGGCCCCGGCCGCCGGGTGGTAAAGCCGGTCGGGGAGACGCCAGGCACGCACGCCGTGCCGCACACGCCGGACCCCCGGCCGAGCCGCGGGCGCCGGGTACCCCCCAAGCGGCTTGCGCCCGGCGCGAGCCAGGCCATATGCGCCCGACGCATGAGCCGGGGTGTCCGCGGCGGACGCGCAGGCGGAACGTACCCCGGAGCCGCCCGTGCTTCCGGGGCCCGGCCCCTACCCGGCCGGGCGCACCACCATCGCCGAGCCGCCGCCCCGGCGTACCTTCTCCGCCGCGGCCAGCCACCTGCCGTCCGGGAGGCGCTGGACGCCGGTGGCCGCGCCGATTTCGGGGTTCGGTTTGAAGCTGTGGCCGATGGCCTCCAACCGGGTCCTCAGGTCACTGTCGTAGAGGGCGGGTTCGAGTTCGGTCTGGGCGGCGTTGCGCTGGCTGGCGCGCGGCGCGGCGATCGCGTCGACCAGTGGCAGCCGGCGGTCGAGGAACTCCGTGAGGGTCTGCAGCACGGTGGTGATGATGGTCGCGCCGCCGGGTGAGCCGAGGGCCACGACGGGCCGGTCGTGCCGGTCGAGCACGATCGTCGGGGAGATCGAGGAGCGCGGCCGCTTGCCGGGACCGGGCAGGTTCGGGTCGTGCACGGCCGGGTTGGCGGGGGCGAAGGAGAAGTCCGTCAGCTCGTTGTTGAGCAGGAAGCCACGGCCGGGGACGGTGATCGCGCTGCCGCCGGTCTGCTCGATGGTGAGGGTGTAGGCGACGACGTTGCCCCATTTGTCGGCGACCGTGAGGTGCGTGGTGTTCTCGCCCTCGTAGGTCGTCGGGGCCGCCGTGCCCGCGGTGGAGCAGGCCGCCGGGTCGCGCGGGTCGCCGGGCGCGAGCGGGCTGGTGAGGACGGCGTCGTCCTTGATCAGGCAGGCGCGCGAGTCGGCGTACTTCTGTGAGAGCAGTTCCTTCGTCGGTACGTCCTCGAAGGCCGGGTCGCCGACCCAGCGCCCGCGGTCCGCGAAGGCGATCCGGCTCGCCTCGATGAAGTGGTGCAGGTACTGCGTCTCGGAGGCCTTCGAAAGCTCGGTCTTCTCAAGGATGTTGAGGGCTTCGCCGACCGTGGTGCCGCCCGAGGAGGAGGGCGCGATCGAGTAGACCTTCACTCCCCGGTACGACGTCCTCGTGGGCGCCTGCGGCTTGGCGCGGTAGGCGGCCAGGTCCGCTGCGGAGAGCTTGCCGGGGCGGGCGTTCCAGCCGGAACCCGGGTCCACCGGGGGGTTGTTCACGGTGTGGACGATGTCCTCGCCGAGCGCGCCGTCGTAGATCGCGCCGACTCCCTTTCTCGCCAGCTCCTCATAGGTGCGGGCGAGATCGGGGTTCTTGAAGGTCGAGCCGACGACCGGGAGCCGGCCGCCGGGCAGGAACAGCTGCGCGGTGGCCGGAAAGTAGCGGAAGCGGGTCTCGTTGGACGCGGTCTGACTGCGGAAGGTGTCGTCCACCGTGAAGCCGTCGCGGGCGATGCGCTCGGCGGGCTTGAGGACCGTACCGAGCTGTCTGCTGCCCCACTCGTCCAGGGCCGTCTGCCAGGTGGCGGGCGTGCCCGGGGTGCCGACGCTCAGGCCGCTGCTGACGGCGTCGGCGAAGGCGAGGGGCTTGCCGTTCTCCAGGAAGAGGTCGGAGCCGGCGGTCAGCGGCGCGGTCTCCCGGCCGTCGATGGTGTGGACCGTACGGGACTTGGCGTCGTAGTAGACGAAGTAGCCGCCTCCGCCGATGCCGGAGGAGTAGGGCTCGGTGACGCCGAGCGCGGCGGCCGTGGCGACGGCCGCGTCCACGGCGTTGCCGCCCTTCTTCAGGACCTCGATGCCCGCGGCGGAGGCGTCCGCGTCGACGCTGGCCACCGCGCCGCCGTAGCCGACGGCCACCGGAACTTTCGCCGCCGTCCCGGCCGCCGGGGCCGGTGGCGCCGCCGCCCCCACCGACACCACGGCGGCCGAAACCGCCAGAACCGTCAGTTTCCGCGCGGCAGAGCGACGCATCCGTACCTCCAGTCCGGAACAGTCCGCGCAGCGTAGCCACACGGGCCCTGCCTCGACAGGCTCATTCAAGGCAATTGTCACGCGAACATCACACATCGAACACGGGTACGTTCCGGCCACCCGGGCCCGCTACCATGCGCGCCCATGAATGACGACGTCCGCAACATCGTCCTGGGCCTGATAGCCGCCGGTGTCAGCGCCGGTCTCGGCTGGCTGGCCCGCACCTACCTGTGGAAGCGCAAGCTTCGGCGGAAGCAGGCCTTCTTCGGTCTGCCCGACAACTCCGAGTCGCTGCTGGTGGTAAACCGCGAGGCGGGCGGGCCCGAGCTGACGGTGATGCGGCACGACGTGTTCGCGCTCCTGGAGCTCGCCGCCCTCATCAAGGACTGCAACGCCAACGCGCAGGTCGTCGCCCACGACGCGGCACAGCAGGGCTTCGGCGAGCGCACCGAGTTCTGTGTGGGCGGACCCGCCTCCAACCGCCGTATGACCGCACACCTCGCCTCCCTGCTGCCCGGCGTGCGCGTCAACGTGGACGCGGAGCCCGGCCCGGACCGCGGCGCCTTCCAGATCGGCAGCGAGCGCTACCGGCTGGAGCCCGGCAAGAGCGAGTACGTGCTGCTCGCCCGGCTCACCGCGGGCCAGGGGCGCGACGCGCGCCCGGTGTTCCTCTTCTGCGGCCAGCGCGCGATCACCAACCAGGCCGCGACCCGCTATCTCGCCCGCAACCACGAGCGGCTGGCCCGCAAGCACGGTGACAACACCTTCGTGCTCCTGCTGAAGGTGGTCAATTCGCAGGCATACGGCCCCGACGTGGTCGAGCTGGTCGCGGACGTGACGCGGACCGCGCAGGCGCCGCTGCCGAAGCTGGAGGCTCCACGCGCCTCACACCGGGCCTCCTAGGGAACAGCACACTCCAAATAACTTTACCCGCACGTAACTTACCGACGGGTTACTTACGGTAAGGCATCACGGTTACCGTCGGGTCACTTTGCACTGACACGAGTGAGGAGTGACCCCATGGGACACGGTCGCACCACCTTGCGCACCTCCGCCGTCGGAGCCGTCTCCGCGGCGCTGATCGCCGGCAGCGTCGTGGGCCTGGCTCCGGCCGCGCAGGCCGTCGCCGCCATCCGCTTCGTCGACATCACCGGCGACGGCGGCACGACACTCAAGGCGAACGTCGTCGCCCCGGCGGACGCCGACGCCTCGCACAGCTACCCGCTCATCGTGCTGCCCACGAGCTGGGGCCTGCCCCAGGCCGAGTATCTGGCCCAGGCCCAGAAGCTCGCGAACTCCGGGTACATCGTGCTCACTTACAACGTGCGCGGCTTCTGGCAGTCCGGCGGACAGATAGAAGTGGCCGGTCCGCCCGACATAGCGGACGCCTCCAAAGTGATCGACTGGGCCCTCGCCAACACCCCCGCCGACCCCCGGCACATCGGCGTGGCGGGCGTCTCCTACGGCGCCGGGATCAGCCTGCTCGCCGCCGCCCACGACAAGCGGATCAAGGCGGTCGCCGCGCTCAGCGGCTGGGCGGACCTGATCAGCTCTATCTACTCCGGCCGCACCCAGCACGTCCAGGCGGCCGCCCTGCTGGACGGCGCGGGCGTCGTCACGGGCCGCGAGAGCCCCGAAGTACGGCAGATCTTCGACGACTTCTACGCCTCCAACCTCGCCAAGGAACAGGAGATGATCGACTGGGGGAAGAAACGTTCGGTCGCAACCTATGTCGACCAGCTCAACAAGAACGCCCCGGCCGTGATGATGGCCAACGCCTGGGGCGACACGATCTTCCCCGCGAACCAGTACGCCGACTTCTACGAGAAGCTCACCGTCCCGAAGCGGCTGGAGTTCCGCCCCGGCGACCACGCGACCGCCGAACTGACCGGCCTGTTCGGGCTGCCCAACGACGTGTGGACCGACACCGAGCGCTGGTTCGACCACTACCTCAAGGGCACGGACAACGGCATCGACCACGAGCAGCCCGTACAGCTCAAGTCCCGTACCTCCGACGGCTACGAGGCCTACCCGGACTGGAAGTCGGTAGGCGCCACCCGCACCAAGCTCGCCCTCGCCGGCGCCACCACGATCCACACGAACGTGGACTCGGGCGCCGACGGCGGGATCGTCTTCCTCTCCAGCATCCTCGACCAGGTCGCCCGGATCCCGCCGATCGCCTCGATCCCGCTGCTCCCCCGCCGTTGGGCCGCGGTCTGGCAGTCGGAGAAGTACGGCACCGCCCAGCAGGTGCGCGGCACCGCGAAGTTGCACACCACCCTCACCCCGACCGGGGAGAGCGGCACGCTCGTCGCCTACCTCTACGACGTGGGCCCGCTCGGCTTCGGCAAGCTGGTCACCAACGCGCCGTACACCTGGTACGACCGCACGCCCGGCCGACCGTTCGACGTCGACCTGGACCTGTTCTCGACGGCCTACGACGTCCCGGCCGGACACCGGCTCGCCCTGGTCGTCGACACGGTCGACCCGCTCTACATCGAGCACAACCCGTCCGGCGCGCAGCTGACCTTCTCCTCACCGGCGGACGACCCGTCATACGTGTCCGTTCCGCTGCGCGAGCAGTGATCTCCGGCTGCCGCCGGCCGGGCCTGGCCCTGTGAACTGCCGCCCCCCTTATGGTCTCGGGGCCGTGAGGGGGGTTCCCACCCGGCAGCAGCGCCCCTGGTTCGGCCGCGGCGACCGCCACGGCCCGGGTCTCGGGACTGCGTTGCTCACGGTGGGACACCCGGCCGGTGAACCACGAAAGCAGCGCGCTCATCCCGATGCGGGATGAACGGCCCATCGTAGTCGACGTTCATGAGCCGGCCCGGCCGAGCGTCGCCTCAAGGGAATTCGGGGGGTCCGGCGGCCGGATGCCCTGTGCCACCCGCTGGTTGGGGAGTCCGTCGGGCGCCGGGCCCTCGGCGGGCGGGCCGCCGTGTCCGCCGCAGGCGGCCGCGACGAGCGCGATGGCGAGCGCCGCCGGGGCGATGGACACACGTGTGGTACGGATCATGGTCGCGCCCCCCGCTCAGTACGCGGTCTCGATGACGCGGCCGCACTTGTCGACGTCACACAGTTCGATCAAAGGATCGACGGCCATCCGCAGCCCTACTCACTCTCTGCTGTGTCATGGTTGCCGCAAACTATCCAGACGGCAGGGGACTCGACACACGACACGCACTTATCGGGCATAAGCCGTATTTACGCCGTCTTTAGGTCGCGCTGCAATCCGCAGGTCTCGCCTCGGGTCTCGCCTCGGGTCTCGCCTCGGGTCTCGCCTCGGGTCTCGCTTCAGGTCTTGCGTCAGGTCTCGGCGACCTCGGCATAGAGCTGCGACAGCTCGGGCACACCGCTCGCGGCCCACTCCCGACCCGTCTCGACGACGTCGAACTCACGGCCCGACGCCAGCCGTACGACGGCCTGCCCGCCGGGTCTGAGGTCCCAGCGCGCGCCCTGCACGGTGCGCACGATGACCGTGCCCAGGTAGAGCCCCGCGTCGTTGCCCAGCCAGGGCAGGCTCTCCTCGTCGTCGCGCCAGCGCGGCAGCAACTGGTCGAGCGCCTCCAGCGAGGCCGCGGAGTCGTCGAGCAGGACGCCCTCCTGGGACGCCTGCGCGCGCAACAGCTCACACTCGGAGAGGAGCTCCGCGACGCCCTCGGGGTCGAGGGCGAGCACCGCCTCATCGCGTTTCTTGTGCCGACTGCCCAGGAACGGGATGTTCATACGCCCAGCGTGACATTCGCACCACCGTGCGCACCACAGCCCGGGCGCGGGTGTCGCGCCCTACACGTCCAGATCGACGACCACCGGCGCGTGGTCCGAGGCGCCCTTGCCCTTGCGCTCCTCGCGGTCGACGTAGGCGTCCTTGACCGCCTTGGCGAACGGCTCGTTGCCGTATACCAGGTCGATGCGCATGCCGCGGTTCTTCGGGAAGCAGAGCTGGCGGTAGTCCCAGTACGTGAAGGGGTGGTCGTACTTCAGCGGGCGCGGGACGACGTCGGACAGGCCCGCCTCGCGCAGGGAGGCCAGGGCGGCGCGCTCGGCGGGGGTGACATGGGTGAGGCCCTCGAAGGCGGCCACGTCGTAGACATCGTCGTCCGTCGGTGCCACGTTGTAGTCGCCCAGGACCGCGAAGGGGCGGGAGCCGGTCGCGTCGCCCGCGACGGCGGCCTTCAGGGCCTCGAACCACTGGAGCTTGTAGGCGTAGTGCGGGTGGTCCACCTCGCGCCCGTTCGGCACGTACACCGACCAGACGCGGACCGGACCGCAGGTCGCGGAGATCGCGCGGGGCTCCTCCAGACCCTCGTAGCCGGGGCCGCCGGGCAGGCCCTTGACGACGTCCGCCAGGCCGACGCGGGAGAGCACCGCCACGCCGTTCCACCGGCCCTTGGCGTTCACCGCCGCCTCGTAGCCCAGCTCGCGCAGCTGGTCGAACGGGAACTGCTCCTCGGCGAGCTTGGCCTCCTGCAGGCACAGCACGTCCGTGCCGCTGCTCTCCAGCCAGGCGAGCAGCCTCGGCAGGCGAGCGGTGATCGAGTTCACGTTCCAGGTCGCGATGCGCATGCCTCACAACCTACCGGGCGGGACCGACAACGCCGCCCCGCCCGATTCCGGCCTCAGACGTCGGCGGAGTCCCCCGGCGCCAGCCGCAGGTGCTCCGAGCCGCCCAGGGCGCCGATCTGGCGGTCGTAGATCGGGCGGGCGAGGTCGGTGAGGAGGGCGTCGTGGATGTCGTAGGCGCGCTGCGGCTTGACCTCGCGGACGTAGTCGATGACCTCGGCGATCTTGTTCCAGGGGGCCATCACCGGGAGCATCAGCGTCTCGACCGGCTGGTCGGGGACGGTCAGCGCGTCGCCCGGGTGGAAGACCCGGCCGCCGTCGATCAGATAGCCGACGTTGGTGATGCGCGGGATGTCCGGGTGGATGACCGCGTGCAGTTCGCCGTGGACCTGGACGTCGAAGCCCGCCGCGGTGAAGGTGTCGCCGTGGCCGACGGTGTGCACGCGGCCCGGGAAGGCGGCCGTGAGCTGCTCGGCGACCGACTTCAGGGTCCAGATCTCGGCGGCCGGGTCGGCCTCCAGGGCCGCCCGCAGCCGCCCCTCGTCGAAGTGGTCTGGGTGCTCGTGCGTGACCAGGATCGCGTCCGCGCCGACCGCGGCGTCCTGCTCGCTGAACCCTCCGGGGTCGAGGACGAGCGTCCGCCCGTCCTTCTCCAGCCGGACACAGGCATGCGACTTCTTCGTGAGCTTCATGGCTCCCATCCTCTCCCCCGCCGCACTCGGTCGCTCTCCGTCGCTCACTCCGCGGGCGTGGTCTCCTCGCGGATGACCTGCTGGGCCACCCGGAACGCGCTGTTCGCCGCGGGCATCCCGCAGTACACGGCCGCCTGGAGCAGCACTTCCTTGATCTCGTCCGGGGTCAGCCCGTTGCGCAGCGCGGCCCGGGTGTGGAAGGCGAGTTCCTCCAGGTGGCCGCCCGCGACCAGCGCGGTGAGGGTGACACAGCTGCGCGAGCGCCGGTCGAGGCCCGGCCGGCTCCAGATCTCGCCCCACGCGTACCGGGTGAGGAACTCCTGGAACTCCCCGGAGAAGTCGTCGGCCTCGGTGAGCGCCCGGTCGACGTGCGCGTCGCCGAGCACCTCCCGGCGGATCTTGAGCCCCGCGTCGTACTGGTCCGGCCACCCGGCGGGCTGCGGCGGTACGACGGCGGGGGCGATCTCGGCGATGGGCGCGGCCTGCGGAGCGACGAGCGGCGCCGCGGCCAGGACCGGCTTCGCCGGGGCCGCCACGATGGCCATCTGGCCGGTGGACGAGTCGAAGCCGGGCTGCCAGGCGGTGGAGAAGTGCCGGACCAGCAGCTCGGTGACGGCGACGGGCTGCTCGACCGGCACGAGGTGGGAGGCGCCGGGGACGACCGCGAGCCGGGCGTCCGGAATGCCGGCGACCAGGGTGCGGGCCTCGGCCGGGCCGGTGACCTGGTCCTCCGAGCCGACCAGCACGAGGGTCGGCACGCCGACACGGGCCAGCTCGCCCCGTACGTCGAACCCGGCCAGCGCCTCACAGGCGGCGATGTAGCAGCCAGGGTCGGTGGTGCGCACCATCTGCACGGCCCACTCGGTGATCGCCGGCTGCGCGGACGCGAATCCGTCGGTGAACCAGCGGTCCGGCGCGGTCCGGGCGATCGGGTCGAGCCCGTTCGTGCGCACGATCACCCCGCGCTGCCGGAACTCGTCCGCGGACCCGAATCGCGGGGAGGTGGCGACCAGCGCGAGCGAGGCGACCCGCTCGGGGCGGCGCAGGGCCAGCTCGATGCCGAGCGCTCCGCCGAACGCACAGCCCGCGTAGCCGAACCGCTGCACACCGAGCCCGTCGAGCGTGACGAGCAGCCTGGCGGCCAGCTCGGTCACCGAGCCGGCCGGGTACGCGAGGGCGCCGCCGTGCCCCGGCAGATCGAACCGGAAGACCCGCCACTGCTTCGTCAGTTCCGGGATCTGCCGGTCCCACATGTGCCAGGTGGTACCCAGTGAGGGACCGAGGATCAGGACCGGTGCGTCTTCTGGCCCGTCAAAGCGGTATTGCAGGGTGTTCATCGGTGTCTCACTCACCCGCCTGAGCCTCTCATCTGTTACGACAGCCCCTATGAGCGGGGTCCTGGCTGTAGCTGTTTGACCAGGTGGAAGACCTCGCGGGCAGCCTCACGGCTCGCCACTTCCTGGCCTACTTCAGCAGATCGCGGCATCCCGCAGAGCGTCGACGACAAGTCTGCCGGGCAGGCGGCGTACTGGACATGGTCGAACTGGACATGCCCGTCCCCCCTTCCGGTCCGATGGCTCGTCACGTTGCCGGTACCGGGCCGCATCGGGCGGTCAGAATCGTGAGGACGCCACAACTGATCGGCAGGCCCCTATCGGGACACGCCCCGCCGGCCCGGCACCGACAACGCACCATCCCCAGCCAACGGCCGACACTGTGAGACCAGGACACTTCGGTCAGGCGTGTCATGAGTCAGACCCCGGACCCGGGACAGCACCCACCCATCCTCCCGCCCGTCACAGCATCCCCACCCAGAAATACTGAGCATTACAGGCACCGGCATGTGGATCTCACCGGCCCACGATGATGGGCTGTACTCTCCACTGCTTCCGGAGCTTCTACGCCTCACCGTTCGAAGCCGCCGCGGCCCCGGTCAGGAGCAGAGTCACCAACCGCGTGAGCCGGGGGCGAACTCGGAGGCCACCTCGCCACATGGGGCTGCCCACCATGAGCACCCCGTCCGTCCGACCGGCCCGGGACGGCCGGATACAGTGCGCGCGACGGCAGCCTGGTTGTTCAAGGAGGGGATGCGTGACCGACACCAGCGAAACCCGATCCGCCGACAGTGCAGCGCACGCGACTCAGCAGAGCCGACTGCACCGCCTGATGCGCTACCTCCCCCTGATCGCCCCCGTCCTGCTGTGGACCGTGCCCTGCTGGCTGCTGCTGCACACCGGCCAGCACTGGCCGCTCCCTGTCACGCTGGCCGGCACCGCCCTGTTCGCCCTCGGCCTGATCGGTATGCCGCTCGCGATGGTGCGCGGCCACGGCCGACGCCAGCAGGACTGGGCGGCGATCGTCGGAGACACCCTGCTGGGCACCATCTGGACCCTGTTCACCTGGTCCGTCGTGCTCGGCATCCTGCTGCGGCTCGCCCTGACCGTGACCGGCGTCGGCGACGGCCAGGACCGGGCCCGGATCGTCACCTGGGCGGTCCTCGGCGCAGCCACCGTGCTGCTCACCTGGGGGTACGCCGAGGCCCGCCGGGTACCACGGGTACGCCGCCTGGACGTGCAACTTCCGCGCCTGGGGGCCGGGTTGGACGGCACGCGCGTCGTCCTCATCACCGACACCCACTACGGCCCGCTCGACCGCGCCCGCTGGTCGGCGCGGGTCTGCGAGACGGTCAACACGCTGAAGGCCGACCTGGTCTGCCACACCGGAGACATCGCGGACGGCACGGCCGAACGCCGCCGCGCCCAGGCCGCCCCACTCGGCACCGTGCAGGCCACCCGGGCCCGGGTCTACGTCACCGGCAACCACGAGTACTACAGCGAGGCCCAGGGCTGGGTCGACCTGATGGACGAGCTGGGCTGGGAGCCGCTGCGCAACCGTCATCTGCTGCTCGAACGCGGTGGCGACACCCTCGTGGTCGCCGGCGTGGATGACGTCACGGCCGAGTCCTCCGGCCTCGCCGGCCACGGCGCCCACCTCGCCGGAGCCCTGCACGGCGCCGACCCCGACTACCCCGTCCTGCTCCTGGCCCACCAGCCCAAGTTCGTCGACCGGGCGGCGGCCGGCGGCGTCGACCTCCAGCTCTCCGGCCACACCCACGGCGGCCAGATCTGGCCCTTCCACCACCTGGTCCGCATCGACCAGCCCGCCCTCGCCGGCCTCAGCCGCCACGGCACCCGCACCCTCCTCTACACCAGCCGCGGCACCGGCTTCTGGGGCCCGCCCTTCCGCGTCTTCGCCCCGAGCGAGATCACCCTGCTCGTACTCCGCGCCCCGCAGCGGCTCCCCACGCCGTAGCGCTGGGCGGGCCGGCGGTTCCGCCTGGAGATGCTGCAGTGCGCCGGCACCCCGAAGAAGGGCTACGCATCCTGCAACGCCCTGCGCGTCACCAGCGGCACCACCACCTTCCAGGAAGAGCAGGCGGCGAAGAAGGGCATCGCACCCCAGACCGTCCGGCCGAACGCCGCCGCGGACTCCCCCACCGGCTACGGCCCCAGCGACCTGCAGTCGGCCTACGGCCTGACCTCCACCGCCTCCACCAGGCGCTCCGGCAGGACCATCGCCATCGTCGACGCCTACGACGACCCGAACGCCGAGTCGGACCTGGCCAACACCCACGACAGTCAGGCTCTGATGCCCCTGTCCGGAGCCTCCCGCCGATCCGCTCCACCGCGGGCCGCACCGACGCCGGTCGGCCAAGCTCCACGGGGCAAGGGCTGTGACTACTTCCACTTGCGCTGATGGCTGCACTGGCAAGGCATCACCCCCTACAGCGCTGACGGTGGACCGTGGCCACTTCGTCTCGCAGATCAGGGTTGTGTGAACTACGTATTTACGCGGCCGACCTCGATCGTGTGTGGAGCGAGCCGAGGTGTACGCGATTTCGATCGCCCTGGGAGTGCCGGAGGCGAGGGAGTCGCCGGGAGAGGCCGCCGGCGCAGGCGATCCCCCCGCCAGGGCAGAGACGACGGCACACACGGAGCGCGCGGCGTCCAGCGACTCCTGCATGCCGGCCACCATGCAGGCGAAGCCGGTGCCCTGCGAACCGGCACACCGCATCATTCCGAAGGAATACGAAACTCGAATTTGGGACGGTCCCACGGCACGGCGGGCGGGTTCGCGAACGCGGTCCCGGTCCGCACCGCACCAACGCGGTGGTAGAAGTCCTCGGCGGGAAGATGCGACACGACCTTGACACGGTCGAGCCCGGCGGCACGGGCCTCGGACTGCATGTGCGCCACGAGCAGCCGCCCAATACCACGTCCTTGCGCTTCGTCGGCGACGAACAGCAGGTCGAGCTCCGGTGGAGCGAGGACGAGCGAGTAGAACCCGAGGACCCGGCCTCCATGCTCGTCGGCGCCGACGGCTACGAAGGCGCGGTGGGCCTCGATGTAATCAGGACCGACCCGGTAGCCCACCACTGCGGCTGCGTACTTACCCTCGTAGGCGCCTGAGCCACGCACGAGCCGCGTGAGCCGTTTGGCATCCCGCGCGACTGCCCTCCGTATCGTGATCGGCTGGCTGACCGGGGAAGTGCGTGAACTCATCGGGAGAGTATTTCGCACCGGGGAGTGCCTTCCTGCGGCGGGTCGGTCGGCTGCTCGGGCAGGCGTTCCTGCACCGCTCCCGGGAAGCACTCGCCCAGGCCCCGATCGACCACGTCACTGCCGCCGAAGGGGCCGCCCGCCAGCAGCAACTGGACGCCCGAACCGCTGCGGGAAAGCTGGAGAACGGGGTGGTCGACGGCTGCTCTCCCTGGGCCTGCCGTGGCGAAGCCGAGCCGGTACAGGATGATTTCGGTTTGGCCTCGTGAGGCGGATCATCCTCGACCTGTTCGCCGCTGGGAGCGCATCCCCAAGGACACCGTCACGGCGGTGCAGCGCGGCCGGGAGATCGGCCATTGAGAGAGGCGATCATGAAGTTCGCGGCGCCGAGACGGTGGGCTCCAGTGACCGCAGGGATGGTCGAGCGACCAGCAGTGGACGATCAAGTCATCCGCGACGCCCTCGGCAACCGCGCCCTCGCCCAGCGCTTCCTCAGCGAGATCAACCACGCGCCCGCGCACCAGTTGCTCGCCGTGTTCGGCGGTATCAGGCTGATACCGCCAGCCGAGATTCCCTATCCGGGATCCGCTTCGCCTGCCGGTCGCCGCCATGGTTGAGGCGACGCGAGCTCTGCCGGCCCGAGGAGTACTCGATGGGACTGACCCCGCACAAGGCGGCGAAGGACGCCTCAGTGCTCAGCCGCTCGGGATTGTCTCCCATGGTGATCAGCAAGGTGACGGCGCTGTCCGGGCCGATGCCCACCGGTGTCAGCAGCTGCGGGGCGTGGCGTTCGACGAGCCGAGTCAGGCGCTGATTCAGCTCATCGATCTGCCCGGTGAGCTGCTCGATGCGCTCGGCGAGCAGGCTCAGGGTCATATGGGTGGCCTGGGCCACCGCGTCCTCGTCGCCCCCGCCGTCTTCGCCGTCGCGCAGGCCGAGGCGCGCGCAGGTGCGGAACAGTTCGCGGTTGCCCGGGCTGGACAACCGTTCCCGCAGAGCGCGGTCGGCTATGACCAGGACGGCCTTGAGCTGGTTGATCGCCTGGGTGCGCGCTTTGACCGCGGAGTCCTTGGCGAGTTTGTACATCCGGGCGCTCTGCACCGGCCCGTCGCTGGATTTGGCCCGCGCCCTGGCGCGACCGCTGAGCACGGCCCGCGCGGCAGCCTGCGCATCGAGCGGATCCGACTTCCCCAGCAGCCGCCGGGCTGTGCGGTCGGGCCGGTTCACTTCGTACACCTGGACGTGCTGAGCGAGCAGGTAACGGGACAGGCCCGCACCGAAGGTGCCGGTTCCCTCCACACCGGCCCGGCGCACCGTCCCCAGTCTGCGGGCCCGGACGAGCAGCCGACGGTAGCCGGCCGCCGCGGCCGGAAAGGGCTCGGTGCCCAAGACCTTCCCCAGCGGGGAGACCACGGCAGCAACATGAACCTCGCCGTGCGTGTCCATACCCAGGACGGCCTCGCCCGGAACGGGAGGATCCGTGCCCGAGGAGGTGCTGCGCTGTCTGGTCGTCATGGTGGCTCCCCTCCCGCGTGGTGACGTGCTGGGTGGCTGGCACCGACCTGGACGGGCGGTCCGTGAGGTCTGCACAACAACCTGGACACGTATCACCGTCACCAGGGCGCTTTCACGCTGGGAGGGCACGGGCCGCCTATGCGGCTGGGGTGAGTTCGGCGCGGCCGAACAGCAGCGCGTAGCCGGAGGGGAGCTGGTGCAGGATGCGGGTGATGAGGTCGGGGCCGGCGTAGGCCGCGACGGCGGAGAAGACGGATCCGGTGTCCCAGCGGGTGGTACCGAGGGAGGCGCCGGTGTGGGCGGCGAGGTCCTTGACGAAGGCCCAGCCGCCCAGCGGCTTGGTGTCGGGGATCTGGGCGGTGAGGATGCGCGCGGCTTCGACGGGGAGGCGGGCGGCCAGTTCGACGCGTTCGTCGCCGGTCAGTTGGCGTCCCAGTCCCGCGAGGACGAGGCGGACGGCTTCCTCGGCCTTCTCGCGGGTGGGGTAGGCGCCTTCGTAGCGGACCTTTTCCAGCATGTGCTCGTACGCCCTCCCGCAGGGCTGCTGGAGCGGTGCGCTCTGGTGGGACATCACTGCGGTGGTTGCCTTTCTGTCACCAGGTCGTGGTGGCCGGTGTGCGGTCACCGGGGTGGGTGGTCAGGTGGGCTGGGGGCGGCCGAAGAGGAGGTCGTAGCCTGCGGGGAGCTGGAGCAGGATCTCCTTGAGGAGGTCGTCGCCAGTGGCGTCGGCGACGGTGGAGAGGACGGCGCTGACGTCCCAGGCCGCGGTCTGGTCGGTGGCCCCTTCGATCCAGGCCGCGGCCGCGCGCACGAACCGCTCCGGGGGCAGCGGCTCGGCGCTCTGCAGCGGGTTGAGCAGGATCAGGGCGAAGTCTTCCGGCAGACGCGCCGCGAGCTGGGCGCGTACCTCGCCGACCAGGTGTGCGCCCAGTAGGGCGAGCACCACGCGGGCCGCGCGTTCGGCCTCCTGCAGGGTGTCGTATTTGCCGCGTTCCTTCACATGGTCGAGGAACGCTTCGCGGCGCACGGTCATGCCGGCCGTCACCCCTTCCTCAGGTCCACGGGGCGCGGAGGACGGGCGAGGGGAGAGATCAGATACCCGTCCTCCGCCGCTGTTCAGCCCTCATCGGGTCCGGCTCAGCCGGAGATCTCCTTGTGGCCGGTTCCGACGCCGATGGCGATCTTGCGGGGCTTGGCGCGCTCGGCGATCGGGATGCGCAGGGTGAGCACGCCTGCGTCGTAGTCGGCCTGGATGTGCTCGGTGTCCAGCGTGTCGGCCAGCACGATCTGGCGGGAGAAGACGCCCAGCGGCCGTTCCGACAGCTCCATCTGCACGTCGTCGGCCTTCGTCACGGGCCGGCGCTCCGCCTTGACGGTGAGCATGTTGCGTTCGACGTCGATGTCGATCGCGTCCGCGCTGACGCCGGGGATGTCGAAGGCCACCACGTACTGGTCGCCCTCGCGGTAGGCGTCCATCGGCATCGGGGACGGCCTGGACCAGGTGCCGGGGCCCATCAGCTGCTGGGCCAGACGGTCCAGCTCACGGAAGGGGTCAGTGCGCATCAACATCGGAAAACACCTCCAGAAGGTTCGGGCAGTTACTGCCAATGCGCCTCACTGACACCGTTGTAACATGTCATCTAATGGATGACAAACATGGTGTCGTCCAAACGATGACGATAGAGGGAGGTGCCCATGACCCCGGCCGACCAGCCGGCATCGTCCAGCGCCGACACACACAGCCCGGCGTCGTTCCTCGCTGCTGCGGCAGCCCTGCACGCCATAGACGACGCCCTGCATGCAGCCCGGCACCAGGACCCCGGCACCGGTGGGACTCACGACGTCCGCCCGGAGCAGGCCCTGGCCTCGCTTCTCCTGCTGCGGCAGGTACGCGAGCAGCTGGCCGGATGGGAGACCGGCCTGATCGAGACCGCCCGGGACGCGGGTGCCAGCTGGGCGGACCTCGCCCACCCCCTCGGCGTCGCCAGCCGCCAGGCCGCCGAACGTCGCTATCTGCGGGGTCGGCCCGGCCCGGCCGGAACCACCGGCGAACAACGCGTCCAGGCCACCCGCGGACGTCGCGCCGCCGAACGCACTACCACCACCTGGGCCCGCCGCAACGCCGCCGACCTGCGCCGCATCGCCGGCCAGATCACCGCCCTCACCGACCTACCCACCACGGCCAGCCTTCCGCTCAGCCAGCTGCACGCGGCCCTTGCCCACGACGACCCCGCCGAGCTCATCCGTCCCCTCAACGCCACCCGCCCCCACCTGACCACCACCCACCCCGACCTCGCCGCCCGGCTCGACACCCTCACGAACTCCGCCACGGCCACAAGCGCCGCCCCCGACTGACCGACACACAGCTCCAACGCACGAAGACGGACCTCACGCCGCAACTGGCTCCGGCAAGCCGGCCGAGGCCCGCCACTCTTCGAAATCAATCGAAGTCATCCGCGGGTGATCCGTCGGTCGCCATCACCGCAGGTTCACCTCACGGGCCCGGAGGCGCGTTCCGGACCCAGACCTCCAATGAAGGCCCGGGCGGCATCACGGGCACGAGCGACGTCGGAGGTGCTGGGCCCTCGACAACGACAGGAGACCCGCGTGCGTGCACGTCACCTCCATGTCGATCATGCGCCACCACCCCGCCTGGATCGGTTGGGCCGTCCGGCCCAACGTCTGTCCGCCGAGCTGGGAGGCAACCCGGGGCATCACTCTTTCGCGTATGTTCACGGTTGAACTCCACCCACCATCCATAAAGAAAACCTGTCATGGCGGAAGTAGACATTGGCGCGTCACGGGGTTACTGTCTTGTCGTACCCAGGAAGTCGAAGTGGGCACGGCAGACACGAACTGCCGTGCAAGCAGGTCCAGTAGGACGCGGCCCGCAGCGGCCGTGAGCAGCACCCGCGGTATCCCAGCAGTACAGCCGAGTAACCAAAGGTAAGGAGCAGAACGCCATCAGGATCGCCCGGGCGAGAAGGAGTCCGCCCGGGTACCGCAGGCCCCGGATTGGAAGGTGGTCCCCGGTCACGCATTCGCGATCCCCACAGCTCCGCCCTCCCAGGCGGTACCTGAGGACAAAGAAGGCCGGCGCAGTTCGCCGGTAGATGGTGTTGCAAGCTCGGGGCCCGAGCGCCAGTACGGCGCCCGGGCCCCCCGACGCGTCCCCCGGAAGAAGAGGTCTATGCCCCCTGCCAGTCACCGTCCCGCCGACAACCTCGACGACGACGACTACCCCGCCTACACCATGGGCCGGGCCGCCGAGATGCTCGGTACCACCCCCGCCTTCCTCCGCGCCCTCGGCGAACACCGCCTGATCACCCCCTTGCGCTCCGAAGGCGGCCACCGCCGCTACTCCCGCTACCAGCTGCGCATCGCCGCCCGCGCCCGCGAACTCGTCGACCGGGGCACCCCCATCGAGGCCGCCTGCCGCATCGTCATCCTCGAAGACCAGCTCGAAGAAGCCCAGCGCATCAACGAGCAACTGCGCACACAAAGCCGCGAGTCGCAGCGGAAGACCTCGGCCTGATCAGGGCACCGGACGCGGACGCGAGCCGAACACCGACCGCCGCCGGACAGGGCTGCCCTCAGCGGTCGGTTGGCTGGCTGCATGTGGTCATAACTGCCGGTCACGGTGCTGACGGTGGCAGCTGCGGTGCTGGTAGGGATGCTTGCCTGAACCCGGTTGCCCGGTGGGCAGAGCCTGCGGGCGGCGGTCAGGGAAACCAGCTGGTTCCCCGGCGCCAGCCTCAACTACGCCCACCACGCGCTGCGCAACGTGCACCCGGACGCTCCCGCGATCACCGCCCTGGACGAGAACGGCTCCGGCTACGAGATCACATGCCGACAACTGCACGCCCGGGTCGCCTCCGTCGCGGCCACCCTGCGCGACCTGGAGGTGGGGATGGGCGACCGGGTGGTCGGTTACCTGCCGAACACCCCTCACGCCGTCATAGCCTTCCTCGCCACCACCAGCCTGGGCGCAGTGTGGTCGGTATGCGGCCAGGACTACGCGCCCCAGGCCGCCGCCGACCGCTTCGCCCAGTTCGAACCCACGGTGCTCATCGCGGCGGACGGCTACCTCTTCAACGGCACCCGACACGACCGCCGAGCCGCCTCCGGCGAACTGGCCGGCGCCCCGACCACGCTGAAGGCCACGGTGCTCGTGGACCATCTGGGTCCCAACCGGCCCGAGACCCGGCACACGGGCCTGACGGTTCCCTGGCACGATGCCGCCCCCGTACCGAGTACCTCACCATCACCGCGGTGACGTTCGACCACCCTCTGTGGATCGTCTTCTCCTCTGGCACCACCGGCTTGCCGAAGAGCATCGTCCACGGGCACGGCGGCGTCCTGCTCGAACACTTCAAGATCCTCGGCCTGCACAGCGACCTGGGCGTCGGGGACCGCCTGCTGTGGTGAGCCACCACCCACTGGATGATGTGGAACCTGGTCGTCTCCACCCTGCTGACCGGCGCCACCACCTGGCCTTGAGCCGGTTGACCGCCTGCGTGCGGGCCTTTGCCGCCGAGACCTTGGCGAGCTTGTACATCCGGGCCATCTGCACTGGGCCATTACCCGGCTCGGCCTGCGCGCGCGTCCGCCCGCTCAGCACTGACCGGGCCGCGTTCTGAACATCAAGCGGATCCGACTTACCACGCCTGCGACGGTCAGTGCGATCGGGCCGATTCACATCGGCACATTCGACGTGATGGGTGATCGGAAACATGTCGACTTGAGCAGAGCACACAACAGCCCAGGGCAGACCCGGGTTTTCGGCCCGCTGTACCGGGAGTAGTTCCGGCGGCGTCTGCCGGAGCAGCTGAGCGAGTTGCACGGCCCGAGCGCGGTGGCCACAGGGCGTGATCAGTGGACGCGCGCGATGGGCTGTTCGGACCAGATGGTCTTGTGGTTCCGGCCATGGCGGCAACCCCAGCGCTCGGCGAGTTGTGCAATGAGGAACAGACCGCGTCCGCCCTCGTCGGTGACGCGAGCGCGGCGCAGACGGGGTTGGGCGCTGTTGGAGTCGGTGACCTCACAGACCAGAACGTGGTGGCGGATCAGTCGCAGCTCGGCCGGCGGACGACCGTAGCGGATCGCATTGGTGACCAGTTCACTGACGATGAGTTCGGTGGGGAAGAGGAGGTCGTCCAGCCCCCATGCGGTGAGTTGGCGGGCCGCCCATGCCCGGGCAACCGAGACAGCAGCCGGATCAGCCGGTATCTGCCAGTGAGCGGTGTCCTTGGCCGGGACGGCGCGGGTACGTGCCAGCAGCAGAGTCGCGTCGTCACGCGGTGCCTCGTCCACCAGATGGTCGAGGAGGGCCCTGCCGGTCTCGTCCAGAGCGCGGTCCGGGCGGCAGGAGGTGGCGAGCGCATCGGTCAGCCGCCGGAGCCCGTCACCGACATCGTGTGCGCCTCGGTGGACCAGGCCGTCGGTGTAGAGCGCGAGGACGCTGCCCGGCTCGAGGTCGATCGTGGTTGTCTCGTACGGCATGCCACAGACGGCGAGGGGTGGCCCCGGAAGAATGTCGACGGCTTCGGCACTCCCGTCGGGCCGCACGAGCACGGGCGGCGGGTGCCCGGCACTGGCCATGGCGCAGCGTCGGGTGACAGGGTCGTAGACCGCGTACAGGCAGGTGGCGCCCATGACGTCGTGGTCGCCAGGTGGTGCTTCCGCCGCGAGGCGCTGGACCAGGTCGGCGATCCGGGTGAGCAACTCGTCCGGCTCCAGTTCGAGGTCGGCGAGGGTCTGGATGGCGGCGCGCAGACGGCCCATGGTGGCGCTCGCGGGTATACCGTGGCCGATCACGTCTCCGGCTACGAGGGCCAGCCGGAGAGCGGGCAGGGGTATGGCGTCGTACCAGTCGCCGCTGGTGCCCGCCCCGCGGCCTGTGGGCAGGTAGACGCCGGCGGTCTCGGCTGCCGGAGTGTCGGTCGTGGCCGGGGGAAGGAGTCTTTGCTGAAGGGCCATGGCCGCTCTGTGCTCGCGCGTGTAGCGACGGGCGTTGTCGATGGCGAGCGCTCCCCGTGAGGCGATCTGCCCCATGAGATCCACCTCGTCCTCGGTGAACGGTTCGGACAGGCCGGTGCGCCAGACCACGATCGCGCCGAGGGTGAGGCCGCGGGCGTGCAGCGGTGCCACCATCACCGCCTGGGTGCCGTGCGGGAGGAGCTGCCCGAGCAACTGCCGGCCGCCGATAAGCGCGACGAAGTCGTCCCGGTCGTAGACGACCGTCTCGCCATGCTGGAAGCGGAGCAGGAGGGGGTGGTCGGACAGGGGTGGGACGAGGTTGCCGCGCTGGATGCCGGGCGGCCAGACCGCGGTGGCCGGCGCCAGGGCCGCGTTGCGCAGATGCAGATCTCCTCCGCCCAGCCGCTCGGCGGGTTCGTCACCGTCGAAGACGGCTTCCGCAAGGTCGACTGCTGCGAGATCACCGAAGGTGGGCACAAGGACGTCCGCGAGGTCCTGCGCGGTCCGCACGACGTCCAGGGAGCCCCCCACCCGCTCGGCAACCGCATGGGCGAGATCCAGCTGTCGGCGGGCACGCAGTTGGTCGATGTCGTCTACGTACAGGGCTGCGACCCCCGCGGGGCGTCCTCGCGAGTCCTCCACACGGAAGGCGGACAGCGACAGCGCGTGCCGCCGCGCCGGATGGTGCCGCCAGCTCACTCGCTGGCTCCTGTGCATCACCGGGACTCCCGTCTCGAGCACCTGCCGCAGTACCGCCTCGATGCTCTCGGCGTCCTCGGCGCACAGCACGTCACCCAGCCGGGCGCCCGGCTGTACGGGGCGGCCGTTGAGTGTGTCCGGCATGGCGTTCGTCTGGACAGTGGTGAGAGCCGTGTCGTGCAGAGCAATGGTGATCCGGTTCTGTGCGGACAGTGCACGCAGGAGCGCTGCGCCGTGCTGGTGGTCGGCGACGTGAAGGGTGGGGGCCGCGAGCACCAGGAAGCCCGCCGAGCCGCTCACCCGTGTGGTCCGGAACGTGACGTCGATCGTGCTGCCGCACCGGTGTCGCAGTCGTACCCGGCCGGTCGCCGGCGATGACGTGGCTCTGCGCAGGCCGTGCGGGGGGTCGGCCACCAGTTCCCGCACGGGGCGGCCGTGGACCTCGTCGGCGCAGAACCCGGTCAGGTCCTGTGCTGTGCTGGTCCACCCCACCACCGTGCCTCGATCGTCGAGCACGGCTGCGGCCAGACCGTCGAAGGCGGGCGACCCGCCGCCGGGGCCGGCGCCGGAGACGCTCGTCGCTCCTTGGGAGGCGCCTGCCGGGTCGGCGTTTTCAACATCCGATGTGTCCATGTCTCTGGCTTCCATTACGAGAGTCCGCGGCTACGGGAGAAGGGGATCCTGTGGGGGCTGTCGGCGCTCAGAGGGCGCCGGCTGTGGATGGCAGGTCCTGTTCGGCCCAGACGACCTTGCCGTCTGCTGCTGAGCGGGAACCCCACCTGCGCGACAGTCGCGCGACCAGGTACAGGCCGCGGCCGTGCTCGTCGAGGGTGCGGGGATGACGGGGGCGCGGTTGGCCGGTGTTGGTGTCGGAGACCTCACACGTCAGCACCCGGTGCTGGATGAGCCGCAGGCGGCTCGGGCCGCCACCGTGGCGGATCGCATTGGTGACCAGTTCGCTGACGATCGACTCCACGGGTGTCACCAGCGGCTCCAGACCCCATTGCCTGAGCTGGCGGACGGCCAGGTGCCGGACTGTCGGGACGGTGGCGAGTTCGTTCGGCAGGTCCCACGAGGCGACGTGGGCGGGTTTCAGTGCGCGGGTCCGCGCCAGGAGCAAGGTGACGTCGTCGGCTGATGCCCAAGCCGGCAAGGTCTTCATCGCCCGCGAGCACAGGTCCTCCAGGGAGGCACAGGGCTGCGCCAGGGCGGCGCCCAGGCGCTGCAGGCCGACGTCGATGTCCTCGTCGCGGGACTCGATCAGGCCGTCGGAGTAGAAGGCGAGGACACTCCCTTCGGGCAGGTCCAGTTCCACGGACTCGAAAAGCACCAGGCCGAGACCCAGACCCAACGGGGCCCCGGCAGGCAGGTCGGGGATGGTGACCCTGCCCTGCGCGTCGACGATCAGGGGCGGTGGATGCCCGGCCCGCGCCAGCGTGCACCGTCGGGTGACCGGGTCGTAAACGGCGTACAGGCAGGTGGCACCCACCATCGTTTGGACCTGGCCGGAGACGTCGCCGTCTTCGTCGTTCAACCGCCGGACCGTGTCGTCGAGGTGTGCCAGCAGTTCGTCCGGCGGCAGGTCGAGGTCCGCGAGCGTGCGTACGGCCGTGCGGAGCCGGCCCATGGTCGCCGCGGCGTTGATGCCGTGTCCGACCACATCGCCAACGACGAGGGCCACCCGCGCGCCGGACAGCTCGATCACGTCGAACCAGTCACCTCCCACGCCGTGATCCA
This sequence comes from Streptomyces sp. NPDC025638, assembly GCF_055558775.1. Lineage (NCBI taxonomy): Bacteria > Bacillati > Actinomycetota > Actinomycetes > Kitasatosporales > Streptomycetaceae > Streptomyces > Streptomyces sp. NPDC025638. The sequence goes on along the minus strand of NZ_JBVHLX010000002.1, from coordinate 622,349 downwards.
TGTCGGCCGGCACGTAGCGCGAGGCCACCTCGACGGCGGCACCGCCCTGCACATGGTGAGGAAGCAGGTCGCGCTGCAGGGTGAGGGCGGCGGTGCGCTCGCGCGCGTACTGGAGGGCATTGTCCAGGCAGAGCGCGGCCCGGGTGACGAGCTCCTCGGCGAGGAGCAGGTCGTCCTCCTGGAACGGCGTCGGCTCCTTGGAGCGGCCGAACACCGCGAGTCCCAGCACGCAGCGCCGCGCACGGATGGGTACGACCATCAACGAGTGGATCCCGCTGTCACGGACCTTCTGCGCACGCGTCGGATCGTGGTCGACCCATGGGCCGGCATGGGTGTCCAGCACCGGTTCCAGGTGAGACCTGCCCGTGCGCAGTACGGCGGCGAATGACGAGGTCGGGGGGACGTGGATCACCTCTTCGCGCACCGCCGGCAACTCCAGGACACCCTGGTCGATGGAGGCCACTCCGGCACGGCGCAACGCAGGGCGGCGGCCGCTCGTCGTGCCGATCCGTTCGGCGGGCTCGAGTCCGAACGGAACCGACTCCACCAGGTCGACGACGACGTGGTCGGCCAGCAGGGGCACGGCAAGGTCGGCCAGTTCCTGCCCTGTCTGCATGACGTCGAGGGTGCTGCCGATGCGCGTACTCGCCTCGCTGAGGATGGCCAGGCGCTCGCGCGCCCGCCGGTTCCCGGTGGCGTCCACGGTCATGGAGCACACTCCCATCGCCGCGCCGTCCGCGTCCTGGAGGCAGAAGAACGAGGCCGAGAACGCATGCTCACGGCGCCCGTCCGACGGGGGCCACGCCCGGTACTCGTGGACCATGGTGGTACCGCTCTGCAGCACCTGCCGCATCACCACCTCGAGCGCTTCTGCCTCCACGGCGGGCAGCGAGTCCTTCAGACGGCGTCCGAACCGCCGGTCACGGGGAATGCCGTCGTGGCGCTGCATGGCGTCGTTCACCCAGGTACAGCGCAACTGCGGGTCGTACACGACGATGCCGATCGGTGCATGGGCAAGCAGCGACTCCCGCACCGGTCCGTTGGCAGGCCCCGAGGACAGGGCGCCTATGTCGGTCACGGACACCAGCCACCGGGTGCCGGCGTTCTGCCCCCACAACAGAGAGACCCGTAGTGACATTTTGAGCGTGTGGCCGTCGCGGTGGCGGACCGCGGCCGTGCCGGACCAGCCACTTCGGGCACGGCACTGCTCGGCGAACAGCGAAGTCCTTCGGGCCTCCTCAGGGGGCGGCAGCACGTGCGCGGCGGATCGGCCCACCACTTCCGCGGCCGAGTATCCGACAAGTTGCTCAGCGGCCTGCGTCCACGCCGCCACCGTCCCGTCCGCATCGATCATCGCTATCGCCGCGTCCGGTATCTCGCTGGGGCTCACCGGCTTGGCGAGTGGCGTGTGGTCGGTATTCGTCATCGTGGTTGATCCCGTTCAGTGCGGAGGTGAGGGAGTGCCGGCACGCGGGCGCGGCCGCCCGGTCTGCAGCCGTGGTGGACGGTGATGGGCAGGAGGCGGAGACCTCGGGGGTACCGGGAGCCGGAGTTTGCGGTGCAGCGCGCGACCTCGCCGCCGCCCGGTATCCGCCAGCCTTGCGCCGTTTTGCCCATTTCTGATGAAATAATCAGATACGACCGCTTAATCGTCAAGGCCACCGAAACTGATCGTTCAATCAAACGTGGCCGTGCAGTGCGCCGAGGAGAGGCGAGGCGGCCTCTATCGCCGCCGGAATCACTGACCGCTGGGTGGCGAAGTCGGGGTTCGACGGCGTTCAGGGTGGACAATTCGCACCATCAGCGCGATGATGAATTCATCAGAACTGGTGACCTTGTGCGGTGTGTGGCGATGTCAGCCCCACCCAGGGATCGATTCGAACGCCGCGTCGGGCCGAGACCCGGCAGGCTCGTCCGCGCCGCGGGGAAGCTTCTGGCCGATTCGGGCGATACGAGCGCCAGCATCCGGACCATCGCGGAGCTCGCCGACGTGGGCTTCGGCTTCTTCTACAACCACTTCACGTGCAGGCCGGACCTGTTCGACGCGGCCGTGGCCGATGCCCTGGAGGAGTTCGCGCGAGCCGTCGACCGACATCTGTGCGGCGTCGACGACCCCGCCGAGCGCTTCGCCGACGGCGTGCGGCTCAGCGCACGCGTGGCCGGCTCACACCCGGAGATCATGCGGATTCTCTGCCACAGCGAGCTCGGCCGCATATGCGCCGACCGCGGACTGGCTCCGCGCGCGAGGCGCGACGTGGAGCAGGGCATGGCTTCCGGCCGCTTCACTGTGGTCGACCCGATGATCGCCCTGACCGCGCTGAACGGCAGCCTGCTGGCGCTCCTGCAGCTGTGGTCCATCAGCCCGAGGCCGACAGGGACCATGCAGCCGGAAAAGTGGCCGAGATGCTCCTGCACATGCTCGGCCTCTCCGCGGACGAGGCCCGTGACCTCGCCCGACGGCCCCTTCCGCTGAGCGTGAAGACGATGCGGTGCAGAGCGGCGTTCGCCTGCCGGTCGCCCCCATGGTTGAGCCGACGCGAGCTCCGCCGGCCCGAGGAGTACTCGATGGGACTGACTCCGCACAAAGCGGCGAAGGACGCCTCGGTGTTCAGTCGCTCGGGCTTGTCTCCCATGGTGATCAGGAGCGTGACGGCACTGTCCCGGCCGATCCCCACCGGCACGAGCAGCTGCGGGGCGTGGCACTGCACAACCGTCCCATCGATCCCGGCACAACGGCATGACCCGACCACCGCCGGAAGGCTTCGAACGAACCGGTGCTCAACCTGGCCTGGGCGGGCTGTCAACGAGTTGACTCCTCGTCCACTCGTGACAGGCATTGACGGACAGCCTTGTGGCCCGCCTTACCAGCTGTCCGTCGTCGACCATGGCACGACCGGACCGAGCAACGACAGGGCTGACCCCGCACAGCACGGCGAAAAATGCCTCACTGCCCATGCGTTCCGGGTTGTCCCTCACCGTGATCAGCAAAGTGACGGCCGTGTCCGGACCCACGCCCACCACGGTGAGCAGCTGCGGTGCGTGGCGTACCACGAGCCGGGCCAGTCGGCCTTGCAAGTCCTGGATCTGCTCCGTGAACTGCGCTGGGAATCCTCCCCCGCCTCCTTCGGAAAGATCTGGTGGACGCCGTCCCAGGCGGGCAGCGGCACGCGGCAGCGGACGTCGACGACCAGCCACTGCTGGGAAGTGGCGAGGTCCTGCATCCGGGAGCCGATGGAGGCACGGACCAGGTGGCGGGCGAGGAGGGTCGCGGCGGTCAGCCCGGTGGGCCCGGCACCGATGACCACAACGGGTACATGCTCAGGGGTGGTGGCGGTCACTTGCTCAGGGCTTTCATCAGGCCCAGCAGCCGGGCGCGGTCGATTTCGTTGTCCTCGCGCAGTGCGGAGATCGCCCGCAGGAGCGCCCCCGGCGAGGGGGTGGTGCCGAGGAAGTCGCGGGTGGCGGGCGGGCCCCACTGGGCCAGGCCGGAAGCGGACATGGCGGCCCAGCCGGGTTCCAGTGTGTTGTCGAAGACGTCGCCGTCGGCGTAGTGCTCCAGCATGAAGCGGTCGGGGTCTCGCCAGTAGTCGAAGATCTGGCTGCCCTGGATGTGCCGGCCGATGCCCCAGGAGTGGTGGTAGCCGCGTTCGCGCAGGTACTCGCCTCCGGCGGCCAGCGCGTCGAGGTCGGCGACCTGGTAGGCGGAGTGAACGTAGCCCGTGTCGGGACCGAGGTGCATGGCCAGGGTGTGGTGGTCGGCGGGTTCGCCGCCGCGGTCGCAGCGGATGAAGGCCATGGTGGGGCCACGGTCGCGCTGCCCGTCCAGGTAGAGGAAGTCGCTGACGATCAGGCCGAGGTGCTGCAGGTACCAGTCCAGGGCGCGCCGGAAGACCCGGGTGGACAGCACCACGTGGCCCAGGCGCTGCGCCTGGGCGGGTTTACGAGGAGGGCGCTGGGTGGCGTTGATGCGGGCAGCCGCGGCCGTGGTGCCCGTGTTGAGGACCAGGGGCTGTTGCAGCGGTCGCGCGGGCTGCTCGGTGACGCCGTGTACGACGCGGACCGGGATGCCTGAGGGATCGAGCAGGTCCACGGCGCGGCCCCCGGCGTAGTCGGTGAGGGTCCGGACCTTGTGGCCGGTGGCGCGGGCGAGCCGGTCGAGGTCGGCGGCGTCGGCGGCCCGGAAGGCGGGGCCGATGAATCGCGATGCGGGACCGCGGCGGATCACCAAGCAGTGCGGTCCGGCCAGAGCGCCGCGCAGGTAGAGGGTGTCATCGGTACGGGCAGCGGTGGTGAACCCGAAGTCGTGGGCGAAGGTCTCGGCGCGGTCCAGGTCGGGCTTGGTGAACTCCAGCCAGGCCAGGTCCACCACCTTGATGACGGGCTGGACGGCGCGGCCGGGGTGCTCCCCGCGCAGCGCACCCTGCTCGCTGTGCAGCCCTTGATGGGCGTCGCCAGTGGGGACGACGGGGATGGGTGTCGGGTCGTTCACGGGGGGATTCCTTCCTGTGGCCTCCACGACCTGGTGCGATGGTGGGGCGGGTGCCGCGATGCCCCGGAGGCGAGGTGGAGATGAGGGTGGGGGCCCCGGCCCGCCGACTGCGGCGGTGATCGGCAGGCCGGGTGGCACGGCAGGTGAGCGGTTCCTACCGTGCGAGGAGGGAGTCCAGCGCGGTGGTGAGTTCGGCGACCGGGTCGGTGGCCGCGCCGTGGGCGCGCCAGCCGATGAAGCGGTCCGGGCGCACGAGGACGGCGCCTTCCGGTGTGTGGCCGCGGGCGGCGGTCCAGGTGGAGCGCGGGTCGCGATAGTCGCCGTCGACGTGGCCGATCCGGATGGCGTCCAGCGGCAGCCCGCTCTCGGCGGCGATCTTTTCGGCGGCCTCGCGCCAAGCCTGGCCGTCCTCTCCGGTGATCAGCAGCAGCCGGCCGGGGCGGACCAGGCGTGCCAGGGCCACGCCATGGCCGTCGAGGTCCTCCAGCCAGGCGTGGGGCAGCGGGTGTCCGGGGCGGGCGGCGGGCTGGTAGATGCGGACCGGGTCGGGGTTCTCGGGTGCGGGAGTGCCGTCGGGGACGACGGCCGCGGACTCGTACGTGTAGCCGAACTCGACGCCCAGTTCGTTGAACTCCATGGACTGGGCGGCCACGGCGGCCAGGAAGGTGCGGCGGAAGTCGGCGTCGGCGGGGTCCGCGCTCCACAGGCGGCGGGCCTGCCGCCAGTTCTCCTCCTCGCCGGCCTCGGGCCCGCCGCCCAAGAGGGCGTTGATGGCGATGTGGTTCATGGCGTTCTCCAGCGAGCGCTGGACGTTGGTGGCGTCCACGGGGCGCCGCTCGGCCTCGTAGGTGTCCAGCAGGGCGTCGTCGGCATGGCCGTTCAGCACGGCGGCGAGCTTCCAGGTGAGGTTCTGGACGTCGTGCATGGCGGAGGTCAGGCCGAGGCCGCCGGTTGGCGGATGCCGGTGGGCAGCGTCGCCGGCGATCAGGACGCGGCCGGCGCGGTAGCGGTCGGCGACCACGCCCTCCAGGGTCCAGCGGGAGATCATGTGGACCGACACGTCCTCCTCGCTCAGGCCCAGCCCCGTGCGCAGGTCGGCCAGTACGGACTCGTCGTCCAGCGCGCGGCCGTCATCGGGACCGTAGTTGAGGTGGAAGACCCACTCCTCGGACTCGGGACCCCAATGCTTGGGGCCCATGGGCACGAGAACACCGGGGATGCCGAGGTCGGGCAGCCACAGCCAGCGGATCAGCACCTCCGGGTCGAGCGCCCAGCGGGACAGGTCGGCGGAGAGGTGGAACGAGACCACGCGGGCGAGGTCGCGCACGCCCTCCTGGACGATGCCCAGAGCGGGTCCGACGGTACGGCCGCCGTCGCAGCCCAGCAGGTAGCGGGCCCGCACCCGGTAGGTCTGGCCGCTCTCGCGGTCGGTGACGGCGGCGGTGACGCCCTCGTCGTCCTGGGCGAGTTCGGTCAGCTCGTGGTGAAAGCGGACCCGGCCGGGCGCGAGTTCCTCGGCGCGGGTGCGCAGGACCGGCTCCAGGCGGATCTGGGGCAGGTTGGCCTGTCGCTCGGGGCTGGCCGCGAGCCACTCCGGAGAGTTCCCGCCGGCTCCCCAAGCCTCCATCCTGGCGACCCTGCGGCCATAGTCTTCGTGGTCGCCTGCCAGGCCGACGTACCAGGCGGTGTGGGACATCTGCTCGGCCGGGGTGGAGGCGGCGTAGATGGTGTCGGCCGCGCCGGCGTCGCGCATGATCTCCATGGCGCGCTGGTTGAGGACGTGGGCCTTGGGCAGGACGGAGGTGCTGGGCCAGGCGGTGACCAGCAGGGACTCGATGCCCATGCGGCTGAGCAGCATCGAGGCGGTGAGCCCCGCACCGCCTCCGCCGACGATGAGGACGGGGACGTCGATGTCGTTCATGGGTACTCCATGGGGTGTCACGGCTCGGGGCCATGGGGTGGGGACGGCTCAGGAGAGGCAGGGGAAGAGCGCCAAGTGCGTTTCCCCGGTCGATTGAGCGAGGCGGGGTGCCGGTCCCGTTCGCGGGTTGAGCAAGCGGCGGCGAGTACGGATGCGAAAGGCTGGTCGGTTCCGAGAGGCGCCCGGGCGCTGCGGGCGGACGTCGGCAGCGCCCGGACTGCGCGGAGGGGTTGCCGGAAACAGCGGTGTCGATTCAGAGGCCGCGCAGGGACTCGGCGGCCAAGGCGGTGAAGATGCGGTGGGCGCCGTACCAGCCGTACGAAAGGAAGGCGGCCTGCGGCGGCGGCCCTGAGTAGGGACGCTGTGCTACGCCGGCCATCGCGTGGAGGCGCAGGGCGGCAGATGCTGGCGGACGTCGATGCGGCTCATCGTGATGCTCCTCGGTCCCAGGCGGCGGCGATGCTAGCCGCCGGCCAGCACGACGAGATGGGCTCCAGCCAAGGCACCAACGATGACGGCAGGCAGGCAGCGGGCCGCCGGATCGCCACTGCGCAGATGGACGACGACGGCTCCGGCCATCAGCAGGATCAGGCCGACCGAGGCGGCGACACCGAGCGCAGTGATCCGCAGGCCGAGCAGCAGACCGGCCGCTGCCGCCACCTCCAGAGCACCCAGCAGGCGGTACTGGGTAGTGGTCATGCCCACGTGGGCCGCGGCCTGGCGCATCGCGGGTACTGCCGCGAGCTTGGCCGACCCGAGCAGGAGGAAGATCCCGGCGAGAAGGACGGCGAGGACGATGGCGGCGGTGCTCATGGGGTTTCTCTCTCAGGTGGCTTGCTGGGGGCGTACTGCCAGTGCAGGTCGTACCGGTCCAGGGCCGTGGTGACCCTGCTCCGTACCGCCTCGTCGGCAAGGGCGGGCACCGTGACGCGCACGCCTCCGTCGTGCGGCCGGCACAGAATGCGTTCCGGGTCGCAGTCCGCGCCCTGGGCGGCCAGTTCGGCGTGGACCGCGCGGCGGGTGGCGTCCAGGCGCAGGCCAAGCTTGTAGGGCTTGCCGACAGCGGTGAGCGGGATGGCGTCGATCACGAGCACCTCGCGCGGGGCGGCGGCGCGTTCGGGGACCCTTTCGGTGGCCCAGCTGAGCAGTTCGGCGAGGTCGGCCTCGGCACCGGGGGCGAGGGTGACGTAGGCGACGGGCACCTCACCGGCGTGCGGGTCGGGGCGGCCCACCGCCGCGGCGGCGGTGACCTCGGGGTGGGCGAGGAGGGCATCCTCGATCGCAGCGGGGTCGATGTTGTGGCCGCCACGGATGATCAGGTCCTTGGCACGGCCGGCGAGATGGATGAAGCCGTCGGCGTCGATGCGGGCCAGGTCGCCCGTGTCCAGCCAGCCGCCGCGGATCTTCCCGGCGGTCTCCAGTCGAGGCCCGTCGGCGGTGTGCTCGGCGACGTACCCGGCGAAGACCACCGGCCCACTGACGGCGAGCACCCCGGTGGCGCCCGGCGGCAGGTCGTGCCACTCGCCGGTGTCCGGGTCGATCCGCACCGTCTTGACCTGCTGGTAGGGCAGGCGTCGGCCGACACTGCCGGCCCGGGTGTGACCGGGCAGGCCGAGGGCGGAGGCGCAGGTCGCCTCGGTCAGCCCATAGCCCTCGCACAGCGGGATGCCGGTGTGCTCCTCGAAGGACTCCCGTACGGCGGGCGGCAGCGGGGAGGCGCCGACGGCGGCGAACCGCATGCTGGAGATGTCCGCGCCGACCGGGACATGGGCGAGGACGGAGTACACGGTGGGCACCGCCGACATGGCGGCGATGCGGTAGTGCTCCACCAGCTTCCAGAACACGCCGTACAGCTCGGGATCGCGGTAGCCCAGCGGCCCCGCCCACACCACTCCCCGGCCGCGCAGCAGCGGGCCGAGCAGGGTGACGATCAGGGCGTTGACGTGGAACAACGGCAGCGCTGCGAACATCACCGCGTCCTCGTCGAGAGGAATGCTCGCGGCCACCATCCAGGCGTCGACGACCTCGTTGGCGTGCGTGTGCGCGGCGAGCTTGGGAGTGCCGGTGGTGCCGCCGGTGTGGAAGTAGGCGGCCAGGTCGCCGGCGGACGGAGGCTGGATGTCCACCAGCCGGTCGGCGGGATGGGACGCGGCAAGCTCCGTGAGGTAGCCGACGCGTACGCCTTCGATGGGCTCCAGAGCGGGGGCGGGGTTGTCGGCCAGGGTGGGGGCCAGCGCCAGCAGTGCCTCCAGCCGCAAGGCCGCGGCGACCTGCCGGGCCGTGGCCCACACTCGCGCATCCAGCTGTGGACCGGCGGCGATGAGCACCCGCGCGCCGCTGCGCCGCAGCAACTGCTCGACGTGCCCGGACGCCAGGCCCGGGTTCACCGGGGCGGCGATGCCCGCTGCCTGCGCGGCCAGCAGGGCGGCGGGCAGCTCCGCGGTGTTCGGCGCGAGCAGGCCCACGGCGGCCCGGCGGGTGACGCCGAGGGAGCCCAGCAGATTTGCGGTGCGATGCACCTGGTCACGCAGTTGCGCGAAGGTGGCCGTGGCCGGGCGCAGGAAGCGGGCGGCATCGGGTAGCACCGTCAGGGCAGGACGGTCGGGCCACAGGCGGGCGGCGCGAATCAGGGTCTCGTAGGTGGTGGCGGGCAGGCCGCGCTCATGCAGCGGGACGGCCTCGATCGCGGACGGGTCCGCGACGCTGTCGGGGGCGGGCCACAACAGGTCGGTGGGTGTGCGTGTCACCGGTGCGCCTTTGCAGGGTGAGGGATGGGGTCAAGTGGCCGGCTCCGGTACGGGGATGCCGGGCCGGCCCGTCCCGGGCGGGGGTCCCGGGAGTCGTCAGCGGGCGCGCACCACGGTGCGCTGCTCGCCGAGATCGAGTACGCCGTCATCGGTTGCGATACGGGCCGTGACGATGTCGCCGTCCTGGAGGTAGTCGGGGTTCGCCTGCTGGCGGGCGAAGAACTTCTGCCAGCGCTTGTGCGGGGGCAGCAGGGCGGCGAGCGTGGTCAGGAGCCTGCCGGGGGATTTCAGGGCGGTGCCGCCGGGGGTTCCGGTAAGCAGGACGTCACCGGGCTGCAGCGTCTGGAAGCGGGCGAGCAGACTGAGGGCGCGGGCGGGCCGGACGATCATGTCCGTAGTGGTGCGGTCCTGCCGGGTGGCCCCGTTGACCTTCAGCGTGAGCCGTAGGTCCGGCAGACGGGCCAGATCGTCGGCGTCCACCAGGAGCAGCCGGGGGCCCAGCGGAGTGAAGGTGGGGTACGACTTGGCCTCGTAGAACTGTGTCTTGGGCAGCTGCAGGTCGCGGGCGCTGACGTCGTCCGCGACGACCAGCGCGGCGACATACTCCGCCAGGGCGGCGTCGGCGACCTCGGTGCCGACCGGCAAATCGGCGCCCATCACCAGCCCGAGCTCCACCTCGTAGTCCAGGAAACACACGTGCTGTGGACGCACGATGTCCTGGTAGGGCCCGCTGACGGATCCGGACGCCTTACGGAAGAACGCCGGCGGAACGGTGTCCGGGTTGAATCCGGAGTCCACCGCGTGGGAACGGTAGTTGACCATCTGCGCCACGACCCGGCAGGGCGAGGTGACGGGCGACAGCAGCTCGGCTTCTCCAACGGAAAGCCCGGCGTCGGGGTCACTCGCGGCGCGGGCAGCCGCCTGCTGCACGGCCAAGCGGTCGGCGAGCAGGCCGGCGGTGGTGTCCGCGTCGGTGTCGACACGGTGCAGCCGTCCTGTGCCGCTCTCCACCCACCAGCCGTCTGTGGTGCGGACGACCTGGATACTCATCGGCTCTCCTGAGTCCTGGACAGGCACCGACCGGACCACTCCCGTGAGCAGCTCCAGTCAGCAGTGATGAGAGAATCAGTTCAGATGTCAGCCCGCGTCAATAGCCGTCAGTGGTGACGATAAAATCAAAGCTGATTCACTGGGTAGGGTGGAGGGATGAGTATCGACCGACAGGGCAAGGCAAACAGTCGGACGCCCAGCCACACGCCCAACCGCCTGGACCGACGCAAGGCGCGTACCCGTGCCGCGCTGATCGCCGCCGCGCAGCGGTTCCTCGCCGAGCAGGGGCGGACCGAAGTGAGCATCCAAGAGATCACCGAGGCGGCGGACGTCGGCTTCGGCTCCTTCTACAACCACTTCACCAGCAAGGAGGAGCTATTCGACGCCGCCGTCGCCCTCACCCTGGAGGAACACGGCGCACTCCTGGAATCCGTCGTGGGAGACCTGAAGGACCCCGCGGAGACCTTCGCCGCCAGCGTCCGCCTGACCGGCCGACTGCAGCGCACCCACACACAGATCGCCAGGATCCTCGTCCGTACGGGCATGCCCTATCTGACCTCCGACAGCGGCTTGGCACCTCAGGCGATGCGGGATCTGCGGGCCGCCGCCGACAACGGACGGCTGGACATCGACGACCCGCGCACTTCTGTGGCCATGGTCGGCGGCGCCCTGCTCGGAGTGCTCCACCTACTGGAGACCCGCCCGGACCTCGATGCCGCGCATGTTTCCGACCAACTGGCCTTCCGCCTGCTGCGCATGTTCGGCATGCCGCGCGCCGAAGCACAGGAGATCGCCACTCGGCCCCTACCGTCGCTGCCCCGGACCTGACAATGGTGAGCAAGGTCAGCGGGGCCGGCGGATGTGGCCAGCGCCCGTAACGCGGTGTACCGCACGCCGCACCCACCTGCGCATTTGCCGGACGGTATGCCGCGGTGTCCGTCGTCTGGACGACCGTTCCATGAAACGGTACGCGTGACATGAGGGAGCGCATACCGCCGGCCTCCATCTCGCACAGAGACACGCCGCCCATGTCCACCACTGTGACGCTCAGGGGGCGCGGCGGATCCCCGAGGATCTCGGCGTAGAGGACGGTTTTGCCTGCCCGGGAGGCGCTGCCCCGGGCGACGACTTTTCCGTCCACCAGCACCTCGATCGAGCCGGAGGCACCTGTCGGCTGGACACTGACAGAGTGGCCTTCCTGGTCCAGGCGGAGGCGGCTGTCCGCAGCCATGCCTCCAGGGCTTCGAACGCCGTCGCTCGGTCCGAGCCCTCGCGGAGCGTGCGGACGTGGGCCTCGGCTCCTTCAACAACCACTTCACGTCCTGCAGGGCCGCGACCGCTGCTGACGGCCACCCCCACCGACCCGGACCAGTGATCACACAGGCAGCCACCGCCTCCATGACAATCACGGACTGCCGCACCAGCAGCGCGCGCAGGGAACGCAGGGTGGCCAGTGTGATCTGGCCCTGGCCTGCCGGGGCTCTGACGGCTGCCGCTGCTGACGGTGAATGTCCGAGATCGCCCAGGCCAGTGCGTGTAGCGCGCCGCGTAGCGCCAGATCGCCACGACGGCAGCACCAACTGTGCGAAGTCGTCGCCGGCTACGTCCGGCCGATCCGGCTCGGTCGATCAAGGCGAACGGCATGAGGATCAGCCCCATGCGTTCGCTGCGCTGCTGGCGGCCGAAATTCCATGTGCCGGTCATTCGGGGTCGTCGGACCCGTCGGCGTTCTCGGGGCTGTTGTCTGCCCGCAACGGCAGCCCCAGCGGCCGCCCGTGGCGGTGAGCCCAGATGTCACCGAGGACGACTTGGATGATGCCGGTGACGGGAATCGCCAGCAGGGCACCGAGGATCCCGGCGACTTCGGCGGCGATCAGGATGGCCAGCAGCACGGTGAGGGCGTTGAGTTTCACCGTCCGAGACAGGACGACCGGTTGCAGAAGGTGGTTCTCGGCCTGCTGGTAGACGATGAAGAAGACGATGGCTCCGATGCCGGCCGGCAGGGAGTGGACGAACGCTACTGAGGAGGCGACGACAGCTCCTATGGTGGCGCCTACCAGGGGAATGAGGTCGGTCAGGGCGACGAAGAGGGCCAGCAGACCGGCGAACGGCACTCCGGAAACCAGCAGCATGACGTAGGTCAGGAACCCGCAGATGACGCTGATCAGCAGGTTTCCGGTCAGGTAACCGTTGACGGTACGGGCGCACGCGGCTCCGACGCGGCGTATGCGGGCCGCGGGCGCCTCGTCCACGAGGGCCAGGGACCGATCTATGGCCTTGGGGCCCTCCAAGACCATCAGATAGGCCAGGACAAAAATCGTGAGAGCGCCTGTCGCGGTACTCGCGGCGCCGCGGATGAACTTCAAGGCGGGCGTGCCCAGTCCGGTGACGAACGCGCGGATCTGCGTTTGATGCCGCTCGACGTACTGCAGAGCGTGCATCCGCTCCAGCAGGTTGCCGACTGGCCCGTGGCCGGCTCGGACGTCCCTGATCATCGCGGGCAGACGATCGGCGAACCGGCTTCCCTCCTGCGCCAAGGGGATGACGAACAGGGCGATCACCGCGCCGACGGCCGCGGCAGCGGCCAAGAAGACCAGCAAGGTGGCCACCGCCCGTCGGCACCGCGGCAGCCGTCGCTGCAGCACCTCGACGGCCGGATGAAGGGAGACGGCCAAGAGCAACGCGATGACCGCCCAGATCAAGACCCGGCGAGCCTGAACCACCAGCTCGAGCGCGACGTAGGTGGCGAGCACCAGCCCGATGGTGGCAAGGATGGTTCGCACCGGAACCGGACGCGACGCCATAATCACTGCGTGCCCAGCCCCAGCCATGGGAAACGAGGATGCGGCGCGGCACCCATCGCCGAGCCGCCGGTCACGTCCTGGGCATTGGCCGCCTCGATCGGCTGGCGCTGGAGAAGGCCACGGCCGACTCTCATCTGTACTCCGCGGCTGAAGAGGGCATCAGGGTAAGAAGATCACCCAGACCACTGGCTGGCACCTGAACGTCCCGACCGAGCAGGGCGGCGGAGCACTTCAAGGGCTTTCCGTTCATCACCATCGACACTGGCCTGGTGGCTGATGCCGTGCAGTGGGAGCGGTGGCGGGTCTTCTGCGTGAGCGCGCTTCCGTGGCTCATCCACATCCCGATCCGTGCGCCCTCCGGCCCCGACGCACGCAGGGTGGGGAGACGGCGTCGGCCCGGCGGTGGTGGAGGCGTTGCGGGGACCGGTCCACGGCGCGGTGGACGTCGACGGCGGTGGCGGGTCTGCCACGTACGTCCCAGGTGCGGATGCTCAGGCTGAGCTGCAGGCTGGTGCCGTAAGCCGTAACTGTTGAAGGAAGTGTCATCGTGGCGGTGGCCGCAGGTGCAATCGCAGGACCGTCGGCCCGGTGGGGGACGGCGCCGTCAGCTGCTGGCATGATCGCGACAGTCCTGCTGTCGCCGGTGATGTGCGCCGGGCCGATGCAAGCGGCCTGTCGGTACGTGCCATGACCGAGAGCGCGTCGCGACCGGCGACCGGAGCGCGGCAGCCCTACCTGATCGTGAATCCGCGTTCGGGGGGAGGGAAAGCGGGCCGGTTCCGGATCGCGGAACGAGCCCGTGCGTTCGGAGCTCAGGTTTTCCTGGTCGATCATTCCCTGCCCCAGGACCTGGCGACTGTCGCCCGACGCGCGGTGGATGACGGTGCGGATCTGCTCGGGGTGGCCGGCGGAGACGGCACGCAGGCGCTTGTCGCCAAGGTGGCCGCGGAGAGCGGCCTGCCTTTCGTGGTCATTCCGGCGGGTACCCGCAATCACTTCGCGATGGACCTCGGCCTGGACCGTGAGGACCCTTCGGCGGCGCTGGAGGCCCTCACGGACGGCGTCGAGCTGCGCGTGGATCTCGGGTACGCGGGTGAGCGGGCGTTCGTCAACAACGTGTCGTTCGGAGCCTATGCCGCCCTGGTGCAGGATCCGGCCTATCGAGAGGACAAGATCGGCACGATAGTGAGGATCCTCCCGGAGTTCCTGGCCCGCCACGAGGGTCCGGAGCTGGTGGTACGCGCAGGGCCGCTCACGGTGGACCGGCCGGATGCCGTGCTGGTGAGCAACAATCCCTACCGGATTGACGACCCGGCCGGGATCGACCGGCGTGCGCAGCTCGACTCCGGGCTTCTGGGAGTACTGGCCGCCAGGGCGGAGACGCCCGCCGACACGGCCGTCAGGCTGCGAAGCGGGCAGATACACGGTCTGACCCGTCTCGCGACACCCGAGGACGTCGTCATCCACGCCGACGCCCCGGTCGTCCCCGTCGGGCTGGACGGCGAAGCCGTCACCCTGCCGACTCCCGTGCGGTGCCGGATCAGCCCCCGGACGCTGCGGGTATGGGTTCCCCGTCATCGGCCGGGCGCCGTGCCCACCGGACGGCGGCCGCTCGGATGGGCCGTCGTCCGGCGGGCGGCCTCACTTGTGGGGCCGTCTCATGGCCGTCACACCGACTGACCCAAGCACGCCGCGCGGTGGGCGGCAGGTGTGGGAGACAGAGCCCGAATGACACTGCGATGAGCGTGAAAGGTCCGCTCGTCGGCCGATGATCCGCGGAGGTTGGACGATGTCGCCGCTCCCCGCTTCCGGCCGATCAGTGCTGGGGGTGCGGACGTGCGTGGAACAGGGGGCGCCGCCGGGTCGTCGTGCCGGAAGCGAGATGGCCGATCTCGACGCGCGTCCTGATGGCGCGGACCACTTCGGTCAGGCCCAGAACTATGGCCATGACGCCCACCACGAGGGTGAGTGTCGCGATCGAGGCGAACGGCACGATGATCATCACGATGCCGGCCAGAGCGCCGATGATCCCGAAGGCGACGTGCCAGCCGCGCCCCGGCATGGCCGGGGCGGAGGCCGCCGCGGCCGTCTCCGTGGTGCCGCGCAGCAGCCAGCTGAAGCCGATCCACAGGGCGAGCAGCAGGATCGACTCCAGGGTGCCCCGGAAGCAGATCAGCCCCAGCAGGACGGAGGCCGCGCCGGTGATGAAGTGCAGGACGCGAAGGTGCCGGGGAACGTGGGTGCCGAAGGCGGCGGCGAGTTGCAAGACGCCGGTGACCAGTAGGTAGACGCCGAAGAGAATGCCGACGACACGTAGGGTCGCGCCCGGCCAGACCAGGGCGATGACGCCCAGGGCGATGGTGGCGAGGCCCATCGTGAGCAGGATTTGCCAGCCCATGTTCGCCAGGGCGGCCATACCGTCGGCCAGGGAGCTCTCTTCTGGTTCGGTGCCGCGCTGGGGGACGGGGCCCGGGGCTTCGGTAGGAGATGTCATGACGCCTGCCTCCTCTTTGGAGCAGCGTTGTCACGTCGGTGTATGTCCATCGTCACCCGGCCAGCCTCAAGTTGCTCGGTGGAGACGACGGGCGGGGTTCGTGACGGATGTGATGTTCCACGAGCAAGCTGCTTTCACCGGCTCACCGGCTCACCGGCACGTGCCGCCGACTGTCACGCTCCGGTTCACGAGAGCCCGGGGGGTGGGATTCCCCCGGGGCCCGGTGCGTCAAAGGCCAGTCGCACGGCGTGTGCCAGTCGCGTTGACGCCGGTACTCATGCGTGGGGGGTGATGACGGCGCGTCCTTGGATCCTGCCGTCGTGCAGGAGCTGGTACGCCTCGTTGGCGCGCTGCAGGGGGAAGTGCTCGACCAGTACCTTGATCTTCTCCTGCTGGGCGAGCGTGATCACTTCCATCAGGTCGGTGAGGGAGCCCCAGTAGGGCGCGGCGACCGAGCACTCGTGCGGCGGGCTGGAGAAATCGACGGGCAGGGCTCCGCCGCCGAGACCGACAATGGTCAGGTGGCCGAGCATCCTGGCCACCTGAGCGGCCATCCGCAGCGTCGGGTCCACGCCGACCATGTCCAGCACAAGCTGAGCGCCCTGCTGCGCCGTCATGTCCTTGATGCGGGCGATCGCCTCGTCACCCGAGAGCAGAGCCTCGTCGGCGCCCATACGCTTGGCGGTCTCCAGCTTGCCGGCGTCGGTGTCCACGGCGACGACGGTGGTCGCCGCGCTCAGCGCGCGCAGGATCTGGATGGTCATCTGGCCCAGGCCGCCGGCCCCGATCACGACCGCGGTGGAGCCCGGCCCCAGCAGGTGCAGCGACCGCTTCACAGCGTGATAGCTGGTCAGCCCCGCGTCGCTGAGCGGGGCGGCCTGGCGGGGATCGAGGACGCCCAGCGGAATCAGGTAGCGCGCCGCCGGGATCAGCAGGTACTCGGCCATGCCGCCGTCGTGACCACCGCCCAGGCCCGGGCCCTGACCGGCGCGCTGCCGGCAGTAGTTCTCCTGGCCCTGACGGCAGTTGGCGCAGATGCCACAGCCCCAGGAGCCGTAGACGATCACAGGGTCCCCGGGCGCGAACCCGGTGACGCCCGGTCCCAGCCGCTCCACCCATCCCGCGTTCTCATGGCCGAGTGTGAGGGGCAGATCCGTGAAGCCGGGTGGCGGTGCGGGTGCCTGCATGATGTGCAGATCGGAGTGGCAGGCACCGGCACCTGCGACCTTCACCAGAACCTGCCCCGGCCCCGGCTCGGGCACCGGCACCTCGCGCAGCTCAGGAGGCTGCCGCCAACCGACGAGTTGAAAAGCTCGCATAGCGATCCTTCACGCACACATGGGTCAGTCGCGGATGCCGTCGATGTCGACCAGGACGTGCCGCGGTCCGCGGAAGATCTGGTTGTGCCGGTACGGCGGCGGGTCCTCGACGAGCCGGGGGTTCTGCACCCGGCGGACGAACTCACCCACCGCGATCTGGACCTCGAGCCGCGCGAGCGGAGCGCCGAAGCAGAAGTGGATGCCCTGACTGAAACCGAGATGCTGGTTGTCGGGGCGTTCGAGGTCGAGTTCGTCGGGGTCGGTGAACCGTTCCGGGTCGCGGTTCGCCGAGCCGTACGCCAGGAAGATCGGCGCCCCCTTCGGGATGGTGGTGCCGGCGATGTCGATGTCCTCCACGGCGGAGCGGGTGTGCCAGAACTGCACCGACGACTCGTAGCGCAGCAGTTCCTCCACCCCGGGCACGATCAGGTCGGGCCGGCGGCGCAGCGTCTCCAGCGTGTCGGGGTGGCGTAGCAGGGTGAGCACACTGTGGGCGATGAGGTTGACCGTGGTCTCGTGTCCCGCGAAGATCAGGAGCAGGGCGTTGCTCGCGAGCACGCCCTTGGACATCCGTCCCTCCGGGCCGTCCTCGTTCACCAGCGCTGAGAGCATGCCAGGGCCGGGCTGCCGGGCGTATCTGTCGAGCAGCTCGGCTGCGAACTGCCCGAATTCCTGCACGGCCTGCCGCCCCCCGGCCTGCCGGCTCCGGATCTCTTCGGAGGCGGCTTCCGGACCGAAGTCCAAGGCGTCCAGGGCCGTTTCGATCCAGTGGTGGAAGCGTGGCTCGTCCTCCGGCGGCACGCCCAGAACCTTGCAGATCACCGTCACCGGCAGGGGGTAGGCGAAGTCGTCGACGGCGTCGACACGGGTCTTGCCCCTCATGTCGTCCAGGAGGCCGCCGACGATGCGGCGGATCTCGGGCTCCAGGTCGGATACCAGGCAAGGCGCGTGGGACGGGCCGACGAAGTGCGGCATCATCATCCGGCGATCCCGATCGTGCTCGGGCGGATCGCAGGTGATGATGTTCGGCTCCAGGGAGATGACCGCCTCCGAGATCGGCTCGGCCTCCGCCGAACCCTCGGCCTGGGCCGCTGCCGGGACGGGAAGCTTCCTGACATCCGAACTGACGCGGGGGTCGTGCAGCAGCGCGACGATCTCCCGGTAGGTGCTGACGACATAGGTCCCGTCCGGCTGCCGCGCCACCGGTTGCTTGCGCAGTTCCTCGTAGAAGGGGTACGGGTTGGCGCGGTTGGCGTAGCGGAGGGCCTGCTGCCAGGGGGTTTCCTCGACCACGAGGCTCCCCTCCTTCTTCCTGTCGATGCTGTCCGCCTACGGGGCTTGCCCCGACGAGCGCGTCAGTGACGGCGCGGCCGGAACTCGGCCGTCCGCTCGCTCGGGGCATGGCCGGTCAGGACGACGTCGGGGACCGCCGTCGGGACCCGTGGGTCCGGAAATTCGGCCGGCATCGGCTTCATGTCGGTCGGCTGGTCCCAGCCCGGCGGCGGGGGCGGGAACGGACCGGATTGCTCGATCAGCTTCCCGTAGTACTCCAGCCACTTGCCGTGATCGAAGGTGACGGCCGCGACGATGCGGCCCCGGTGACCGTAGGCGGCGGCGAAGTGGCGCTCCTCGACCGATCCTTGGGTGAAGACGATCTCGTCACCGAAGGGCGGCACGCCGACGGACTTGATGTTCACGCCGAACTGACCGGACCAGAAGCCGGGCAGCAGCAGATGCGGGCGATAGTGGGGCTCCAGGTTCACCATGTTGTGCGCCGCGACCTCGGCGCCGAAAACGGCGTTGTCCCAGTGCTCCATCGCCAGGAACTGGTACTCGTACAGCACATGCGGCGCACGCGCCACGTCACCTGCCACGTAGACGCTGTCGGTGACCACACCGTTGATGTCGAAGGCCCGACCACCGGCATCGCACCCGACGCCCCAGAAACCGGCCGCCAGCCCCGAGCCCTCCAGCCATTCCACGTTGCGGATCGACCCCAGCGAGGCCACCACCACGTCGGCGTCGACGGTGGTTCCGTCAGACAGATGCGCACGCCGCACATGCCCGGCGGAGTCGCCCTCCAGTGACGACACACCAAGCCCGCAGCGCAGGTCCACGTCATGATCGCGCTGCATCTGCGCGGCGATCTCCCCGATCACCCCGCCGAGCGCGCCGACCAGCGGCGCCGAACCCCGCTCGACGACGGTCACCGGGATGTCGAGCTCCCGGCACACAGAGGCCACTTCCGAGCCGATGAACCCAGCGCCGATCACCAAGACCCGCGACGGCGGCTCAGCCAACTCCTTCTGCAGCTGCTGTGCATCATCACGCGAACGAATCGTGTGCACCCCGTGCAGAGCGGCCTCGGCCGGGTTCGGCCACTGTCGCGCGCGGGTGCCCGTGGCGATCAGCAAACGGTCGTACGGCACCTGCTCCCCGTCGGCCAGGCGCACCTGCTTGGTGACCCGGTCCAGCCCGATGGCGGCCACCCCGAGCCGCCAGTCGGCATCCACTTCTCGCATGCGGGGCAACTTCGTGTGGTCGGCCGGCACCCAGCCCTTGAGTACCTGCTTGGACAGCGGGGGACGGTCGTAAGGCTCGTACGGCTCGTCCCCGATGATGGTCAGAGAACCGGTGAAGCCCTCCTCGCGCAGGGTCTCCGCGGCCCGCAGCCCGGCCAGAGAAGCACCCACGATGACGATTCGGCCGCCGGCCCGGAACTCGCGCACCAGCTCTGCGACCGTTACCGGCAAGGTCATGACGTCGCGCTCCCCTCCGCGCCGTCCACGCGGTCGATCACGATCGCCTGCACCGGGCACGCCGCAGCCGCTCGCTCGACCTGCAGGCGCCGCTCGTCATCGGGGTTCGGCTCATAGGTGAGCGCCTCCTGACCGTTCAACCTGAAGACCTCGTGCGCCAGATACACGCATTGTGCGTATCCCTGGCACCGATTCAGGTCCACGACGATCCGCATGGGCAGACTCCTTCCGCTCTGCCTCCGCCCCACGGCGACCATCGACACGGTCATGCAGCCTCGGTCATGAAGCCATGGGTCGGTTTCTCCAGCCTCTCGTTAGGCGACCGGGCCGGATGTCCCACCCGTCGCCCCGGCCAGGCCACCGAATGAGCAGGTTCGGCCCTGTTCGCTGCGCCGCTTCCTTCACGGTGACGCTTGTCGGCTGTGAGCGTGAGCGCAACTAGAAGGGGGCGCCACATCGACGGCGTCGGCATCAGGGTGTGCCCCGGTCATCCCGCCCTAAAAAAATTCTCGTCCCGCCTTCCGGCGATCGCAAACCCGCCACTGCGGTGAACAAGCTGCCTCAGGGCCGATTTGCGACGAGGGCGTCGAGCCGATCGCTCACCTTCGCGTCAGCGGCCCGTCGGGGGCTGGGCCCATGAGGTCCGTTCCTGGTGGTGTATGCGGTTGTGCGGCCTGGAGTCCGCCGACCCCTCGACGTGCATCCGTGACCTCGAATCCTCGCTCCCGGGGCTGAGGCGATCTCCGAGCCGGTGAAGCCGCCGATCATCAGAACCCGCTCCGGCCGCGCGTCCCGCCGTTCGACCAACCCGACGCGCGTACGCGGGGTGAACACGCATCGTCGCGGCCAAGCAAGGGAGGCCAGTGCGCCGAGAGGGCTGGCGGCGGCAGTTACCTTCGCCACTTCGACATTTCCATACGCCGTATGGTAACAATGGAAGGGCAATTCCATACGGCGTATGGAACTGCTTGCTCGGACCGCGTCAGGCGCCACACATCGCCTGACAGAACCGCCGTTGGCACAGATCACGCCACCGGGAAGGAAAGATCATGAAGAAGCTCACGAAGCGCATCGCTCTCACCGTCTCCTCCGTTGCGGTCGCCGGTGTCACCGTCCTCGGCGCCGGGGGCACCGCTTCGGCCGCGCCCCTTGCGGCCACGCACGCCCAGCGCCCGACCGAAAAGGGCGTGGCCGCTGATTACAGCTGGGACCACGGTGTCGGTTACCTGCTCGAGCAGGGCTACTCCTGCGACGAGATCCGCGGCTGGCACCAGGACCATCACGGCGCCAATGCGACCCGGCACGACTGCGACGGTCTCTTCTACCGCGATGGCCACTTCTACCGGTGGGAGGGCGAGGGACGCGGCTGGAAGTCGGAGAGGTCGTACCCCAACGACGGAAACCGCCTCGAGCACGACGGCCGGAGCAGGGACCACCACGCCCTGAGCCGTGACGACCGGTGAGACGGGTACTGGTCGAGGCCGTGGGACCGGACTTCGACCACCGGCTGAGTGAGTGCCGCGCCACTCATCGTGCGGTGCGCCGGTGCCGTCCGGTGCCCGCGGCCTGCTGTACCGCCTCCGCCCGCGCTGCCTCTTCGCCACAGGCCGGCGTGAGGCGCCGCCGAGCCACGCCCAGGAGCGGAAGTCGATGAAGAAGTCCTTGAAGGTCGTAGAGCGGCGGGTGGCCGCGCAGCTGGTCGTCTCGCACGCCTACTCACTGCCCCTGTGCGTACGTCTGCGGTATGAGCCCGCTGATCCCTATGTCGTCCGTGCCGTCTTCTTCGCCGACTGCGACGAGCCGGTCGAATGGGTCCTGGGGCGGGATCTTCTGGCTGACGGCCTGAAGGCTTCCGCAGGCTGCGCGGACGTCCGGATCTGGTCGGCCGTGGGGCGTGGTGACCAGTCGATGTACATCGCCCTCGGGTCTTCCGCGGGCACCGCCCTGGTCGAGGTCCCCGTGCGGGACATCACGTCCTTCCTTCAGGACACGGAGGCTCTGGTGCCACGGGGTACCGAGTCCGGACACATCGACTGGGATGCCGAACTGGCACACCTACTCCCCCACGGCTGACCGCCGACCATCCATGCTCTTGAGTAAAGGAACCAGTGTCATGTCCCAGTACCAGCTCCGTGTCTACACCCTGCGCAGCCCCGACGCGCTCTCCGCCTACGAGAAGATCTGGGCCCAGCACATTCCCGGTATGGCCAAGCACCGGATCACCACACACGGCGTGTGGACGGTGCCCGCGGCGCCCGGAAGCGAGGCTCCCCGGCTGTACGCCCTCGTTTCCTACCGGGACGCCGACGACGTGCAGGAGCGGCTGGAGGCGTACCTGTCGAGTCCTGAGTTCCGCGCGGACATGGAGGGCTTCGACATCAGCCAGATCATCGGCCTCGACGAGACCCTGCTGACGCCCACCGTGGACTCACCCTTGCGATGACGGTTGACCTTCCCGCAGGTGACGCGGCCAGAAGGGCAAGCGCCCTCATGGCTCTTCCGGACCTGGGCGATCTCATCGCGGAAGTCCACCGCAGGTGCGACACCACGCACCGTCCCGCAGGACAGGAACAGCCCGACCCGATTGCCCTGTTGACCGTCGCTGCGGACCTTGCCGGCCAACTGCAGGCGTTGGCCGATGCCTTGGCCGAGGAACACGTCGAGCACTGCCGGACGCACGGCTTTTCGTGGGCCGGCATCGGTGCCGCCCTGGGTGTGACTCGACAGGCGGTCCAGCAGCGCTTCAACGGCCCGCCCAAGCGCTGCAGCCCCGAGTCGATGACCGACGATCTCCGCCGGGCGCTGGCGCACGTCGAACAGGCGGCGGTGCAGCACCGCAACAACTGCATCGGCACCGAGCACCTGCTCTGGGGCCTGAGCGCCGAGGACAACAGCGCCACCCGGCTCCTGCAGGCCGTCGGTGTCTCGCCGGAAGCGGTCCAGCGGTTGGTCGGCACCCGGCTGAGCACGGGTGCCTCGCAAGCGGCCGAGCGCATCGCCTGGACGCCCTACTCCCGCAAGGCCATCGCCTTCGCCCAGAGGCGATCCGAGCACAACGGCTCCGACCGCATCGACTGCGACGACCTGCTGATCGGCCTTGCCCAGGTCGGCCGCGGAGTGGCCGCCGACATCCTGGCCGAGGCCGGCTTCGCCCCATCCTCGCCCGACGCCGGCCCACGGACACCCGCTCATCACTGCACGACTGCCAACAGCACACTGCACTGATGCTCAGGGGCCGCCGACCTCACGGCGGCCCCTACTCATATTCCCTGTCCCCCTCAAAGTCAGATCAACTGCGGAGAAGAGCAGTTTTGCCGAACCCAGGAAGCCTCATGGGCGGCGAGCGCGGCTCCGTACCCGGGCGACGACGCCCGGCCTCAGGGGGCCCAGCCGCCAGGAGGCAGCCGGACGCCACTCGTGCGCCGAGGAGCAGCAGTTGGTCGCCCGGGGGGGTCCGCCCCTGCTCCGGAGAATGCATGGGTACCAGCGACACCATGCCCGCCATGCTTCGACCCGCGGCGCGCAGGCAGCTCGGCTGCCAAGGCGCACCCGGGTGTGCTCGGCGTTGTCCGGAGTGCGAGCGAGTCGCGCAGCTGTGTCCACGCCCTTGCGCGCGCACTGCCCGGGTGAGCGCACGGCGCCCAGGGGCCCGGGGTGCCGGCGCAGTGCCGAGGGGGAGAAAGGAGCGGCCCGCGGTGACGAATGAGGGTGTGGTTGCCGGGAGGGCAGACCCGGGGGCGCGCACAGAAGCTCAGGGCAGTGACGAGCGCCGCCCGGAGCTCCGGACCGCGGACCTGTCGGTGGCGGTGCCGACGCCTGCGAGTCCTTCCCCCCTGCTCGCCACCGCGCAGGCCGGGTCGACAACACACCGTGCACCGGTAGCGGCTGCCCCGGGACGGTCTTCCCGGACGTGACGGGTGGCTCCAAGTGCGTCGCAGGCTGAACTCGCCCGATCACGGGCGCCCCAGGCCGCAACGCCCTGGAACCACCAGCTCAGCGGCTGGCGCCCCGGCCGTTACGACCGGTGGCGAGCCGGCCTTCCAGGCCCGTGATGAGTGTGTCGATCACCAGCCGGAACATGTGGTCCTGGTCGGGGCCTGCCTGGTCTGCGTCCGTGACCTCGTCCGCGCCGGCAGCGGCCCCGGGGGGCTTGAGGCTCGCCCACTGTTGGAGCGAGCCGTTGAGTTCGGCGCCGAGGACACCGACGACGACGGCGACCATGAGAGCGGCGATCTCCGGGACCTCCGGCTGCGACACCCCGGCAGCGGCCACGATCGCGGTGAGCGCGGTCCAGAACGGGTCGTCGGGCTGGATGAAGTCCGGCTGGTGGCTGAACGAGTAGGCCATCAGCTCCGGGTGACGGTGCGCCAGGGTCCGGAAGTCCATGGCGAGCAGACGGATGCGCTCCTGCCACGGAGCGTCCTGAAGCGTCACGGTGCGGAACTGGGCACCGACCATTCCCGCCACGCCGCGCAGCACGGCTTCCTTGTTCGGCACATGGTGATACAGCGACATCGGGTTCGCATCGAGCACCGTGGCGAGTTTGCGCATGGTGAGCGCCTCGACCCCGTCCTCGTCGATGAGCCGCAGGGCGGCGGCATAGATCCCGGCCTCGGTCAGAGGCACGTCTCTCTTCCTCGTTCCCCGCGGGGGACGCCTCACCTTCTCTTCCATACCACGTACGGTATCAGTTCCATACGCCGTATGGAAATGACCTGAATCACAGCGCCCGCCAGGTCGGCCGGGCTTGCTTCAAGTTTCCATACGCCGTACGGTACTAATTCCATACGGCGTATGTTTCCGTACGGCGCCACGGCATCGACCTGCGCAGCGCGCCCTTGCCCATCCCCCTCCACGCAGAGGAGCAAGCCATGACCACGCACTCCGCGAACGACCTTCGCCCCGTCCGGTCCCCGCGCGGGATCCCGATCCTCGGCCACACGACGCAGGTCCCCGGCACCAACCCGTTCGCCTACTTCGCTGAGCTGTCCAAGCAGTTCCCCGAGGGCATCTTCAGCTTGGACATCGCCGGCATCGAGCAGGTCTTTGTCTACGACCCGGACCTGGTGGCCGAGGTCTCCGACGAGACCCGGTTCTTCAAACAGATCGAGAAGACGCCGCTGAGCCATGTCCGGGACTTCGCGGGTGCGGGTCTGTTCACGGCCCACCAGCACGAGGAGGAATGGGCCATGGCGCACCGTGTCCTCCTGCCGGCCTTCAGCCAGCGGGCCATGAGGTCCTACTTCGGGCAGATGCTGGAGATCGCCGAGAACCTGGTGGGCAAGTGGGAGCGCCGGGAGGGTCAGCCGGTCAACATCACCGACGACTACACCCGGCTCACCCTGGACACCATCGCCCTGTCCGGGTTCGGCCAGCAGTTCAAGTCCTTCGACAAGGAGGAGCTGCACCCCTTCCTCAACGCGCTGCTGGGCGCGCTGATCGAGTCACTGCGGCGCTCGCAGGAGCTGCCGATGATGACCAAGCTCCGCAAGGCGGACGACAAGAAGTACCGCGAGAACATCCAGCAGATGCGGGACCTGGTCGAGAGCGTGATCAAGGAGCGCCGCGACGGGAAGGGCACCGGTGAGGAGGACCTGCTCGGCCTGATGCTGGAAGCCATCGACCCGGAGACCGGCAAGCCGCTGGCCGACGACAACGTCCGCGACCAGGTGCTGACGTTCCTGATCGCCGGCCACGAGACCACCAGCGGCCTGCTGTCGTTCGCCACCTACTCGCTGATGCGCAACCCGCACGTGCTGGCCCAGGCCTACGCCGAGGTGGACCGCCTGCTGCCGGGCGACACCGTCCCGGACTACGACACGATCATGCAGCTGGACGTGATCCCGCGCATCCTGGACGAGACCCTCCGCCTGTGGGCTCCCATCCCGCTGTTCGGCAAGACGGCGCGGGAGGACACCGTCATCGGCGGCCGCTACGAGCTGAAGAAGGGCACGAAGGTCCTCATCCTGGAGGGCCCGCTGCACACCCACCCCGGGGCGTGGGAGCGGCCGGACGAGTTCGACATCGACCGGTGGCTGCCGGAGAACCGCGCCAAGCAGCACCCGCACGCCTACAAGCCGTTCGGCAACGGCGTACGTGCCTGCATCGGCCGGCAGTTCGCGCTCACCGAGGCCCGCCTGGCCCTCGCACTGGTGCTGCAGAAGTTCAAGTTCTCCGACACCAGCGACTACAAGATGGACGCGCGGGAGGCGCTGACGCGCAAGCCCGGCGACTTCAACCTCGTCGTGCGAGCCCGCAAGGAGCACGAGCGGACCGTCTTCGGCGCCACGGACCTGCAGACCGACGACACGCAGGCGCCGGCCTCGGTCAGCGGCCTCGGGGTGAACCTGACCGTCGCCTACGGCTCCAGCCTCGGCTCCTGCGAGGACCTGGCGCGCACCATCGCCGACCGCGGCGAGCGCTCCGGCTTCGGCACCACGCTGGTGAGCCTGGACGAGCTGGGCGACAACCTGCCGACCGAGGGCCTCCTCGCCGTCGTCGCCGCCAGCTACAACGGCAAGGCACCCGACAACGCCCAGCGCTTCGACGACCTGCTCGCCGCCGGACTGCCGGAGGGTGCGCTGTCGAACGTACGGTTCGCGCTGCTGGGCGCCGGCAACACCCAGTGGGTGGCCACCTACCAGGCGTTCCCCAAGCGGATCGAGGAAGGTCTGCTGGCCGCCGGTGCCACCCCGGTCGTCGAGCGCGGCATCGCGGACGCCGCCGGTGACTTCGACGGCATGGCCACTCGTTGGATGGACAACCTGTGGGCCACCCTGGCCGAGGAGTACGCCGCCGACACCTCCGAGGCGAGCGGCCCGCGCTACCAGGTCCAGCTGCTCACCGAGTCCGACGTGCGCCCCGCCATCGTCTCCGAGCAGGCGTACCCGCTCACGGTGGTGGCCAACGAGGAGCTCGTGGCCGACGCGACCGGCCTGTGGGACTTCAGCATCGAGCCGCCGCGCCCGTCCGCGAAGTCCATCACCTTCGAGCTGCCCGACGACGTCACCTACGACACCGGCAACCACCTGGCCGTCTTCGCCAAGAACGAACTCGCCCTGGTGGAGCGCGCGCTGAGGCGGCTCGGTGTCGACTACGACCAGGTGCTCCGGCTCGACCAGCCCGGCGGCGGCCGCACCCACCTGCCGGTCGGTGTCCCCGTCACCGCCGGCATCCTGCTCACCGAGTTCCTGGAGCTGCAGGACGTGGCCACCCGCTCCCAGATCCAGATCCTGACCGAGTACACCGAGTGCCCGTGGACCCGGCCGCAGCTCCAGGCGTACACCGCCGACACCGAAGAGGCCGAGGAGCGCTACCAGAAGGAGATCCTCGGCAAGCGGGTCTCGGTGCTGGGCCTGCTGGAGCGCTTCGAGGCGGTCGAGCTGCCGCTGGCGGTCTTCCTGGAGATGATGGGGCCGATCCGTCCCCGCTTCTACTCCATCTCCTCCGCCCCGTCGGCCAACCCGCGCCATGTGCGCCTGACCGTCGGCCTGCTGGAGGGCCCGGCCCTGTCCGGCGACGGCCAGTACCGCGGCACCTGCTCCTCCTACATCGCGGGCCTCGAGCCCGGTGACGTCGTCTACGGCTACGTCCGCGTGCCCTCCCCGACGTTCGCCCCGCCCGCCGACCCCGCCACCCCGCTGATCCTCATCGGCCCCGGCACCGGCATCGCGCCGCTGCGCGGCTTCCTGGAGGAGCGGGCCTGGCAGCACGCCAACAGCACCGAAGTCGGCCCGTCGCAGGTCTTCGTCGGCTGCCGCCACCCGGAGCACGACTACTTCTACCGCCAGGAGATGCAGGGCTGGGAGCAGGCCGGGATCGCGCAGATCCACACCGCCTTCTCCGCGGTGACCGGCCACCCCGCCCGGTTCGTGCAGAACGCCATCGCCAATGCCGCCGACACGGTGTGGCAGGCCATCGAGGACGGCGCGTACATCTACGTCTGCGGTGACGGCCGCCGTATGGCACCCGCCGTCCGCGAGGCACTGGCCGCCATCTACCGCCAGAGGACCGGCTGCGACGACGAGACCGCTCAGCAGTGGCTTGCCCAGCTCGAGGCCGACGAGCGCTACCAGCAGGACGTCTTCGCCTGACCGTCGCACGCCGTGAGGGCGTGCGACCCCCAGCCGCCGGGAGGCGTGCGGCATCCCCCGTTGCCGGCCGTACGCCTCCCGGCCACCACAAGCCATTCAGACACCCCGTGGCACCCATGTCCCGAACCGTCGGGCGGTGCCGCTCACAGAAAGCAGATCTTCATGGACACCATGCTCGCCGGACGCTTCCACCTGGACAGCAAGAAGTTCGCCGTGGAGGAGGTCCCCATCCCCGTACCGGGCCCGGGCGAGGTCCTCATCGAGGTGAAGGCCGCGGGCGTCTGCCTCTCGGACGTCCATCTGATCGACGGCTCCCTCGTCCCGCTGTTCGCGACCTCCGACACGGTCACCGTCGGCCACGAGGTCTCCGGTGTGGTGCACACGCTCGGCCCCGACCTCAAGCGCGGCCTGCCCGTCGGCACCCGCGTCACCCTGGAAGCCGGTAAGACCTGTGGCCGGTGCGCCGGATGCGTGCGCCGCCGCCCCTGCACCCAGATGCTCACCGCCGGCATCGACTACGACGGCGGCTGGGCCGAGTACGTGATCGCCCGCGAGGACACCCTCATTCCCATCCCGGACAGCCTGCCCTTCGACCAGGCCGCGATCATCCCCGACGCGGTCTCCACCCCCTACGCCGCCGTCGTCACCACCGCGGGCGTCCGTCCCGCCCAGTCCGTCGGCGTCTGGGGCGTGGGCGGAGTCGGCGCGCACAACGTACGTCTCGCCCGCCTGGTCGGTGCCGCGCCGATCATCGCGGTCGACCCGCTGCCCACCGCCCGCGAGCGCGCCCTGGCCTTCGGCGCGGACTACGCCTTGGACCCAGCCGCCCCGGACTTCGCCGACCAGGTACGCGCGGCCACCGGGGGGCGCGGCCTGGACTTCGCCTTCGACTGCGCCGGCGTCCCCGCCGTCCGCGAGCAGGCCGCCTCCGTGCTCGGCCTGGGAGGCTCCCTGATCCTGGTGGGCATCACGCCGAGGCCGCTGACCATCACCGAGGGTCTGACCTTCAACTACCTGTGCAAGCAGGTCCGCGGTCACTACGGCGGCAGCCCGGAGTCCGTCTCCGAGCTGGTGCGGCTGACCGCGGCAGGCCGCCTCGACCTGGCCCCCTCCATCACGGACCACATCTCGCTGGTGGACGCGGCCGACGCGGTCAGCCGTCTGGAGAACAAGATCGGCGACCCGATCCGCCTCATTCTCGTCCCCTGACGCCTGTCAGCAGGACATCAAGCCACCCTGGGCAGGGGTGAGTGGGCGCCGGTGCGTGAGGGAGCACCGGCGCCCGCGGCTTTCCGGCAACTGTGGAGAGACAGAACCATGCAGACGACCGACCCCCTGAGCCGTAATCCGCCACGCAGGGACGCTCACTCCAACCGCAGACGCATCCTCGCGGCCGCCCGGCGGAAACTGCGGGAGGACCCCGACGCGAGTCTCGACAGCATCGCTCAGGCGGCCGGCGTCGCCCGGCGCACCTTCTACGGGCACTTCCCCAGCCGGCATGCGCTGATCGCCGACCTGACGCGGGAAGCAGGCCATGAACTCCGGCAGGCGTTCGCCGCAGCCCGTACCCCGGATGCCGGCCCGATCGAGGCGATGACGCGGATGGTGCTGGCGGCATGGGCGGTGGGCGACCAGTACCGCATGCTCATCGCCTTGGGGCGGCGCCATCTGGGCGAGGACGCGTTCCGCGACACCCTGGCGCCGGCCCGCGAAGAGGCCGTCGCGAACCTACGGCGCGGTCAGGGCGAAGGCGTCTTCGCGGACCACCTTCCAGCACCAGTCCTCGCTCAGGCGCTTGAGGCACTGATGCTGGCTCTCGCCGAGGAGAACGCGGCGTGCACGTGGGCGGACCCCACGGGTGAGGCCGCGGCGACCGCGTTCCTCGTCGCCGCCGGCGTAGCACCACAGGCGGCTGCGCTTCAGGTGCAGAACGTTGTCAGGCGAGACCGGGGAGCGGGCGCCGGGTGACCTCATGGGCGTCGTCCGCATCGAGGCCGAGCATGCGCAGGACCATCTCGGCCAGGTCGGAGGCGACCTCGTCACCGTCGAGGTCCGGGCGGTCCAGCCTCAGAGCCACGAGGGACAGCAGGGTGCCGCCCAGGGCGGACAGGGCGGTGGTCGCGTTGTCGCAGGTGAAGCGGCCCGAGGCGATGCCGATCTCCAAATCGCGCAGGGCACGTGGGGAGAGGCCGCGGTCGGAGTGGATGTGGGCCAGGCCGCGGTCACGCAGGATCCGCATGAGCTCCGGGTGGGAGTCGGCAATCCGGGCGGTGAGCCGGAAACCGGCCGCGACCAGCTCGGCCGGGTCGTCGATGCCTTCCACGCGCGCGTCGATGACCTGCCCGAACTCCTCCAGGGCGTCCGTCACCGCGGCATCGAACAGCTCCGTCTTGGACTCGAAGTGATTGTAGAAGGACCCGAAACCGACATCGGCGCGCTCGGCGATGGCCTGGATGCTGGCGCTGGTGTCCCCGGTCTCCGCGAGGATCTGCCGGGCCGCGCGGACGAGCGCCTGGCGGGTCTCGGCGCGGCGTCGCTCGAAGCGGTTCTTGGGCGGGGCTGACGTCGCCATACAGCACAGTGTAACCGCCGCCACGATGACTCTGCCATTAATGATGAGATCCTCAATTATTTGAGCCGTCTCTATTGACGACTAGAAACGGCAGAGTTGATGATTTCCTCATTACAGCAGTGTTGCCTGGAGGACACCATGTCCCACATCCCCGTTAACAAGGGCGGTCCTCTGACGCCCCACCAAGACCTCCACAGTGAGCAGGGCGCCCTGCGCGGAGAGCACCCCGGACGAGCCCGGAATCCCGTGATCAAGGTGGCGGACCTGGCCTGGCTGGAGTTCGAGAAGCCCGACCTGGACCGGGCCGAGGTGTTCGCACGTGACTTCGGCTTCGCGATCGCCGCACGCACCCAGCACGAACTCTGGCTGCGCGGCACGTTCGCGGGCTCTCCCTGCATGGTCATCCGGCGTGGGCGCGCCTCCCGCTTCCTCGGGCCGGCGTTCCGCGCGGCCGAGCGGGCCGACGTGGACCGGCTGGCCGCCGCCGTAGGACACACCGTCCGGGACATCGACGTACCGGGCGGCGGTCGGTCGGTCGCCCTGTTCGATCCCTCGGGTCTCCCGGTGCGGGTGGTGCACTGCGCCGAACCGCTGCCCGCGCTGCCCGAGCAGGAGCCGCTGATCCTCAATTTCGGTACCGAACCCCGCCGTAGGAACGCCACCCAGCGCCCGCCCCGCGAGCCGTCCCGCATCCAGCGCCTGGGCCATGTGGTGCTGGAGACACGGACGTTCGCTCGCACGCTGGACTGGTACCTGGACACCCTCGGGTTGATCGTGTCCGACTTCCTGTTCCTGGACGGGCAGCGCGGGCGCGGGCCGACCATGGCGTTCATCCGCTGCGACCAGGGCAGCCTGCCCGTGGACCACCACACTCTCGCCCTGCACCTGGGTCCCGGTACCGGCTACGTCCACTCCGCCTACCAGGTCACCGACCTCGACGCGATCGCCGCCGGCGGGGAGTACCTGGCCGAGCGCGGCTACCAGCGCAGCTGGGGTATCGGCCGGCATATCCAGGGCAGCCAGCTCTTCGACTACTGGCGCGACCCCGACCGCTTCATGCTGGAGCACTTCGCCGACGGCGACCTGTTCTCCTGCGACCTCGAACCCGGATGGGCACCGATGTCGGCGAGCGGCCTGGCCCAGTGGGGCCCGCCCGTCACCCGCGACTTCCTCGGCACCAACCCCTCCCCCGCCAAGCTCCGCGAGGTCATGACGGCCCTGCGCGGCGACAACGAACTCGACCCCGCACGCCTGCTGGGCCTGATGAAAGCGATGAGCTCATGAGCACCAACGTCCTGCGCACCCCCGACGGCTGGTGGGCCGTCCGGGACGAGCGCGCCGTCCGCATCGACACCAAGGCGGTCACC
This sequence comes from Streptomyces sp. NPDC025638, assembly GCF_055558775.1. NCBI lineage: Bacteria > Bacillati > Actinomycetota > Actinomycetes > Kitasatosporales > Streptomycetaceae > Streptomyces > Streptomyces sp. NPDC025638. Next base: position 590,734 of record NZ_JBVHLX010000002.1, on the reverse strand, counting down.
ACCGCCGAACTGCTCGCCGACCGAGCCGCCGTGCGGGAGGCCGCTGCCTCCGGCGAGAGCGGCACACCTGTCGCCGACCTGGTGGCACTGCCCCCGGTCACCACCCCCTGCCGGGTGGTGGCCCAGATGGTCAACTACCGCAGCCACGCCAAGGATTCGGGCTTCACCGGTGACATCCCTCCCACCTTCTTCCGCAAGGCGTCCGGCTCGGTCAGCGGCCCGCACGAGACGATCGTCCGCCCCACGCACGTGAACTTCCTCGACTACGAGGTGGAACTCGGCCTCGTCATGGGCGCGACGCTGCCCGTGGGCACTGTTGTGGAAGAGCGGGACCTGCCTTCGTATGTCGCCGGGCTCGTCCTCACCAACGACGTCAGTGCCCGCGACGTCCAGCTGACCAAGACCCAGTTCTACGAGAGCAAGTCCTACCCGACGTTCACACCGACGGGGCCGTACCTGGCCCTGCTGGAGCCCGAGGACTTCGCCCGGCTGATCGACCTGCGGCTGCGGCTGTCCGTCAACGGCGTACCGCGCCAGGACCGCACCCTCGCCGACATGATCGTACGACCGGCGCAGGCGCTCACCCTGCTCGCCCGCTTCCAGACCCTCGACCCGGGCGACCTGCTGCTCACCGGCACACCCGGCGGCACCGCCCTGAAGGCCCCGCCCAAGCCGGTCGAAAAGATCGCCGCCCTGCTGCCGCCCGCGCTGAAGTGGAAGGCGTTCTTCAACGGCCAGGCCAAGAACCCTCTGTACCTGCGGAACGGCGACCTCGTCACCGCCACGATCGCCACGCCCGACGGGCACATCGACCTGGGCGAGCAGCGGACCGCTGTGGCGGACGCGACGTGAGCGCCGCATCCCGGATACCCGTGGTGATCATCGGTGCGGGGCCCGTGGGAGTCACGGCCGCGCTCCTGCTGGCACGGCACGGCGTGCCCAGCCTCGTCCTGGAACGCCACCGGGACGTCTACCCCCTGCCACGCGCCGTCGTCGTGGACGACGAAGTGCGCCGGATTCTGCAGAGTGTCGGCATCCACGAGGAGTTCGCCGCCCTCGCCCGACCTGCACGAGGGCTGCGGCTGCTGGACGCCCGGCACCGCGTGATCGCCGAATTCGCGCGGTCGCCGCACGGTCACCACGGCTTCCCCCAGACGAGCATGTTCGACCAGCCGGACCTGGAGCGTCTGCTGCGCGACGCTCTGGCACGCCGCCCGGAGTGTGAGCTGTGGGGCGGGGTGGAGGTCGTGTCCATCACCCAGGACCCAGGCGGTACGGCTCCGGTCCGGGTGACCTTCCGACGGGAGGGCGGCACCGATGAGGAGCACGTGTGGGCCGACGTCGTCCTCGGCTGTGACGGCGCGGGCAGTCTCACCCGTGACGCCATCGGCGCCGTATGGGAGGACCTGCATTTCGAGGAGAGCTGGCGGGTCATCGACGTGCGCACCAGCCGCCCGGTGCGCACCTGGGAGGGCGTCGACCAGATCTGCTGCCCCACCCAGCCCGCCACCTTCATGCGCCTCGGCGAGGACCGCTACCGCTGGGAGTTCCGACTGGCCGACGACGAGCTCCTGGACGGCCCGGACGGCCGGGAACGCCTGCGCGAGCTGGTCGCCCCCTGGGTGGACGTGCCGTCCGGCGCCGCGGGGGCCGACGACTTCGAGGTGATCCGGCAGGCGCAGTACACCTTCAGGGCCCGCCTCGCCGACCGGTGGCGTCAGGGACGCGTCTTCCTGCTGGGCGACGCGGCCCACCTCACCCCGCCCTTCATCGGCCAGGGTCTGTGCGCGGGCCTGCGCGACGCCCGCAACCTCACCTGGAAGCTCGCCCGCGTTCTCCGGCAGGGCGCGGACGACGGGCTGTTGGACACCTACGAGCGCGAGCGCAAGCCGCACGCCCGCTACGTGATCCGGCTCGCGGTGGCCATCGGCTGGGCCATGACAGGTGGACAGGACCGCGGAGCGACACTCCGCCGGGCCGTCGTCAGCGCGGCATGCCGCCTCCCCGGCGTGACCGCGGCGGTGAGCCGGGACCTCAGCCCCGCGCTGACCGCCGGCCCACTGGTACGGCGCCGCCCCGGGCTCATCGACCGTAGGCTGCCCGGCACCTTCTGCCCGCAGCCCTGGGTGATCGTCGACGGCAGGCGAATGCGCCTGGACGACGTCCTCGGAGACTCCTTCGCCCTCCTGACCGCTGTGCCGCCCACCCCGCACATGACAGCCGTTGCCACGGCGCTTGACGCAGCCACGATCCACGTCGACGACCTGGACGACGACGGCACGCTGGCCGCCTGGCTGGCACGCGGCCGGGCGGATGCCGTCCTGCTGCGCCCCGACCGCGTCGTCATGGACACCGTTCCCGCCGGCACCGGCGCATTCCCCGACACCACCGCCTGGGCCTCCCTACTGCACACGGCCCGCCGTACCACCGACGCCCGGTCCGTCCCGCTGCCGAGGAGCACCACACCATGACCTGCCCGGAACCGTTCCTGCCTCCCGACCCGAAGGCGGCCGCCGGCAGCCGCATCGCTGACTTCGCCCGCTGGGTCACCCGGCACAAGGACGCCGAAGGGATCGAGGACCCCACCGACTACCAGGCCCTGCACCGCTGGTCCGTCACCGACCTGGAAGGTTTCTGGGCCGCGGTGTGGGAGTACTTCGACATCGACGCGACCACCCCGTACGAGCGGGTGCTGGCCGAGGAGACCATGCCCGGCGCCCGCTGGTTCCCCGGCGCCACCCTCAACTACGCCCACCACGCGCTGCGCAACCTGCACCCGGACGCACCCGCGATCACCGCACTGGACGAGACCGGGGCCGGTTACGAGATCACGGGCCGACAGCTCCGCGCCCGGGTCGCCTCCGTCGCCGCCACCCTGCGCGACCTCGGCGTGGGCCCGGGCGACCGGGTGGTCGGCTACCTGCCCAACACCCCCCACGCCGTCATCGCCTTCCTCGCCACCGCCGCCCTGGGCGCGGTGTGGTCGGTCTGCGGCCAGGACTACTCCCCCAAGGCCGCCGCCGACCGCTTCACCCAGCTCGAACCCACGGTGCTCATCACCGCCGACGGCTACCGCTTCAACGACACCCGCCACGACCGCCGCGCAGCCTCCCTCGAACTGGCCGACGCCCTTCCCACGCTCAAGGCCACAGTGCTCGTGGACCACCTGGGCCTCAGCTGGCCCGAGACCCGGCACACCAGCCTCACGGTTCCCTGGGACGACGCCGCTACCCGCACCGAATACCTCACCATCACCCCGGTACCGTTCGGCCACCCCCTGTGGATCGTCTTCTCCTCCGGCACCACCGGCCTGCCCAAAGGCATCGTCCACGGGCACGGTGGCGTCCTCCTGGAGCACCTCAAGATCCTCGGCCTGCACTGCGACCTGGGCGTCGGGGACCGCTTGCTGTGGTACACCACCACCCACTGGATGATGTGGAACCTGGTCATCTCCACCCTGCTGACCGGCGGCACCACCTGCACCTACGACGGCAGCCCCGCGCCGGTGGCGCGCCCGGACATCCTGTGGGAGCTGGCAGCCCGCCACAAGGTCACCGTCTTCGGAACCAGCCCCCAGTACCTGTTGGCCATGGCCAAACTGGGCGTCGAACCCTCCACCCATGACCTGTCGGCCATCCGGGCCATCGGCTGCACCGGCTCCGCCCTGCCCGCCTCGGCCTACCCCTGGGTCCGCGACCACGTGGGGGCAGGCATCCAGCTGGCCTCCACCAGCGGTGGTACGGATGTCGTCTCGGCCTTCGCCGGCAGCGCCCCCACCACCCCCGTGTGGGCGGGTGAACTGTCCGCCCCCAACCTCGGCGTGGCGCTCGCGGCGTACGACGGCGCGGGACAACCGGTCGTCGACCAGGTCGGTGAACTGGTCGTCACCCGCCCCATGCCCTCCATGCCGCTGTACTTCTGGAACGACCCCGACGGCAGCCGCTACCGCGACGCCTACTTCACCGCCTACCCGGGCGTGTGGCGGCACGGCGACTGGATCACCCTCACCTCCCACGGCTCAGTGATCGTCCACGGCCGCTCCGACGCCACCCTCAACCGCAACGGCGTACGCCTGGGCAGCGCCGACATCCACGACATCGTCGAACGCCTACCCGAGATCACGGAGGCCCTCGTCATCGGGACGGAGGAACCCGACGGCGGCTACTGGATGCCGCTGTTCGTCGTCCTCGCCGACGGGGTCGATCTGGACGAGGCCCTGCGCCAGAGGATCCGCGACGCGATCCGCACCGACGCCTCACCCCGCCACGTGCCCGACGAGATCCTCGCCGTGCCGGCCATCCCGCACACCAGGACCGGCAAGAAACTCGAGGTCCCGGTCAAGCGCCTCCTCCAGGGCGCCCCCGCCGAGCAGGTCCTCAATCCCTCGGCGATCGACAACCCGGGCCTCGTCGCCTACTTCGCCGACCTGGGAACGGAACGCCGCCAGGCCCGTCACCCGCACACCGTCAAGGACGCTTCATGAGCCTTTCCGCTGCCCTGGCCTGTCTGATCGTGCTGATCTTCGCCCTGCTGGGCGTGGCCAAGATCATGGCGCTCGGTCCGATGCCCGAGCTGGCCGCCCACGCCGGCTTCACCACCTCGGCCTACCGGCTGATCGGTGCCCTGGAGCTGGCGGGCGCCATCGGCGTGGCCCTCGGCCCGGTCCTGCCGTTGTTCGGAGAGCTGGCCGGCATCGGCCTCCTGATGCTCCTCGCCGGTGCCGTGACCACGCATGTGCGCAAGGGAGACGGGCTGCCAAAGCTCGTCCCTGCGGTGATGTGCGCCGCACTGGTCGCCTGGTATCTCGTGCTCCTTGCGGGTGCCGGCTCCTGACGTTGGCCGAGCGCCGTAGCGGCCACCTGCGACGGGCAGGACCGTCGTGCTCGTCGGCTGCTGCGCGCAGGCGGCGGAGCACCCTGAGTCCTGTTAGCGAGCCCACGCCGGGGCTGGCACACTGAATCTGTGGTTCCGCTGATGACCGCGGCCGATCAGGCCGTGTCCTCATCACTCACAGGCGCCGGTGTGGTGTCGGTCTGCGCACTGCTCTTCACCGTCGCGTCGTTCTGGTGGCTCAACGCCAGACAAGGGCGCCTGAAGACGTGGGAGCCTCACGCCTTCGCAGCGATTGTCCACTCGTCCACGGCTCGCCTGCGGCTCCCGCTCGTCCTTCACAACACCGGCCCCAAGCCGATAGTCGTACAGGACCTCATCCTGACCTTCCCTGACGAGCCCGCTTCTCACCTGCCGCTGCTATGGGTGTCCTCACCGTCTCGCCTCCAGCCCGGGCCGGACGACGATGTGAAGCTGCCGGCCGGCTTCGTTGTGCCCGGCAGAGAAGCGCAACAACTCTTCATCGAGTTCGAGGCACCGTTTTCCGGGTTCATGCCGGAAGCCCGTGACTTCAAGGTCCAACTGCAAGCGAGGGTCGGCCACCGCAAGGGGTGGCGCCGCCTGCTGACGTTCACCCTGCGGGCCGCCAACATCACCGATCCGGATCGCTACACCGTCTACAACAACGCACCGGTCGAGCTGACGAAGGAAGATCAGAAAAGGGCGGACGCCGCACTCCGTGAACTGTTGGGAGAGCAAGGGGACGACTCCGCTCCGGACAGCAGGAGACAGCGGAACTCTTCATACGACGATGGCGACGCCGGCACGAGCCGCTGACGCAGCACCTGCCGGCCGAGCACGCTCTTGCTGCGAGCGGGAAGAACGCGTTGGTTGTCGCGCTGCCAGGTCCGTAACCAGCCAGGGCGGGCCGTCCCCCTCGTCCGCATCCGCCCGGAGCACGGCGCCCACCACGCCATCGGCGCGCCGCCGAGATCGGGACCGCGGGCCGGCCAGGACCTTGATCCTGGGCGAGACTGGCAGCCGAGCGAACGTCATGACGCTCCGCCGAAATCAGCGTCGCACGAGCGTCAAGACGTTTCCCCAACCGTCCCCACGAGGTCGCTGCGAGGCATTCCCCGACCCGCGCCCCGCTCTGCGAAACCGCAGCAGGTGCGACACGCAGCACGCGCCACAGGTCGGGCGTTCCCGGACGCGCCTGAGCCGCTTGCCACGTACCGGGTCCGGGCAGCCGTCCGGGAACGGGCCGGCGATCAGCCGGCAGACGTCTCGGGTCCGAGTTCCACGACGCGGATGAAGACCGCGGGCTCGGCGCCCTCGGCGGAGTATCTGTATTCCCGGTCGCTTGCGAGGCGTGCGCTTGCCCCGGGGCCCAGTCGTACGATTCGGTCCCCCACGGTGAGCACGAGCGTGCCCGACCTGACCAGGAAGAGCTCTTCGGAGCCGAAGGGGTCGGGGTTGGCGTCGTAGTGGTCTCCGGGCTGGAGGGTCCATTCCCACAGTTCGGGACCGCCGACCCGGGCGCTTCCGACGTGGAGGAGCCCGCGGCTGCCGGTGTTGCTCTCCCAGACCTGCACCGGTCGCTTGGGAACGTGCACGGGGTCGCCCTGGGCACTGCCCAGCAGGCTGGTGAAATCGGGGCCGAGAGCTCGGGCGATCTTGTCGACGGAGACCAGGCTGGGGTTGGCGCCGCCTTGCTCGATCATGGTGAGCATGCGGCGGCTGAGGCCGGCCCGCTCGGCGAGTGCCTGCACGGTCAGTCCTGCCGCTCGCCGACGCGCGCGCACTTGCCGACCGACTGCGCATCGCGTTCACCGACCTCGCCCAGGGGAAGCGGTGCAGCCCGCACAGACGCTGGGGGGACCGGCCGGAAACCGTGGCAGCCGGGCTCGCAGAGCGCGGACGCGGGCTGCTCATCGTCGAGGCGCTGACCGGCGGGGCCTTGGGCTACCGCGTCCCCGGGGACGGCACCAAGATCGCATGGATCGCGATTCCGAAGTACACCCGAACCGGTGTCCCGTCGGTGGGACCACGGCTCACCTGAGGCTCACCCATGCGAACGGATACTGACGGCCATGAACGTACTGCTTGTCGAGGACGAGGTGGAACTCGCCCGGATGCTCGCCGACGGACTGCGTGGCGAAGGCATGGACGTGCGCGTCGCCCATGACGGCGCCCGCGCCCTGGAACTGACCGCCGTCACCGACTTCGACGTCGTGGTCCTGGACCGGGACCTGCCCGGCATCAGCGGCGACGCCGTATGCCGCACCCTGGTCGCATCCGCTCACCCCGCCCGCATCCTCATGCTCACCGCGGCCGGCACCATCTCCGACCGTGTGGAGGGGCTGGGCCTGGGCGCCGACGACTACCTGGCCAAGCCGTTCGCCTACGTCGAGCTGGTGGCCCGTGTGCACGCGCTGGCCCGGCGCCGCGGCGCACCGGGGTCGCCCACGGTGCTGGAACGCAGAGGTGTCCGGCTCGACACCGCCCGGCGACTCGCCGAACGCGACGGCCGTCCCCTCGGGCTCACCCGCAAGGAGCTCAGCGTGCTGGAGGTGCTGCTCGCGGCGGACGGTGGCATCGTCACCACCCGGGAACTGCTGGAGCAGGTGTGGGATCCGTACCTGACGCCCGAGACCACGGCCGTCAAGGTCGCGGTCTACCAGCTGCGCAAGAAGCTGGGCGATCCCCCGCTGATCGAGACCGTGCCCCGTTTCGGATACCGCCTGTGAAGGCCGCCCGCTGCAAGGGGCCGTGGCCCGCTGCCCTTCGGCACCTGTCTCTGCGTAACCGGCTCACCCTCCTCTACAGCGGGGCCATGCTCCTCGCCGGCGGCGTGCTGCTCGCGCTGAACTGGCTCTCGGTCCGCCAGGTCATCGGTTCCCGGGGCCAGAACCTGGTGCCGTTGCTCGACAGCGCCCAGCCCGCCGCCGCGTCGGTACCCGCGACGCCGAGCACGCCCGCGCACGCCTTCGACTCCTTCGAGAGCGCCGTCCTCGACGACCTGCTGCTGCGCTCGGGCATCGCGCTGGTCCTGCTGACCGCCTGCGCGGCCTTCCTGGGCCGCAGACTCGCCGGCCGCTCCATCGGCCGGCTGGAGAAGGCGTACGCCGCACAGCGTGTGTTCACCGCACAGGCGTCCCACGAGTTGCGCACCCCCCTCACCCTGCAACGGACCGCCCTGGAAGTGCCTCTCGCCCAGGGCCGGGTACCGGCCGACCTGCGACCAGCCCTTCACCAGGCGCTCGCGGCGACCACGCGCAGCGAGGAACTGATCAGCTCCCTTCTGGCCCTCGCCAAAGGAGAGAGCGGCACCCTGCACCCGACCGGTACCGACCTGGGCCGCCTCGTCGCTTCCGCGTTGACCGACGTCGGCCAGGACATCGAGACGCTCTGCCTCCAAGTCCGTTCGGACCTCGCTCCCGCCCCCGTGGAGGGCGACGCCCCGCTGCTCGCCCAACTCGTGAGCAACATCGTCATCAACGCCGTCCGTCACAACGTGCCCCACGGGCAGGTGCACATCGCGACCCGGCACGACCGCGCCGACGGTCGCAGCCGGCTCATCGTCTCCAACACCGGTGCCGTGCTCGACGACGCCACGACGGCGGACCTGTTCACCCCGTTCCGCCGGGGCACACCCCGCTCGGGTGCTCCCCGCGGCAGCGGGCTGGGCCTTTGCGTGGTCAAGGCTGTGACGGACGCCCACCGCGGGACGGTGGAAGCACAGCGCCGTGCGGGCGGGGGCCTGGAAGTGCGCGTGACTCTCCCGGACCGTTCGGCCTCCGCCTGACACGTCCGCCGGACCGGGGAAGGCATACAGCCCTGCCTGTCCGCCGTGACCCAGCCCGTCGCCCGCCCGCGGGGGACGCGGGGTAGCCGGGCGGGCGACGGGTGACGGCCGGGTGGCCGCGCGGTGGCCGCCACCCTGAACACCAGCCTGGGGATTCGCCGGTGAGCCAGGGGTGAGTCGTCGTCTTACCGGGCCGACACCGCACCTGCCGTACCTCTTGTCGTGTCCGTGGGCGGACCCTCCGCCCCCTTCCCGTTGGAGGTTTCGATGCGTGTGCGAACGCGGGTGTCATCCGTGGTTCTGGTCATGTCCGGGGTGCTGCTGGTCGCCGGCTGCGGCAGCGGTTCCGAGGGAGGCGGCGGCACGGACGACGTCGCGTCCGTCGACAAGAAGGGCACTTCCGCGCCCCCCGTCGACAAGGAAACCACCTACCGCAAGTACGCGAGCTGCCTGCGCGACCAAGGCATCTCCGGGGTGAAGGTCGACGACAACGGGGTGGGCCTCAACGCCTCCGGCGCGGACAAGAGCGGCGACGGCTCCGGCGAGCAGAGCGACGCCCAGGCCATCGACAAGGCCATGGCGGTCTGCAACAAGAAGGTCCCCGGCATGCAGCAACTGCAGGCCCAGCATGACGAGAAGGCCGTGCAGGACGCCCGCAAGTTCGCCGCCTGCGCCCGCAAGAACGGAATTCCCGACATGGCCGACCCGGGCGTCGTCAACGGCGCTCCGCAGATAAAGATGCCCGACGTTCCCCCGGAGACCTGGACCAAGGTCCTGGAGAAGTGCAAGGACCTCATGTCGGGCGGCGTGGGCCTCCAGGGGGGTGGCCAGTGAACACGGCTCACGAGGCCGGATTCCTGGACCGGAGCGGCGACAGCACCGGGGCCGAGGACTCCTCTTCCCCAACCGGCCGCGGTCGTGACGGCCGGCGCCGCACCGGCCGCTCCCGCCGGGTCGCCGGCGCCGTCATCGCCGTCGCGGCGGTGACCGCCCTGGCGGTCACCGCCCAGCAGCACGGCTGGCTGGACGGCCGGGACGGCGACACGGGGGGCGGCACCGCCAAGCCCCAGGCGACCGCCGTGGTCGAGCGCACGTCCCTGTCGACCGGCATGGACGTCAAGGGCACGGTCGGCTACGGGCACGAGACCGACGCCGTGGGCCGCACCGGCGGTACCCTCACCGCCATCCGGCAGGTCGGGGACGTCGTACGGCCCGGACAGTGGCTGTGGGAGCGCGACGGAGTCCGCGTTCCGTACTTTCGGGGCGACCGCCCGCTGTGGCGGGTGCTGAAGAAGAACAAGACCGGAAAGGACATGCGGGGCGAGGACGTTCGCGCCCTGAAGAGGAACCTCATCGACCTCGGCTACGCGGCTGGGCTGGGCCTGACCGCCGACGACACCTTCACGACCGCCACCGAGACCGCCGTGAAGCGGTGGCAGAAGCAGCTGGGCGCCCCTCAGACCGGCGAGGTCGGCCCCGGCTCGGTCGTCGTCCTCGACATGCCCCGCCTGCGCGTGTCCCAGACCGTGGGCGTCGTGGGCTCATCGCTGACCGGTACAGCCCTGCTCAAGGTCACCGGCACCCAACTGGTGGCGACCGCCAAGGTCTCCTACGACCAGCTGTCACGCCTCTCACCCGGCACCGCCCTCAAGGTCGGTCTCCCGAACGGGAACACGGTGAGCGGCAAGGTCACCGCCGTCAACATCAGCGCCCAGCAACAACAGGACGGCGGCGGACAGGACCAGAGCGGGAACACCAAACAGCAGGCCGAGGTGACCGTCTCCCTTCCGGACCAGAAGACCGTGAAGGCGGCCGGCCCCGGACCGGCCACACTCACCGTGAGCGACCACAAGGCCAACCAGGTGCTCGCCGTCCCGGTCACCGCGCTCCTCGCCCTCGCGGAAGGCGGTTACGGCGTCGAAGTCATCCAGCCCGATGGGCAGCACAAGCTCATCCCCGTGACGATCGGCCTCGTCGCAGACGCCCGAGCCGAGATCACCAAGGGCGACATCAAGGAAGGCACCAAGGTGGTGATCCCCGAGTGAGCACCAGCACCGCCGTTCCCGTCCTCGACCTGGTCGACGTCGTCCGCGAGTTCCCCAGCGACCCGCCGACACGTGTCCTGCACGGCATCAACCTCACCATCGAGGAGGGCGAACTCGTCGCCGTGGTCGGCCCGTCCGGGTCCGGCAAGTCCACCCTCCTCGCCCTGCTCGGCACCCTGGACCGGCCCAGCTCCGGCAGCCTCGCCGTCACCGGCCACCCGGTGGACCGGCTCAGCGAGGCCCAACTGGCGGTCCTACGCGCCCGCGACATCGGCTTCGTCTTCCAGCAGTTCTTCCTCATGCCCGGACTCAGCGCGGTCGAGAACGTGGCCACCGGCCTGCTGTACTCGGGGGTGGGCTCCGCGGAGCGGCGGCGCCGCGCCACGGACGTCCTCAGAACCGTCGGCCTCGGTCACCGGCTCCAGCACAGGCCGAACCAGCTCTCCGGCGGCGAGCAGCAGCGCGTGGCCATCGCGCGCGCCGTGGTCGGCGCACCGCGACTGCTGCTCGCCGACGAACCCACCGGTGCCCTCGACACCCACTCCGGTCAGGAGATCGTCGAGCTGCTACGCACACTCAACTCCCGGGGGACGACCGTCGTGGTCATCACCCACGACGCCGAACTCGCCGGGTCCTTCCCCCGCCGGATCGGCATCCGCGACGGACGCATCGCCTTCGACAAGCGAGGGCCGTGGCTGTGATTTCTTCCCTTACTCCCCCGCGCGGCGGCGCGCAGACCCACGACGTCGAACCGCTGCCACGGCCCGCCCGGCTACGGCCCGGCGACGTCCTGCGGCAAGGGACGCTCGGACCGCGCATCCGCCGCCTGCGCGCCATGCTCTCCGCCCTCGGCATCGCCCTGGGCATCGCGGCGCTGGTCGCCGTCACGGGTGTGTCGGCCTCCAGCAAGGCCCACCTGCTGGCGCAGCTCGACAGGCTCGGCAGCAACCTGCTCACCGTCTCACCCGGCAAGGGCCTCGACGGCACGCAGACCACGCTGCCGCCGCAGGCGGAGAAGATGCTCTCCCGCATCGGCCCCGTCCAGCAGGCCACCGCCATCACCATCACCGATGCCAAGGTGTACCGGACCCCCTACATGCCCAAGGACCGCGACGGCGGCCTGCAGGTGGTGGGCGCCCGACGCAACCTGCTGTCGGCGCTGCGCGGCGAACTGCAAGCCGGCCGCTGGCTGGACGCCTCCTCGGAGAAGCTGCCGACCGTGGTCCTCGGGCACGACGCCGCGGAAGCGCTCGGCCTGTACACGCCGGGCAGGCGGGTGTGGATCGCAGACCACTGGTACGCCGTCATCGGCATCCTGCGCGCCAACGAACTCGCTCCCGAGATCGACCGTTCGGTGCTGATGAGCTGGACCGACGCCGTCAAGGAGCTCAAGTCCGACGGCACGGCGAGCACCGTCTACCTGCGCACCGACCCCGACAAGGTGTCCGCCGTGCAGAACGTCGCGGGTGCCACCGCGAACCCGGCCGCACCGCAGAGCGTCGCCGTCTCCCGCCCCTCCGACCTGCTCAAGGCCCGTTACGAGACCGTCTCCGGCCTCAACAGTCTCGTCATCGCCCTGGCCTCGGTCGCCCTGCTGGTGGGCGGTGTCGGCATCGCCAACACCATGGTCGTCGGCGTCATGGAGCGTCGCGGCGAGATCGGTCTACGGCGCTCGCTCGGCGCACGCACGGGACAGATCGCCACGCAGTTCCTCATCGAGGCCGCCGTTCTCGGCGCGGTCGGCGGCGTCATCGGCGCACTGCTCGGCGCCGTGGGCGTCTTGGGTTACGCCGCTTGGGAGGGCTGGCCCGTGGTGGTCCCGCCGGCCGTCCTGGTCACGGGGCCCGCCGTGGCCATGGCAGTCGGTGTCCTGGCCGGCCTCTACCCGGCCCTGCGGGCCTCCCGGCTCGCTCCGACAGAGGCGCTGCGCTCTCTCTAGCCTTCTCGCCGGAACGCGGTGGGGCACTGGGCGACACCATTGGCGACGGCCCCCTCCAGACCGGGGTGGACCGGCCGAGACGCAGGAGGTCGGCGACGCATGCGCCGCCGAAGTCGCGAGCACGCACTCCGGGTCGGCCTCGCTTTCGAGGCCGACCCGGAGAATGACGTACGACCAAGCGGAGCGCGCGCCGCCTCTTCCTGTCGGCCACCACCCCGGGACCTGGCGCTCGGGACGGGAGTTCCCTGCTGCGGCGTGTCCCGCGAGGGCACACGCGTCGCAGCCACGCGCCGTCCAGCCCGGCGCGCCGCGCTCCGTCGATGTCCCGGGGATGTACGGCGACCATCAGTGCCTGGTCGGGCCGTACGCCGACGCTCTCGACGGCGTAGTGGTAGGCGGCCGGGGCCGGTTTCCAGCAGCGTGGGCCGCTCACATCCGAGAGGGACTCGAAATGGTCCAGCACTCCGGCCTTGTTTAGCAGCCGTTCGGTCAGGGCGACGCTGCCGTTGGTCATCGCCGTCAGTCGGTACCCCGACTCGCTCAACTTCCTTATGCCGTCCGGAACATCGGGGTGTACGGCCAGGTGGGAGAAGCCGTCCAGAATGTGTCGCACCGCGGCCTCACTGTCTTCCAACCAGCCCTCCAGCCCGGACAGGTGGGCTCGCGGGGCCCTCGTGTGCCGTCACCACCGGAACGCGGCAGGCGGGGCCCTGTCGGCCAGCGTCCTCGCCGCGGTCAGGCCCGGCGCCGCGGAGCGGGCTTCAGGTCGCCGACGTGTCCAAGAACCTTCTGCTTGTACTGGCGGCGATCAGCAGCGGAGGCCGACGATGCCCCAGCCGCGGCTCTCTGCCTCTGTGACCACCTCTGGCCGGGCTCCGCAGCGGACTGCGTGAACGGCTCGCACAGAACATCCAGTTGGGGTGCCGCCTGCCGCCACCACCCGGCGATCACCGGAACGTGATCGGGCGGACATCACAGAGACGGGTCCGCCTCCCAGGTGCACGGCCGCTCCGAGAGCCCCGAACCGATCCCGGTGGTGTCCTCCAGAGCCTGCCAGAACAATGCGTCGTTGAACCGGTCCAGCAGTTCACGCACCTTCGGCTCGACGAAGTCGCGCATGTGGTCCCAGCAGTGACCGGCCCAGAAGTGCGGCTTGTACGAGCCGAGCGTGTCCCGCAAGGCATACCTGCGTGGCCGGGTTTCCCCGACCGGGACGTGAGGGGCAAGCTGGAATGGAGGCCGCCTTGGTTCGATGTGTGCAAGTGCGCCATACCGTGCCCCTGCACGTTTGCACAGCCCCAACCTACGGCGACTGCGAAGGCGTGCTGGTCTGGCACATACGGGAAGGAAGCTTCGGCGACGTGCGGCTCGATGATCTCAACGTCCTGATGCTCGGCTCCTTCGTCGGCAACGTCTGGGCCGGCGCGCACACCGACGCGTACGCCGCGGTCTTCCTCGACGAGCGCGCCGACGAGCAGCAGCGGGGTGCACTCGGGGCCATCTTCGGCGGTGAGGCCGGCGGATGGCCGGCGCAATTCGGAGAGATGCTCCACCCTGAGATGCGCGGCATGGACATCGCCCCCATCCACGTGGAGATCGACGAGGACCTCGCGACCTGGCGAGCCGAGATTCCGGGCCGGGTCACGGCCACCGCTGAGGCACTCACCGGCCCGACGTCCCCGGATGGCGCACGCGTCCAGGTTCATAATGCCCCGGGCGCCGAGGTCGGGCCGGGCCAGGTCGCCACCTGGGGACGGGCCACCGTCGATCGCGCCGAGGCATTCGGCTTCTCGTGGGAACGCTCGGGGAAGTCGAGCAAACACTTCCCGTTCGACTGGAGCGGTCCTGACTAAAGGGCTGGGCGGCCCGGCGGAAGCCTTACCCGGCCGGGGAGTGACACCAGGCACGTGCCACGGCCGTTTGATTCCCGGCCGAATCCGTGAAGACGGGACCCGTTGCCTGCTCCTGGCGTATTCCGGCGTACGAGGCGAGTTCCCCGTTCAAAATCATCAGAAATGGGGCGAGGCATCCCCGGTCACCGCGGCCGGTCGCGTTCATCGGCGGGCAGTCGCGGTCCACGGCGGCGTCCGCATCGCTCAGTGCGCGCCGCAGGTAGGCGACGTTGGGTGCCCCCCTCGGCGCGGCGGTCCGGCCCGCGTAGAGGCGGCAGAACAGGGATGCGGGCGCGCCCGGCACGGCGAAGCGTTCCACCCCGCGCCTCATCCGGGGCGAGGGTGAGAAGAGGGCTCGGCTTGGCGGCGAGCGGATGGTCCTCCAGGGAAGAACGTGCGCCAGAAGTCGTCCGGCACCCAGGCCGCCATCGCTCCCGCGATCAGCAGTCCCGCCACAAGGTCCCGCACAATCGCAGCCCACTCCATGACGAAGATGCGCGACACAGACGCGAAGCCGTCACAGGAGAAGACGCGGTGAGCGAGGCCGCCCTTGGCCTGCACCGACATGTCCATCGGACTGCTGGTCGCTCCAATGCCTTCGGGCTGAGCTACGACGCGTCGTACGGCGAGACCGCCGACTACGTCTTCAGCAGCGAGGAGACCGCAGAGGCCGGCCAGGGACGGGTCTGAGCGAGTACACACATGAGCGGCGGCGAGGCACCACGACTCGTGGCGACGGTGTTCTCGGCGGCCTCGTTGTCGAGGTGCGTGCCGATCGCCCTCCTGGTGGGCACCCTGCTCTCACCGGTCAACCAGGGCGCGGTGATCACGTCGGGCGACGCCACGGCCGCGACCTGGTTGCGGGTGCTGGCAATTACCTGGTGCCGTTCTGCGTGTCCAGCGCGGGATTCTTCAGCTGCCGGCGAGCCGAATGGCGAGCAACACGGACAACGCGGATGGCACGGCCTTCGGGGGCCGGGTGAGTCACATGCCGCCCATCGTCGGCATGGACCCCTGCAGCCCCGGCAGCAGCCAGTCCTGGAACGGCGCGAGCACGGCCAGCACGAGAAACGCGACGCCCACGACCCGGGCGAGCAGCGGGCCGCGGGACCACAGCTTCTCCACGAAGATCACAACGGCCAGTCCGGCCATCGCCGCCACGTTCATCACGCCGAGCGGGACCAGGACGACCATCAGTCCCGCGCAGCAGCCGACGCAATAGGCGCCGTGGTGAACACCCACCCGAAGGTCGCGGGCCGGCTGCCGGAACCCGGCGTAGCGCACCAGGTGGCTCATGGGGTCGCGGCAGTGCCGCAGACAGACGTACTTGAGGGGGCCGAGCTGGTACAGGCCGGCGAGCAGGAAGGCCACCGCGCCTATCCAGCGTCCGGCGGTCGGATGGTCGTCCACCAGGCCGCCGGTGAGGGCCAGGGCCGCGTAGGCGAGGAGTCCGAAGGCGGTCCACACCGGCAGATACCCGCCCACGAACTCCACGGTGCGCGCGGTCCGTGTCCAGCCGGAGGACTGCCGGCCGATCCCCCGCACCCAGGTGATGGCCACCGGCGCCATGGACGGCAGCATCATGGCCGCCATCATCGTCACCCACAGCAGCAGGAACAGCGGCAGCGCCATCCCCATCGTGCCGGGCTCGACCCCCATGTCCCGGGCCTGCCCGATCGTCAGCACCCAGGCAGGCACCGCGATCAGGACGACCAGGAACCAGGCCGCCGCGAGGTCCCGCGCCGGCAGCAGGCCGCCACCCGCTCCGGTCGGCGCGGGCGACCGGGCGGCCGCGACGGCGAAAGTCCGGCTGTGACGCATCGGCATGTACTCCTGCGGATGCCTCCAGGACAGCACGCATCCCAGTGCGGCGCGACCCGCAACGCCCCTGAACGAGCACGCCGAAGTGCCCTCCAGTTCCCAATCGCTGCACAAACTGCAGGTCTCCCGGAAGCCGTCCGGTCTGGACCGTTTTCGGCGCCGCAGGATTGTGCTTCGGCAATCCGACGTGCAGCCAGACCCCACACCCGGCGGCGCGGCAGCGAGACGACCAGGGGAGCTCTCGACAGGGTGTGTCCGGTGGGGCGGAGTGGTGTGGAACCAGAAGCCCTTGCAACGGCTGACACAATGAGGTGGATGGGCGCTGATCGCCGTGTCTGAGGCGGGAGTTGAGCGTTCGGTTCGATGTGTGGACGTCGCCGTGGATCGTGTCGGACGAGCTGTGGGACCGCCTGGAGCCGCTGCTGGCGCAGCGTGAGCGGCGCTTTCGCTACTCGAACACGATGACGTACACCCCGACCCGACCCAAGGTTCAGGTGCAGCTCTATTCCACGATTGGCCCAGTCAGACACTCTTCAAATGGACCACATGTCCGGGCCACTAGCTGCATAGGCTCGACACCGATGCGGCTGAGATCACGAGCGACCTCTGTAAGGGATCCCGAGGTCGAAACTGCCGCCTGCTTTGGGTCTCCGGCCCGTACCTCCCGGTCGGCCGGACTGAGTGAGAGGACAAAGATCTGCGGTGAAGGCGTGCGGAGTGTCCGGAGCCGAGAAGGAAGTCGCCCTGCTGGAGTTGCCCGAACCGTCATCTCCCGGGCCCGGTCAGATCCTGGTGGCGGTTGAGGCGGCCGGGGTCGGCCCGTGGGACGAACTGCTGAACGGCGCCGGCTGGGACGTGGGGCTGCGCCCCCCGGCGGCGCTGGGAGTGGAGGGCGCGGGCAAGGTGCTGGCCGTCGGCGCAGGTGTCACCGGGTTTACCGTGGGCGACCGGGTACTCGCACACGAAGCCCCGCTGCCCGGGGGAAGCGGCTTCTGGGCCGAACGCATTCTGATCAACGCGGATCACGCGGCAGCCTGCCCACCCGGGCTGGACGCCGTGCACGCGGCGACGCTGCCGGTCAACGGACTCACCGCGTTGCAGGCCCTGGAGAAGCTGGACCTCAGCCGAGGACAGCGGCTCCTGATCACCAACGGAGGCGGGGCCACCGGAGCCCTGGCCATCCAGCTCGCCGCGGCCAAGGGCATCGAGGTGACCGCGACCGCGTCTGCTGCCGCCGCAGAGCGCCTGCTCGGGCTGGGAGCGATGGAGGTCGTCGACTACCACGACCCGAACTGGTCGGTCGAGGTACGCGGCGGGTTCGACGCCGCCCTCATCATCGCCACCAGCACGGCGGACGCCGCTCTGCCTTTGGTACGGGACGGCGGCCGACTGTGCTCCCTGACCTCGGACGCTCCTCCGGAGGAACGAGGCATCACGAGTTGGGACCTCTACGTCGAGCCCAACGCCGCGCAGCTTGTCCAGCTGGCTGAGCAGGCCGCCGCGGGAACCTTGAAGCTCGCACCGGAACCCCTGCCGCTGAGCGAGGGACCGGCTGCGTTCGCCCGGGTGGTTACCGGACGGGCCGGCGGTAAGAAGCTCGTGCTCACCCCAGCATGACCCGACCGGGCACCGCCCGATCCCGATGCCGGGCCACGGGGCCCGCCAGGCGCGATCGAGAAGTCGTCAGGCCGAGGGTGGGCGACCGAGGAGGTGCTGGCGAGGTTTGCTCACGCCGGGGCCGCGCCGCGGGCGCCACGGCAGGACGTAACCCACACCGCTAAGGGCTCGCAGAGGATTGACTTGAGGGCTCAGGGACTTGACGTCCCAGGTCAGCGAGATGCTCGCACGCATGTTGTTCTTCTGCGCGCCCTAACAACGGCTAACACAATGAGCCGAGTTGTCGATGAGTGATCAGGCAGCAGGCGAGCTTGAGGAACCCTTCGTGGATGTCAGCCCGTCGTTCCCATCGGATCCGCAGACGTCGAAAGCCGTGCAGCCACGCGAGACTCCGCTCGATCCCCCAGCGGTAGGTGCCCAGTCCGGTCCCACAGCTCATCCGACACGATCCACGGCGATGTCCCCACATCGAACCGAACGCTCAAGTCCCGCCTCAGAAACGGCGATCAGCGCCCATCCGCCTCATTGTGTCAGCCGTTGTTAGTGGCGACAGTCGGGCGCCGCGGACTCGATCGGGTCGTCGAGGAACTCGGCGGTTGGCGGTGACGACGATGACGTCATGGGCGTCTCGTGTGCGATTCGAGGAGGGCGAGCATTGCATCCAGTGCCACCTCCAACGGCCTGACCTGGCGCTGCAGTTGGGTGAGGAGGAGGCCGCCCTGGAGTGCGGCGAGGGTGGCGAGGGCGAGGTCTTCGGGATCGCCGTCGAGTTCCCCGCGGTCGTGCATGGCCTGCAGGCCGGAGCGGATGGCGGTCTCCCAGCGCAGGAAGCCGGTGGCCGCGGCGAGCCGGGCTTCCGGGTTCGTCTCAGCGACCTCGCCGCCGAGGGAGCTGATCGGGCAGCCGCCTCGGCACTGCAGGCGCAGCTGGTACTCGACGAGGGCGTCCCGCCAGCGGCGTAGGCCCTCGATCGTGTCCAGCTCGGCGAAGAGGGACTGCTGCATGTCCAGCACGGCCTCCGTCTGGTACTCGATCACGGCCAGCAGCAGTGCCTGCTCGTCGGCGAAGTAGTGGTAGATCTGCGAGCCGCTGGCCCCGGCCGCGGCCCGCACGTCCTCCAGGGTGGCTTCCGTCACGCCCCGCTCGTACATGAGCTGCGCGGCCGCGGCGACGATCCGGTGCCGGGTCTCCTGGCCCTTGCGGGTCAGCTTCCGCCCCGGCCGACCGGTCTGCGTCTGGTCAGGCCGCTGCAGCGAGACGCGAAGCCAGGTCCCGGCCGGCGGCCTTGCCAGCGGGCGGGAAGGTGAGCTTCAAGCCCTGTTCCTGGCCCTGGACAGTGAGTTCGGTCTGCACTCCGAGGCCGAGCAGCGCCTTGCGCACCGGGGCCGCGGACGTCAGCTCGCGCGGCAGGGCCATGAGCAGTTTGCCGGGTCGGCCCGTGGCGGTCTTGGCGTCGAAGAACAGCAGTTGCCGGTCTGTGAGCGCCCAGTACATCGGACGCGGCTGGACGGTGGCGATGACCGTCCCCGCGGTGAGGACGCCGACCAGCGCGGTGGTCAGCACCCGACGCTTGACGGAGACGGAGCCGACCTTGGCGAGGGAGGTGAGTTCGACCCGTTCGCCCTCGGCGAGCAGGGGGGCGACCGACTGCATCAGTTGCTGTCTGCGCCTGTTGTTCATGATCGTCCTTGCGGTGTTCAAGAGGCACGCATGTGCGCCGTGCCGGTGCGCGTGGGAGGCGAACGAGAGCGTACGGGCCAATGCTTCGGTGTCCGAACAAAAACCTGGTCATGAATCCGTAATGCCGCCGGTGAACCGGGAGGGAACTCTTGGTCATGGGTTTCTCTGGACGGTCGTTCGAGCGGATGCGGCTGCCTAACATGAGGCGATCACGACGGTACGACCCGGGGGAGGCCCGGAATGCCCCTGCCCGGCCTCGGCCGACGGTCGCGCTCCCTGTGGGCGGTGGCCGGTCTCATTGCCGTACTTGCCGTGCTGGGAACAGTGGCCCTGACGCACGGATCGCCCCCAGCACGAACCAGCGGCGACGGACTGCCGCACACCACCATCCAGGTTTCGCCCGGTGCCTGCGGCCGGGGTTGGGACAAGCCCGTGACCGGTGTGCAGGTCTTCGAGCTGCACAACACCTCCGACGGGGCCGCGGAGGTGTACCTGGAGGACCCGAAGAGCCAGGTGGTGTACGGCGAGGTGGAGGGCATCGGACCCGGTACGACGCGGGAGCTGACCGTTCGCGTGGGCAAGGGTGCGTACGCCTTCAAGTGCGTGCCGGACGACGCCGACGCGATCACCGGACCGACGGTGCGCATCGCCAAGGGCGGTCAGGCCGGCCCTGCGGTGGCCGCCGTGACAGAGCACGATCTGATCCCGCCCGCGCTGGCCTACCAGAAGTGGGTCGCCGGCGGCCTTGACGACGTCGTACGGCTGACCGGTCGGCTGCGGGACGCGATCGAACGCGGGGACCTGGCCGGGGCGCGTACGGCATGGCTGTCGGCGCACGTGGAGTACGAGCGGCTGGGCGCGGCGTACGACGCTTTCGGTGAGGCGGACGGGCAGATCAACGGCACGGACGCCGGGCTGCCCGGCGGGGTGCACAACAACAACTTCACCGGCTTCCACCGCATCGAGTACGGGCTGTGGCACGGCCAGTCCGCGTCCACACTCAGGCCACCCGCGGCCGCCCTCGTCAAGGCGGTCACCGCGCTGCGCGACGACTGGGCACAGACCCGGATGGACCCCGCCCAGCTGGGGCTCCGCGCCCAGGAGATCCTGGAGAACACCGTGCAGTTCGAGCTGACCGGCCGCACCGACTACGGCAGCGGCAGCAACCTCGCCACCGCCCGCGCCAACCTGGACGGCACCCGCGCGGTCCTGTCCCGGTTGCGGCCCCTGCTCGCCAGCCGTTACGCCGATCTGCCCGGCCTGGACCGGGAATTGGGCCAGGCGCAACGCACGCTCGACGGCTTCCGCCACGGCGACAAGTGGACTCCGCTGGACCGCCTGAGCCGCGGCGAGCGGGAGAAGACCGACGCGGTCCTCGACGACCTGGTGGAGCGACTGGCCTCGGTGGCCACCCTGTGCGACCCGCGGAGGACGGTGTGAGCTCGACCGAGCAGAGCGGCGGCGTGGCCCGACGGCGCTTTCTGCGGGGCGCGGCCCTCGCGGGTGCCGGACTCACCGCGGGCGGTGCGGCAGCCCCCGGCACGGCGACGACCTCCAGTACGGACACCTCCCCCGTCGCTCCTTTCCACGGCGCCCACCAGCACTCAGTCATCGCGGCCCCACGCCGGGCCACCGTGTTCACCGCCCTCGACGTCACCGCCGAGAACCGCGCCGAACTGGCCGATCTGCTGCGCACGCTCACCGACCGCGCCCGGTTCCTCACCTCGGGCGGCACCCCCTCCCCCGTCGGCATCACCGCCCCGCCCACCGACTCGGGCATCCTCGGCGACCGTCTGCCCTCCGGCGCGCTGGCCGTCACCGTCGGCGTCGGCGCCGCCCTCTTCGACGACCGCTTCGGCCTCGCCGTACACCGCCCGCGCCGCCTCACCACGATGCCGTCCTTCCCCGACGACGACCTCAAACCCGACTGGTGCCACGGCGACCTCAGCCTCCAGCTGCACGCCGACGACACCGACACGGTCCTGCACGCGCTGCGTGACATCGCCCGGCACACCCGCGGCGGCATGCAGGTTCGCTGGCGCCTGGACGGCTTCTCCAGCCCGCCCCGACCCTCCGGCACCCCCCGCAACCTGATGGGCTTCAAGGACGGCACCGCCAACCCGAACGCCACCAGCGCCCGCGCGATGGACCGCCTGGTGTGGGTGGGCCGGGGCCTGGGTGAGCCGGCCTGGGCCGTCGGCGGCAGCTACCAGGTCGTACGGCTGATCCGGATGCTGGTGGAGTTCTGGGACCGGGTCTCCCTGAACGAGCAGGAGCGCATGTTCGGCCGGTCGCGGCAGTCCGGGGCGCCGCTGGACGGCGACGCGGAGCACGACACGCCGAAGTACCCCGACGACCCCAAGGGCGACGTCATCCCGCTGGACTCGCACATCCGGCTCGCCAACCCCCGTACGACGGCCACCGCCGACCAGCGCCTCCTACGCCGCGCCTACAACTACGACCGGGGCATGGACGGCAACGGCAACCTCGACATGGGACTGCTGTTCTGCTGCTACCAGCAGGACCTGGCCCGTCAGTTCGAGACCGTGCAGCACCGGCTGGCCGGCGAGCCGCTGGTCGACTACATCAGCCCGTTCGGCGGCGGCTACTTCTTCGCCCTGCCCGGCGTACGCGACAGCACCGATTGGTACGGGCGCGCACTCCTCACGTGAACCTGTCTGGACAACCTGCTCGCCCATTCGGTCAAAACGCAGTCAAGGTTCGCCTGTCTTTCCCTGACCCCGTGTTCACCCCCACGCCATGATGGCTCCGCCGAACTGCCTCTCGCCCGGCGGAGCATCCCCACCTGTATGACGTAAATGACGTTCCTGTGCGGAAGGTGAACCAGCATGGCCAGCAGGGCAAGAAGAGCAACGATGCGGAGTCTGGGGGCGCTCGCGGGTGCCGCCGTGCTCACCGCCCTGGGAGGAGCGCCTACGTGGGCCGCCCCGTCCACGGGACACCACGGCCACTCCTCGACGGCCACGCCGATCAAGCACGTGGTCGTCCTCTTCCAGGAGAACGTCTCCTTCGACCACTACTTCGCCACGTACCCGAAGGCCGCCAACACCGACGGCACGAAGTTCACCGCGTCGAAGAAGACCCCGAAGAACATCGACACCCTCGCGCACGCCGGGCTGTTGACGAACAACCCCAATCAGTACGCGCCCAAGCGGCTCACCCCGGCGCAGGCCATGACCTGCGACCAGAACCACAACTACAGCGCCGAGCAGTACGCGGCGAACGGCGGCAAGGCCGACCAGTACGTGCAGAACACCGAGGTCGACAAGTGCAGCGGCGGCCTGTTCGGCGAGCCCGGCCTGGTGATGGACTACTACGACGGCAACACCGTCACCGGCCTGTGGAACTACGCCCAGCAGTACGCCATGAGCGACCGCTCCTACAGCTCCGACTACGGCCCCTCCACGCCCGGCGCCCTCAACCTGGTCTCCGGGCAGACGCACGGCGTGATCTCCGTCGACCCGGCCTCCGGCACCGAGAACCCCAGGCAGACCTCCACGCCGGACGCCTACACCGTCAAGTCGCCGGACGCCAAGGGCGTCGGCACGGTCATCAACGACCCCGACCCGGCCTACGACGACTGCGCCGGCAAGGACCACACCAGCACCAACGCGCTCGCGGCGATGCAGGGCGAGAACATCGGTGACGTCCTCAACTCCAAGAACGTCAGCTGGGGTTGGTTCCAGGGCGGCTTCCGGCCCTCCACCGCCTGGGACGGGAAGCAGGGCGACTACGCCAAGTGCGACACCACGCACTCCAACGTCGGCGGCGCCGCGGTGGTCGACTACAGCCCGCACCACTCCCCGTTCGAGTACTACAAGTCGACGTCCAACCCGCACCACCTGCCGCCCAAGAGCGTCGACGAGATCGGCCACAACGGCCGGGCCAACCACAACTACGACCTGACCGACTTCACCGCGGCCGTCAAGGCGGGCAAGCTGCCGGCCGTCAGCTTCGTCAAGGCCCCTGAGTACCAGGACGGCCACGCGGCCTACTCGGACCCGATCGACGAGCAGCACTTCCTGGTCGACCGGATCAACGCGATCCAGAGCTCGCCGCAGTGGAAGTCGACCGCGATCGTCATCGCGTACGACGACTCCGACGGCTGGTACGACCACGCCTTCGTCGCTCCGCGCAACGGCTCCACTGACACCACCCTCGGCTCCAACGGCAAGGCCACCGACAGCCCCGCCTGCCAGAAGGGCCCGAAGGCGTCCGGCGGCTACGCCGACCGCTGCGGCCCCGGCACCCGTCAGCCACTGCTGGTCGTCTCCCCGTACAGCAAGGTCAACAAGGTCGACCACACCCTGACCGACCAGGCGTCGATCACCCGGTTCATCGAGGACAACTGGCACACCGGCAGGATCGGCGATCACTCCTTCGACGCGACGGCCGGCTCGCTCAAGGGCATGTTCGACTTCCGGCATCCGAACAACAAGCAGGTGCTGCTGAACGCGGACGGCTCGGTGAAGTCCGTCGGCCCGATCAAGCACGTCGCCGCCGTGACCACCAGCATCACTCCCGGCCCGGCGATGCAGAACACCGCCGCCACCACCGACGCGTCCGGCTTCCCGACCCTTCCGGTGGGCCTCGGCGTGGGCGCCCTGCTGGCCGCGGGCACCACAGGCACGTACTTCACCTTGCGCCGCAGGCAGCGCACCACCGTCTGAGATCAGCGATTTGCTCGGCTCGGCGCGGTCGTCCCGGACCGCGCCGAGCCGAGGTGCGCTCAGCAGGGTGGCTGTACGGGCCAGCACCGCGCTGTGGGAGGCGTGTCATGGCATGTGAACCGGCCTTCTTCCGTGACCCGCTCGCCGACCGTCGTATGGGCCTGGCACCGTGTCGTACGGCCCCAGGCACGGGAACTCCGTCCGCCCAGGAGAAGCTGCGGTGTCGGTCGGTACGGCCCTTAGGAGCCCGCCCGGTCTGTACAGCCGTGACGATCACGTGCTGACGATGACCGCGCTCATTCAGGGTGATCTCGGCGGTCACCCGAGGGGGGAAGACAGCGAGCGCCAGACCCGCCACGACGACGCCGACGAACACCCGGCCCGCCCGGACGATCAGGAGATAGAGGGCAAGGGCGAGCGTGCAGACCACGCCCGCTGCGCCGGAGCGGAGCGCGGCGGGACCAGCGAGGGCGCCGGCGGCACTCGATCCCACGACGAGAAGCGTGCCGATCACGGCGACGACGGTGCCTTCGGCAACCGCTCCGATCGCCGACGGGCCGAGCCGTCCTACGAGAGTTCGCCAACCGGCCCGACCGCTCCGTCTCGGCGCTCGCCGCCCCCTCACCGCTGCGGTGCTCCTCGCCATGCCCATGCGCGCTGCTGAGTCGTACCGCGGGCGATGCAGACACACGCCCGGGCCGATCACTGCTTCATCGCGCCGTCGGCCGACTCACCGAGGTGTTCGGCGAGCTGGAAGAGGGCGGGCAGTGCGTTCGCGATGGCCGCTCAGGCGCCGTCATCGAGGCGCGAGGGCGGCGTCGATGCGGCGTTCGTCACCGATCGCCGGACCGGCGCGGCCTGGCGTCGGTGAGGAGAATCACGGTAGAGCCGACGCCCTGTGAGAACAGTGAGCGCGCTGGCGCGGGGCTGAGCCTGGCGGAGATCCGTTCGGTGCTCGCTCTGCGCGATGCCGGCGCCTCCCCGACCTGGAGGTCGATGGCCTGGAACCTGGAGCGGTGCACACGTACCTGGGCGTCGCGGATGAACGCCGGCCGCTGCACCGTCCGCTCCGGAAAGTCGCAATAGCCGCCCGCGGTACGCGGAGGGGCGGGCAGCAGCCCGGAATGCTCGTAGAAGCGGAGGGTTTTCGTCGTCACCCCGCCGGCGGCGGCGAGGTCACCGATGCGCATACGTCAAGCCCAGCCCTTGACCTTCCAGTGCGATGGAAGGCCTACCGTCCTGACACAGCACGGGAAACGCGGCGCGGAAAGGGGTCTGCCATGAAGCCGCCTGACACGACCCGTATCACGGTGCTCACGGTGCCGAACTGCCCGAACGCCCCGCTCATCCGCCGGCGGATCACCGAGGCCCTCCATGGCCGGGCCCTGCCGGTGGAGTGGGTTCCAGGTGCACGACGAGGACGAGGCCGCGCTCCACGGCATGACAGGCTCGCCCACTCTTCTGCTGGACGGCATCGACCCGTTCGCACCCGAGGGCGCGCAGCCGAGCCTGGCCTGCCGGCTCTACCGCCACACCGACCGCACCACCGAAGGCGCCCCAGCCCTCGCGGATCTACGCCCCGCCTTGAGCGCACAGCCCGCCTGAGACGGCGGGACAGGGCTGAGGACTGGTCCTGGAGCGGGTGAGTAGGACGGGGGCGAGGATGCGGCGGGTGGGGTTGGCGTATCCGACGTGTACTGGTCATCGCCGTGGACTCCGCCGCTGGCCGACCGCCAGGCGGGCACCCGGCGCGCCCGAAGGGCCCGGCCCCGGGGGGCGCCGAACAGCAGGACGGCGACGGCGGCGGCCGGCAGAAGCGCCTGGCTCGCCCTGGCCCGCGCCGACGATCTACGGGTGATCACCTCCGCGGCCACCCCGATGGACGTCGTCCATCCGCGGATCAACCGTCCCTCGCTGGAGTGGATCCTCTCCCGCCTCGTCGTCGCCGTATCCCTCAGCTCTGGGACGGGCTGACTGGGAACAGGCACCCAGCCAGGCCGCGTGGGCGTACGGCGAGGTTTTCGGCGATGGCGCGCAGGGTCATCGCCGCTGGGGCCTCCGGGTTCCTCAGCACCAGCGGGGTGCCGGCGTCGCCCGCTTCGCGCAGGCGGGGGTCGAGAGGTACCTGGCCGAGGAGGGTGACGGGGGTGCCGACCTTGCGGGAGAGGGATTCGGCGACCGCCCGGCCGCCGCCGGAGCCGAAGAGTTCGGTGCGTGACCCGTCCGGCATCAGGAGCCAGGACATGTTCTCCACCACGCCGGCCACTCGTTGGCCCGTCTGCAGGGCGATGGCGCCGGCTCGCTCGGCCACCTCGGCGGCGGCGGACTGCGGGGTGGTCACGACCAACAGCTCCGATCGCGGCAGCAGTTGGGCGACGGAGATCGCGATGTCACCGGTGCCCGGTGGCAGGTCGAGCAGGAGGACGTCCAGGTCGCCCCAGTAGACGTCGGCGAGGAACTGCCGCAGCGCCCGGTGCAGCATCGGACCGCGCCAGACCACGGGGGCGTTGCCCGGGGTGAACATGCCGATGGAGATCACCTTCACACCGTTGGCCCGTGGCGGCATGATCATCTTTTCGACCTGGGTGGGAGCGGTCCCGGCGCCCAGCATCCGTGGGACCGAATGACCGTAGATGTCGGCGTCCAACACGCCCACCGACAGGCCACGGTCGGCCATCGCCGCGGCCAGGTTCACCGTGACGCTGGATTTGCCGACCCCGCCCTTGCCGGAGGCGACGCAGTACACCCTGGTCAGTGAGCCGGGTTCGGCGAACGGGATGGCTGGTTCCGTCGCATCGCCCCGCAGGTTTCTGCGGAGTTCGGTGCGCTGCTCGTCGCTCATGACGTCCAGTTCGACGCGCACCGTGCGTACGCCGGGCAGCGCGGACACGGCCGCGGTGGTGTCCGCGGTGATGCGGTCCCTGAGCGGGCAGCCGGAGACCGTCAGACAGATGCCGACCGTGACGGTGCCGTCGGGGCCGACCGTGACGTCCTTGACCATCCCGAGATCGGTGATCGGCCGGTGGATCTCCGGATCGAGGACCGCGGACAGGGCCTGGTGGATGTCGGCGACGGCGAGCATGCGCGCCGGGGACGAGGTGGTGGTTGTCATGGGGACTCGCAATCCGTGGTGGTGCGCTGGAGAGGCGGCAGGTGCGGCAGGTCTCAGCCGGTGACCGTCCAGGTGTCCTTGCCGGTGAGGAGTGCCTGGAGGTCGGCCGGGGCGGCGGAGCGGGCCCGGTCGATCTGCGCGCGGACCTGGTCGTCGTAGACAGGGCGGCTGACGGAGCGGAAGACGCCGGTGACGCAGTGGGTGAGGTCCTGGGAGGACAACCGCGACAGGGCGAAGGCGGGGGTCGGGTCCTCGCACGTGGCGTCGTGCATCACCAGGGTCTCCTCGCCGACCTCGGCGAGCTCCGCGGTGGTGAGGGCGCCCGAGCCGGCACGGATGACGCCGTACTCGCCTTCGGTGCCGAAGCGGATCGGTTCGCCGTGGTGCAGGGGGATGATGCGCCGCTCCTTCTCCCCCGGTTGCCGGAGCACCTCGAAGGCCCCGTCGTTGAAGATCGGGCAGTTCTGGTAGATCTCCACGAGCGCGGTGCCCCTGTGCTCCGCGGCGGCCGTGAGCACCTCGGTGAGCCCCGCCCGGTCGGAGTCCAGGACGCGGGCCACGAAGGTGGCTTCGGCGCCCAGGGCGAGGGAGACGGGGTTGAAGGGGGCGTCGACCGAGCCGGCCGGAGTGGATTTCGTGACCTTGCCGGTCTCGGAGGTGGGGCTGTACTGGCCCTTGGTGAGACCGTAGATCCGGTTGTTGAACAGCAGGATCTTGAGGTTGACGTTGCGGCGCAGTGCGTGGATGAGGTGGTTGCCGCCGATGGACAGGGCGTCGCCGTCGCCGGTGACCACCCACACGGACAGGTCGGGGCGGGCGACGGCCAGGCCGGTGGCGATGACGGGGGCGCGGCCGTGGATGGAGTGCATGCCGTAGGTGTTCATGTAGTAGGGGAACCGGCTGGAGCAGCCGATGCCCGAGACGAAGACGATGTTCTCCCGGGCCAGGCCCAGCCGGGGCATGAAGCCCTGAACGGCGGCCAGGACCGCGTAGTCACCGCAGCCGGGGCACCAGCGCACCTCCTGGTCGGACTTGAAGTCCTTCGGCGAGAGCCTGACGTCGGCGGCCGGTACGAGGGCCTGGCCGCCGAGGCCGGTCGACAGGTCCGGGCCCGGCACATCGGGGCGGGGCAGGCCGAGGTCGGTGGTGGTCATGTCCGGACTCCTTCGATCACGTCGGTGAACACCCCTTGCAGTTCCTCCGCTCCGAACGGCAGACCCGCGACCTTGGTGTACGACACCACCTCGGTCAGGTAGCGCGCCCGCAGCAGCATCGCGAGCTGGCCGAGGTTCAGCTCGGGGACGACGACCCGCTCGTAGCGGGAGAGGACCCCGCCCAGGTTCGCCGGGAAGGGGTTGAGGTGACGCAGGTGCAGGTGGGCGACGGCACGGCCGGTCCTGCGGACGCGGCGTACCGCGGCGCCGATCGGCCCGTACGAGGAGCCCCAGCCCACCACGAGAACCTCGGCCCTCCCCGACGGGTCGTCAACCTGTGCGTCGGGCACGGCGATGCCGTCGACCTTGGCCTGGCGCAGCCGCACCATGCGGTCGTGGTTGTCCGGGGCGTAGGAGATGTCGCCGGTGCCGTCGGCCTTCTCCAGTCCGCCGATGCGGTGTTCGAGACCGGGGGTGCCGGGTATCGCCCAGGGCCGGGCGAGGGTCTCCGGGTCGCGCAGGTAGCCCCAGAAGCCGCCGGATCCGTCGGGTGCGTTCGGTTCGGTGGTGAACTCGACGCTGAGGTCGGGCAGGTGAGCGGCATCGGGCACCAGCCAGGGCTCCGATCCGTTGGCGATGTGTCCGTCGGACAGCAGCAGCACCGGGGTTCGGTAGGCCAGGGCGATCCGGGCCGAGTCGAGCACGGTGTCGAAGCAGTCCGCCGGCGTGGAGGGGGCGAGGACCGGCACCGGTGACTCGCCGTTGCGGCCGAACATGGCCTGGAGCAGGTCCGCCTGCTCGGTCTTGGTGGGCAGTCCGGTGGACGGTCCGCCGCGCTGTACGTCGATCACCAGCAGCGGCAGTTCCGTCATCACGGCCAGGCCGATGGTCTCGCTCTTGAGAGCGAGACCGGGGCCGGACGTGGTCGTGACGCCCAGTGCTCCGCCGAACGCGGCGCCGAGGGCGGCGCCGACGGCGGCGATCTCGTCCTCCGCCTGCAGGGTGGTCACGCCGAAGTTCTCGTGCCGCGACAGCTCGTGCAGGATGTCACTGGCCGGGGTGATGGGGTAGCTGCCCAGCACGACCGGCAGTCCGGACCTGACCCCGGCGGCGACGATGCCGTACGCCAGAGCGATGTTGCCGGTGATCTGCCGGTACTCGCCCTGCGGCAGGGTCGTCGCCGGCGCGACCTCGAACGTCACGGTGAACGACTCGGTGGTCTCGCCGTAGTTCCAGCCGGCCCGGAAGGCCAGGATGTTCGCCTCGGCGATGTCGGGTTTCCGCGCGAACTTCTTCCGCAGGAACCGCTCGGTTCCCTGGGTCGGCCGGTGGTACATCCAGGAGAGCAGGCCAAGGGCGAACATGTTCTTCGCCCGCTCCGCGTCCTTCTTGCCCAGGCCGGTGGCCGACAGGGCGCCGCGGGTCAGTGTCGCCATGGCCACCTGGTGGACGAGGTAGGAGGACATGGCGTCGTCCTCCAGGTCCTCCAGCGGGTTCGAGGTGTATCCGGCACGGGCCAGGTTCCGTGGCGTGAACTCGTCGGTGTTCACGATCAGCGTCCCGCCGGGCGGCAGGTCGGCGAGGTTGGCCTTCAGCGCGGCCGGGTTCATCGCCACCAGCACGTCCGGGCGGTCGCCTGCGGTGAGGATGTCGTAGTCGGCGAAGTGCACTTGGAGGGAGGAGACGCCGGGAATGGTGCCCTGCGGGGCGCGGATCTCGGCCGGAAAGTTCGGCAGCGTGGCCAGGTCGTTCCCGAAGGCCGCCGCCGCCGAGGTGAAACGGTCCCCGGCGAGTTGCATGCCGTCGCCGGAGTCGCCCGCGAACCGGATGACCACGCGGTCGAGCCGCTCGGTCCGGGTGGCAGGAGCGCTGCCGGGGGTGCGCGTGGCGTGGGTGTCGGTCATGGTGCTGCTTGCTCCTTCGCGTGGATGCCGCTGTCGCGGGGTGACCGGGTGACGTCTGCCGTCCGCGGCGGCAGGTAGCGGGTGGGTCGCGAACGTGGGACAGCGGGCAAGAGACGGCCGGGCACCGGCCCCGCGCGCTGCCGCACGAACTCAGGGCGCGGCGGTGGGGCCATGAAGGGCGGTACGGACCGCGAAACCAGGGCGGACCGGCCAGGCGGGTCTCAGGCCGGGCCCGGTGCGAGTACAAGGTGCTGCACCGCGCGCAGGTACAGCGCGAGGCGGAGCCGGGTCCGTTGCGCTTTGGCGGCGGCAGGTGACGACGCCGGCAGGCTCCGTGCCAGGCCATCCGCTCCGGCCAGCGCCCGGCGAAGGACCCCGGCGACGTGCCCGGGATCGTGGACGGCCACTCGGGCGGACTCCACCGCCGACTGGTCGGCCGCCGATGCCACCGAGCCGCCGGACGACGACACCGCCGCCCCAGCGGACGGCCTGGTCACCCGACCGCCGGCCGTCGACGGCGCTGCACCACCGAACGGCCGGGCCGTCGAGCCGACAGAGGCTGAGAGTGCCGCCCCTCCGGGCGGCGGGGCCGGGAGGGGCGGCAGCCCGACCCCCCGCAGTGCTGTGAAAACCGCCTCGGGTGAGCCGGTGCTGCCGGGGTCGTCGAAATCCTGGCGCAGGATCCAGTCGCCGTCCGGGCCGAGCAGGCCGAGGCCGTCGAGTGTCCGGGCCGACGCCTCGTCCCACGCGCCCAGTTCCCGGGCGACCGTCTCCACCGCCGTCTGGGGCAGCCACCGGAAGGGCAGTCGCCGGACTGCGGCGATCGCCTCTCGCGCTTGCGGGCTCTCCGTGGCCAGCAGCAGCACTTCGGCGCCGCCGGCCGACACGCGGGGGGCGAAGTGGCGGACCGTACTGGCCAGTCCGCAGGAGTAGGGCCAGTGGCCGCCACGGAGGGCGACCATGAGCACCGCCGCGTCCGGCGAGGTCCGCTCCGCCAGCACCATGGCGGCGGCGCGGACGGCGCCCGCGGCGGTCACCGGGCCGCTCATGGTGCGGTGTAGCTCTGGACGAAGGGAGTGTCGACGCCGATCGGGCCGAGCGCCTCCGCACCGCCGGGCGTGCCCAGCGGCTCGACCCGTCCGGGCAGCACCGAGGTGAAGAAGCGTGCGTTCTCCATGACGAACGCGGCCTGCTCCGGCGGGACTTCGTCCTCCATGGTGATCGCCTCGACCGGGCATACGGGTTCGCAGGCACTGCAGTCGATGCATTCCTCGGGGTTGATGTAGGCCATGCGCTCTCCGACGTAGATGCAGTCCGCCGGGCATTCGTCGACGCAGGCGCGGTCCATGACGTCGACACACGCGGCCCCGATGACGTAGGTCATGACGAGGTCACTCCTTTGCGGTGAGGTGGTTCGGTGAGCGGTCCGGGCGGGAGGTTCAGGCGCTGTCGATCGAGAGAGCAGCGGAGGGGGCCGGGGCCTCGCCCATCGAGGCGAGGATCTCGTAGCGGCGTCGGGTGAATTCGGGTTCGAACTGCGCGCCGGGCCGTCGCGGGTTGGGGATGTCGACGACCTTGCTGACTTTGGCGGGGCGTGGGGTGAGCAGCACGATCCGGTCGGCAAGCAGCAGCGCCTCGTCGACGTCGTGGGTGACGAACAGGATCGTGGTCTCGTACTGCTGCCAGACGGAGATCAGTAGTTGCTGCATCTCCGAGCGGGTCTGGGCGTCGAGGGCGCCGAACGGCTCGTCCATCAGCATCACTTGGGGGCGGGTGGCCAGCGTCCGGGCGAGTTGGACGCGTTGCCGCATGCCGCCCGACAGCTGGCCGGGCAGATGGTCGGTGAAACCCTCGAGTCCGACCTGGGCCAGCAGGTCCTCGGCCTGTCGGCGTCGCTCTCTGCGTGGTACGCCGCGCAGTTTCAGGGCGTACTCCACATTGCGTACGGCCGAGCGCCAGGGCAGCAGCGCGTCCTCCTGGAAGACCATCGCGCACGGCGCGTCCGTCCCGCCCACGGGCCTCCCGTCGACTTCGGCGCGTCCGGCGGCCGGCTGCAACAGCCCGGCCAGCGCACGGAGGATGGTCGACTTCCCGCAGCCGGACGGGCCGAGCAGGACGACGATCTCTCCGGGCTCCACGTCGAGGTCGACGTCGGCGGCCGGCATGTCGCCGAAGGCCAGCTTCAGCCCCTCCAGCCGGATCCTCGCTCCGGCGCTCACCGGGCGGCCCTCGGCAGCCAGCGGTTGATGCGGGATCCGAGCCGTTCCACGAGCCACGCGGTTCCCCAGCCCAGGATCCCGATGGACAGCATGCCGACGACGACGCCCGCGTAGTCGAGCAGTCCGTACGACTGCCAGGTGTAGTAGCCGATGCCGAACTGGCCGGAGATCATCTCGGCGCTGATCACGCAGATCCAGGCGACGCCCATAGAGACGGACAGCCCCGAGAAGATGCCGGGCATGGCGCCGGGAAGGATCACGTGCGCCAGTACGGACACCCGGCCGGCGCCCATGGTCCGGGCCGCCTCCTCCCATACCTTGGGCAGGGTCTTCATCGCGTGGATGGTGCTCACCACGACCGGGAAGAACGCCGCGAAGAAGGTGATGAAGACGATGCCTTGTTCCCCGGTGGGGAACATCAGGATCGCCAGGGGCACCAGCGCGATCGCGGGGATCGGGCGGGCGACCTCGATGAGCGGCCGCACCAGCGCCTGGACCAGACGGGAGCGGCCCACCGCGATGCCGATGGCCACACCGCTCACCGCGGCGAGCCCGAACCCGATCAGGATGCGTCGCAGGCTGGCCAGCAGGTCCTGGTAGTAGGTGCCGGAGGCGAGTTGGACCCGCAGGGTGTCGTACACCTCGACCGGTCCGGGGAGCTTGTCGAAGCGCAGCCACAGCACGACGTCGTTGGCGGTGAGCAGGTACCAGAGCAGTACGGCGGCGGCCAGCGGTAGCACGGCCAGGGCGACAGCTACCGGTCGGCGGTGCCATCCGCCGGCCGGTGTACGCGGGCGAAGAGCGGTACGCAGTCCGTTGCGGGGGCGGGACGGTACCGCAGGGGCATCGGTGTCGGTCAGAGGTTGGGCGGAGACGGGAGTGGTTGTCATGGGTCCTCTTCCTCCGATCTCTCACGCGGCGGCGAGTGCCGCGGCGTAGTCGAGTGCGCGGGCGCCCTTGTGGCCCGCCAGGTAGGTATCCGCGTCAGCCGTCACCGCGAACGGCAGCAGCCGGGAGTTCGCGTTCTTCGCCGGGTCGAGCACCCAGGTCGCGGAGTCCGCGAAGATCCGGGTGCCGGTCTCGGTGTCCGGCACGTAGGCGGCTCGGACGCCACCGTGGTGGGCGGCGATCTGCTTCAGCAGGCAGCTCGGGGTGGCTGCGACATTGGTCGAGGCCGCTTTCTTGAACCAGACCTCGGAGGCGGTGCGCGGGTCGCTCACCGCGGTGTGGCAGACCGGGTCCTGGCCCCTGAGCCGGTCCGGGTCGGTCAGCTTCGCGGCGGCGGCGTCGTAGGAGGAGCCGTAGACCTGGCGCAGGTAGCCGTCGTTGACGAACTTCTTCAGGTCCAAGGACTTGACCGATCCGAGGTCCTTGAGGAACGGCACGTCGCCGGCGAGGGCGTCGACCAGCGGCTTCTTGATCGTCGGATCGAAGGAGACCAGGCCGTTCGGCCCGTTGTAGAGGTAGATGACCTCGGGTTCGACGCCGGTGATCTTGGAGACCCGCTCGGCGGCGGCGAGGGGGTGGC
Source organism: Streptomyces sp. NPDC025638 (assembly GCF_055558775.1). Classification (NCBI taxonomy): domain Bacteria; kingdom Bacillati; phylum Actinomycetota; class Actinomycetes; order Kitasatosporales; family Streptomycetaceae; genus Streptomyces; species Streptomyces sp. NPDC025638. The sequence continues at coordinate 556,494 of NZ_JBVHLX010000002.1, read as the reverse complement.
TGTTGAGGTAGTCGGTGGTGTCCCGCTGCGCCTCCAGGAAGGCCCGCATCACCTCGGGATGTGCCTTGGCGAAGGACGAGCGGGTGACGACGGCGTGCAGGGTGGCGACCCCGTTGCTCCCGCCGTCGTAGAGCAGTCGGCCCTGCTTGCGGAAGACCATCAGCTGCGGCCACGGCACGAACTGGGAGAGCGCGGCCACCTGTTTGCCCTCCAGGGCGGAGGCGCCGACCGACGGGTCCTGGTTGAGCAGTTTGACGTCGTCCGGGCTCATGCCGCTCTTGTCCAGCGCCTTGACGAGCATGCCGTGCCCGGCGGATCCGATGCTGGTTGAGATGACCTTGCCTCGCAGGTCGGCGAGGGTCTTGGCGGACGAACCGGTGGGTACGACGACCTGGTTGAGCGATCCGCGCAGGTTGTATCCGGTGACGGCGACCATCTCGGACGCGGCGTCGGCGTACGGGGCGCTCTTCGATCCGTTGACCAGGAGCGGGTAGTCGCCCATGGACCCGATGTCGACCTTGCCGCCGATCATCTGCGCGGTCAGCGGCGGGCCGGACGGGAAGTCTGTCCAGACCACCTTGTAGTGCACGCCCTTGGCCGCGCCGAGAGCGTTGAGCTTGGCTTCGAAGGTGCCGCGGTCGCGCAGGAGCGTGCCGGCCGTGACGGTGTTGATGGTCTTGGACTGATAGCCGATGGTGACGACGACGGTGGAGGAGCCCGAGCCGGTCTCGGTGCCGCAGGCGGCGGCGCCGAGAGCGAGGACGGTGAGGATCGCGACAGTGGCAGGAGTTCTCATGGTCTGCCCCTCAGCGCAGCAGGAAGGGAATGTCGACCGTCACCGCGTCGACCGGGCAGCGGGCCGCGCAGGGGCCGCAGTACCAGCACTCGTCGACGTGCATGTACGCCTTGCCGGTGTCGGGGTGGATGGCCAGGGAGTCGAGCGGGCACATGTCCACGCAGAGCGTGCATCCGTCGATGCACTTGGATTCGTCGATCGTGACCGGTACGTCCACCCGGTTCGCTGCTTGCGCCATCTGGGATCTCCTTCAACGGGTCGTTCTCAGGCGTGTGGTGGTCCGTGGGGTTCGTGGGTTTGTCGGTGCCCGGCGGCCGACGCCGCCGGGATCACTCGGCGTCGGAAGCGGCCAGTCCCATGCGGGCGAAGGCACGCACGTCCGCGTCGACGTCGTCCAGGGCGGCCTCCAGGGCCGTCCAAACCTCCGGGCGGCCGGGCAGCCGAGAGCCCAAAGCCCGGACCGCGGCCTTGCGGACGTCGAGGTTGGTGTCGCGGGTGGCGGCGATCAGCGGGGCGACCGCCTCCTGCGGGTCCGTCACGGACAGCGCGGCGGCCGCTCCCTGACGAACCTGCCAAGCGGGGTCGGCCAGCGCGGCGGCGGCCACGGCCGCGGCCTGTTCGGCGCAGCCTGTGTGGGCCATGGCCGACAGGGCCGCGGCCCGGACCAGGACATCGGCGTCCTCGGCCAGCACGGTCAGGGTGGTGGCCCCGCGGGGGTCACCGACCGATCCCAGGCCCCGGGCGACGGCCAGCCGCACCGCCGGCGCCGGGTCGGCGGCGGCCTCGCCCAACGCGTCCAGCGCGTCCAGCGAGACGAGCCCGAGCACCACCTCGCAGCGGACGCTCTTCGCGGAGTCGGGCAGCAGCGCCGCCAACTCCTCGGTGGTGCACAGCCGGTGACGCCACAGGGCGCCCACGGCGGCGACTCGGACATCGGCGTCCTCGGACCTGCTCGCCTCGCGCAGGGCCCGGGTGAACCGCTCGCCGGTCACCAGCACCTCGCGCAGTTCGCCGAGCAGCTCGACGGCGGTACGGCGGACCGCCGCGTCCGGGTCCAGCAGGGCCGCCGCGAACACCGCCGAGGGCTCGTCCCACTCCTCGGCCGCCTCGCTGAGCACGGTCAGCGCCGTGCGCCGCACGCCGGCGTCGGGATCGTTCAGGAATTCGGCCAGTTCGTCGGTCGTCGGGGACTCCTCGGCGAGTTCCAGGAGCGCGAGGATCCGCCGGGGGCCCTGCGTACCCGCCCGATGGCCTTGCGTAGGTGTTGTCATCCCCACACCGCCGCGAGGTCGGCACCGGCCGGTGCGGGCACGTCGGGCACCCCGTCGGGGCGGACGAAACCGGGGACCGGGACGATGTACGGCGCCACGGGACGGGTGAGCGTCTCCATCTCCCCGTCGGCGCTCTTGCGCAGGTTGAGGTGGCAAAACCAGGTGGCGTCGTCCTGCTCGGGCCGGTCGGCGCGCTGGTGGTACAGCCCCCACCGGCTCTCGGTGCGGGCCAGCGAGGCCCGGGCGGCCATCTCGGCGCAGTCCCGGATGAAGGTGACTTCGGCGCAGCGCATGAGCTCGTGCGGGGTGTGGGCACCCATGCCGGCGATCTCCCGGCGCGTCCGGTCGAATGCTTCGAGACCGAGCGTCAGATAGCGCTCCGTCTTGGGCGGTTGGAGATAGTCGTTGACGAAACGGCGGAGCTTGTACTCCACCTGCGGCTGAGGGGGACCGTCCGGGTGGGACAACGGACGGTAGACCAACTCGTGGGCCGCGGCGATCTGGTCCTCGGGCAGTGCGGGACGGCCGGCCGAGGCGGCGAAGGCGGCGGCGTGCTCGCCCGCGATGTCGCCGTAGACGAAGGCGCCGATCATGTAGTTGTGGGGCACGCAGGCCATGTCTCCGGCCGCGTACAGCCCGGGAACCGTAGTCGCCGCGTGTTCGTCGACCCACACCCCCGAGGCCGAGTGCCCGCTGCACAGTCCGATCTCGGAGATGTGCATCTCGACGTCGCGGGTGCGGTAGTCGTGCCCGCGTCCGGCGTGGAACGTGCCGCGGGTGGGGCGTTCGGTGGTGTGCAGGATGCCCTCGATCTGGCTGATCGTGGCATCGGGCAGGTGGCTCAGCTTCAGGTAGACGGGGCCTCGTGCGCTGTCCAGCTCCCGCTTGACCTCCGCCATCATCTGGCCCGACCAGTAGTCGCAGTCCACGAAGCGGTTGCCGTCGGCGTTGACCTGGTAGCCGCCGAAGGGGTTGGCGACGTAGGCGCAGGCCGGGCCGTTGTAGTCCTTGATGAGCGGGTTGATCTGGAAGCACTCGATGCCGGACAGTTCCGCGCCGGCGTGATAGGCCATCGCGTAGCCGTCGCCGGCGTTGGTCGGGTTCTCGTAGGTGCCGTACAGATAGCCGCTGGCGGGCAGGCCCAGGCGTCCGCAGGCCCCGGCGGCCAGGATCACCGCGCCGGCGGAGATGGTGACGAACTCCCCGCTGCGGGTGTCGAAGCCGACGGCTCCGATGGCGCGGCCGTCCTCGGTGAGCACTCGTACGGGCATGATCCGGTTCTCGATGGTGACCCGGGAGCGTACGTGGCGGGCCCGCAGGGTGCGGTACAGGACCTTCTTGACGTCCCGTCCCTCGGGCATCGGGAGGACATAGCTTCCCGAACGGTGCACCTTGCGCACGGCGTATTCGCCGTGCTCGTCCTTCTCGAACTTGACGCCGTAGCCCTCCAGGCGCTGCACCATGCCGAAGCCACGGGTCGCGGTCTCGTAGATGGTGCGCTGGTTGACGATGCCGTCATTGGCGAGCGTGATGTCTGCGACGTAATCCTCCGGGGTCGCCTTGCCCGGGACGACGGCGTTGTTCACGCCGTCCATGCCCATGGCCAGCGCGCCGGAGTGACGTACATGGGCCTTCTCCAGCAGCAGGACATCGGCGCCGCTCGCGGCCGCGGTCAGCGCCGCCATCGTGCCGGCGGTGCCTCCGCCGACGATGAGGACGTCACAGGCGAGTTCGCGCCGCTCGGACAGAGGTGGGATCTGCACGGAAGTCAGCCCCTTTCGGGAGACGGATGGTGGTTCAGCAGCGGGTGCGTCGGGTCGGGGGTGCGGTGGAGCCAGCCGGCCAGCGACGTCCGGTCACCGCGGAAGCGGACGAACTCCAGGTCGATGGGCCGGCCCTCGTCGGTGTACGTCAGCCGTTCGAGGAACAGCAGGGGAAAGCCGTCGGGCACGTGCAGGAGGTCGGCGACCGTCCGGTCGGCGGCGACCGCCTCGATGGACAGCGCCGCGGCGCCCAGCGGCAGGCCGAGTTCGCCTTCGAGCAGTCCGAACACGTCGTGCCGCGCCAGATCCATCTCCAGCAGGGGCCGCCCGACGTCCGCCGGCAGGTAGCTGGCGTCCAGGGACAGCGGCTGCCCGTCCAGGAGCCGCACCCGTTCCAGGGCGATCACTTCGGTGCCCGGATCGAGCGACAGCCGCTCGGCCACCGTGGGGGTGGCGGGCACGGTGTCCGCCAGCAGGACCTGGTTGACCACCCGGTCGCAGCCGGTGTCGAAGCTCTCCGCCAGCCCGCGCAGGCGATCCAGCCCTTGCACGGCCTTGCCGGAAACCACCAGCGTCCCGACTCCGGGGATACGGTCGACCAGACCCTCCTTGCGCAACAGCGCGAGGACGTCCCTCACGATGTTGCGACTGGCACCGAACTCCGCGGCCAGCTCGGTCTCGGAGGGCAGCGGCCGGGTTCCGTATACGCCCGCCAGAATGCGGGTGCGCAGCACGTCCCGGATACGCCGTACTGGTGCGGCACGGCGTCCTGTCACCCGGCCACCAGCGATGATCCCTGTCATGGCGGGAATGCTCTGGAGGGCTTGTTACGCGTACCGGTGGCTGGAATTGCGCGCTTGTTACGCCAGTCTCGCCGTGTGGCGGCGTGGCGTTGACCTGGGGTGACGGGTTGCTGCCGGGCCGTATCGCCACGTTGTCCGGGGCGCGACGCGCTCGCGGACACCGGGCAGGACGCTCGTGAACCACCGGTGAGACGGGGCCTGGGTTCGGTGGCCCGCGGGTGGGTGCTCCGGTGAGTGGAGACGCTCCGGTGCCCGGCCGGGGGTTCGGGTTCCATCGGCTGCCGGCCGGGATCTTCCGGGCGGCAGGGGCCGCCGAGGTGCCGCGGTGACCGCCGCGCCATCGGCGTGTGGCCGAAGAACCGCACCGACCGCGGGCACATTCCTCTGCCCGGGTGGAGGCCGCGACCAGGAGCGACTACGCGTACGCGGGCCGAGGCACCGCACCGACGGCAGGCACTACCCGCGGGTGGCAAGGGCCAGCAGGGTCGCTGCCGGGCCGGCCGGAGGCGTCTCCTGGAGCCAGACGGCACGGAATTTCCGGCGTAGCGAGCGGGGCCCTTCCAGCGGCACTCTGATCAGCTGCCGGTCGTGGAGTTCGGCGGACACCGCGAGACGGCTCAGCACGGCGGGCGCGTCGTCAGCCGGACGCGCCCAGGTCAGTCATCCTCGCGACACGTCCTGCGCCGGTCGGCACATGGGGCTTCGGACCGTGATCAGAAGGGCCCACGACGGTCTCCTCGAACCAGTGTCAGTGGGCGCCGCTACCGTGGACCGCCACATCTGAAGCTGGAGGATGAAGTGGTCAGACGCATGGCGGACGACGCGTTCCGTGACGAGCAGGAGAGCGGCCGGTACGCGCCGCATGTCCGTGCCATCAACGAAATGGTCGATGAGCTGCGCGACCAGGACGGCCGCGGCTGGATGCCATACGTGGCTCCCTGGCACGGGGGCGTCGACGCACGCGTGTTGTCGATTCTGCGCGATCCCGGCCCCAAAACCCAGGACGGCAGCGGTTCTGGTTTCCTGTGCGTGGAAAACGACGACGCCACGGCCGAACGCCAGTGCACCGGCTTTGCCGAAGCCGGCATAGACGCCCGCGACACCACCCCCTGGAATGCCTACCCCTGGTACATCAACCGCGCTCCCAACGCCGAGGAACGCAGGGCCGGCGTCACGGTCCTGGCGCGCCTCCTCGGCCTGCTTCCCCGCCTCAAAGTCGTCCTTCTGCAAGGCGTCGACGCGCAGGACAGCTGGCGTCGCCTGGAAAAGACCCATCCCCAGCTCGTGCGAGAGGCACCGTACGAGGTGGTCAGCACGTATCACCCCGGTCGACAGGCGCTGTGGTCGCCGGACCCTGCCATCCGGGCGGCCCGGGAACAACAGCGCCTCGACTCTTACCAGCAGGTAGCGCAAGCGCTCCAGCGGTAACAGGCGCAGCGGCAACCCGACGGTGGCGACGCCTCACCGTTGTCAACCACCCGGATGGGGATCACCGCTCACGTCGGCGGGCGGGCGGCGTGGGGTACGTGTTCTGCGTGCCGGCCCACGTCACCCGCGAGCGGGCCTTGTTCGTCTCCTGCGAAGAGGACGGCCTGCGGAGTGGCACTGGCACTGCGTGCCCCGGGGGTTGGACGTTGCTTCCCGTGCTCAGCGGCCGACGCGGATCGCCCACCCGTGCTGGCTGTTGGGCTACCAGCTGGGGTGGACCCGTGACCCGTGAGACTCCCGCGCCGCACCGCGGCCAACCGGCCCACCCACTCGACTGCCCGGCGGGCTCGGCCCGTTGGGGCGACGGCTCTTCGCCGCGTTCACCGTGGTCGCACTGGCGTCCGTGGCCCTGCTGACGGCGGCGGCGCTCGTCGGTGCCGACCGCGGGATCAGCAGCGCCCACCAGGCCGACCGTCAACGCACCGCCTCCCGGGTGGCCGCAGCCGCAGCCGACGCCTACCGGGCCGCGGGCGGCTGGTCGGCAGCGGACCCGTCGACCGCGCGCTCCATCGCGGTCGGCGCCGGGGCGGTGCTCACGGTGCGGAACGCGGACGACGAGGTGATGTCCGGTGGCTCCGGCTCGGGGGCGGAAGACGACCACGGCAAGTCCGGCTCGGGCCGCGGGCATCACGGGCAGGGCGCCGGCTCGGGCCCCGGTGCGAGCGCGCCCATGGTGGTGGTCGGCAGCACCGTCGGCTCCGTGCGCCTGCTCTTCTCGGCAGGCTCCGGGTCGGCGGGGCTGTCCGTCGCCTGGGGCTGGGTGGCCGCGGCCGCCGTCGGCGCCGTCGCCCTGGCACTGGCCGTGAGCTGGTCGTCACCCGGCGCCTGACCGCTCCCGTGGTCCGGGTCGCGGCCACCGCCCGCGCGCCGGCCACCGGAGACCGCACCGCACGGACCCACATCGATGCACCCGGCGAACTCGGCGACCTCGCCCGTGCCTTCGACGCCATGGCCGACGACGTCAGCCACGCCGAGCAGGCCCGCCACCGGCTCGCCTCGGACGTCGCCCACGAACTGCGCACGCCGCTGGCCTCGTTGCAGGCGGGGCTTGAGGAACTGCGCGACGGCTACGCCGACCCGTCTGCTCGGCGCCTGGCCTCCCTGCACGACCAGACCCTGCGGCTGGGCCGCATCATCGGCGACCTCGGGGAACTGGCGGAGGCCGAGTCGGCCCGGCTGTCCCTGCACCTGGCCGAGGTGGATCCGACGGCCATGGTCCGCGCCGCCGTGGCCGACCGCGAGGCCGAACTGCGCACCGCCGGACTGACCGTGCGCACCGGCACGGAATCCGTTCCCCTGCTGGTCCGCGCGGACGCGGACCGGCTGCACCTGACCCTCGGCAATCTGCTGAGCAACGCGGCCCGCCATTGCCGTCCCGGCGACACCGTCACCGTCACTACGTCCGCCACATCCGCCGAAGCGCTGGTCGAGGTGGCCGACACCGGTCCGGGCATCCCCGCCGCCGGGCTGCCGCACGTCTTCGAGCGTCTGTGGCGTGGGGCCCTCGCTCGAGCCGGAGGCGGCAGCGGCAGCGGCAGCGGCAGCGGCCTCGCCGTCGTCAAAGAGCTGATCACCGCACACGGCGAAACGGTTTCCGCCGACTCCGGACCGGGCGGCGGGACGCGGATGACCCTCCGGCTGCCTCGGGCCGAGTCACGGGGATCACGGCTCATTCCTGACCCTGGTGCCGAGCCGCGAGTTGCCTGACGGGCAAATACCCCTAGGGGTATTTGACGGGCCACTCCCAGCCGTCGTACTCTCGCCAGAGTGATACCCCGGGGGGTAATTGAGGAGACAACGAAGTGGCTCGCGAGACAACACAGGAGGCGTTCGTGGCGGCCTGGGCCAGCGGCGGGCTCGTCATCGACGTGCGGGAGGCCGTCGAGTATGCGGCCGGGCATGTACCGGGCGCGCGGCTGATGCCGCTGCGTTCCGTCCCCGCCCGGTGCGATGAGCTGCCCGCCGACCGGCCGGTGTACGTGATCTGCGCCAGCGGCAACCGCAGCAGGACCGCCGCCGACTGGATGAACTCCCGCGGCATCAATGCCCGTTCCGTGGCCGGCGGCACCGGCGCCTGGCTCCGCAACGGACGTCCTGTCGCGGCCGGTTCGCACGAGCACGCCGCCTGACCCCGTCCGAGACCCGCACACCGGCCGGCTGGAAAGGAGCCCTGCTTTGGCCGCCACCCCCTCCCCCACCGACACACCGATCTCCGGCCGCCACCGCGTCGCCGTCATCGGCGGCGGCAGCGCCGGCATCAGCGTCGCCGCCCGCCTGCGCCGCGCCGGCGTCAGCGACATCACCCTGATCGAACCGTCCGACACCCACTGGTACCAGCCGCTGTGGACCCTGGTCGGCGGCGGCCAGGCACCTTTGCACACGACCCGCCGCCCCGAAGGCTCCGTCATTCCCGACGGAGTGCGCTGGATCCGCCGGCGCGCCCTGGCCGTCGCCCCCGACGCCCGCACGATAACCCTGTCCGGCGGCGCCGAACTCACCTACGAGAACCTGGTCATGGCCCCCGGTCTCCAACTCGACCGGGACGGCGTGCCCGGCCTCGCCGAGGCGATCGGCCACGACCGGGTGAGCAGCAACTACGCCCCCGAGTACGCCCCGCGCACCGACATCGACACCGTCGTCGCCGCGCTGCGGGGCACCTCATGATCGCCGTCATCATCGCCGCGTCGCTGCTCATCGGGGTCAGCCTCGGCGTCCTGGGCGGCGGCGGGTCCATCCTGACCGTGCCCATCCTGGTCTACCTGGCCGGCATGGAGACCAAGCAGGCCATCGCCACCTCGCTGTTCGTCGTCGGCGTCACCAGCGCCGCCGGGGTCGTCTCGCACGCCCGTGCCGGACGCGTCCGCTGGCGCACCGGGCTGCTGTTCGGTCTGGCCGGCATGACCGGCGCCTACGCGGGCGGGCGGCTGGCCGAGTTCATCCCCGGCAGCGTCCTGCTGCTCGCGTTCGCCCTCATGATGATCGCCACCGCGGTCGCCATGATCCGGGGACGCAAGCAGCAGCCGAAGAAGGTCCACCACGAACTCCCGGTGTTCCACGTCCTGTCGGAGGGCATCGTGGTGGGCCTGGTCACCGGACTGGTAGGCGCGGGCGGAGGCTTCCTGGTCGTGCCCGCCCTGGCCCTGCTGGGCGGACTGCCGATGACCGTGGCCGTCGGCACCTCACTGCTGGTCATCTCCATGAAGTCCTTCGCGGGCCTGGCCGGTTACCTCGCCAGCGTGCACATCGACTGGGGGTTCGCCGCCCTCGTCACGGCGACCGCCGTCGTCGGCAGCCTGCTCGGCGGCCTCCTCGCCGGACGCATCCCGCAGGACGCACTGCGCAAGTCCTTCGGCTGGTTCGTAGCCGTCATGGGCGTCTTCGTCCTCGGCCAGCAGATCAGCTCCGATCTGCGTCACACCCTGCTGACCAACCCTTGGACGTGGGCCTCCGTGGCCGTGACGGCGGGCGTCGTGTTCAGCTGGTACATGCTGCGCAACGCCGAGCGGACACGGAGCCTGACGAACGACGCATCGGCCCCGCCCCTCGAGGAAGACGCACGGCCGGTTGCCTACCCCACAGAAGAGGACACCGTCCGCAGCGGCGGCACCGCGCCGTCGCCGCACGACGCGTAGCGGCGCCTGCCGAACCTCTGGCGAACCCGGCCCCAGGAGGTGCCCGGTGATGGACGAGACAGAAGTCGTGAACCTCGTGAAGGAGGAAGCGGACTCGTGGGCCGAAGTGCACCACCGGCTGCGGCGGGCCCAGGGACAACTGACCGCGGTCATCGCCATGATCGACGCGGGGCGCGACCGCAAGGACGTCGTCACCCAGCTGGCCGCGGTCTCCCACGCACTGGACCGGGCCGGCTTCAAGATAGTGGCGGGCGGCATTCGCCAGTGCCTCGCCGAACGACAGCGAGGACACACCCCTCCACTGAGCGAGGCCGAACTGGAGAAACTGTTCCTGACCCTCGCCTGACCCCGGACCCCATGCCTCAGGAGGTATGAAGATGACCGCCCTCCCCGTCATCACCGGCCGGTCCGTCCAGCCGGGCAGCCACTGCCCCGACACCCGACCGGCCGGCCCACCGACACCGGCGGCTGAGCAGCGCGCCCGCCGGGACGTCCAGGCGCGGCTCACGCGCCGATTCCCGGACGTCCCGTCGGAGGCGCTGGCGGGCGCGGCGGCAGAGGCGTTCGCGTTCTTCGCCGACGCGCGCCTGCGCCACTACGTTCCCGTTCTGGCCTTCAAACGCGCCTCGCGGCAGCTGTCCGGCCGCTTCGACACCCGGGACGAGGGAGGTGTCAAGACATGAGACCAACCCCGAAGTGCGTTCTCGACCGATCCCGACCCTGCAACGCCTGCATCGCCCCGGACCCCAGCAGCTGCCCCTACCCGTATCTGCTCGCCGGGGACGATACGGAAGAGCCGGACGACGACAACAGTACGGCCGAGGTTTCCACTCACTCGGAGGGATGAGGTGCACACGATGGACTCAGCGGGCTGGGACGAGCGGTACCGGGGCAGCGAACTGGTGTGGAAGGCAGAGCCCAACCGGTTCGTCGAACAGGAGTTGGCCGGTCTGAAGCCGACCGGCCGGGCGGTGGACCTCGCCGCCGGAGAGGGACGCAACGCGGTCTGGCTCGCGGAAAGGGGCTGGGAGGTGGACGCCGTGGACTTCTCCGCCGTAGCGCTGGAAAAAGCCGAGCGGCTGGCCGCCGACCGGGGCGTGCGGCTGCACACCGTCCGCGCCGACCTCACCCTCTGGGCGCCCCCGGAGGCAACGTACGACCTGGTACTGATCGCATATCTGCACCTGCCGTGGCCGCAGATGGCCCAGGTGCTGACCCGAGCCGCCACCGCCGTGCACCGAGGCGGAACCCTGCTGCTCGTCGGCCACGACGCGGCCAATCCGGAGCACGGTCACGGCGGCCCGCAGGATCCGCGCGTGCTCTACAACGCCGGGCAGATCGCCGACCTGTGGCGGCCGTACGCCGACATCCTGCGATCCGAGACGGTCACCCGGGTGGTGACCGATGGCGACGGCGTCAGCCGCACGGCCCTCGACGCGCTCGTCCACGCCGTACGGAGATGACACCGTCCCGGAAGGGCATGCGCGGGTCAGGCCGGTGTGCCGGGCTTCGTCGCCAGGTACCAGTCGGTGAGCTTGACGCTGTGGTCGGCCAGCCGGGCCTCCAGTTCGGCCTGGGTGCGCGGGGCGCCGAGGACGACGTCCTCGCCGGGATGCCAGTTGGCGGGGCAGGAGACGTCGTCACGGTCGGAGGTCTGCAGGGCGTCGAGGAGCCGCAGGATCTCGGGGATCATGCGCCCGGCGTTCATCGGGTAGTACAGCACCGCCCGGACGGTCTGCTCCGGGTCGATGACGAAGACGGCGCGTACGGCGGCGGTGCCCGAGGTGTTCGGGTGGAGCATGCCGTAGGCGTGCGAGACGCGCATGTCCAGGTCGGCGATGATCGGGAACGGGATGCGCACGCCGAGCTTCTCCTCGATCGCGCGGGTCCAGGCGAGGTGGCTGTGGACGGAGTCCACGGAGTTGCCGAGCAGGGCGGTGTTGCGGGCGGCGAACTCGTCGGCGAGTTCGGTGAAGGCGACGAACTCGGTGGTGCACACCGGCGTGAAGTCCGCCGGGTGGCTGAAGAGCACCAGCCACCGGCCGGCGTAGTCGGCCGGCCGGACGGGCCCATGGGTGGATTCGGCCTCGAAGTCCGGTGCCCTGTCGCCGATGAGCGGCAAACGGGTGTCATTGGCGGGCTGAGGCGACTGGTCGGAGACGGTCATCGGAGGATCTCTCCCGAACGATCACGGATTCGGATACCCCACACGGTATTTTCACAACCCGAGGCCCATGGAGAGCCGAACGGCCCTACTGACTCCCCCTTCGCCCCTTGCACCAGCCGTCCGACCGAGGCACCCGCATCGGCCGGGAGCGGCCGCGCGCGTGCGAGTGGGGAACAATGCGGCCTTACGCAGCGCTGCCCCTTATACCCCGCCGGGTATACGCATCTCAGAAGACGCCCGCCGGGGACCGGCACCGACCCGGCGGAGGAGCGTGAGAACGATGGCAACCTCAGGACCCGATCGGCCCCTTGGGAGCAAGGACGGCTCTATCGTGACCAACTGCGGGCGCAGGATCGCCGTGCGATGCCTGTGGCTAGCGCCCGCGGACCGGCCCATCAGCCGGGTCACCCTGGACGTGGGCCGGGACCAAGGCGGCGAGCCGGGAGTGTGGGCGGCCCTCACCGCCGACGAGGCACGCGACCTGGCCCGCCTGCTCCTCCTGCAGGCCGGCCTGACCGAGCGCGGCAACGACCCCGTCGGGCCGTCGCGGAACAACTCCCGTTCGTCCTGACGTCGGCGTGGGTCCGGGTCACTCCAGGATCCGCAGGTACTCCCGGTCGCCCAGGAGTTCCAGACGGCGCCAGAGCACCGGATTGTCGGACGACTGACTGGCATGACAGGCGATGGCACGGCGTTGCCGCTCCCGCGGCACCGGCTCGACGACACGGCACTCGGCCGGCTCCCGCCCGGTGAAAGACGTGCCGAACTCGGCGTTCAACCGGTCCGCCACGTCCCGCGGCAGGGTCCAGCTCAGGACCGCGACACCGGCCCGGCGGGCGGCGAGCAGCGCGGCCTCGGTGGCTCGTTGGTGGTCCCGGTGCCCGGTGACGCCTCCCGTGTCGAACACGAGCAGGTGACTGGGGCGCTCCTCACCGATCAGGCGAGCCACCTCCGCGGCGAGCCTGGGCAACGGGATGTCGACGAGAGCGCCGTCCGGGTATCCGGCCAGTTCCACACGCTCGACGCCCAGCTCCCTTGCAGCGCAGGCGAGTTCGTCCGCGCGGACGGTGTGCAGGTCTCCGGGCCTGCCATGCAGGGCGGACGCCTCGCCATGGGTGAAGCAGAGCACCACCGCGGGCCCGCCGCCGCCAGCCAGCAGAGCCAACAGGCCGCCCAGCCCGAACGACTCGTCGTCGGGATGGGCGACCACGGCCAGCACCCGCCGCACCCCGTCCGGCAGGCCGGGTACAGTGCCGGCCATTTCAGGTGTAGATGATCTGGCCGCCGGCCGCGTGTTCGTAGAACTCGCCGACCGTGATGATGTCCTGGACCTGGTCGACCAGGTCGTCCTTGTCGAGTTCGAAGAGGTCGACGGACGCCTTGCAGGCGTAGATGCCCGCGCCGGTGTCGGCGATCATCTCGATGAACTCGGGGATCGGCGGGATGTCGAGCTTGTCCATCTTGCGTTCCATGTACCGGGTGACCAGGTCCGGCACGCCCGGCATGCCACCCAGCAGGGTCGGCAGGTGCAGGCCCGGATTGCCCACGGTGGCCAGCTTGATGTGCTCCCAGCGCTTCTTCGTGATCGCGTCCAGGCCGAAGAAGGTGAAGAACAGGTCGGCCTCGATGCCCTCGGCGCGGGCGCCGTTGGCCATGATCAGGGCCGGGTAGATCCCTTCCAGGGATCCCTTGGAGATGATGATCGAGATCTTCTCGATCGTGGCGGTGTCGGCCATGACGGCACGCTCCTCGATGGCAGAGACGATGGCGGAGATGTCAGATGCAGCCGCGGGGCTTGGGGATGCCGGCGATCTTCGCGGCGGTCTTCGCCGGTCCCTTGGGGAAGAGCTGGTAGAGCTCCTTGACGCTCACGCCGGACGTCTTGCCAAGGACACGCACGGTCGGACCGGTGCCCTTCTCCGCGTACTGGGCGCGCATGAAACGGATCACCGTCCAGTGCCGGTCGGTCAGCGTCTCGATACCGGCCTCGCGGGCGATCTGGTCGGCCATCGGCTCGGTCCACTGCGCGGGGTCGGTGAAGAAGCCTTCGTCGTCGACGGGGACGGCGGTGTCGGCGTAGGTGGCGGTGGGCATGGCGGTTCTCCTCAGCTCAGACGTGGACGTGGTTCTTGCCGTGCTCGGGCATCGCCGAGCCGATGCCGGGCATGTCCCGGCCGGGCAGCAGGCTGTGCCAGTACAGCCACTCGAAGGCGAGCTTGCCGAGGTGGTTGGCGTGCGACTCCTTCAGCAGGGGCAGGCCGACCGAGGCGGGGAAGTGGCCGGGCAGCGGCTCGGTCTCGTAGTTGAAGTCGATGAGCAGGGCCTTGTGGAATCCGGTCTCCACGAAGCAGTTGGCGTGCCCGTCGAAGGAGGCGTCCAGTGCCTCTCCGGCCAGGAAGCGGCCGATGTTGCGCACCAGCACCTCGCCCTCGAAGTGCGCCACCGACCCTGCCTTGGAGGCGGGCAGACCGGCCGCGTCACCGATCGCGAACACCTCCGGGCGGCCGGGGAGTTGCAGGGTGTGCGCATCCACGGGTACGAAGCCGAGTTCGTCACCCAGACCCTCGGAGCGCTCCACGTACTCGACGCCACCGTGCAGCGGGACGACGGCCGCCAGGTCGAAGGGCACTTCGCGTTCGTCGTACGACACCAGCCGGCCGCCGGCGCTGTCGACCTCGCCGAGCGTGAACTCGGTGACCAACTCGACCCCCTTCTCCTTGAGCAGCCCGCCCAGCGTCTTCGCCGCGACCGGCTTGGTGAACGCGCCGTCCAACGGGGTCACGTATGTCAGCTCGACCCGGTCCCGGATCCCGCGCCGCTGGAAGTACCAGTCGGCCAGGAAGGCGAACTCCAGGGGTGCCACGGGGCACTTGACCGGCAGATCGGCGACGTCGATGACGACCCGGCCGCCGTCGAAGCGCTCCAGCGCGTCGTGCAGACCCACGGCGCCGGGCAGGTCGTAGAAGGTGAAGACCTTCTCGCCCCAGCCGGGACCGGTCAGCCCCTCGGTCTCCTCCGGCAGCAGCCGGGCGCCGGTGGCGACGACAAGGACGTCGTAGCCCAGCCGGATACCGCCGCCCAGGTGCACCGTCCGCGCGTCCAGGTTGACCCGCTCGATCCGCGAGTGCTTGTAGTCGATGCCGGCGTGCAGCTGTCGCGGACGGGACCGGACCAGGTGGTGCGGCTGGGCCAGCCCGAAGGGGACGAACAGCAGTCCGGGCTGGTAGACGTGGTCGTCGTCCTGGTCGACGACCGTGATGCGGTACTCGCTCTCGTCGTATGTGCGGCGCAGGCGGTTGGCCGTCATGGTGCCGGCGGTTCCGCCGCCGAGAATCACGATGTGTGTGCCCATGGCCCCACTGTCGTGCGGGAGATGAGAGCGAGGCATGGGCCACAGGTCCCCATCCGAGTACCCACCCGGGTATGTCTTCTTCCCGCTCCACCGACCCCATGGCTCGCTCACCCGCCGCGAATGCCCTGGAAAAATACCCGGCACGGTATATCGTCACGCTGGCTCGCACGAGGGCCGAACGGCTCCCGGAGCACCCCTTCGGCCTCTCGATCCGCCGTGCCGTGCGCGGTCGACTGGGATCCGTCAGCAATCGACACCGGCGAGAAGGGCCCGGCCATGACCGGCAGCACATCGCAGACTCTCAGCACGAACCAGCCGCAGAACGCGGACGTACACGGTTTCGAGGTCACCCACGTCGAGGGGGACGCCTACGCCGTCGACGTCCGGGGCCATCAGCTCCTGGTCGACCAGCCCGCGGACGCGGGCGGCACGGATACCGCGCCCACTCCCACCGAGCTGTTCGCCGCCTCCCTGGCCACCTGCGTCGCCTTCTACGCGGGCCGTTTCCTGCACCGCCACGGCCTGCCCCGCACCGGCCTGCGGGTCCGCACGGAGTTCACGATGGCCACCGACCGCCCGGCCCGTGTCGCCTCCCTGCGCGTCGTGGTCGTGCCGCCGCCGGAGCTCCCCGCGCAGCGCAGGGCAGCTCTGCTGGCCGTGGCCTCGCACTGCACGGTGCACAACACCCTCCAGCAGCCGCCCGAGATCGAGATCGAGCTGGAGCCATGAGCACATCCTTGGCGCCGGCCGCGTCGGCGTTGCTGGAGCGCATCCGGGGCGGGCTCATCGGGGACGACGAGGTGCTGGACGGCCCGTACGGCCCGAAGCGGCTCGTCTACTCCGACTACACCGCCTCCGGCCGCTCACTGGACTTCGTCGAGGACTTCGTCCGCGCGCAGGTGCTGCCGCGCTACGGCAACACCCACACGGAGAGCTCCAGCACCGGTCTGCAGACGACCCGCCTGCGCGAGGACGCCCGCCGGATCATCCGCGACGCGGTGGGAGGCACCGAGGACGACCTCGTGATCTTCTGCGGTTCGGGCGCCACCGCGGCGGTGAACAAACTGGTCGGCGTCCTGGAGCTGCGCCGTCCGGAGAAGCCGCCGGAGGCCGAGCGCCCGGTGGTGTTCGTCGGGCCGTACGAGCATCACTCCAACGAGTTGCCCTGGCGTGAGTCGATCGCCGACGTCGTGGTCATCGACGAGGACCCGGACGGCCACATCGACCTCGCCCGGCTCGAAGCGGAACTGCGGCAGTACGCCGGCCGCCCGCTGCGCATCGGCAGCTTCTCCGCCGCGTCCAACGTCACCGGCATCCTCACCGACGCCGACCGCATCGCCCGGCTGCTGCACGCGCACGGCGCCCTCTCCTTCTGGGACTATGCGGCCGCCGCCCCGTACGTTCCGATCCGGGTCACGGAGAGCGCGCCCGGCGCGGGCGATCACAAGGACGCCCTCTTCCTCTCACCGCACAAGTTCGTCGGCGGTCCGCAGACCCCGGGTGTCCTCGTCGTACGCCGTGAACTGGTCCGCAACCAGGTGCCCACCGCGCCCGGCGGCGGCACCGTCGCCTTCGTCGACCCGCTCGGGCACCGCTACCTGGACGACCCGGTCGCCCGCGAGGAGGGCGGCACCCCGGCCATCGTCGAGTCCATCCGCGCCGGGCTGGTCTTCGCCCTCAAACAGGCCATCGGCACCGACACGATCCAGGCCGCCGAGGAGCGCCACTGGCGGCAGGCGCTGGCCCGCTGGGACACCAACCCGCGCATCGAGATCCTCGGCAACCACCGCGCCCGGCGGCTGTCCATCATCTCCTTCCGCATCCGTCACGGCGGCCATTCCTACCTGCACCACAACTACGTCGTCGCCCTGCTCAACGACCTGTTCGGCATCCAGGCCCGCGGCGGCTGTTCGTGCGCCGGACCGTACGGCCACCGCCTGCTCGCCATCGACGCGGCCACCTCCCATGCCCTGCTCGACGAGGTCGTCCACGGCTGCGACGGCATCAAACCCGGCTGGACCCGCGTCAACTTCAACTACTTCATCAGCGACGTCGTCCGCGACTACCTCATCGAAGCCGTCGGCCTGATCGCCACGCACGGCCACCGGCTCCTGCCCGACTACCGCTTCGACCCGCACACCGGGCAGTGGCGCCACCACGCCGGTGCCGCCGATCCCCCGCTGCGGCTGACCGACGTGCACTTCACCGCCGACGGAGGCATCAGCACCCAGGCCGTCCGCCACCACCGGCTGGGAGAGGAGGCACTGTCCGCTCAACTCGGCCGCGCCCGCGAGGTGCTCGCCTCTCGTTCCGACCGCCTGGACGGCGGCCCCACCGGGCTGCCGGCCGACTTCGAGCGCATGCGATGGTTCCCCCTGCCGCCCGTCTGCCTGGAACAAACCCGGACCGGCACCGGTTGAACCAGATACCCCACCGGGTATTTGAGAGGAGACCGGAAGCCATGTCGACCGTTGAACTGACCAAGGACAACTTCGAGGAGACCGTCACCGGTTCGCAGATCGTGCTGATCGATTTCTGGGCGGCCTGGTGCGGACCCTGCCGGATGTTCGGCCCCATCTACGAGAAGGCGGCCCGGCGTCACCCGGACATCGTCTTCGGCAAGGTCGACGCCGACGCACAGCCCGAACTGGCAACGGCCTTCCAGATTTCTTCCATCCCCACTCTGATGGCCGTCCGCGACCGGGCCGTGCTGTACGCCCAGCCGGGCGCGCTGCCGCCGCAGGCGCTGGAGGAGCTCATCGGCAAGATCCGGGCCGTCGACGTGGAGGACGTACGGCGACAGGCCGCGGGCTCGGCGGGAGCGAAGTGACGCTCGGAGCACCCACGGAGTCTGCGGGTGCCCTCGAACGTACCGCTCAGCGGCTGCGCAGAGCGGTGAGCGCGGCGTCGAGATCGGCCGGGCGGGGGCGGTTGCGGGGCAGCTTGCCGAGGACGACCGCCATGGCGCAGGTGTTGGTGAGCGCGGAGAAGACCAGGCCGCCCGCGATGCCCGCCGACAGGAACTGGAAAGCAGGGTGCACGAGCAGACCGAGCACGAGACCGGGGAGCACCACGGCGCCGGCCGTGAAGCGGACCTGGCGTTCCATGCTCCACCCGGAACGGGTGTCGCAGGCCGCGGGGCGGTGCAGATCGTTCCCGTCCGTCCAGGCGCCGATTCCGCCGGAGAGCGTGGCTGTAGCGATGCCGTGCTCGGCCAGCAGCTTGCAGGCGTTCTCCGAGCGGGCACCTGAGGCGCACACGACGAACGTCCCCGCGGTCGGCGGCGTGCCGTATCTCCGACAGGGCCCGCCGGACGTGGTCCAGGGGGATGTTCAGGGCGCCGGGCAGATGGCCGGTTGCGTGCGCACGTCGATGACGGTGAGCCCGTGGAGCCGGGTGCGGGCCTGGTCCGTGCCGAGTGTGACGGGAGCGGGGGAGTTGGTCATGGCAGCTGTGATCCTTAATGGTCGACGACGTCCCGAACCGGGACGTACAGTACCCCTAGGGGTATCTTTCGAGGAGTGATCGTGGAACTGGAGCTTGAGAGTGCGGGCCTGAAGGCCGTGCTGAACCGGCTGCGCCGGGCGCAGGGGCAGATCTCCGGTGTGATCCGGATGATCGAGGAGGGGCGCGACTGCGAGGACGTCGTCACGCAGCTCGCCGCCGCCTCGCGCGCGCTGGACCGCGCCGGTTTCGCGATCATCGCGACGGGCCTGCAGCAGTGCGTGACCGACATGGAATCCGGCCGCAAGAACGGCGAGGACCCCGAGGCGATGCGCGCCCGTCTGGAGAAGCTGTTCCTGTCCCTGGCCTGATCATGTGCCGCGGCCTGCCTCACGCCACCGCGTCGATCAGCATGAAGGCCGCGACCGCAAGCAGCACCAGGGCGAAGATCCGCTGAAGCGTGGGCCCGGAGACCTTCGCCGACAGCCGCTTGCCGTCCCATGCGAGGATCGCGGCCCCGATGAACGGTCCGACCACCGCCCAGTCCAGCCCCTCGACCGTGCCGGCGCGAGTAGCCGGCGCGGCCAGCGAGTTGACGGTGATGACCAGCAGACTGGTGGCCACAGCGTTCCGCATCCGCATGCCCAGCACGCCCACCAGCGCCGGTACGGCGAGGAAGCCACCGCCGACACCGAGGATGCCGGTGACCGCGCCCAGCCCGGCACCGGCCACCGCGGCCCGCCCCGGCCGCACCGTCACGGCGCCCTCCGCGGCCGGCCGGGAGCGCAGCATGCGCAGGGCGGCCGCTCCCGCGACCACGGCGAACGCCGCCGGCGGCGAGCTGGTCGGCGGGCTCGGTGCGGTCGTGGACGGCCAGCGCCTCGGCCACGTAGGTGACGGCCTCTGTGGGGGTGAACAGGCCGACCTCGACCAGGCGGCGTCCGGTGCCAGCCAGGGCGGCGTCGCGGCTGCGGGTGGTGACCAGGGTCCGGCCCGCGGGGCTGGCGAGTGCCACGCTGTTGGCCTGGAGCATCGCCGCACCGACCGCCTGCACCACCCGGAAGGCGATCAGGGCGCCCAGCGACGGGGCCAGTCCGCAGGCCGCCGAAGCAGCCGTGAAGGCCACGAACCCGTAGAGGTAGAAAAGCTTGCTGCCGCGAGCGTCGGCCAGCCGCCCGACCGGCACCAGCAGCGCCACCAGCGTGAGCAGGTACGCCAGCGAAACCCACTCCACACCTGCCGGCGGAGCGTCGAACTGCGCGCGCAGGCTGTGGTAGGTGAGCGTGACGATACTGGTGTCGAGTTGCCCCATGAACGCGCCGAAGCACACCGTGGCGACCGCGAACCACCAGGCGTTGGAGCGGTTGCGGATGACCTCTGGCCGGGGACGCTCCCGCACCAGCACCGCCGACCACCCGGCCTTCTCCGTCTTCGTCCGCGTGGGGTGCCCGCTCACAGCTCCCCCTCGGCGTCGCGACCGCGGCGGGCAGGTGGTGCGCCGCTCCGACCCTTCAGAGATTACATCGGCAACAGAAATATTCTGTTGCCGGAGGGAAAAGACTGGACGCACCGGTAGGAAGCACGACGCGCCGTGACCGAAGCCGACGACACGGGTCACAGAAGCCCCGCCGAGGGGAACCCCGCAGGAGAATCAGAGAGTTGCGCTTCAGGGCACAACCGACACATCCGCGCCATCGCCGACAACGGCCCGCGCGGGCGCCCCCGTTCAGCCGGTCATCCTGTCCGGCGTCGCCGAAAGCCGACACCGCCGAAGAGGCCGCCGCCGGCGCAGGTGATCGGCTCACCGACCACCACGACGACCTCGCCGTCGCCACGCTCGTCAAAGACACGTTCGCGGGCGTCGAATCCGCCGGGCACGTCGCACAGACGACGTACTCACCCATCCGACAAGTGCGGCCACCCGGTGGGGCCGCACCGGTCGGCGGTGCTCCTCGGAGCCAGGCGTCGCAAGGCGCACGCACCAAGCCTCCTGCCGGACCGTGGCAGGGTCACTCCAGTTCCATGTCGTCGGTCGGCTCACCGAGGTGTTCGGCAAGCTGGAAGAGGGCGGGCAGGGCATTCGCGATGGCCTCGCGCTCGCTGTCCCGAAGGGCGGCGAGGGCGGCATCCATGCGGTGTTCGTGGGCGGTCGTCCATGCGTCGAGCTTCTGGCGGCCGGCGTCGGTGAGGGTGACGACGGAGGCCCGGCGGTCGGCAGGATCGACGTCGCGGGCGACCAGTCCAGCCGTGATCATCTGGCCGATAAGTCCGCTGACCGTGCTCGGCGCCAGGCGCCGGCGGGTGGCAAGGTCACTGACCCGGGCCGGAGAGTGCTCGCCGAGCACCTGCAGCAGCTCGACCTGCGCCATCGGCAGGGTCTCCCACGGGTAGTCGGTGCGGATCGAGGAGCGCAGCGCGCGGCGCAGCCGGGTGACGGCCTCGGTGAGCAGGCGGGCGTCCATCGCCTCCCCAGCAGGGCGGGGCGGAGTGACCTCGGAGCTGGGCTGCGCAGACATGGGGCAAGGGTATCCGGACCAAACACAGGTGCGGCCCTGCCGTCCGCACCTCGGACGCGGCATCCGCGCGGTTCCATCCCCGTTCGGAGAACTTCGGAAAGCTTCGGTGTCCGATGTATTGTCGGCTCGGTCGTCTGCCGGCCCACGTGCCGGATCCCGTGTGTACGAGAACGGTCGAGCCCATGAATCTGGCGTACCTGCCCAGCCCTTCCCAGGGCGTCTGGCATCTCGGGCCGATCCCGATCCGCGCGTACGCGCTGTGCATCCTGGCCGGCATCTTCACGGCCGTGTGGCTCACCGGACGGCGGTGGGAGGCGCGGGGCGGGCGGCGCGAGGACATCGCCGACATCGCGATCTGGGCGGTGCCGTTCGGCATCCTCGGCGGTCGGCTCTACCACGTGATCACCGACCCGGAACTCTATTTCGCCGCCGGCCGGCAGCCCCTGCACGCCCTGTTCATCTGGGACGGCGGCCTGGGCATCCCCGGCGCGGTGGCGCTCGGCGCGGTCGGCGCCTGGCTGGGCTGCCGCCGCCGCGGCATCAAACTGTCCGACTTCGCCGACGCCGCTGCGCCCGGGCTGGTGCTGGCCCAGGCGATCGGCCGTTGGGGCAACTACTTCAACCAGGAGCTGTACGGCCGCCCCACCCAGCTGCCGTGGGCGCTGTACATCGACCCGGCACACCGGCCCGCCGACAGCCCCTCCGTCGCCCTCTACCATCCGACGTTCCTCTACGAGTCCGTCTGGGACCTCGGTGTCGTGGCGCTCCTGCTCTGGCTGGATGCCCACCACCACCAACGCCTGCGCCGCGGGCGCCTGTTCGCCTGCTATGTCCTCGCCTACACCACCGGCCGGGCCTGGATCGAGGCCCTGCGCATCGACCACGCCAACCACTTCCTGGGCCTGCGCCTGAACGACTACGTCTCCCTCGTCCTGTTCTCGGGTGCCCTGGTCTACCTGATCGCCACCCGCCGGTCCCGCCCGGACGACGACGCGTCCTACCCCCGCGCGGACGGCGGCGGAACAACGCCCGTACCAGCGCAGACGTCCGGCCGGGAGCGGCCGTGACGGCAGCTCCGGGCACCGAGGCTTCACAGGCCCTGTCCGAGCGGCCCCCTCTGGTCCGGCGCATCGGTCCGCTGCTGCCCGCCCGGCTGCGCCCGCCGGACCGCCCCCGGCTGTGGCTGGAGCTGATCTGCACAGCGCTGCTCTATTGGGCCTACACCCTCACCCGCAACGCCGTGCCCGCCCACCGCGCGGCCGCCCTGCACCGCGCACATGACATCCTGGACACGGAACGGGCGCTTCACCTGAACATCGAACTCACGGTCAACCACGCGGCGGACAGAGTCGGCTGGCTGATCGTGGGGATGAACTACTACTACGCCACGCTGCACTTCATCGTGACCGTCGGCGTCCTGGTGTGGCTGTACTTCCGCCACCCCGCTCACTACCGCGCGGTGCGCACCGCGCTGTACACGGCCACCCTGCTGGCTCTGGCCGGCTTCGCCTTCTGTGCGACGGCCCCGCCCCGCTTCCTGGCCGGACAAGGGTTCATCGACACCGTGGTCGCGCACCACACCTGGGGCTCCTGGGCCTCCGGCGACGTGGCATCGTTGTCCAACCAGTACGCCGCCATGCCCTCGGTGCACATCATCTGGTCCGCCTGGTCCGGCCTGACCCTGGCCTGCCTTGCCCGCCGCACCTGGGTGCGGGTCCTGGGCGCCTGCTACCCCCTGGCCACCTTCACCGTCATCCTGGCCACCGCCAACCATTTCGTCGCGGACGCGGCCGCCGGGGCCGCCACCCTCGCCACGGGCTTCCTGCTCCAGCAGCTGCTCACCGGGCGCCCCGCCTATCCTCCCCCGCGCGTCCGGCCCAGAAGCCTGCCGTGAACGACCCGCCCGGCGTGGGAAGAAAGACAGACATGAAGATGAGGCAGCCGCGGCCGGCCTGGCTGGCCGAATGCGCGAAGGTGGTGCTCGGCGGTGTCGTCGCGACTGCCCTGATCGTCGGTCTCGGCTGGGGCCGCCACGGCGGTTGGCGCCTGATTGGCTCGGCGGCCGCGGGACTGGGGGTGGCGACGGTGATGTGCGAGCTGCCGGCCCCACGGAGCCACCAGGCAGCCGACCAAGGCGGATCAGGCTCCGCCGACTCCGGATGACACCACCTGCGAGCCGTCGCATCTGGCGACGCCGCCCTGGTAGATGGTCGGCTTTCAGCGCGCGGAGACGCCGCCGCTGCCGACGCCTTCCGATTCCACGCCGCCTGGGTCGCGGAGCTGGATGCCGTGGCGGGCTCCGTGAGTGAACGCCTTGCGGATGCACTGGTGATGGGCGCCGACCGTATTCTCCACAGCCTCGGCAAGGTTGCGCAGCAGGTGCCAGGTGTCTGCCACTTGCTGGGCCGGCGGAGCCCCGCTGCGGGCGCCTTCGGCGTAGGCGCCGGCTCGGTCACGGCAGATCACCTCGATCTCCGGATGGCCGCGCAGCCAGGCGGCCAGCGGCTCGGCGTCCCGGCCCGACAGCACATCGACCGGACGCCGGTCTTCCAGGTCCACCAGGATCGTGGCGTACGAGTCACCCTTGCGCAGCGCGAAGTCGTCGACTCCCAGGACGCGCACGTTGGCCTGCGGTAACTCCGGTGACGCGCGGAGGAGTTCAAGGAGCTTGTCCTTGGCGACACGGATGCTCAGCGCGGCCGCGAGCCGTGCACCCGGCCGGCCCGCCAGGCACGCGGCGATCGAGGCGAGCAGCGTGCGCAGCGGCGCGCACCGGGCATGCGGGCTGGTCGGCCCTTCAATCTGCGCGGCGAACGTCACCGCCGAACACTGCGGACTGAGGCACTTGAACCAGCACACCACGAGTTCGACCACCGCGGGGGCTCCGCCGATGGGCGCATCAGCGAGCCGGCGCGCATACCGGCCGTGCACACGCCACGACACCACCCCGCATCGTGGGCTCCTCGCCGTCGGCACTGCGGAGTGAGCGCAGAACGTGACCGTTCCGGCCGCACGTTCGATCGATTCGACCACCACACCGGCTGAATCCGGCAGCAACCGCCCCCACCCGACTGGCCGCTCCGGGAGGAACGTCGAGAATCTGGTCCCAGAGTGGTTCGGTCAGCCATGGTGGCAGCGCAGGCACAGGTCTCCCCGATGATCATTGCAGTGTCGCAACTCAACGATCACGAGGCACTGTTCCTGTCCTGCTATCGGTATGTCCTACGCCGCTTGCCTGCGCAACGGCCTCAGGTCGCGGCCTGGAACAACCCGGTCTAGCCTGTCAGGGAGGCTTTCGTGCGCCGTAACAGTACTGTCGGCTGCGGCAGATACGTCAAAAGCGGGCAAAACCCGTGCCTCCGGCGCATGGGTCCAGTCAAGCAATGCGAACAGGGTCACTCGGCTGAGTCGGTGACGGCATGTGGCTGACGACCCGTTTTCAGGCCAAGGAAGAAGCCATGCATGCGAAGCGACTGAGTGTCCTCATCGCAACCCCGGTGGCTGCCACCGCACTCCTGCTCCCGCTCTCCGCGAACGCGCAGGCATTCGCGGCACCGTCTGCTCCGGCTGCGGTTGCGCAGCCCGGCTCCCTTAGGATCACCCCCTACGACCAGGGCTACAAGGACGGATACCGGGACGGCCTGGTATACGCCCGCGACTGCGTCCGCGGCGATCCCCGTGGACGGAGCGGTAAGCCCGGGGCGTCCGCCGAGTACAACCGCGGCTATGTCGCCGGCATTGTCGCGGCCTACCACTACGTCCACCGGACCTACTGCGGATTCGGACCCGGCTGACCGGCACGCGCCCCTGCTGCCGGGCCTCCAGTGGCCCGGCGGCGTGACGTGATCGCAGACACGGCTGCCGCCTCCGTTCGCACGCCTTGGATGTCGCGCAGGTGGGCCGCGTAGAGCATCCCAGTAGCAGGACAGGCACAGTGCTTCGTGATCATTGGGTTGCGACACTGCCGGCGCCGCAGCGGGAGGCTGGGATCGTCCACCTCGTCGCGTCACTCCGGCCCAGCGCGGAAAGCCTTGGCTGCGCCTTGCCCCGGACCACGGCGACGGAGCTGTGCGCGTGATGCAGCAGTGCCTGGCTGACCGGGCCGAGCGGCAGGCCGGTGAAGCCACCGCGTCCGCGCGCCGGCCACGACCAACTGCGCGTCGTGGCTTGCGTCGATCAGGGCCGTGCGGATCCGAGAGCGCACCAGGCGCCGCTCCACAGCGACCTGGGGATAGCGGCTCTGCCACGGGACAGGGTCTCGTCCAGCAGTTGCTGCTCCTCCGTACGCAGCCGCTCGATGTCGAGCACCATGTTCGACGGGTCGCCGGGTCCTTCATAGGCCCGTTCGCTCCAGATGTTCCACACCTGCAGGGCCAGCAGGCCCGCATCCGCACAGCTGCCTCGGCGAAGGCGAAACCGACGGCTTTCTCGCCCGCCGGCGAGCCGTCCACCGCCAGCAGCACAGGACCTCGGGTTCGGCCCGCCCCGTACCACGAGCACGGGACAGCGGCCATGAGCGGCCAGCACGGCGGTGGAGCCGAGCAGCAGGCTGCCGAATGCGCCCAGGCCGCGGCTGCCCACCACGACGAGAGAAGCGGTACGCGACTCGATCTCCAGCACCATCAGCGGCTCGCCGACGGTGTCCTCGCGGGTGATGTCCAGGTGCGATGTTGATCACCGCTGGGACCACGGTGTCGGCTACCTGCTCGGGCGGGGCTACTCCTGCGACGAAATCCGCGGCTGGCACCAGGACCACCACCACACCGACTCCCCCCGGCACGACTGCGACGGTCTCGCCTACCGCGATGGTCACTTCTACCGCTGCGACGGCGAG
Organism: Streptomyces sp. NPDC025638; assembly: GCF_055558775.1. Lineage (NCBI taxonomy): Bacteria > Bacillati > Actinomycetota > Actinomycetes > Kitasatosporales > Streptomycetaceae > Streptomyces > Streptomyces sp. NPDC025638. The sequence goes on along the minus strand of NZ_JBVHLX010000002.1, from coordinate 530,428 downwards.
GGACAGGGCTGGCAGTCGGACAGGTCGTACGAGCACGAGGGGAACCGCTCTGAGTACGACGGGCGGGGCAGGGACCACCACGACCTGAGCCGCGACGACCGGTGAGACGGGTACCGGTCGAGGCCGAGTGAGTGAGTGCCGCGTCACTCATCGTGTGCTGCCGGACCGTCCGGCGCCCACGGCCTGCTGTACCGCCTCCGCCCCGCTGTCTCTTTGCCACCGGCCGGATGTGAGGCGCCGCCGAGCCGCCCCCAGGAGCGGAAGGCGATGAAGAAGTCCTTGAAAACCGTAGAGCGGCGGGTGGCCGTGCAGCTCGTCATCTCACACGCCTACTCGTTGCCCCTATGCGTACGTCTGCGGTACGAGCCCACTGATCCCTACGTCGTCCGTGCCGTCTTCTTCGTCGACTGTGACTCGCCGGTCGAATGGGTTCTCGAGCGAAATCTCCTGGCTGATGGCCTGAAGGGTTCCGCGGGCTGCGCGGACGTCCGGATCTGGTCGGCCGCGGGACGGGGGGACCAGTGGATGTACATCGCCCTCGGGTCCCCCGCCGGCACCGCCTTGCTCGAGGTTCCCGTGCGGGACCTCACGTCCTTCCTTGAGAACACCGAGGCCCTGGTGCCACGAGGTACCGAGTCCGGACACATCGACTGGGACGTCGAACTGGCGCACCTCCTCTCGCAAGGCTGACCGCCGACCATCCAAGCTCGCAAGGAAAGGAACCTGTCATGCCCCAGTACCAGCTTCGCGTCTACACCCTGCGCAGCCTCGGCGCGCTCTCCGCCTACGAGAAGATCTGGGCCAACCACATTCCCGGCATGGCCAAGCACCGGATCACCACACACGGCGTCTGGACGGCGCCCACGGCCCCCGGAACCGAAGCCCCCAAGCTGTATGCCCTCGTGTCCTACAAGGACGCGGACACCGTTCAGGAGCGGCTGAAGGCGTACCTCTCGAGTCCGGAATTCCGCGCCGACATGGAGGGCTTCGACATCAGCCAGATCATCGGCCTCGACGAGTCCATGCTGACGCCGACCGCCGACTCGCCTTTGCGCTGACCGTCGATCTGCGACTGGCGACGCAGCCGGAAGGGCCAGCACCCGGCCGCGGCTCTCGTGCCCGGCGACGGAGCTGTGCGCCTCGGTCAGGGTGCACAGCCTCCAACGCCGGAGCCCACCTCGGCGGCTTGGCGCAACTCGGCCAAGCCGCTCGCCGGACGGCAACGGGTGCGAGCCGGATAGGCGCGTCCGGGGCGGGGCGTCGGGTCCGTCAACCTGCTCGAACCGAGAGGCCCACGAAGAACAGGGGCGTTGTTGCCGGCCAGGCATCCTCAGGGCTCGGCTGCTGCAGTCGGCAACGAGACGCACCCAGCGGAGCTTCAGAACGGAGCGCCTGAAGTCTTCGAATGGAGACTCGGGCCTGTCCCTGCTCCTCTGAGCCGATCTAGTAGGGCACTGTGTCGCACCAGGTCTCCGCCCAGGCGGAGGCGCCGTACTTGTTGGCCGCGCGCACGGTGATGCAGATCTTGTCGCCCGAGTACGGGCCGTTGATCGTGTAGCTGGTGTCGCTGGTGGAGTAGACGGTGTCGACGTTCTTCGCCGTGAAGTTGCTGCCCTTGTTGGTGTAGTGGATGTCGTAGCGGGTCGCCCGGGAGACCGCCGTCCAGCTCGCCTTGATCGGCATGTCGCACGCTCCGACGCAGGAGTTCGTGTACTCGAGTTTGTAGCTCTTCAGGTCGGCCGGCGGGGAGCCGGCGGACGAACCCGAGGACGAGTCGCCGGAGCCGGACGAGCTTCCTGCGGTCGTGTCCGAGGAGTCGCCGGCCGAGCCGCTGCCGGAGGTGTCCCCTCCGGCCGCCCTGCCTCCCTCCGCCTTGTCGCCGTTCGTGGCGTCCTGGCCGCCGGCGGAACCCGTTTCCTTCTTGTTCTTCCCGTTCTTCCCACCGGACGTCTTGGACGGTGAACCGCTGGGCGTCACAGGCGAGTTACTGCCGTCCGGCGCGGGACTCACGCTGCTGCCCGGCGACTGGGCGTGGGCGCCGCCCCGATCGCTGCTCCAAGGCTGGAGCACGACCATCGTGGTCCCACCGACGGTGAGGACGACGACCACGGGCAGGGCGATGAAGGTGCGGCGGCGGCGCGGGCGACGTTCACGCTCTTTCGGCTCGGCGCCGCCGCCCGGCGCGACGACCACGGGCGGCTCGGACCGCGGGCGCAGGTCCACGGTCGCCCGGTCGACGGACGCCTCGCGCAGCGGCCGCACCTCGGCGTCGAGCAGCTCGGCGGCCTGCTGCGCGATGCGCGCGAGGACGTCGACGGGCAGCCACGCCTTACCGACGGCTGACGGCCGAGCCCGCTCCGGGTCGGCCAACAGCTCGTCCACGTCGGGCCGTTGCCCGGGGTCCTTGGTCAGACACCGCGTGATGAGCGCCCGCAGAGCGGGGTCCTTCACACCGTCCAGATCGGGCTCGTCCTGCACGATCTGGTACATGACCGCGTGCTGGTTGCTGGCCCCGTGCCCGAAGGGCAGCCGCCCCGTCGCCGCGTACGTGAGCACACACCCGAGGGTGAACACATCGCTCTTGGGCTCGGCGCTCTGCCCCCGGACCTGCTCCGGCGACATGAAGCCGGGCGAGCCGATGACCATCCCCGTACTGGTCAGAAGCGACTCGACGGAGGTCTCCAGGGCCCGCGCGATCCCGAAGTCGATGACCTTGACCCCGTCCACGGTCAGCATGACGTTCGACGGCTTCAGGTCGCGGTGCACGATCCCCGCGTCATGGATGTCCTTCAGGGCGCGCAGCAACCCGTCGGCGAGGGTGTGCAGGGACTCGGCGGGCATCGGGCCGTACCCCCGCACGACCTGCTCCAGCGAGAGACCCGGCACATACCCGGTGGCGACCCACGGCGGCTCCTCGTCGGGCCCGGCATCGAGCACGGGTGCCGTGTACCGCTCGGCGACCCGGCTCGCGGCCTCGATCTCCCGCCGGAACCGCGCCCGGAACCGCGCGTCCGACACATGCTCCTCGTGCACCACCTTCACTGCGACGGTGCGCCCGCCGTCGGACCGTGCGAGGAAGACCCTCCCCATGCCACCGGCGCCGAGCCGCCCGAGCAGCAGGTACGGCCCGATCCGCGCCGGGTCCAAGGCGGTGAGCGGTTCGATGGCCCCGCCTGAGCGGTCATCCCGCCGGGTCTCCCGCTCGCCGCGCCCGTCCCCGTTCGTACCGCTCATGCTGGTATGACTCCCCCACCTCTTGCCACCCGGTCGATCGGCATAACGTCGTTGACAATAGAGGTAGTTGATAACCCCGGTGAAGGCGAGGACGCGCGGCCGGCGGCGACGGTTCTGCTCACGGAAGCTGCAGCAGATGGTGCGCCGGGGCAGCACCAGTTCGGTGCGCTACCGGCGCGCGACCGTCGCGCCGGGCGGCGGCGCGCTTTCAGCGACCCGTGCGTCAGGAGTGGCACGGGGGATTGCTGAAGGTTTCCAGGTCAACACCGGTGTGATGGCACGCACTTGCCGCCGTCACGAATCGGCCACGATGCATGCACGTACCCTCGCCGTCCTGCCGGGGAGCGGACCACACTGACGGGCCAAGGGGAACCGCCCTTGGGGGACGTCATGCACGCCAGAGCCGCACTCGTGACCACCGCACTGCTCGCCGCCGCGCTCGCCGGCTGCTCCGACAACAGCCAGGGGCACGCCGAACGTGCCACCTCCACGGCCGGCACCCCTGCGAGCGAGAAGCAGAAGACGCCCGACTGCGGGCCCGAATCCACGCTGTCGCAGTCCGACTGGACCGACCAGTGCGCCGGCAACGCCACTGGCGGCAAACAGGTGGACACCGAACTCGCGGTCGGTGACACGTTCGCCTACAACGACGGCGTCAAGGTCACCGTGGTCAGCATCCGCAAGCTCACCCACTTCGGCGAGTTCGACGATCGGCCAGACACCGACCAGACCGCCTACCGCGTCACCTGGACCGTACAGAATGGCACCGGTCAGCCGGTCAGCCTCGATGAGTGGTACATGAGTGAACAGGGCGCCACCACAGGCGGAGAGGTCGAATCACTCTCCGTGGAAAGCGGATCGCGCCCCATGAGCGGCCGCATCGCTCCCGGTAGGACTGGCACGTTCACCAGCGAAGGCGCCCTCGACAAGTCGTACGGCACCCGGCTCGTCATCACTGTCACACGCGGCGACATCGGAGAAGACATCCTTGCAGAGGACCCGCACTGGACCGGCACGATCAGGTAGTGCTCCGCCGGATCTCGAATTCTCCTCTGGGCTTACGTGTTCACTGCCTGGGCTGAGGCGGCAAGAGCCATGCTCTCGGCATGGAGACGAAACGGATCCTGGTCACCGCGGGCCTGGCGATCGTGGTGTGAACACCACAGTGCAGGGCGGCACCGCGAACTGGGTCGGGGCCCTGAACTGGCCGGGCGCCTGCTGTGGGGGCTGCTGCCCGGCGCCAACGCGGTCTCGTTCAAGCCTGTCCGGCTCCGCCACCGGTTCGGCCGTGGACGGCGCTTCAGCCCCCTTTGCGAGACGGCCTGATACCGCCTCGGCTCGCGATTGGCCGATTCACTCGGGAGCAGCTCGGCCATACGCCGTCATGGCGGCTGTTCGCCTCGCGAAGAGGGCCTCCAGTCTCTCCTGAACGCCTACGAGCTCCAGGTGTGGCTCTTGTGCAAGGAGCAGTCGGGCCTGGGCCTCAACCTCTGCCCATGCCCGTCGGCTTCGACTGTTCGCAGTGCGCCGCACATCGCTGCGCAGGAAACCGGCCCCTGCCGAGAGCCCCGCGGCAGCCAAGGCAAGCAAGGCCGCTGGAACACGCGCGTCCGCTGATGCCAGGCCCGCAGCTCCTGAGACTCCCGCGAGCACCGCAGCTGGGAACCCGAGCGCAACGTCGAGGACGCTCCAAAAGCGGACGCGCCGATCGGCACCCTGCATGCGCCGTTCTGCCTCGCTCAGCAGTCGTTCAGTCTCTGCGCGCAGACGGGACCTCTGTTCGTTCGTACTGCTGATCGGAGGGGTTCCACCGCCTTGAGTCACGGCTTGAGTCTCTCAGTCGGCGCGCCCCGGCGCATCAGGTGATCCCGTAAGTACCCATCGCTGGAGGGACATTGGCCATCCAGCTGCCGGTCACCAACCGGAACCTCCAGATCCAGGGCGACCCCATCGACGGCTGGACCAGTCGCGACTGCACGAAGCGGTTCCACGAGCCCGCGTCCGGCAGCGTCGAACTCCCCAGCGCATCCTCACCGTCATACGCCGGCGCATCGTGGACCAGGGGAGGCGCCGAGCGTGGCGGAGATAGCCCGGGAGGTGGGGATGCGCAGCCGCGCGTCCGTGCATGACCAGTTGGGGCAGATCGAGGAGAAAGTCGCCATCGTCCGCGAGCCCGGGCAGGCGCGCGGCATCCGGCTCGCGTGGTGAGCCTCCGGTAGCGACGGCCCCCACCGAGAGTGGCCACGATTGCTGGTTCAGGAAGGCACTCACATGAAGCAATCCATGATCCGTATGTCGGGTGGTGGCGGCGACGGCGGTGACAAGCTGCCGGGCGAGCCGTGGCCGGGCCCGGAGGAGCCCCCGTCCCCCGACGACGGCCCGAGACTCGTCGGCTGGGCGTTCTGGCCGCCTGGAGCCAGTGATTTGCCTGGATGGCCGGTGCACGCTCTCACATCTCACGATCTCTCACCTGCCGGGGTCCGAATGCGTGCAAGCCGTCCCATGTCGTGGCGGCCGCGCGAAGATTCTCCACGTCCGCTTCACGGAGCGTTTCTCATCGGGTGCGGCGACGTGCCGCGCGCCTCAGACGTCGCCCGGTGTCCCCAGCCCGGTCAGCGCGCCCACCGGGTCCAGGTCCGGGGTGCCCCGGGGCCACCAGTCGTCCCGGCCCGGTTCCGACTCGTACGCGTACCACAAGCCGTCGCGGCCCAGGCGGAGTTGGACATGGCCCTGGGGATGGGTGAGGTGGTTGCGCCAGGGGCGGAACGCCGGGAGGTCGGCGGCCAGGAGCAGGGGCCGGGCGCGGTCGAAGCGGCCCGCCGGGGGGTCCCAGGGCTCCTCCAGGACGGCGAGCCCGTCGAGGCCACCCTGCCGCCAGGCGGCGACCGCGCGCGCCAGCTCGGACGGGGTGCGGCCGGCGGCGGAGGCGAGTGAGGAGTAGAGGGCGCGGGTGCCCGCGCTCAGACCGGAACCGGGGCGGGCCGCCGCGAGACGCACCGCGTCCTGCCACAGCGTCAGCTCGCCGACCGGGTCACGTCCGGTGCCGAGCAGCGCGTGCGCGCGGGCGGCAGCGTCCGTCGCCAGCTGGTCCAGGGCGAAGGGATCGGGGCCGCCCGGGGACGCCGGATACACCGGGGGCTGCTCCGGGTGCGGTGGCACCGGCAACGGGGGTGGGAGGGGCGGGAGTTCGCGCGGGGCCAGGGCATCGGCCGCGCGTACGCCGGGCAGGGGCGCGGGTCCCTTTTCCTGCGCGGCGCGGGCCGCCCGGGCGGCGTTGCGGCGGGACAGCGCGTCCAGGAGCTCTCGCTCGCCGCGGCCGCGCAGCAGAAGCAGCACAAAGGGGTCGGCGTCCAGCAGGCGTGCCGTCTGGTAGCAGAGCGCGGCGGCGTGCTTACAGGGGTGGCCCGAGTCGGGGCAGCTGCAGTGCGGTTCGAGATCGCCGGGGCCGGGCAGGAGCGGGACTCCGCAGTCGGCGAGGGACTGCGGCAGCTCCTTGTCGAGGAGGGCGGCGATATGGCCGGGCCGGTCGGCGGCCGCGTCCAGGAACCGCTCCCAGTCGGCCTCGGCGAGCGTACGCAGCCGCACCTGCACGCGGTACGGCCGCGGGCGGCTGCCCTGCACATAGGCGAGGAGGAGGCCGGGCGTCACGGTGATGGCGTCCACGTGTCCCTGCGCCGCGTACCCGCGTCCGCGCGCCAGCCGCTTCACATCGAGCGCGCCCCGCTCCAGCGCGTCCACCCAGGCGTTGCCCCACCAGGTCTCGGCGAACCCGGCGCCTTCCGGCGACGTGCGGGGAGGGAAGGCGGGGAAGGTCCGGCGGAGTTCGCCGTCGCGGTGGGGGGTGGCCATCGTCCGGGGGACGGGCGGGGGCGTGGGGGTGGTGGCGGGGGGCGGGGACGGTTTGTCGGGGAGCGAGTCGTCGTCGGCGGTCGGCCGGGAGGCTCCGGTGGAGGGCTCCGGGTCGGCCGCCGCCGACGGCATCCGGAACCCGTTCGCGAGCAACTGCCGTACGTCACGAGCCACCCGCGCACGGTCGACGTGGCCGGTCCCACCGCTTCGGGGCGGAGAGGGCGCTCGGCGTGGCGCATCGGTTGCCGGTGCCTCGGCCTGCGCCGCGGTCTGTGCCGCCTCCTTGCGGGCTGCGCGCAGCGCCTCCCGGGCGACGTCGCCGGGACGCCCGGGGTGAGCAGTGTGCCGGTCGCCGCCGGCTTCTTCCGCGGTGGCGTACGCATTGCCGTCGCCGTCATCGGCGTCCGCCCCCGAGCCATGCCGGGCGGAGATCGCCTGCCGAAGCGCCGACCGCGCGACGTCACCGGGCCGCGTCTCGTCGGCGACGGCAGGCGCTTGCTGCGTACCGGCCGGGCCGTCGGTCTCGGCTCCCGTCGGCTGCGCCCCGCTCGCGGTCGCGGTGGCGTTCTCGGGTGTCTCTGCCGTATCCGCGGCGGTGCCCTCCCGGAGCGCGCTCGCCCGGTCCCGGGCCTCTCGCAGTGCCCGGCGTGCCACGTCACCGGGACGCGGCTGCCCGCTCGCCGACGTCACGACGACCTCCGCAGCGACACCAGGTCGGTCAGCTCCCGGTCCGTCAGTTCCGTGAGGGCGGACTCGCCGGAGCCGAGGATCGCGTCGGCCAGGGCGCGCTTGGACTCCAGCATCTGGGCGATGCGGTCCTCGACGGTGCCCTCGGTGACGAGCCGGTGGACCTGGACCGGCTGGGTCTGGCCGATGCGGTAGGCGCGGTCGGTGGCCTGCTCCTCGACGGCCGGGTTCCACCAGCGGTCGAAGTGGATGACATGGCCCGCGCGGGTGAGGTTCAGTCCGGTGCCCGCGGCCTTCAGGGACAGGATGAGCACCGGGGTCCGCCCGCTCTGGAAGCGGTCCACCATGTGCTCGCGCTCCGGGACCGGCGTGCCGCCGTGCAGGAGGTCGACGGGGACGGCGCGGGCGGAGAGATGGGAGGCGATGAGGCGGGCCATCCCGACGTACTGGGTGAACACGAGCGCCGAGCCGTCCTCGGCAAGCAGGGTGTCCAACAGCTCGTCGAGCAGGGCGAGTTTGCCCGAGCGGGCGGACAGGCCGTCGCCGCGCGCCTCCTCCTTCAGATACAGCGCGGGGTGGTCGCAGATCTGCTTGAGCGCCCCGAGCAGCTTCAGCACCAGGCCCCTGCGGGCCATGCCCTCCGCGGTCTCGATGGCCAGCAGCGACTCGCGCACCACCGCCTCGTACAGCGCGGCCTGTTCGCGGGTGAGGGGGACCGGGTGGTCGGTCTCCGTCTTGGGCGGCAGCTCCGGGACGATGCCGGGGTCGGACTTCTTGCGGCGCAGCAGGAAGGGACGCACCAGGCGGGCGAGACGGGCGACGGCCTCCTCGTCCTCGCCGTTCTCCACAGCGCGCGCGTGCCGGGCGCGGAAGGACTTCAGGGGGCCGAGGAGTCCGGGGGTCGTCCAGTCGAGCAGGGCCCACAGTTCGGAGAGGTTGTTCTCCACCGGGGTGCCGGTGAGGGCCACCCGCGCGGGGGACGGGATCGTGCGCAGCGCCTTGGCCGTCGCCGAATACGGGTTCTTGACGTGCTGTGCCTCGTCCGCGACCACCATGCCCCAGGGCTGCCCGGCCAGTCGCGCGGCGGTCGACCGCATCGTCCCGTACGTCGTGAGGACGAAGCCGCCGTCCAGGCGGTCCAGGGTGCGGTCCGGGCCGTGGAAGCGGCGCACGGGGACGCCGGGGGCGAAGCGGGCGATCTCCCGCTGCCAGTTGCCGAGCAGGGACGCCGGGCAGACCACCAGCGTCGGCTCGGTGCGGGCCCGCTTCAGGTGCAGGGCGATGACCGTGATCGTCTTGCCGAGGCCCATGTCGTCGGCGAGGCAGCCGCCCAGGCCGAGGGAGGTCATGAGGTCGAGCCAGGCCAGGCCCCTGAGCTGGTAGTCGCGCAGGGTGGCATGCAGAGCGGTGGGCGGTTCGGCGGGCCGGAGTCCGGCCGTCAGGCGGTCGCGCAGGTCGGCCAGCGCACCGACCGGCACAGTCGGCACGGTCTCGCCGTCGACCTCCGCGCTGCCGGTGAGGGCGACGGAGAGCGCGTCGACCGGGTCGAGCAGGCCCAGTTCGCGTTTGCGGGCCTTGCGGACGAGGGCCGGGTCGACGAGCACCCAGCGGTCCCGGAGCCGGACGACCGGGCGGTGGGCCTCGGCGAGCTCGTCCATCTCGGCCTCGGTGAGCGGGTCGCCGCCGAGGGCCAGCTGCCAGCGGAACTGGAGCAGTTCCTCGCTCTCGAAGAAGCCGGTGCCGTCGGTCGCCGAGCCCGGTGCGGCCCGTACCACCGCGGCCGCGCTCAGGTCGTGTGCCAGGTCCCTGGGCCAGTGCACGGCGACCCCGGCCGCGGCGAGCCGGGTGGCCGCCGCGCCCAGCAGTTCGCCGAGCTCGTCCTCGGACAGGGCCAGCACGTCGGGCACGTCCTGCTCGGCGAGCCGGTCCAGCGGCGCCCACACGCGGGCGGCGCGGCGCACGGCCAGGGCCGCGTCCACGCGCGAGCGTGGCCCGAACGCCGCGTCGGCGTCCCCCGCCCACAAGGCCGCCGCGTCGGCCACCAGGGTCGGGTCGGCGAGGCTGTGCACCTGGACGATCGCCGCGCCCGCGCCACGCGCCCCGTTACCGCCGGCGGTGGTGTCGAACAGGTGGTACGCGGAGAGGTCCAGGCGGAGCGAGATCCGCACGCCCGCGTCCATGCCGGCGGCGACCTCCGCGGCCCACTCGTGGGCATGGGGCAGATGCTGGGGGTCGCGGGCGGCGAAGGGCTTGCCGGAGGTGTACGGCGCGGCCGGGGTGCGGGGCAGGGTGTCCGCGACCGCGTCCAGGAAGGAGCGCAGCAGCGCTTCCGGCTCGGGCAGCCGCAGCGGGCCGGGGCCGGGCAGGGGTACGGCGTGTCCCTCGGCGGGCAGGGCCGCCGCCACCGCGCGCAGATGGGCGATGTCGTCGGGCTCCAGGGGGCCGGCGCGCCAGGCGTCGTGCCCGGTCGGGGTCAGGCCGGGGAGCAGCCGGCCGCGGGCGGCGAGGCGCAGCGCGTGCAGGGCGGCCGCGCCCCAGCAGGCCGTGGCCGGGTGGGCGGCCGGGTCGCGGCGGGCCCGCACGAGCACCGGGAGGGCCTCGTCGAGCGGCAGGGACAGCGCGGGCACCTTTCTGCGGCGCACCCCGGCTCCATGGGGTCGTACGACGGTCAGTTCCTCGCCGTCGGCGGCGGGCACCTCCGCGTCGGCGGCCAGTGGTTCCCCGTCGGGGTCCCAGAAGGCGACGCGGCCCTCGCGGGGCAGGGGGGCGGGCAGATAGACGGCCGCGAGACGCACCGGGACCGGCTCCCGCGGTGTCCCGGTCCCCCGCGCGCTCCCTGCCACCGCGGCCGTGCCGCTCATACGTCCTGCCACCTCCTGCCCCTGTGTCGGATCAGACGTCTTCGACTGTACGGGCGGGGTCTGACAATCGGCTCCGGCGGCCGTCGGAGCCCACCCGTCAGGGCACCGTGCGCGAGACGACGTACACCATCGGGAAGTTCGGATCGGCCAGGTTCACGACCACGTCCTGGGTCGGCGCCGGGTTCTTCTGCTTGTGGGCCATGCCCCACCACGGGCCGGGGCCGGTGAAGTTCCAGCCGGTGATCTTCTGGTCGCGGGCGCCGATGGCGATGTCGTCCTTCTTCAGGTCGTTCCGGTCGACACGCATGCCCTGCAGGAAGCTGTCCAGTCCGGCGCTGTTGGTGCGGAACTGGACGTAGAGACGGCTGGTCTTCCAGTTGTTCGTCTCGTAATAGGCGATCTCGTCGGCCGGGTGCGGGACCGGCACCTGGTAGAGCCGGCGCTGCACCTTCGAGGGCCAGCCCGCGGTGAGGCCGGTCGCCGAGTACTTCTGTTCCTTGTCCTTGCCGCTGTTGCGGCTCTGGTTGGCGGAGATCACCAGGTAGCCCGCCGGGACCCCGATGAGCAGCACGATGATCAGCAGGGTGAGGGCCCGGCGGCGGGCCTTGTGGCGCGGGTCCTCGGGCGGGCGGTGCGGTTCGTCCGGCGGCGTGGCCTGGCGGGGCAGGGAGGCGGTCATGCGGTGTCCTGGGTACGGCGGGCCGCCGCGTACCGCTCGTAGCGTTCGTAGCGCTCCACCCTGCGCCGCTTGGCGCGCCGGAAGCGGCGGGCGACCAGGCGGGCGAGGTCGGCGGCGCCGACCATGCCCGCCTCGGGGCCGAGCTGGGCGCGGGTGATCCGCGCCTCGGGGCGGTAGCCGCGGCCGGTGAGGTGGCGCTTGAAGGCGTCCCGCGCGGGGCCGATCAGCAGGTCGTCGGCCGCGCTGACGCCGCCACCGATGACGAAGCAGGACGGGTCGAGGGCGGCCGCGAGGTTGGCGATGCCGACGCCGAGCCACTGGCCGATGTCCTGGAGCAGCTCGATGCACATGGCGTCGCCCTCGCGGGCCAGCTCGGTGATCATCGGGCCGGTGATGTCGGCGATGTTGCCCTTGACGTGCTCGATGATCCCGTAGGCCACCGGCGAGTCGGCGGCGGCCAGTTCCTTGGCCTCGCGGACCAGGGCGTTGCCGGAGCTGTACTGTTCCCAGCAGCCGCGGTTGCCGCACGGGCAGCGGTGGCCGCCGGGCACGACCTGCATATGGCCGAATTCACCCGCGACGCCGTACTTGCCGCGCTTGACCTGGCCGTCCTCCAGGATCGCGCCGCCGATGCCGGTGCCCAGCGTGATCATGACGAGGTGGTCCTCGCCGCGCCCCGCGCCGAACCGCCATTCCGCCCAGGCGGCCGTGTTGGCGTCGTTGTCCACGAGGACGGGCACCGACAGGCGCCCGGAGAGGCGGTCGCGCAGCGGTTCGTTGCGCCATGACAGGTGGGGCGCGAAGAGCACGCGGTTGCGGTCGGCGTCGACCCAGCCGGCCGCGCCGATGCCGACGGCGTGCACGTCGTGCCGGTCGGAGAGGTCCAGGACCAGTTCGACGATGGTGTCCTCGACGACCCTGGGACTCTTCGACTTGTCCGGGGTCTCGGTGCGGACCTTCTCCAGGATGTTACCGTCGGCGTCCACTACGCCCGCCATGACCTTGGTGCCGCCGATGTCGATCCCCACGGTGGGGACCCGGGGCGCGGTCAGGTGAGAGCGGCGTTCCCGGGTGCCCACGGTGCGCAGCACCGGGGCCCGGCGGGAGCCGATGGGGGCGGTGAGGTCGCGGTAGGTGCTCATCGGGGCCGATTCTGCCTCACCGTCGCCCCGAGTGCCGTACGGGGGAGCGACGGCCCGCGAGGCCGTATGCGTCGCATTGTCCGGACATTGCGACGAATGCCGTCATCGGCCGGGCGGCCGTCAGGACCGTACGAGCAGCTGGAACTCGAAGGAGTAGCGCGAGGGGCGGTAGGTGTGGTCGCCGAACTCGACCGCGCGGCCGGTGTCGTCGAAGGTGGTGCGCTGCATGGTGAGCAACGGGGCGCCCTCCTCCTCGGCGAGCCGCTCGGCCTCGGGGGCGGTGGCGCCGCGGGCGCCGATGGACTGCCGGGCGCTGTGCAGGGTGATGCCGGCGGAGCGCATCAGCCGGTACAGGCCGGTGGCCTCCAGCTGCGCGGTGTCCAGGTCGAGCAGCCCGGGCGGCAGATGGTTGATCAGGTACGCCATCGGCTCCCCGTGCGCCAGCCGCAGCCGTTCGATGCGCTGCACGTCGCTGCCCTCGGCGACCCCGAGCGCGGCCGCGACCTCGGCGGAGGCGGGGACGACGGTGTTGACCAGGACCTTGGTCGCGGGGCGCTGACCGGCCGCCTCCAGGTCGTCGTAGAGGCTGCTGAGCTCCAGCGGTCGCTTGACCTGGCTGTGCACGACCTGCGTGCCGACGCCGCGACGGCGCACGAGGAGGCCCTTGTCGACGAGGGACTGGATGGCCTGGCGGACCGTGGGCCGGGACAGGCCGAGCCGTGCGGCGAGCTCGATCTCGTTGCCCAGGAGGCTGCCGGGAGTGAGGTCTCCGTGCTCGATCGCGGCCTCCAGCTGCTGGGACAGCTGGAAGTACAGGGGCACCGGCGAGCTCCGGTCCACGGTGAGGGCGAGCGACACGGTCGGGTCCACTTCTGGTTTCGGCACGGGCCGAGCGTAGCTCTGTGAATGGTTGACGGGAAGTTGTGTAGTTTGATTGTCCGGACATACGCATTGACAGCGTGCGGGGTCGCCCCTCACTTTGTTTCCATGCGCATCGGGGTCATCGGCACGGGCCGCATCGGAGCCATTCATGCGAACACGCTCAGCCGCCATCGCGATGTCGGATCGCTGATCCTCACGGACCGGGATCCGGCGCGGGCCCAGGCCCTGGCGCACCGTCTGGGAGAGACGGCCGCGCCGGGTGTGGACGAGATCTTCAAGTGGGGCGTGGACGCGGTGGTGATCACCACGGCGACCTCGGCGCACGCCGAACTGATCGGTCGGGCAGCACGTTCCGGTCTCCCGGTCTTCTGCGAGAAGCCCATCGCCCTCGACCTGCCGGGCACGCTGCAGGCGCTCGGCGAGGTCGACGCGGCCGGGACGGTTCTGCAGATGGGGTTCCAGCGGCGCTTCGACGCGGGCTACATGGGCGCGCGGGAGGCGGTGCGCGCGGGGCGGCTCGGGCGGCTGCACACGGTCCGGGCGATGACCTGCGACCAGTTCCCTCCCCCGGTCGAGTGGCTGCCGCTGTCCGGTGGGCTGTTCCGGGACACCCTGATCCATGACTTCGACGTGGTGCGCTGGGTGACGGGGCGCGAGATCGTCGACGTGTACGCGACCGGGTCGGACGCCGGGCCCGCGATGTTCCGCGAGGCGGGGGACGTCGACACGGGCGCGGCCGTCCTCACCCTGGACGACGGCACCCTGGCCACGGCGACGGCGACCCGGCTGAACGGGGCGGGCTACGACGTCCGGATGGAGCTCGCCGGCGAACGGGACACGGTCGTGGTGGGCCTGGACGACCGTACGCCGGTCGCCTCGACCGAGCCGACCGGGCCGCCCGCCGCGGACAAGCCGTGGACGGGGTTCCTGGAGCGCTTCGGCCCCGCGTACGAGGCCGAACTGTGCGCCTTCGTGGATGTGCTGCACGGCGCTCGGGCCAACCCCTGCGACGGACGGGAGGCCCTGCAGGCCCTGCGGGTCGCCGAGGCCTGCGAGCGGTCCCGCCGCGAGCGCAGACCCGTGCGCCTGATGGAGATCCCCGGCGGCGCCGCGTCCGCGCTCGGATGAGAGCCGTACGCCGGGAACGGCCGCCCCGCCGGGCCGCGGCCGCTACCAGCGCACCGGCAGACTCCGCACCCCGCGCATCAGCATCCCCGGCAGCCAGTCGCCGGGCGGTCCGTCCAGGGTGAGCGCGGGGGCACGGTCCAGGAGCGAGCGGACGGCCGCGCGGGCCTCCAGGCGGGCCAGGGGTGCGCCCAGGCAGTAGTGGATGCCGTGGCCGAAGGCGAGGTGGCCGCGGTTGTCGCGGCGGATGTCGAAGCGGTCGGGGTCGGGACAGCGGGCCGCGTCCCGGTCGGCGGCACTGAGACCGATCAGCACCGTATCGCCCCGCGCGACGGGCGTCCCGGCGATCTCCAGGGGCTCCGCGGCGAATCGGTACGTCGCGTTCTCCACCGGTCCCTCGTACCGCAGCGTCTCCTCGATCGCGCCGTCGAGGAGCGTCATGTCGGCGCGCAGGGCGGCGAGTTGGCCGGGGTGCTCCAGCAGGGCGAGGACGGTGTTGGCGATCAGGTTGACCGTGGTCTCGTGGCCCGCGATCAGCAGGACGAAGGCCATGCCGCGCAGTTCCCCGGGGGACAGCCGGTCGCCGTCCTCGGCGGTGGTGCGGATCAGGTCGCCGAGCAGATCGCCGCTCGGTCCGGCACGCCGTTTGTCGTCGATCAGCTCGGTCAGGTACTCGGCGAGCCGGACGAAGGCGTCGTACTCGCTTTGTGCGCTGGTCGGCGCCACCGCCTCCGTGGACAGCTTCCGGAACTGTGTGCGGTCCATCTCGGGGACGCCGAGCAGCTCGCAGATGACGGTGATCGGCAGCGGGTAGGCGAGGGCGTCCACCAGGTCGGCGCGGCCGTGCGGCAGCATCTCGTCCAGCAGCCGGTCGGTGATCTCCTGGATCCTCGGCCGCAGTTCCTCCACCCGGCGCATGGTGAACGCGCGCGTGATGAGCCCGCGCAGCCGCGTGTGCTGCGGCGGGTCGGCGACCAGCAGATACTTGCCGATCAGCTCCTCGTCGAGGAAGGTCACCCCGATCCTGCTGCCGTCCTTGGACAGCCGGGGGTCGGCGAGGGCCGCACGCGCCTCCTCGTATCCCACGACGAGCCAGGTCTCTTGGTGCTGGTCGGGTGCCGGGAGCCGGACGCGGTGCACGGGACCCCGCTCCCGCAGGCGCGCGTAGACCGGATGCGGGTCCCTGCGGAACCCGTCCCCGAAGTCACCCAGGTCGATCACTTGGCCCATGGCTCCCCCATCTCGGACATCCCCCGAAGTCCTCCGGGCGGGTCCCGGTGCACTGACAACGCGCGACCGGCCCGGCTAGTGCCCGGGGTGCTCGCCGGCGTGCCCCTCGTTTCCCTCTTCTCGCCCCTCTCCCTCTTCCAGGAGTCCCGCGTCGTAGGCCAACAGGGCGATCTGCACGCGGTTGTTGAGGCCGAGTTTGGCCAGGATGCGGGACACGTGGGTCTTGACGGTGGCGACGCTCATGAAGAGTGCGGCGGCGATCTGGGCGTTGGCGAGCCCGCGGCCGACCGCGACGGCGACCTCCCGTTCGCGGTCGTTGAGGCCGACGAGCCGCTCCCGCGCGCGGGAGCGCCGGGTGTCGGCGGGGGTGCCGGCCGCGTGCTCCATCAACTGGCGGGTGACGGTGGGCGACAGGACGGGATCACCGGCCGCGACCCTCCGCACCGCCTCGACGATCTCGGCGGGCGGGGTGTCCTTCAGGACGAATCCGGCCGCACCCGCGCGCAGGGCGCGCAGCACCTGCTCGTCGGCATGGAAGGTGGTGAGGACGACGACCTGAGGGGCGTCCTTGCGGCCGCGCAGCCGCTCGGTGGCCGTGAGCCCGTCCACCGACGGCATACGGATGTCCATCAGGACGACGTCCGGCCGGGTGCGGTCGACGACCGCCTCGACCTCGCTGCCGTCCGCTGCCTCCCCGACGATCTCGATGTCGTCGGCCCCGCCCAGCATGAAGGACAGGCCCGCCCGCACCAGGGGATCGTCGTCGACGAGGAGCAGTTTGATCGCAGTCATGTGCCTTACGTAATCACGGTTGCGGGACGGCGAATCACGATTGCGGGACCGCCAATCACGGTTGCAGGGCAGCGAATCGCACCCCACGCCGTCACGCCGCGCCCCACGGCAGTCGGCCCCGCACCTCGAAGCCGCCGTCCGCCGTGGGCCCGTGCTCCAGTCGGCCCCCGGCCAGCGTCGCGCGCTCGGTCAGGCCGATGAGACCCTGGCCGGAGCCGGGGACCGGCCGGGGCACGGACGCGGGGGCGGGGTTGTGGACCGAGACGGCCAGACCGTCGCCGGGGGCGCCCGTGACGGTCACCGTGACCTCGGCGCCGGGGGCGTGCTTGCGGGCGTTGGTCAGGGCCTCCTGGGCGATGCGGTAGGCGGTGCGGCCCACGGAGGCGGGGACACCGGCCGGGTCGGTGACGCGGTTGTCGAGGCTGACCTTCATGCCGGCCTCGCGGGACTCGGCGACCAGGGCGTCCAGCGCGGCGAGCGTCGGCTGGGGGCGGCCGGTGTCGTCGGAGTCGCCCGCCCGCAGCACGCCGATGATCTCCCGCAGGTCCTGAAGGGCCTCGTGCGCGCTCTCCCGGATCACACCGGCGGCCCTGGCGATCTCCTCGCGGGGCGCGTCCGGCCGGAACTCCAGGGCTCCCGCGTGCACGCTCAGCAGGGTGAGCCGGTGGGCGAGCACATCGTGCATCTCCCGGGCGATGGCCTCACGGGCGAGACGCTGGGCCTGCTCGGCGCGCAGCCGCGCCTCCGTCTCGGCGCGCCGGGCGCGGTCGCGCAGGCTCAGCATGAGCTGCCGCTTGGAGCGGACGAACAGGCCCCAGCTGATGACCGAGACGGTCATCAGCGTGGTGAACGTGACGACGGCCGCGTACGGCAGGTCGGGGTCGGGGCGCAGCCAGTAGAAGCCCGGCATCAGCGCGAGGCCGATCCCGCCGACCCAGGCCACGTACCGGAAGGGGCGGTGCACGGCGAGCGTGAACAGGGTGACCAGAGCGGCGCCGCCCGAGGTGTTCGACAGGAAGCCGACGGGGATCATGGCGACGGCGAGCCCGAACGGCCACCGGCGGCGCAGCCAGACCGCGGCACAGGCGAGCACGCCGAGCAGCTGGTCCGCGACGGCCAGCGCATGCGGGGTGTGGGGGTCGTGCCGCAGGGTGTCCGCGGCGGCCAGGCCGAGGGCGACGGCCAGCAGGAAGCAGGTGAAGTCGACGACCCAGTCGCGCGCGGTGCGCCGCGGCGGCCGCCCCAAGGCCCCGGCGTCCGGGTCGAGTTCGTGCACCACGGCGGACGGGAACAGCCATCGGCGTCCCGCGAACCCCTGCGGCGCCTGCGCCTGCTCGTCACCGCTCACGGTCGGCAAATCTACGCAGCGCGAGTCCGCGCGGTCTCCCCGCGCGCGATATCGCGTACCAAAGTCGCGACGCCATGGACTTTCGGTGATCCGCCCCGGCGCGAGGACCGTCCTCCGGCGGGACGGGACTCGCCCCGCGGCCGATGCGTGGGGGGAGACCGCGGGGCGAGAGTCGTGCCATGAAGAAGCTGCTGGAGCTGATCGGATTCCTCGCCCTGGTGCAGGGCGTGCTGGGCCTGGTGCACGAGTTCACCCACTGGCACGTGGGTCTCGTGCAGCGGCTCGGCTTCCTCGACGGCTACGAGGTGTACGCGAGCGCCGCCCTGGTGGTACTGGCGTGCGCGCTGTTCGCCGCGGCGGAGAGCCGGAGGCCGGACTGAGCGCCGGCCCGGCCTCCGGCTGGTCGCACCGTTCTCCCGGAACCGGCTACCGGCTACCGGCTCAGCAGCCGAAGTCGATCAGGTCGAACGTGGCGTAGTGGTCCGCGGTGTAGTAGTCCTCCTGGTACTCCTCACCGGTGACGATGCGCCGCGCACCGCGGGTGGAGGAGCCGGGGGTCTTCACCGTGTACTCGTGGTAGTAGCCGGTCGTCTGCTTGGGCAGGACGTCTTCGCGGTTCTGGAAGACCACCCCGTCCTGCGAGTACGGGAACGGGCCACCCTGGTCGATGAGCCGCAGGGTGGTGTACGCCTGCGAGGGCAGGTCGCTGTGGCAGATGCTGCCGACGGACGAGGCAGCCGCGTCCGCCGTGGTGGCGGAGACCGTACCGCCGACGAGGAGGGCGGACAGGACGGCGCCCGCGGCGCCGATGCGAGTGATTCGTGGGGGGAATCTCATGGCCTCATGATGACGCGCGTAGACAGTGGCATGTCAATGACAAAGTTGAAGATTTTCCCTTCAAGTCAGATGAGTTTTCAGGGAGTTAACCTGCGACCCACGGTTCCCACGCGCTCCCCACAAGCGCGCTAGGCGTTGTCCGGGAGCTCGTACGAGCCGTAGTCGGGGCGGCCCGCGAAGTCGTACGTCTGGATGGAGACGCCCGCCGCGGTGACCTGCCCGCCTGCGTGCCGGAACTTGGTGGGCGGGGCGCCCTCCTCGAAGAAGCGGCGGCCGGCACCGAGGACGACCGGGAAGGTCAGCAGGTGGAGCGTGTCGACGAGGTCGAGGGCCAGCAGGGAGCGGACGAGGGCTCCGCTGCCGTGGACCTGGAGCTCGCCGTCCGTCTGTTCCTTGAGGGCGGTGATCTCCTTGGCGAGGTCACCGCCGATGACGGTGGTGCCGGACCAGCCGGGCGCGGTCAGGGTCGAGGAGGTGACGTACTTGGGAAGTGCGTTGAGCCTGGACGCGATCGGGTCGGCGGGGTCGGTCATCTTCGGCCAGTACGAGGCGAAGATGTCGTACGTACGGCGCCCGAGCAGAAAGGCACCGACGCGGTCGAAGACCTCGGTGACGAACCGGCCGAAGTCGTCGTCGCCGTACGGAAAGCTCCAGCCGCCCTGCTCGAAGCCGCCGCTGGTGTCTTCCTGGGGGCCGCCCGGCGCCTGGTAGACGCCGTCGAGGGTGACGAACATGGTGGAGACGAGCTTGCCCATGTCGGGTGCCTTCTTCCTGGGGTGGGGTCTGTTGTCATCAGTGCAGACCCCGGACGCACCCGCAACTCATCGGTCCGCCCGCCCGAGGGCGGGATCAGCCGCCCAGTTCCTGGTGGCGGGCGGCCAGGGCGGCGGTTCCTGCCTCCGTCAGGGAGCCGAACAGGCGCAGGCGGGAGATGCCGCCGTCGGGGAAGATGTCCACGCGCGCGTGCGTGCCGACGGCGGGGTCCGGCAGGACGAACCTGTGGTTGGTGTCGGGCTGGAGGCGGGTGCGCGGGAGGATCTCGCGCCAGTCACCGCTCTCGCCGTCGCGCACGGACACCGACGCCCAGCCGGCGCTGTTGCCCTTCAGGTAGGCCGTGTCGATCTCGATCGCGCGGATCCGGGACTGGGCGGCCAGTCGGTAGCTGATCCAGTCGTTGCCCTGGTCGCGGCGGCGGCGCGTCTCCCAGCCGTCGTCCATCTTGCGCGAGCGGCCCGGCTGGATGGTGTTCGTCGCCGGGGAGTAGAAGAGGTCGGAGGCGTCCTCGACCCGGCCGCCGTGCTCCAGGGCGACCACGTCGAAGGTGCCGAGCGCCTCCAGCCACGCGGGGTCGGGCACGACCTCGCCGTACACGCGCAGGCGCGCGATGCCTCCGTCGGGGTGCTGGTTGACGCGCAGATGCGTGAAGCGCTGTTCGACCGAGACGGCGAAGCCGTTCGCCGCGTGGCCGCCGACGGGCGTGCGGGGAACGAGGGTCGTCCACTTCACGTCGTCGCCGAGCAGTTCCGCCGGGGACGGGGCGCCCGGTACGGACGTGCCCTCGACCGACACCGCCTGCGGGTAGTTGCCGCGGAAGTGGGCCGTGTCGACGACGATGCCCCGTACGACACCGGGCGCGCCGAGGCGGACCAGCGCCCAGTCGTGGTCCTCGGCGGTGGGCCAGGGGTGCTCTGCCGAGGCCCCGCGGCGGCGGCGCGTCTCCCAGCCGTCCATGATCTTGCCCTTGTGCCCGAAGTGCTCGGGGTCGAACTCGGCCCGCTCGGGCACCAGCAGGTTCTCCCGCTGGGCGAAGAACTCGTCGTTGGCGGCGATGACACCGGCGCCGAGCTGCCGGTCGGCGAGGTTGGCGTGGTGGGTGAAGGGGAAGTCGGCGGTGCGGTAGTCCGCGTACGGGTCACCGCCTCCGTAGGGGTTCGCGTCGCCGGTGAAGCCGGCCGGATCAGATGGACGCTGTGCCGTCACGGTGATCAGGTGTTCCTTTCGGGAGTCGGCCGCCGCGGATGCGGGGGATCAGGGGGTACGGGTCAGCAGTCGGCCCTTCGGCTCGGTGAACTCGCCGTCCGCGACGATGCGTTCGCCGCGCAGCCAGGTGGACTTCACGACCCCGTACAGGGTCTTGCCCGCGTACGCCGTCACGCGGTTGCGGTGCTGGAGGGCCGCCGGGTCGACCGTGAACGTCTCGTCGGGGGCGAGGACGGCGAAGTCCGCGTCGCGGCCGGCCTCGATGGCGCCCTTCTCGGCCAGGCCCACCAGGGCCGCCGTACGCGTCGACATCCAGCGGACGACGTCCTCCAGGCCGTGGCCGCGCCGGCGTGCCTCGGTCCACACGGCGGCCAGGCTGAGCTGAAGGCCGGAGATGCCTCCCCAGGCGGTGGCGAAGTCGTCGGTCTTGAGGTCGGCCGTCGACGGCGAGTGGTCGGTGACCACGCAGTCGATGGTGCCGTCCGCCAGCGCCTGCCAGAGCAGGTCCTGGTTGGCCGCCTCGCGGATGGGCGGGCAGCACTTGAACTCGCTGGCACCGTCCGGGACTTCCTCGGCGGTCAGGGTCAGATAGTGCGGGCAGGTCTCCACCGTGACGCGGACACCCTCGGCCCGGGCGGCGGCGATGAGGGGCAGTGCGTCGCTGGAGGACAGGTGCAGGACGTGCACGCGCGCGTGGAGGCGCTTCGCCTGGGCCAGCAGGCTCGCGATGGCGGTGTCCTCGGCGTCGCGCGGGCGGGAGGCGAGGAAGTCGGCGTACTTGGGGCCGCCGTGCTGCGGGGCCGCGTCCAGGTGGTGCGGGTCCTCGGCGTGCACGATCAGCAGGCCGTCGAAACCGGCGATCTCGGCCAGCGACCGGGCCAGTTGCTCCTGGTCGAGGTGCGGGAACTCGTCCACGCCGGACGGCGACAGGAACGCCTTGAAGCCGAGGACGCCGGCGTCGTGCAGCGGGCGCAGGTCCTTGACGTTGTCGGGCAGGGCGCCGCCCCAGAAGCCGACGTCGATATGGGCCTTGTCCTCGGCCACCCGCCGCTTGGTACGCAGGTGGTCGACCGTCGTGGTCGGCGGGAGGGAGTTGAGGGGCATGTCGACGAGGGTGGTGATGCCGCCGGCCGCCGCGGCGCGGGTGGCGGTCCAGAAGCCCTCCCACTCGGTGCGGCCGGGGTCGTTGACGTGCACGTGGGTGTCGACCAGGCCGGGCAGCAGGACGTCGTCGCCGAGGTCCTCCAGGCGGGCCGCGGACGGTACCTCGGCGTCGTACGGCAGTACGGCCGTGATCTTCCCGGCGGAGACCGTGACCGAGGCGGCCCGCGTCCCTTCCGGGGTGATGACGCGTGTCGAGCGCAGCACCAGTTCAGCGTCGGACACCCGGACCCCTCTCTCTGCCGCCGTCTCGCTTCCCGGAAACGGGATGTACTGCCACGTAAGGGAATTCAACGTTCTGTTGAAGGAGTCTTCACTCCCACCCCTGCGCCGTCAAGAGGCACACTTCTACCCAGTGCACCCGGCACCGCTGCTCTGGACGTTTCCACTGAGCGGAATTAGAATTCCAGCAAGCAGAACGTAGCTACGTACGAGCAGGGAGTCAACCGACTGCCGGGTAGGCTTCTGCCCTTCCTGCCAGTCCCGAAAGGAACGCGCCGTGCCGACGTCCAGCGCCAGCACCAACGACTCCGCCAAGTCCGCCGGTGGCGGGGTCCAGTCCCTGGAGCGCGCCTTCGATCTGCTGGAGCGGATGGCCGACGCGGGCGGCGAGGTCGGTCTGAGCGAGCTGTCCGCGAGCAGCGGGCTGCCGTTGCCCACGATCCATCGGCTGATGCGCACGCTGGTCGTCTGCGGCTATGTACGTCAGCAGCCCAACCGGCGGTACGCGCTCGGCCCGCGCCTGATCCGCCTCGGCGAGTCGGCGTCCCGGCTGCTCGGCACATGGGCCCGCCCCTACCTCGCGCGCCTTGTCGAGGAGACCGGGGAGACGGCGAACATGGCGCTGCTGGACGGCGACGAGGTCGTCTATGTCGCCCAGGTGCCGTCGAAGCACTCGATGCGCATGTTCACCGAGGTCGGCCGGCGGGTTCTGCCGCACTCCACGGGCGTCGGCAAGGCGCTGCTCGCCCATGTCCCCGACCACGAGGTCCGCGCCCTCCTGTCCCGCACCGGCATGCCGGCCGCGACGGAGAAGACGATCACCACGCCGGACGCATTCCTGGCCGCCCTGGAGGAGGTGCGCCGCCTCGGGTACGCCGTGGACGACAACGAGCAGGAGATCGGCGTCCGCTGCCTCGCGGTCCCCGTGCCGGACTCCCCCACGGCCGCCGCCATCTCCATCTCCGGCCCGGCGGGCCGCGTCACGGAATCGGCAACGGACAAGATCGTGCCGGTACTCCAGCAGATCGCAACGGAACTGTCCCAGACCTTGGCAAGCTGAGCCCGCCGGGGGTTCGGCCCCTGCGCGGCCAACGTCCGGTTTCTCGATTCCCGGCGACGCCGACGAGCGAGGCGACCGGCGTCGGCGAGACCGTGCCGACCCCTTCCTGCGGGCGCGCCAGCGGCGCGGTCGGCGGCACGACCGCCACCGGTCCCCGTTCTCGGTGCCTGGCCGGGGGGACCGCGGTCGGCAGCCCGCGCGCCCAGTCGCCTGTCGGCGTCGGCATCCGCAGAAAGAGGGCGGCGGACGCCGTGAACGTTCTCTGCAGGCCCCCGGGGCCGCAATCACCGCGCGCCGGTCGCCCCGTCGGGCAACCAGTCGTGCGCCACCGCCTTCAGAGGCGTGGCGAGCTCCGCGCCGGGCTCGGGGGCAGGGCTGCCGCCGAGGATGTTCTCGGTGCGGCTCCCGAACAGGTCCACCGACAACCCCGCGCCGGGGCCGGCGACTCGTCCCCAGCACCGCCCACCAGCGCCAGAGCCGAGCGCACCCCTCAGCGCCGCGGCGGTTCCCCGAACAGTCCACCGCGACCCGGACCTTCGACAACCCCCGGGCAGGCACGCTCACCGAACCGATCGCGCCCGCGATCACGAGCAGCGAACAACGCAGACGAGGCACCCCGGGAATGCCGCCCGAGGCCGTGTCCCCGGGAATGCCTCCAGGACCAGAGCCGGCGCACACCCTTCAGCCGCGCGGCGGTTCGCCGAACAAGTCCACCGCGTTGCGGACCTCCGACAAACCCCGTGCCAGTGCGCTGACCGAACCGATCGCGCCCGCGATCAGGAGCAGGGAGCGGCGCAGGCGGGGTATCTCGGGCATGCCGCCGGAGGTCATCGCGGCCAGGGCTGCCAGTTCGTCCTCGGCTATGCAGCGGTCGGGGAACTCGGCCGGGTGTGCGGCGAGTTCGCGGCGCAGCCGGGACACCGCGGTCCGCAGTTCCGCCACTCTCGGGTCCTCGTCGCTGCCGGTCACCGACCTCTGCCCCAAGCTCCGCAACACAGCCCTCCCCCTCGCACGCCGTCGTGTGCGCACTGGTGCCCGTGGCGTAGGTCCGGCGCCGGGCGACGCGGGTCAGTAAACGCCACCCGGTACGGGGAGCGCCACTGCGCGGACCGAAATTCAGTCCATCGAAACCGGGCACTCCGCCCCGCGTCAGGTATGCAGGACACATGACGGACAACCAAGGCCGGATCGCCGGTCTGCTCCTTGCCGCGGGCGGCGGAAGGCGGCTCGGCGGACGGCCCAAGGCACTGCTCGAACACCGGGGACGCCCCCTGGTGGAGCACGCGGTCGGGGTGCTGCGCACGGCCGGATGTGATCGCATCCATGTGGTGCTGGGCGCCCGGGCCGACGAGGTCCGGGAACGGGCGGACCTGAGCGGCTGCGTCCTCGTGGACAACCCCGGCTGGGCCGAGGGAATGGGGTCCTCGCTGCGGGCCGGCCTCGACTCGCTCGCCGGCACGGGCGCCCGCGCGGCCCTGGTCTCGCTGGTCGACCAGCCCGGCATCGGCCCCGAGGCGGTCGCCCGGGTACTCGCCGCCCACGAGGACGAGAGGTCCCTGGTCTCCGCCGCCTACGACGGCGTACGCGGACACCCGGTCCTCTTCGGCTCCGTCCACTGGGCCGGTATCGCCCGCACCGCGACCGGCGACCGGGGCGCCCGCGCCTATCTGAAGGAGCACGAGCGGGAGATCCGGCTCGTCGAGTGCGGCGACGTGGCCGAACCGTACGACATCGACACCGCCGAGGATCTGATCCACCTTGAGTGAGCGGGATGGCACCGAGAGCCACCTTGCCTCGACCCGGAGAATCTCGATGTCAACAAACCATTGAAGTTCCACGATGAGGAAACTAGTATCCACTGTTCAGAAGCGCCCTGCCGCTCCCCGGGCGTCCTCAGCCCTACCCGGTACGAGTGGCACCCGGTGCCACCGCTGAAGGAAGTGACAGCTCATGTCCGCACCAGCGCCGTCTCCGCTGGCCATCGTCGACGCCGAGCCCCTGCCCCGGCAGGAGGAGGTCCTCACCGACGCGGCGCTCGCCTTCGTGGCCGAGCTGCACCGGCGGTTCACGCCACGCCGTGACGAACTCCTCGCCCGCCGCGCGGAGCGCCGCGCCGAGATCGCCCGCACCTCCACGCTCGACTTCCTCCCGGAGACCGCCGCGATCCGCGCCGACGACTCCTGGCGGGTCGCCCCCTCGCCCGAGGCCCTCAACGACCGGCGCGTCGAGATCACCGGCCCCACCGACCGCAAGATGACCATCAACGCCCTGAACTCGGGCGCGCGCGTCTGGCTCGCCGACTTCGAGGACGCCTCCGCGCCCACCTGGGAGAACGTGGTCGTCGGCCAGCTCAATCTGATCGACGCGTACACCCGGAACATCGACTTCACCGACCCCGGGTCCGGGAAGTCGTACACGCTGAAGGCGAACGAGGAGCTGGCCACCGTCGTCATGCGTCCCCGCGGCTGGCATCTGAACGAGCGCCACCTCGTGGACGCGGACGGAACCCAGGTCCCCGGCGCCTTCGTCGACTTCGGGCTGTACTTCTTCCACAACGCCCGGCGTCTGCTCGACCTCGGCAAGGGGCCGTACTTCTACCTCCCCAAGACGGAGTCGCACCTGGAGGCCCGCCTCTGGAACGACATGTTCGTCTTCGCGCAGGACTACCTCGGCCTCCCGCAGGGCACCGTCCGCGCCACCGTGCTCATCGAGACGATCACGGCCGCCTACGAGATGGAGGAGATCCTCTACGAACTCCGCGACCACGCCTCCGGGTTGAACGCGGGCCGCTGGGACTACCTGTTCTCCATCGTCAAGAACTTCCGTGACGGCGGGCCCCGTTTCGTCCTGCCGGACCGCAACGCCGTGACGATGACCGCCCCGTTCATGCGGGCGTACACCGAACTCCTCGTCCGCACCTGCCACAAGCGCGGTGCGCACGCGATCGGCGGCATGGCGGCGTTCATCCCGTCCCGCCGCGACGAGGAGGTCAACAAGGTCGCCTTCGAGAAGGTCAAGGCGGACAAGGACCGCGAGGCGAACGACGGTTTCGACGGCTCCTGGGTCGCCCACCCGGACCTGGTCCCGCTCGCCATGGAGTCCTTCGACAAGGTCCTCGGCGACCGGCCGAACCAGAAGGACCGGCTGCGCGAGGACGTGCACGTCGAGGCGGCCGACCTGATCGCGATCGACTCGCTGGAGGCCAGGCCGACGTACGCGGGCCTGGTCAACGCCGTGCAGGTGGGCATCCGTTACATCGAGGCGTGGCTGCGCGGCCTCGGCGCGGTCGCCATCTTCAACCTCATGGAGGACGCGGCCACCGCCGAGATCTCCCGCTCGCAGATCTGGCAGTGGATCAACGCGGGCGTCGAGTTCGAGAACGGCGAGACGGCGACTCCCGAGCTGGCCCGCAAGGTCGCCGCCGAGGAACTGGCCGCCATCCGGGAGGAGACCGGCGAGGAGGCCTTCGCGGCCGGCCACTGGCAGCAGGCCCACGATCTGCTGCTCCAGGTCGCCCTCGACGAGGACTACGCGGACTTCCTCACCCTGCCCGCGTACCAGCAGCTCACCGGCTGAGACCTCATCCTTCCGAGTGGCCCGAGGACTTCCCCCGGGCCACTCGGTCGCGTACGGCCCGCTTCACCGGAGGTGCGCCGACCAGTCCTTTTCCGCCGCCGGCTTGCCGTGCAGGTCGGGAACCCGCTTGAGCCAGTTCGGACGGCCCTGCTGGGTCCTCGCCGCCCGGCGGGCCTCCTCGGCGGCGAGCTCCTCCCGGGTGGGGAAGTCGGTCGGGAGCCAGGCGGCCGACGCCCGCACGCGCGCGTGGAGGTAGTCCACATACGCCCTGCGCACCTCGTCCGGCGTCGTGAACCCCTCTTCGCCCCTCAGCCAGGCGTCGGGGACCTCGGCGACGATCTCCCGCAGCAGTTCCTCCGTCACCTTGGGCGCCAGCTCCGCGTCGGCCGCCCGGGTGTCGGGCGTGTAGTGCCCGAGGGCGTGATGGCGGAAGTCGTACGCCTTGGCGGGATCCGACGCGTCCCAGCGGTGGTGGAAGACGAGGGCGGCGCCGTGGTCGATCAGCCACAGGCGCGGGGGCACGGTGCCGAAGGTGGGCCAGACCATCAGGTTGGAGCTGTGCACCGTGCGGTCGACGTTCACGGTGAGCGCGTCGAGCCAGACGATCCGGCCCGCCTCCAGGGGATCGACCCGGAAGGTCTTCGCGACCTCCGGGGTGAAGTCCTTCGCGCCCGGCAGACAGTCCATGCCGAGGTTGAGGCCCTGGCTCGCGGTGTGCAGGTCCCGTACCTCCTGGTGCGGCTCGCCGTCGGCGATGGCCGGGTCGAAGTGCACCAGGACCAGCTCGGGGAACCGCAGCCCCAGCGCCCGCGCGAGCTCGCCCACGATCACCTCGGCGACCAGCGCCTTGCGGCCCTGCGCGGAACCCGTGAACTTGACGACGTATGTGCCCAGGTCGTCGGCCTCGACGACTCCGGGGACGGAGCCGCCGGACCGCAGGGGTGCGATGTAGCGAGTCGCAGTGACCTCTCTCATCATCTTCCAACACCCCACCGATCATGTGCCTTGCATTCCAAGCCCAGCTCCGACGCCGCTTACTTTCGGGCTCCGGTATGAAGTGAGCATAGAGAACGGAGCCGCAGCCATCGTCCGCTGTCAGTCCTCCTCGTGATCGTCGTCCGTGCCGTTGCCGGCACTGTCGTCGTCGGAGTCGTCCGTACCGGGGAGTCAGGGTCTACTTCTCTCCTCCCGACGCCCTCTCGAACACCCCGCTGTCGGGGGTGTCCGCCGAGTTGCCCGGGCGCTCCCGGTGGGTGTGGCTCTCGGCGTGGCGGAGGCGGACGACGGCGTCGAGTCCGCCTCCGGGGGCCGTCTCCAGAGTGACCTCGCCACCGCTGGCGCGGGTGAGCTGCCGGACCATCGGCAGGCCGAGGCCCGTGCCGTCGTGATCGGCACCGGCGGCCCGCCAGAACCGGTCGAAGGCCCTGCGCCGTTCGGACTCGGTCATGCCGGGACCTTGGTCGATCACGTGCAGCTCGGTCTCGGGCGCCGTCCTGCTCCCTTCCCCCGGGGCGTTGATGACGGCCAGAGTGATGGCGGTTCCCGGCGGGGACGCGCGCAGCGCGTTGGAGAGCAGGTTGTCGATGATCTGCTCCAGCGCGCCCGGAGCCGCCCACACCCGAACGGCCGTGGCTCCGCAGACGATGAGGTCGACCTTCTGTTCATCGGCGAAGGCCGTCCAGATGGCGACGCGATCGGCGACGACGGCGCGGAGTTCGACCGGCTCCGGCCGGATCGCGGAGTTCTCCAGCCTGGCGAGCGCGAGCAGCCCCTGCACCATACGGCTGAGCCGCTCCAGCTCCCCGACCGCCTTGTCGAGACTGTCCTGGGCGCACGGGGCGAGGTGCGGCTCGAAGTTCTCCAGGCGCAGGCGCAGTGAGGTCAGCGGAGTCCTCAGTTGGTGCGACACCTCGGAGGCGAACGCCTGCTGCGCGTGCAGCAGGTGCTGAAGCCGGGTCGCGGTGGTGGTGAACAACGCGGCCAGGCGGCGCAGTTCCGGCGGTCCGTGATCGGTGGCCGGTGGATCGGTGATACGGCCGTCCGCGAGCTGCGCGGTCGCCAGTTCCAGGGCCCGCACGGGACGGGTGATCGAGCGGGCGAGCGCGAAGCCGATCAGGAAGACCGCGGCCAGCACCCCCAGCCCGACGAAGCCGAGAGCCAGCCAGGTGGCATGGATCTTCGCCTTGAGCGGGCCCAACGCATACACGGTCCGCACGACACAGGGGACGTCGGCATCCGAGCCACCCGGCACCGTGGCGAAGAGGACGTCCCCGCCTGCGGACGGGGCGCTGCGGCTGCCGACGACGGGGTGATCGCGCAGCGCGGCGGAGATGTCCGGCTCGGTGGACAGATTCTTGCCGACCGGGGCGAGGGCGGCGCTGTCGGTGAGGACGACGCCCCGGTGATCGGCGACGAGCACGCGGCTGCCGGTTCGCCGTCCGTAGGCACGAGCCAGTTCGGGAAGGTCGCCCGCAACCCCGTGCTCCATCTTCTCCTCGCAGACCTCGGCGAGCGTCATCGCCCCCTGCTGCGCCGAATGGGAGAAGCGGGACACCTCGCTGCGGGCGTAGAAGAGGCCGAACGGCACTTCGAGCGCGAGCAGGACGAACAGTATGAGGCTCAGATGGCTGAGCAGGATGCGACGGGTCACCGAGGCGCTCCGCCGCGTGCCGGCGCTGTCACGGAAACGGTGTCGACGTGAGCCGGGGGGACCAGGCGGAAGCCGATTCCGCGGATGTTCTCGATCCAGGAGGAGTCACCGAGCTTGCGGCGGAGCGCGGCGATGTGGACGTCCAGCGTCTTGGTGGGGCCGAAGAAGTTCGGTTCCCATGCCGTGTCGAGAATCTGCCGACGGGAGCAGACCGCTCCGGGGTCTTCCGCAAGGCAGCCGAGCAGGTCGAACTCCTTGGGCGCGAGGGCGAGGGGAGAGCGGTGCAGGTGCACCTGCCGGGTACGGCGGTCGATGGTCAGCGGGCCGATCCGCTGGACGTCGGAGGTCCCGGGTGGCGTCACGTCGTCCGAGAGCCCCGGTTCCTGACGGTGCGTGTCCGGCACGGCGGGGCGGGTGCGGCGGGTGACCGCGCGGATCCGGGCGACGAGCTCCCGTACACCGAACGGCTTCGAGACGTAGTCGTCGGCGCCCAGCTCCAGACCGAGTACCCGGTCGACCTCGTCGTCCCTGGCAGTGATCATGATGATCGGCACCGACGAGCGTGTTCTGAGCGCACGGCAGACGTCGATGCCGTCCATGTCGGGCAGCCCCAGGTCCAGCAGCACCATCGCCGGCTCCGGCGCGGCGAGGCCGTCGGCCCCCGTTCTGGCGTGCTCCACGGTGAATCCGAAGCGGTGCAGTCCCTCCACCAATGGTCCGGCCACCCGGTCGTCGTCCTCGATCAGCAAGACACGCATGCCGGAAAGGCTCACAGACCTCGGCTTGAGCGTGCGGCGCTTTCCTTGGCCGTCCACCGGATTCACCACGGATGGAGTAACCACGGGAACGCGGCGTGTCGGCGACATCCAGCACATCTACAGCGTGGAGCAAGGAAAGCGTCAAAGACCTTCGAACGCCGGGTGAGGCCACCCGCGGCCGCGCAGCGGACCGCTCGGCCGGCCGACCCGACAGCAGTCGAAAACTGATCCAGGGTCAGATCGTGTCAATTGAGCCGGACGCCGCGGAATCGGCTGGATTCCATGGAGGCAAAACGCTTTTTCGAGGGTCTTCGGAATCCCCCGCTGCCCTTGCTCTGGCAGTCCGCTTGATCGTCTTCGCCTAGCTTCGGTTGCACGGCCGGTGCCACTGGAGCACCGCACGACAAGCGCCCTCACCAGCACCTGGGACACCCCATGCCCCTTGATGAACTACGCCGCACGCGCCCGGATCTGATGGAACCCTTCACGAACGCGCTCCCGGGAGCACGGGCAACCGTGCTGGGCCGGCTGTGGGGCGCCTTCGCACGAGAACCCCTGCCCGGCGTGACCGGGCAGCGCCGCGCGTCCGACGCCCTGGTGGTCGAGCTGCGGCGGGGCGGCTCACTCTCGGCGCCCGCGGCCGGCGCGCGGCCGTTCGCCGAGGTGCCCGACGACTTCGTCGTATCCGGGCCCGACGGGCCGATCAGCGGACCGGCGCAGCTGCTGGCGCAGCTGGGCATGCGCACCCCCGCGGCTCGGCGACTGGCGGCCGAGCTGGACAACAGCGTGGTCAACCTGGCCCTGGCCAGGGCCGCGAACGCGGGCCGGGCGGTCGCACCGCACGACTCGGCGGACGCGGAGCAGACGGTCGTCGACGGCCACCCGCAGCATCCCTGCTGCCGCACGCGTACCGGCATGTCGATCGCCGACGTGCTCGCCTACGCTCCCGAGCACCACCCGGTCGTCCGGTTGGCGCTGCTCCCCGTGCCGGCCGACCGCTGGCAGGGCTCCGGCACCTGGCCACGGCACCTGCGGGACGGCGACACGATCCTGGTTCCGCTGCACCCCTGGCAGCGTGACCACGTACTCGCGCGGCACCCCGGCCTGACCGTCGTCGAGGAGACGATCCCGGCCCGGCCGCTGCTGTCGCTGCGCACCCTGGCACCGCTGGGCACCCTGCCGGGCTGCCACCTCAAGACGGCCCTCGACGTGCAGGTCACCAACTACCGGCGCACCATCTCCCCGGCCGAGGTCGCCGACGGGCCCCCGCTGTCCGACCTCGTCTCGGCCCTCATCGACAAGGCCGGGTACGGCGACAGCCTGCGCATCCTGCGTGAGCTGGGCGGCGGTGCGGTGCGCGTGGACGGACGGCCCTCCGCGAGCCTGGCGGCGATGATCCGGGAGTCGACCGAGTGCTACCTCGGCCCGGGGGAGATCGCGGTTCCGCTCACCGCCGTCCACGCGACGGGAGCGACCATGATCTCGGGAAGTCCGGTGCGCTGGATGACGGACTTCGCCGGACTCGTCCTGCCGCCCGCCTTGACGCTGCTGTCCATGGGGGTGGCACTGGAGGCGCACGGTCAGAACACCCTGGTCGTGCTGCGCGACGGGCGGCCGGTGCGGGTGCTGTACCGGGACCTGGACGGCGTGCGGGTCGGCCCGCGCCGACTGGCCCGGTGCGGTGTCACGCTGCCGCCGCTGCTCGGCACCCGCGCGGGCGACGATCCGGACGCGCTGCGCACCAAGCTGTTCGGCGGCCTGATCAGCGGCGTCTTCAGCGAGCTGGTCGATGTCCTCGGCCGGACGCGCGCGGCCGACCCCCGGGCGCTGTGGGGCGCGGTGGCCGAGGTGGGCCGCCGCGTGTACGCCGGCCTGCCCGGCCACGACGACGCCACGGCGTTCTTCGGCGACACGATGCCGCTGAAGGCGACCATCGCCATGCGCCTGGCCGAGAACCCGGGCAAGGCGCAGTGGACGCCGGTTCCCAACCCACTGGCCCTGTGCCGCTGAATCCGACACCGACCGCTGTCCCACTGGAGTGACCGTATGACCACCGGCACCGCCACCCCGACCGTCACGGCAGCCGCGGGCGAACCGCTGCACACCGCCGACGCCGTCACCGCCCACACGCTGCTCAACTGCCTGATCCGTGAGGTGTCCGCCCCGGAACATCAGGTGACGGTCGACGACGACCACCTTCTGCTACGACTGCCCCGCCGGGGCCTGCTGCTGCGTTCGCGGCTGCGCAGGGTCTCGCTGATCGGAGCGCACCGCTTCCAGGGCCCGGTGCAGCGGCTCGACAACGACGCCTGGGCGACCGTGGACTGGCGGGAGCTGGCCGGCTACATCCAGGACGAACTGGAACTGCGCACAGGTGTCGCCAACGAGGAGTTCCTGGCCCAGGTCGCCGACAGCCGGGAGACGATCCGCACCGCGCTGCAGGAGCGGACGAAGGTCACACCGCACGCGGACCCGTACGTGGCGTCGGAGCAGTCCCTGGTGTTCGGCCATCGTTTCCACCCCACTCCCAAGGCCCGCACCGGCAAACCGGAGGACTGGCTGGCGTACGGCCCGGAGACCGGTGCCCGCTTCCGTCTGCGCTACCTGGCCGTGCGCCGCCACCTCGTGCGCGAGGAGGGTGAACTGCACGAGATGGACGCGCTGTGCCCGGCGGCCGGCCCGGGGTTCGCGGTACTGCCGGTGCACCCCTGGCAGTACCGGCTCCTCCAGGACCACGACCGGCTGCGCGAGGTGATGGCGGCCGGCGATGTCGTCGACACCGGCACGCACGGACCGGAGCTGGTGCCGACCGCATCGGTGCGCACGCTGTACCACCCGGAGACCGACACCTTCCTGAAGTTCAGCCTGAACGTCCGTCTCACCAACTGCGTCCGCAGGCACGCCAGTTACGAACTGTCCGGCGCCGTCTCCCTCAACCGGCTGCTGCAGCCCGTCTTCGCCGAGCTGACCGGCCGCTACCCGGGATGCGCACTCCTGGCAGAGCCGGGCTACCGCACCCTCGACACCGACGGCGAGCTTCTGGAGGGCCTCGGCGTCATCGTCCGCTCCGGTCTGCGCCACCATCTGCGTCCAGGGGTGACCCCCCTGCTCGCCGCCGCGGTGGCGGACGAGTACCCGTCCAGCGCGGCCCACGTCTCCCATCTGCTCGCCCGCGGCGACGGGGACGTACTGGCCTGGTGGGACGCCTACCTGCGACTGCTGCTGCCACCGGTACTGGCCGCCTACTTCGAACACGGCGTCGTACTGGAACCCCACCTCCAGAACGTCGTCGTCGGTGTCGACGCCGACGGCACCCCGGTGCAGGTGCTCTTCCGCGACCTGGAAGGCACCAAGCTCCTGCCCGGGCATCATCAACGCACCCTCGGCGACCTCCCGGACGACGTCCGCGATCCCCTCACCTACGAACCCGAACGCGGCTGGAACCGGGTCGCGTACTGCCTCCTGGTCAACCACACCGCCGAAGTGCTCGGCGCGCTGGCCGACCTCGACCCGACGCTGGAACCCGCTCTGTGGGGCCTGGTCCGCGACCACCTCGACGCCTATGCCCGCACCGCCGCCGAACCGCCACGCCTGCGCGCGCTGCTGTCGGGGGTGCCGCTGCCCGCGAAGGCCAACCTCCTGCTGCGCTGGGTCCGCAAGGCCGACCGGCACGCCACCTACGTCCCCCTGATCAGCCCGCTCGGCGCGGACTTCCCCCGCGAGGTGATCCGGTGAGATCCGCACTGCTCGAACACGTCGGCCGGCTGACCGACGACGACCTGCCCGCCTATGTCTACGACCTCCCGGCGCTGCGTGAGCACGTACACGCCATCCGGACCGCACTGCCGAAACGGGTCGAGTTGCTGTACGCGGCCAAGGCCAACTCCGACCCCCGGATCCTGCGGACGCTGGCCGAGCACGTCGACGGCTTCGAGGTGGCCTCCGGTGGTGAACTGAGCCATGTCCGCGGGCTCGCCCCCGATGCGCCGATCGCCTTCGGAGGCCCCGGCAAGACGCAGAAGGAGCTGGCTCTGGCACTGGACGCCGGAGTGGAGCGGCTGCACATCGAGAGCGAACAGGAACTGCGGCTCGTCACCACCCTGCTGGGCTACCGGACCCTGGACGTCCTGCTGCGCGTCAACCTGCCCGTCGACGTCGGCCGGGTCGCCCTTGTGATGGGCGGGCACCCCAGCCCCTTCGGCATGGACCCCGCCCAACTGGGCCACTGCCTGGCGGTGATCGCCTCCGACCCGCGCATCCGGCTGCGCGGCCTCCACTTCCATCTGGCCGGCGGACTCCGGGCCACCGCCCAACTGGCCCTGATCGACGAGGTCCTGACCTGGGCCGAGGACTGGGCGCGGCACCGCGCCGTCAATCTGACCGAGGTCAACGTCGGAGGCGGGATGGGCGTCGACTACGACCGTCCGCAGCGGAAGTTCGACTGGCGCGCCTTCGGCGCCGGACTGCGCCCGCTCCTGGCCCGCCACCCTCGCCTCACCCTGCGGATCGAACCCGGCCGCTCGGTCACCGCCTACTGCGGCTGGTACGTCACCCAGGTCCTGGACATCAAGTTCAGCCGCGGGCAGGCGTTCGCCGTACTGCGTGGCGGCACCCACCATCTGCGTACCCCGGCCGCGAAACAGCACGACCAGCCCTTCGAGGTGATCCCCGACGACGTCTGGTCACGGCCCTGGGAGCGCCCGGAGGCCCGTGACGAGCCGGTGACACTGGTCGGGCAGCTGTGCACGCCCAAGGACGTCCTGGCCCGCGGGGTCATGGTCGAGCGGCTGCGCGTCGGCGACCGGGTCGCCTTCGCCCTGGCCGGCGCCTACGCCTGGAACATCTCCCACCACGCGTTCCTCATGCACCCCCACCCGAGCTTCCATCACGTGGACGACGTCGAGGTACCGGTCAGCGACGCGTACACCGATCAGCTGTCATGAGCGCGGGCTCCGGCATGCCGGTGACGTCCGTACTCACGGTCCGGAACTTCCGTCGCTACCTGCTCGGGCAGCTGACCTCCAACATCGGCACCTGGATGCAGCGGGCGGCCCAGGACCTGCTCGTCCTCCACCTCACCGGCAACAGCGGCAGCGCGGTCGGTGTCGTGACCGCACTGCAGTTCCTGCCGCAGACCCTGTTCGGCCTGGCCGGAGGAGTCCTCGCCGACCGGTGCCCCAAGCGGCGGCTGCTGCTCCTGACCCAGACGGCCATGGGAGTGCAGTCCCTCCTGCTCGGACTGCTGACCGTCACGGGGTCGGTGAACCTGCCGTCCGTCTACGCCCTTGCCATCGTCCTCGGCACCGCGTCCGCCGTGGACAGCCCCGCCCGCAACGCCTACATCTCCGAACTGGTCGCCGACGAGGGCGTGCCCACCGCGGTCAGTCTGAACGCCGCCCAGTTCAACGTGGCCCGCGTCCTCGGCCCCGCTCTCGCCGGCCTGACCGTCGCCGCCTTCGGCACGGGCCCCGTGTTCCTCGTGAACGCCGTGTCGTACCTGGCCGTCCTCTACGGCCTGATCACCATCCGCACGGACCGGCCGGGCGACCGCAGCCCGTCCCTCCGCGGCCGTGCCCGCCTGCGCGACGCCTTCCACGACATCGCCTCCACCCCGGAGCTGCTCCTGCCGATCTGTCTCATCGCCGTCGTGGGCACCTTCGGCCTCAACTTCCAGGTCACCATCTCGCTCGTGGCCGTCACGGTCTTCCACTCGGGCGCCGCCGCCTTCGGCTACCTCTGCGCCGCCTACGCCATGGGGAGCGTCATCGGCGCCATCCACGGGGCGAGCCGCGGGAAGCCCCCCAGCGTCCGAGGTCTGATCACCACCACGGTCGTCTTCGGGGCGCTGGAGGCCGCGCTGGGCCTGATGCCGGGCTACGGCACATTCCTGGCCCTGCTGCTCCCCACCGGTTTCGCCGCGGTGACCGTGACCACCACCGCCAACGCACTGATCCAGCTCCATGCCGACCCACGCCTGCGCGGTCGTGTCATGTCCGTCTACTTCCTCGTCCTCCTCGGCGGCACCCCTGTCGGCGCCCCCCTGGTCGGCCTGGTGTCGGACGCCTTCGGCGCCCGCTCCGGTCCAATCCTGGGCGGCCTCGTCTCGGCGTCCTGCGCACTCACGCTCCCCGCCTTGATCGGACGGCGCGTCCGACGGCTCCCCCCGCTCACGAGACCGGCCTCCGTGACCGGCTCGGCCGTCACACCGGCCGGACCGGCAGGGGACCGCCATCAGCCGCCGCGGAGCGGATTCGGCAGCGGCAGGTAACGGGCGTCGGCGCCGTCCGCGCCGGTCCAGCGCAGCAGCAGGTTGGTCTTGCCGGGCAGGGTGGGCGAGGTGAGCAGGGCGGCGATCTCGGGGAGGTGGTGGCGGGCGAGTTCGCGGCGGGCGGCGGGCCAGGGGTCGATGCCCCGGTGGTGCTCGGCCAGGGCCGCGGCGATCTCTGTCAGATGGTTGACGACCAGGGTGTACACCAGCCGCTCCCACCCGGCGGCCCGGGAGACGTCCGGCAGCAGCTTGACGCCCTCGGCGTCCCGGAACAGCGCCTGCACGGGCGTGCCGGAGGCGTCCACGGCGATCAGGGAGTTCTGCAGATGCGCCTCCAGGACGACACCGTGGTCCGCGAAGGCCGCCAGGGCCGGTGGCACCACCTGGCGCAGATAGGCCTCCCACCAGGCCTCGGGGTCGGCGGCCGCGGCGAGCGGGTTGCCGTCGAAGCCCTCCGCGAGGCCGGCGGCGAGCAGCGGTGTCGCGCCGGGCAGGACGCGGCCGCGCAGGCCGTCGCGGACGAGGACGGCCAGTTCCTCGAAGGCGAAGCCCGCGGTGCGGTAGCCGCGGTCGCCCAGCCAGGCGGCGGGCGGGCCGATCTCGGCGAAGGCACGGGTCGCGGCCGTGTCGGTGCGGCGCAGTTTCAGCAGGTCGTGGCGCCACAGCCGACGGATGTCATTGGTGATGCGCACATCGAGGCTGAATTTCAGGTGGAGGTCGCGGCGCGGCTCGTACAGGGTGCGGATCGCGGCCGTCGGCCAGGTCTCGAACGCGGTCGTGCCCAGCCGCACCAGTCGGCCGTCCGCGAAGGCGGGGGCGAGCTCCGGGCCGACCAGGTCGAGCTGCCAGGGGTGGGCGGGCAGCAGCCGGTAGCCGGGCGGGGCGGTGCCGAGGGAGTCCAGCGCGGAGGTGTCGCCCTCCTCGACGACGGTGTCCTCGCGCACGCCGAGCAGCACCAGCGGGAAGCGGGCGTGCGCCTCGGGGGCGTACGGCAGCCAGCCCGTGACGGGGCCGCCACCGCGGGCCTTGGGCGCGGGATGGTAGGGATGGCCGGTGATGAGGGACTGCTCGGAGCGCAGATACGGGTCGTCGGGCGCCGTCGCCCCGGCGCGCGCGGTGAGCAGCGCGGCGACCGCGTCGCGGCTGTCGGCCATCTCGATCGGCAGCTCGTCGTTCGACACCCCGGTGTGCCGGCGCAGCTCGTCCGCGACCAGCTTGACCAGATCGGCGTGGCCGAGGGGCTGCCAGACGCCGTCCGCGTGCACCTCGGGCTCCATGGGCCGCCGCTCGCCGCGCACGCGCAGCAGCCGGCCGCCGCCCGGCAGCCGGTGCACCGGCCGCTCCCCGGGCTCCGGGAGCGGCTGGGCCACCTCCCGCAGCAGACAGTTGAGCAGGGGCGCGACCGCGTACGCGTCGGCACGCTGTCCGACCTCGTCGCTGGGGGGCATGGGGTCCACGCGTTCCATTCGTTCTCTCGCAGTCCACACGGCTGCAGTCCACACGGTCCGGCCGCGATCAGTATGTCTGTCGTCGCCGGCAGGCGTTGACCTTCCTGTCCCGTACCCCGAGGAGCCCGTCCGTGCACCGTCCCCCCACCGCCGAGGCGCAGGTCGCCGCCGAGCTGGCCGAGATCCGGCCCGCTCTCGTGCCCCGGTACGCGGCCGAGCTGCCCGGTGCCCGGGCGGCCGTGCTGACCCGTCTGTGGCGGGCGCTCGCGCACGAACCGCTGCCCTGGATCACCCGCCGTGTCCGCGGCCCGCGGGGGCTCGCCCTGTGGCTCTGCGACGGCCGTGCGCTGCACGGGCCGCTCGCTGATCCGTACGCGACCACCGCGTACGTCACCGCCGTGCATCTCGGCGGTGTGCCGTACGACGATCCCGCCCGTCTGATGACGGACCTCGCGGTGCCGAACGCGGCGGGCTTCGCGGCCGAACTCGGGCACAGCGCGGCCTCGTTGGCGCTGTCCCGGGCCGGACACCCGGATCGCCCGAAGGAGTGGCCGACGCGGGACTGGGAGTGGGAGCAGCGGGTGGTCGACGGGCATCCGTTCCACCCCAACTGCCGTTCCCGGCCCGGTTTCTCGGTGGCCGAGCAGCTCGCGTACGGCCCGGAGCACGGGCCCGTGGTGGAGCTGGGGACGGTCCCGGTCCGCCCGGAGGAGTGCCTGCTGACGGGGGCCTGGCCCGAGGACATGCGCGAGGGCGGGCATCTGCTGATCCAGGTGCACCCCTGGCAGGCGGAGCACGTCCTCAAGCTGCCCGTCGACCGCACGCTGCCCGCACACCCCCTGATGTCCCTGCGGACCCTGGCCCTCCCCGACGGGACGCACGTCAAGACCGCGCTGAGCACCCGGCTGACGTCCTCGGTGCGGGACATCTCGGAGTACTCGATCGGCATGTCCGCGGCCCTGTCGTCCTTCGCGGAGGATTTGGCGGCGCGCACGGACGGGCTGCTGCACATCACCCGGACGCTGGGCGCGGTGACGGCCCACTCGCCGGATCTGGCGGCCGTGCTGCGCGAGTCGCCGCAGCGGTTCTCGGCGCCGGGCGAGTACGTGCTGCCGGTGGGCGCCCTGGCCACCACGGACCTGCCGGACTCCCCCGGCTGGCTGGCCGGTTTCACCCGCCTCGCGCTGACGGTCGGTCTGCGGCTGCTCGAACTGGGCGTGGCCCTGGAGGCGCACGGCCAGAACCTCCTCGTGGTGCTGTCCGCGACGGGCGCCCCGCTGCGCCTGGTCTACCGCGATCTGGCCGACATCCGGGTCAGCCCCGCCCGGCTGACCCGCCACGGCATCACTCCGCCCGCTCTGACGGGCCGCGTGGTCACGGACGACGAAACGGCCTTGCGCCGCAAGCTGTTCGGCTCCCTGGTGGCGGGCGCGCTGGCGGGCGCGGCGGGTTCCGGCGCCGTCCTCGCCACGGCCCTGGAGACCGCCGTACGGGATCTGCCGCGCACCCCCGATCTGACGGCTCTGCGCGAAGAGCCGCTGCCCGCCAAGGCGTTGACGCTGATGCGGCTGTCGCCGCGGACTCCCGGCGACCAGTGGTTCGGTCTGCCGAACCCGCTCGTTTTGGAGCCCGACACCTCCGGTCAATAGGATCCGCCGATGATCAGAAGACAACGGCTGGCGGCGGGCGTCTGCGCCCTGCTCGCCACCCTGACGGCCGGGATCGCGTTCCCCGCCGGGGCGGTTGCCGACGAGACGGACCAGGCCGCCGCCCCGAAGGTGGAACTGGTTCTCGACGTCAGCGGTTCCATGCGGACGCGGGACATCGACGGCGGGTCGCGGATGGCCGCGGCGAAGCAGGCGTTCAACGAGGTGCTGGACGCGACGCCCGAGGAGGTCCAGCTCGGCATACGGACGCTGGGCGCCAACTACCGCGGCAACGACCGGAAGACGGGCTGCACGGACACCGCGCAGCTCTATCCGGTCGGCCCGCTGGACCGGACCGAGGCGAAGACCGCGGTGGCCACACTGGCGCCGACCGGCTGGACGCCGATCGGTCCCGCGCTGCAGAAGGCGGCCACCGATCTCGACGGCGGTGACGGCACCCGCCGTATCGTCCTGATCAGCGACGGCGAGGACACCTGCCAGCCGCTGGATCCGTGCGAGGTGGCCCGCGAGATCGCCGCCAAGGGCATCGGGCTGACCATCGACACGCTCGGCCTGGTGCCGGACGCGAAGACCCGTGACCAGCTCAGCTGTATCGCGGACGCGACGGGCGGCACCTACACCGACGTGCGGCACAAGGAGGAACTCAGCGACAAGGTCGGCCAGTTGGTCGACCGGGCGGCCGATCCGGTGGTGACGCCGGTGGCCACGGAGGGCACCACGCAGTGCTCCGGCGCGCCCGCGCTGAAGTCCGGCCTGTACACGGACCGTGAGGAGTTCGGGCAGCAGCGCTGGTACAAGGTGGACGTCAACCCCGGCCAGGAGCTGCGCGCCTCGGTGAGCGTGGCGGACGACCGGGCCGTCGGCCCCGACTACGGGGTGCTGCTGCGGGCGGTCACGGCGCACGGCCGCGAGATCGTGCGCGGCGAGGCCGCGGGCAACGGCCGTACGGACATGATCTCGACGGGTCTGCGCTACCCGAAGCCCGAGAGCGACGACGACACGGCGAGTGCCGAGACGGTGTGTCTCCAGGTCACCAACTCCTTCTCGACGGCGGCCGGCGTGAAGACCACGCCGGGTCTGCCGCTGGAGCTGACCGTCGACGTCGTGGACGGCCCGGACAAGGCGGGCGACGTGGCTTCCTTCGGCCTCGGGCGCGGCTGGTGGCTGCTCGGCGCGCTGGTGCTGACCGGCTTCGTCGCGGGTCTGCTGTGGGGCTGGGTGTCGCGCTGGCGGGTCGCGGTCTGGAGGACCAACTGATGCGAATCACACGTGTGCTGAGCGCCGCCCTGCTGGCCGTCGGGCTGGCCGCGGGTCCGGCCGTAGCCGACTCCTCTCCGTCCCCGAGCGCCTCGGAGGACGGCAAGGCGCCCACTCAGGCGGGTACGTCCTTCCGTACGGCGGCGGAGATCGACCAGGGGCAGCAGGCCACGGCCGGCGCCTCCACCGGCGACTATCTGTACTGGTCGTTCCCGGCCGACGCCGGTCAGCGGCCCACCGTCAAGGCGACGGTGAAGCTGCCCGAGTCGCACTCCGGGCAGACCTGGCAGATGGACGTGTACGACGGTCTGCGCCGCCGCCAGTCCTGCCAGTACGGCGCCCAGAGCCGCACCGCCGCCCAGGGCGCCGCCTCGGTCGAGCTGGCGTGCGTCCTGCGTACCGTGCGCGCCTGGTCGGAGCCGTGGGCCAACGACCCACTGCCCGGCACGTACTACATCCGGCTGACGGTGGTGAACCTCGGCTCCGCCGACCTCGGCCAGCCGGTGAGCGCCGAGGTGCGCGTCGACTCCAAGGACATCGGCGGCTCGGCGGCGGTGGACGGTTCGCTGGCCAAGCCGCTGGTCCCCGGGATCGCGGTCAAGTCCGCGGCGGACGACAGCGGTTCGGACTCGTCGAAGTCGGCCGTGCTGTCCGCCATCGAGCCCGACGACGGCTGGTCCTCCGGCTGGTGGACCGACCGCTGGGTGTGGACCGCGATCGGCGGTGTGCTGGCCGCCCTCGCGGGCATCGGCGGGTACGCGCTGACGCGCGGTACGGGACGGCCCTCACGGGTGCCGCCGGGCGCCTGAGCCGCCCCGGGCCCGCCGCGTCCGCGTGGCGGGCCCTGTCCCTTTCAGGCCGCCCGCAGCTTCAGGCCTCCCGCAGCGCCTTGGCCAGGGTGCCGTCACCGGTCACCGCGATCCGGCCGTCCCGCACCGCGCGCAGTACGCTCAACTCACCGCGGGTGACGGCCGTGCAGGTGGCGGAGTCGAGGACGAGCCGGGCGTCGGGCTCGGCAGGGGCCGGCCCGTCGCCGTACACGGCGCCTTCCTCCGCTCCCAGGTACAGATGGAAGTCCCCTTCCTCCACATGGACTTCGACGATCCCCTCGCCCTCCAGCCCGCGGGTCAGCGGCAGCGCGAACCAGTGCGCCCGTACGGCGTCGGTGGGCCGCCGCTCCCCCAGCTCGGCCTCGCCCCATGTGCCCAGCGCCTGCAGCACGGGCAGCAGCTCGCGTCCGCGCGCGGTGAGTTCGTAGACGTAGGCCGCGCCGGGCGGAGGCAACCGGCGCCGTGTCGCGAGGCCGTCGCGCTCCATGTCCTTCAGCCGTGAGGCGAGTACGTCCGTGCTGACCCCCGGCAGGTCCGCGTGCAGGTCCGTGTAGCGGCGGGGACCGGCGAGCAGCTCCCGGACGATCAGCAGGGTCCAGCGGTCGCCGACCAGGTCGAGCGCGCGGGCTGCGGAACAGTACTGGTCGTAGCTTCGGCGAGGTGACATGCGGCGCAGTCTAGACGTGTTGTTGGACTTTCCAAGCTCGAACTTGGTAAAACCAAGCATCACGAGTTCCTGGAGGGGCGCATGGAGTTCCGGCAGTCGAACAAGCTCAGCGAGGTCTGTTACGAGATCCGCGGCCCGGTGATCGAGCACGCCAACGCGCTGGAGGAGGCGGGCCACAGCGTGCTGCGCCTGAACACCGGCAACCCGGCGCTCTTCGGCTTCGAGGCGCCGGAGGAGATCCTCCAGGACATGATCCGGATGCTCCCGCAGGCGCACGGCTACACGGACTCGCGCGGCATCCTCTCCGCGCGCCGCGCCGTGGCCCAGCGCTACCAGAGCCTGGGCCTGCCGGTCGGCGTCGACGACGTGTTCCTCGGCAACGGCGTCTCCGAGCTGGTGTCGATGGCCGTCCAGGCGCTGGTGGAGGACGGCGACGAAATCCTCATCCCCGCACCGGACTTCCCGCTGTGGACGGCCGTGACGACCCTCGCGGGCGGCAAGGCGGTCCACTATGTGTGCGACGAACAGGCCGACTGGAACCCGGACCTGGACGACATCGCCTCGAAGATCACCGATCGCACCAAGGCCGTCGTCATCATCAACCCGAACAACCCCACCGGGGCGGTCTACCCGAAGGAGATCGTCGAGGGCATCCTCGACCTCGCCCGCCGCCACGGCCTGATGGTCTTCGCCGACGAGATCTACGACCAGATCCTGTACGACGACGCCGTCCACCACTCGGCCGCCGCGCTCGCTCCCGACCTGGTCGTCCTCACCTTCTGCGGGCTGTCGAAGACGTACCGGGTGGCGGGCTTCCGCTCGGGCTGGCTGGTCGTCACCGGTCCCAAGCAGCACGCGAAGGACTATCTGGAGGGCCTGACCATGCTGGCCTCCATGCGCCTGTGCGCCAACGCGC
Organism: Streptomyces sp. NPDC025638; assembly: GCF_055558775.1. NCBI lineage: Bacteria > Bacillati > Actinomycetota > Actinomycetes > Kitasatosporales > Streptomycetaceae > Streptomyces > Streptomyces sp. NPDC025638. The sequence continues at coordinate 487,302 of NZ_JBVHLX010000002.1, read as the reverse complement.
CCGCGCAGTACGCCATCCAGGCCGCGCTCGGCGGGCGTCAGTCCATCCGCGAACTCGCCGCTCCGGGCGGCCGGTTGTACGAGCAGCGGAACGTGGCCTGGGAGAAGCTGAACGAGATCCCGGGCGTGTCCTGCGTCAGACCCAAGGGCGCGCTGTACGCCTTCCCGCGCCTCGACCCCAAGGTGCACAAGATCCACGACGACGAGAAATTCGTCCTCGACCTGCTGCTCCGTGAGAAGATCCAGGTCGTCCAGGGCACCGGCTTCAACTGGCCCGCTCCGGACCACTTCCGCATCCTCACCCTCCCGCACGCGGAGGACCTGGAGGCCGCGATCGGCCGGATCGGACGGTTCCTGAGCGGATACCGGCAGTAACGCCCGACTCGCCCGGCAGCGGGCCCGTCTCCCCGTGCCCGGTGGGCTATCGGCGGATTCGGGCCAGGCCTGACGGCATGCGCCGAGCGACGCCGGGGCCGCCGGTGGCCCAGATCTGCCACTTGGCACCCGTGAGCATCGCCCGCCCTTCACTGACGCGCCCCCGAGAACGACCGTCCGGCCCAGTCCGTCCTGCGCGGCGCCGCGACCGTGTGACACGGTGCTGAGTAGTGGAACAGGAAGGGCAGGGCCGTGGGTGACCTCTTTCTCGTCCGGCACGGTGAGACCGAGTGGTCGCGGGCCGGACGGCACACCGGCTGGACGGACGTACCCCTCACCGAGCACGGGAGGGAGGAGGCGCGCCGGCTGGTGCCGCTGATCCGCTCGCACCACATCGGCGCCACCTTCGTCAGCCCCCTGCAGCGGGCCCGGGAGACCGCCGAACTCATCGGGATCCCCGACGCCCGGGTCGACACCGACCTGCGCGAATGGGACTACGGCGGCTACGAGGGCGTCACCACGGTCGAGATCCAGCGCACCCGGCCCGACTGGTTCCTGTTCACGGACGGGGTCGCGCCGGGCCCGCCCGAGCACCCCGGGGAGACTCCGGAGCAGGTCGGGGAGCGTGCCGACCGGATGCTCGGCAAGGTGGACGCCGCCCTCGCCAACACCGAGGGTGTCGTCCTCCTGGTCGCCCACGGCCACTTCCTGCGCGTCCTCACCGCCCGCCGCCTCGGCCTGCGCCCGCAGCACGGGGCCCTGTTCCAGCTGGCGACGGGCACGCTGTGCCGGCTCGGCACGGAGCACGGGCGGCCGGTGGTGGCGGGGTGGAACGTCCGGCCGCGCACCTGACCCGGACGGCTGCGGCAGCCCGCGACCCCGGCAGGTTGTCAGACCCCGGTCGTACTCTTCGAATGAGCCGTCCACCGGATGGGCCGTCCACCGGAGAGGAGCACGCCGTGACACGACCGCCGAGCGCCGCGCAGCGGCGTGTCATCGATGCCGCCGATCCGGTCACCGGTCTGCTGCGGGGTACGCAGGCGCAGCTAGCGGCGCTGGTGCGGCACGGACTCGCCTTCCGGCACCCGCGTCCGCCGCACGACCACTTCCTGACACCGGCGGGGCATCGCATACGGGAGGCGGTGCCGGCGGCCGCCGCCGAACCGGTGGAGCCGTCACCCGCCGACGGGGTCTTCGCGGCTCGCGTCGGCGATCCGCAGGAGTCGGCGTCCGGCTCCGGCCCGGAGCGGGTGCGGGAGGTGCACAGCGCCTGGCAGGGCCTGCTGGAGCTGCGGCGGATGACCAATCCGGACGGCGCCACGGACCGGCCGTGCGGTTGGGAGCGTACGCATCTGGTGCGGGCCGCCGCGCTCGCCCTGGAGGCAGCCGGGCACCGGCCTGCGGGGCAGGACACCGACGGATACCAGGTCCGCGCGACCCCGCAGCCCGAGGCGGTCGCCGTCTACGCGCCGGACCACGAGTCCCTGAGCGCGTGCGCGGCCACACTGGAGGGCGTCGGCTGGCAGGCGGGTGAGTACACGGAGCCGCGGACGAGGGTGCGTTATCTGCTGGCGTCCCCACGCCGGGTGTGAGCGGCGTGCCAGGATCACCGAGGGACGCCGGGGTGTCCCGGGCCCAGCTCGCCGGCGGTGCGTGGGCCCGGTGGCGCTGGAGACGACGATCCGCTATCGGCGCGAGCTGCTCGCGGGCGACGAGGTGCACGTGACCTGCGAGTCGAGTGGGGCACGGGCAAGGCCGTCCGGATCCGACAGGAGAGCGTGGTGCCGACGGCACCGTGGCGGCTGAGCTCACGGCGGTCGGCGGAACCGTGGACCTCAAGTCGACCGCCGGGTCCGCGGCGCAGGTGCCGGCGGCGGCGCGCGGCCACCGCCTGCCGGGCAGGCCTCCCCTGAATTCGGATGCGGTGGACCGCTCCCGGCTGCGATGCTCCGGTTTCGTGTCCGTACGACGTATCAAGCCGAGTCTGTACATCTCCGTCGACATCGAGGCGGACGGGCCGATCCCCGGTCCCTACTCCATGCTGAGCCTGGGCGCCGCCGTCGCCGGTGCGCAGGACGCCGACGGATTCACCGCCGCCGACCCCGAGCAGCGGACCTTCTATCGCGAACTGCGGCCGATCAGCGACGAGTTCGTGCCTGAGGCCCTCGCGGTGAGCGGACTCGACCGGGAGCGGCTGAGGTCCGAGGGAGCGGAACCCGCCCTCGCGCCGGCCGAGTTCTCCGCCTGGGTCCAGGAGGTGGGCACGGGTGCCCAGCCGGTGATGTGCGGCTACCCGGCCTCGTACGACTGGACGTTCCTGTACTGGTATCTGATCCGCTTCACCGGGGCGAGCCCCTTCGGACACTCGGGCTGCCTGGACATGAAGACCCTGTACGCGACGAAGGCCCGCCTTCCGCTGCGGGCCGTCGCCAAGGGGACGATGCCCCGGCATCTGCTGTCTCGGCGCCGCCATACCCTCCCCCAAGCTCTCGGCTTCGCTCGAGCAGGGAGGTGCCCCCATCGCGCTGGACGACGCCGTCGAGCAGGCCGAGTTGCTCGCCAACCTCATGCTGTGGCCGGGTCCCGGGTCGGGACCGGTACCTGATTGAAGCCGTAGTACAGGGCGAGCAGCCCGTGTGCGGCGAGGGTGAGGGGGGCCGAGACGAAGGCCAGGCCGACGGTGACCGGGTAGGCCAGGGAGCCCAGCGCGAAGCGTGCACGGGTCGCCCGGGCCGCGTCGGCGTCGACCCGGGCGTCGAAGAGGTGGCCCGTGCGGGTCAGATGCCACCACAGCGCCTGGAAGGCGGCGGCCATCAGCACCATCACCAGGCTGTAGACCGCCGCCGCCACATGCGAGGCCCTGTCCTCGCGCAGGTACTCCGCGAGCATCGCCGTCGGCCAGGGCACGGCGGCCACCACCATCAGCACCAGCAGGTTCAGGAACATCAGCGTCCGGTCGACACGGGCCACGTAGCTGAACACCTGGTGGTGGTTGACCCACATGATGCCGATGACCAGGAAGCTCACCACATAGGCGGCGTACGACGGCCACTGCGCGCCCAACGCATGCCACAGACCGCCGTGTTCGCCGACCTCGGGCACCTTGATCTCAAGGATGAGCAGGGTGATGGCGATGGCGAAGACACCGTCGCTGAAGGCCTCGACCCGGCCGGACTCACTCGTCATGGCACACAGGGTGCCCCATCGGCCACCAGTTCCTCACCCGCTTTCATCGGATGCGTCACGTCCCGTGCCTCCTGGTCCTTGCCCAGGTGGTTGAAGACGAGGTTGAGGAGGACGGCGGCCATACAGCCCGTGGAGATGCCCGAGTCGAGGACGATCTTCGCGGTCTGGGGAAACGCGTGGTAGAAGTCCGGCTCGGTGATGGGGATGAGGCCGACGGCGAGCGAGACCGCGACGATCAGGACGTTGTTGTCCTTCTCCAGGCCGGCCCGGACCAGGGTCTGGATACCGCTCGCGGCGACCGAGCCGAACAGCACCACGCCCGCGCCGCCGAGCACCGGCCGCGGTACGACGGCGATGAGCGAGGCGGCCATGGGGCACAGTCCCATCAGGACCAGGAAGCCGCCGCCGGTGGCGACGACGAAGCGGCTGCGGATGCGGGTCATCGCGACCAGGCCGATGTTCTGCGCGAAGGCACTGCACATGAAGCCGTTGAAGAGCGGGCTGAGGGCCGAGCCGAGCGTGTCGGCGCGCAGGCCCGCGGCGATGGTCCGCTCGTCCGCGGGGCGCTCGACGATCTCGCCCAACGCCAGCATGTCGGCGGTCGATTCGGTCATCGAGACCACCATCACCACACACATGGAGAGGATCGCGGCGAGCTGGAACTGCGGCGCCCCGAAGTGGAACGGGGTCGGGAAGCCGACGACGTCCGCGTGCGTGACCGGCCCGAAGTCCGTGACGCCGAAGGGGATCGCGACGAGCGTCCCGACGACGAGGCCGAGCAGGACGGCGATCTGCTTGACGAAGCCGCGGGTGAAGCGGCGCAGCGCGAGGACGATCAGCAGGGTGATGCCCGCGAGGGTGAGGTTGGTCGTCGAACCGTAGTCGTCCGCGGCCGGGTCGGGACCCTGCGCCCAGCCGAAGGCCACCGGGAGCAGCGAGACACCGATCAGCGTGATGACCGTGCCGGTGACCACCGGCGGGAAGAAGCGGACCGCCTTGCTGAAGAAGGGGGCCGCCAGGAAGCCGAGGAGTCCGGCGACGATCACCGCGCCGAAGATGACCGGCAGGGCGTCGGACTTGTCCTTGGTCGAGGCGACGATCGCGGTCATGGGGGCGACACCGGCGAAGGTGACCCCGTTGACGAAGGGCAGCCGGGCGCCGATCTTCCAGATGCCGAGGGTCTGCAGAAAGGTGGCGAGGCCGGCGGTGAACAGACAGGCGCCGGTGAGGAAGGTGAGTTCGGTGCCGCTCAGGCCTACGGCGGCGCCGACGATCAGGGGCGGGGCGACGACTCCCGCGTACATGGCGGCCACGTGCTGCAGCCCGGTGGTCGCCATCTTGAGGGCGGGGAGTTTCTCGTCGACTGGGTGGCGCTGGACATCGGGGTGAGCGGACACGGCGGCTCCTCCGGTCGGTTGACACGTCGGCTTCGACGTGGGTTTCAGGGAGGTGGTGCGCGGGCCTGGGGGCACCTCCCTGCTCGAGCGCAGCCGAGAGCTTGGGGGAGGGACCGGGACCCTTTCAGGGGTCGGGACGGGGACCGTCCCGGGGCGCGCGCGTTCACGCACGCCCCGGACCGGCCGCCATGGACCCCGCTCGGGTCCACGGCTTCCGGCCGGGAGCCGTCCCTCCTGGCCGGAGTCCTTCGGTTGTTCAGCCCTGGGCGGCGATCCGTGCCAGGCGCTGGGCCTCGTCCCGCGTTGAGCGGGCGATGGCGTCCTCGTCGACGTGCAGCAGGCGGCCGTCCTCGACGATCTGCCGGCCGTTCACGAACGAGGCGGTGACCGGTGCCGCCGCGCCGAAGACCAGCGCGGTCACCGGGTCGGCGATGGAGGCGTGGGCGAGGGTGTCCAGCTTCCAGAGCACCAGGTCGGCGAGCTTGCCCGGCTCCAGGGAGCCGGTCTCGGCGGCACGGCCGAGGACCTGGGCGCCGCCGTAGGTGCCGAGGCGCAGCGCCTGCCGGGCGTTCAGGGCGGCCTCGCGGTGGGTGCCGAGGCGGTTGATGAGCAGCGCGTTGCGCAGCTCGGTGTGGAGTTCGCCGGACTCGTTGGAGGCGGTGCCGTCGACGCCGAGGCCGACCGGGACGCCGGCCGCCAGCATGTCCGGGACGCGGGCGATGCCCGCCGCCAGGCGCGCGTTGGAGGAAGGGCAGTGGGCGACGCCCGTCTTCGTACGGGCGAAGGAGGCGATGTCGGAGTCGTTCATATGGACGCAGTGGGCCATCCACACGTCCTCGCCGAGCCATCCGGTGGACTCGAAGTAGTCGGTGGGGCCCATGCCGAACAGCTCGTGGCAGAACTTCTCCTCCTCGACCGTCTCCGAGCCATGGGTGTGCAGGCGCACGCCGAGGCGGCGGGCCAGCTCGGCACCTTCACGCAGGAGTTCGGTGGAGACGGAGAACGGCGAGCAGGGGGCGACGGCGACCTGGGTCATCGCCTCGAAGGAGGCGTCGTGGTGTTCCTTGACGGTCTGCTCGGTCGCGGCGAGAGCTCCCTCCAGCGTCTCGACGGCGAAGTCCGGGGGCAGGCCGCCGTCCTTCTCGCTGCGGTCCATGGAGCCGCGGGCGAGGGTGAAGCGGACGCCCGTCTCGCGGGCGGCGCGGATGATGGCGCCGGACAGGTCGCCGGAGTCCTTCGGGTAGACGTAGTGGTGGTCCATGGCGGTGGTCACGCCGCCGCGGGCCATCATCGCCAGGGACCCCTGGGCGGCCGCGTAGACCATCGGCTCGTCGATGCGCGCCCAGGTCGGGTAGAGCGCGACCAGCCAGTTGAAGAGGTTGTGGTCGGTGGCGAGGCCCCGGGTGATCCACTGGTAGAAGTGGTGGTGGGTGTTGATCAGACCGGGGGTCACGAGGTGGCCGGAGGCGTCGATGCGCCGTACGACGTTCTCCAGGCCCTCGGGGGCCTTGCCCGCGCCGAGCGACTCGATGCGATGGCCGGCGATGACGACATGACCGGTGGCGTACTCGGTGTCGTGCGCGTCGACCGTGGCGATCGAACAGTTCTCGATGACGATGCGCTGGGCTGCTGCCATGGTTCGTCCTTTGCGCTGTTTCGAAGGGGGCACGGCAGGACCCTGGGAGTTTGAGTGCCGCGGCCGGGGAGCGGGTGGAGCGGGGCTCTCCGGCCGCGGGTGCCGAAAGTGGGTGCTTACAGGTTGGTGAGGTCGACAGGGATCTTCGGCTCGCAGCCGTCCCGCACGACGGTGGCCTCGATGAGGCCGTAGGGGCGGTCGGCGGCGAAGTAGACCTCATTGTCGTTCTTCAGCCCGAAGGGCGTCAGGTCGACGAGGAAGTGGTGCTTGTTCGGCAGCGAGAAGCGGACCTCGTCGATCTCGCTGCGGTTGTTGATGATGCGCGCGCCCATCTGGTACAGCGTCTGCTGCAGCGACAGCGAGTACGTCTCGGCGAAGGCTTGGAGCATGTGCTTCTTCGTCTGCTCGTAGGACTTCTCCCAGTGGGGCATCTTCTGCTCGTCGTCGGTCCAGTTGAACCGCCAGCGGCCGGAGACCTGGGTGGCCAGGATGCGGTCGTGCGCCTCCTGGAGCGTCGTGTACTTGTCCTTGACGTAGCCCCAGAACTCGGAGTTGGTCGAGTTCATCACGACCAGGTCCTTGAGGCCGGAGATGACCTCCCACCGCTCACCGTCGTAGGTGATCTGGGTCAGCCGGGTCTCCTGGCCCTGGCGCACGAAGGAGTGCTTGACCTCGTCCGCCCCGATGAACCTGGAGTTGGCGTCGGAGGCCTCGATCCGCTCCCAGGCGTACTCCTCGATGCGGATACGGGCCCGGTGGATCGGCTCCTGGCTCGTCACGAAGTGGCGGGCGAGATGGATGCCGAACTGCTCGGCGGACTCGATGCCGTACTCCTTGGCGAACGCGTACACCGTGTTCTTGGTGGTGTCCGTCGGCAGGACGTTGGCGTTCGAGCCGGAGTAGTGGACCTCGTCCATGTCGCCGGAGAGCGACACGGAGACGTTGAGGTCCTTGATGTGGTGGGTGGCGCCGTCCCGCGTGATCTTTACGACTCGGTTCTCGGCCTTGCCGTACTGGTTCTGTCCCAGGATCACAGGGCGGGCGGGCCGGGAATTGTCAGTCATGTTTCTGCTAGCTCCCTCGGTAAACGGAGTAGCCGAACGGGTTGAGCAGCAGCGGTACGTGGTAGTGCTCCCCGGGATTCACGGCGAAGGTGATCGCCACCTCGGGGAAGAACACGGCACCGCTGTCCCGATTCGCGGGGGCGTCCTGCTGCGCATCGGCTTGCTTCTTCACAGATTTTCCGAAGTACGGTTCGACCGCGAAGTCGAGCCGTACGTGGGTCGTCCCCTCCGGCAGGTCCGGAAGGTCCTTGCACCGCCCGTCCGCGTCGGTCGCGGAGCCGCCGAGCGCCTGCCAGGCGGCGCCTGGGCCGCTGCGGGCCGCGAGCTGTACGGCGACGCCCTCGGCGGGGCGGCCGACGCTGGTGTCCAGGATGTGCGTGGACACGGAAGCGGTGGTGCTGGTGCTCATGCTGCTCTCAGTCCTCTTCGACGATGCGGGCGAGCCGGATACGGTTGATCCTGCCCAGCTCGGTGCGGACGATCTCCCGCTCCTGCTCCGGCGAGTTGCCGATCCGCTCCTTGAGCGCGTCGCGCATCTGCTCGCCGGTTCTGCCGGTGGCGCAGATGAGGAAGACATGGCCGAACCTGTCCTGGTAGGCGAGGTTCAGTTCGAGCATCTCCGCCTTGAGCTCCTCGGAGGCGCCGGCCATGCCGCGCTGCTCCCGGGCGGAGGTCGGGTCGCCGGGCTTGGGGCGGCCGATGGGCGGGTGTCCGGCCATCGCCTCCGCGAGGTCGTCGCGGGTCAGCTCGGCCATGGCGGCGTCGCCGGCTTCGTAGAGGTCGTCGGCAGTGGCGTACGGGCGGGCGGCGAGCAGCCGCCGGACCCATGCCGTGGAGGCGCACGCCTCGTGGAGGACGGCGAAGGCCGCGGGCTCCTCCAGGACGTTGAACCGGGCCAGGCCCGTGGGCGTTGAAGTAGAAGTCACGGGAGCCTCCGTGGCCGTGAACGGCCTTCGTGCTGAACGGGCTGCGAACAGCTAACGCCCTCAGAAACACGGCGTCAACACTTTGTTGAAAATTCCGCGTTACAAGCCCGGCGGGGGCGTTCAGCCCTCCTTCTCGCGGTTCAGGTAGTTGTAGACGGTGAAGCGGCTCACCCCGAGCGCGCTCGCCACGGTCTCCACGCCGTGCCGTACCGAGAAGGCGCCGCGCGCCTCCAGTATCCGTACGACCTCCTGCTTGGCCTTGCGGTCCAGATCGGCCAGCGGCTTGCCCTTCTTGCGCTCCATGGCCGCCAGGATGTGGTCGAGGGAGTCGGCCAGCTGGGGCAGGCGTACGGCGACCGCGTCGACGCCCTCCCAGGCGAGCACGACGTCGTCGGGGCCGGCCTCGTCCGGCGGGAGCAGCTCCCCGCCCATGGCGTCGACCAGCGGCTTCACGGCCGTGATGAAGGGCTCGTCCTTGCCGGTCACTCGCCCTCCCCGATGACATTGACCTGCAGCGAGATCCGGGTGGCGCCGGCCTCCAGGGACTTGCGCAGGAGCGCGTCCACGGCGGTCAGCACCTCGTCGGCGCCGCCCTCCGCGGTGTTGCCGAACGGGCCGACGTCGACCGCGTCCAGCTGCGCCGCCCCGATCACCTCGCGGGCCGCCAGCGCGTGCGCGGGCGCCTCGTCCAGATCGAAGGGCTCGGTGGTGAACTCAACTTTCAGTCGCACTGTGCCCCCATGGCATCCGCTCCGACCCGCGCGTTCCGCCAGGCCCACGACCGGGGTGGGAACACCCCGCCCGCTGGGTGAGACCTTAACCGACCCACCCACACGCCTCGCCCCCGAAAGCACGCCCGAATTCCATCCCCACCCAGGCGACAAGCCCGCAGACGGGAGCCAAGCCGCGACCACGCGCGCACAGAGAGCCCACGGAGACACCGGGGAATGGGCAACAGAGCCCGACGACGGCCACACCGCCGACCCCGGGAGCCGGCGGATCCGGGCGGGCACAGACCGGTTCCACCCCCACCCGGGCGGCAGGCCCCGCGGACGGGTGCCAAGACGCGAGCCCGCGCGTGCAGAGAGCCCGCGGAGACGCCCGGGGAACGCGCAACAGAACCTGGCGACGACCACATCGACCGACTCCCAGGAGTCGGCGGATCCAGGCGGCACAGACCGGGAGCCCGCGGGGAGGCGGCGCCCGCGGGGCATGACCCAAGGAGGACTGAGCCCGCACCCCCCGTCAGGGCCGCCGCAGCGGATGCTCCCGCTTTGCCCGCTCCCGGCCCGCCGTGCCGGCGCGTAGGCCCCGGCGGCCCGGCCTTGGGCCGAGGAGCACCGCCCAGCCCACTCCGCCCGTCGCCCTCGGCGCCGCCCCATCGACGAGGAACCGGTCGCCCGCAGGCAGCCCCTCCCGTCAGGCCCCCTCAAGCGCCCTCACCCCCTGCCCACGCGGGCGCTTTCCTCATGGGGCCCCTTGACAGGCCTCCCTGGGCGCAGGCAATCTTCCATTAAGCAGAAATTAAATTCCGCAATACGGAATCGCCAACGGAAGGGAGCGCGGCCCGATGGGATTCGCAGATCAGCGCTTCAACGTCAACCTGTCGATCCTCTTCACGGAACTCCCGCTCCTGGAGCGCCCCGCGGCCGCCACCGCGGCCGGCTTCTCCGCGGTCGAGCTGTGGTGGCCCTGGGTCGACTCCCCCGCCCCCGAGCGGTCCGAGCTCGACGCCCTGAAGCAGGCGATCGAGGGCGCGGGCGTACAGCTCACCGGGCTGAACTTCTACGCAGGACAGCTCCCGGGCCCGGACCGCGGCGCCCTGTCGCTCCCGGGCGAGGAGTCCGCGAGGTTCCGCGCCAACATCGACGTGGCCGCCGACTTCGCCGCCTCCCTGGGCTGCAAGGCGCTCAACGCCCTGTACGGCAACCGCGTCGACGGCGTCGACCCGGCCGCGCAGGACGCCCTGGCCCTGGAGAACCTGGCACTGGCCGCCCGGGCCGCCGACCGCATCGGCGCGATCCTGCTGATCGAGGCGCTCAACCGGCCGGAGTCCCCGCTGTACCCGCTGGTGTCGGCCCCCGCGGCGGTCGGGGTCGTCGACAAGGTCAACGAAGCGACGGGCCTCGGCAACGCGCGCTTCCTGATGGACCTCTACCACCTGTCCATGAACGGCGAGGACCTGCCGTCGGTGATCGAGCGGTACGCCGCGAAGACCGGCCACGTCCAGATCGCCGACAACCCGGGCCGCGGCGCCCCCGGCACGGGGACGCTCCCGCTGGAGGAGCTCCTCGACCAGCTGCACAAGGCCGGTTACGAGGGCTGGGTCGGCCTGGAGTACAAGCCGGGCGAGCGCCCGAGCGCCGACGCCTTCGACTGGCTGCCCCCCGAGGCACGCGCCGCCCGCTGAATCACCCCCCGTACCGAGAGGCACCCCCAAGATGAGCAACCCCGCAGATTCCTCCCGCCCGTCGATCGCCTGGATAGGCCTCGGCATCATGGGCTCCCCCATGTCGGAGAACCTGATCAAGGCGGGTTACGACGTCACCGGCTTCACCCTGGAGCAGGACAAGCTGGACCGCCTGGCCGCCGCGGGCGGCACCGCCGCCGGTTCCATCGCCGAGGCCGTCCGGGACGCCGACGTGATCATCACGATGGTGCCCGCGTCCCCACAGGTCGAGGCGATCTCCTACGGCCCCGACGGCATCCTGGAGAACGCGAGGTCCGGCGCCCTGCTGATCGACATGTCCTCGATCACCCCGCAGACCTCGGTCGACCTGGCCGCGGCCGCCGCACAGAAGGGCATCCGCGTCCTCGACGCCCCCGTCTCCGGTGGTGAGGCCGGCGCCGTCGAGGCAGTGCTGTCGATCATGGTCGGTGGCAAGCAGGCCGACTTCGACGAGGCGAAGCCGGTCTTCGAGGCGCTCGGCAGGACCATCGTGCTGTGCGGCCCGCACGGCTCCGGCCAGACCGTGAAGGCCGCGAACCAGCTGATCGTCGCCGTGAACATCCAGGCGTGCGCCGAGGCCGTGGTCTTCCTGGAGAAGTCGGGCGTGGATCTGACGGCCGCGCTGGACGTCCTCAACGGCGGCCTGGCGGGCTCGACCGTGCTGACGCGGAAGAAGGACAGCTTCCTGAACCGCGACTTCAGGCCGGGCTTCCGTATCGACCTGCACCACAAGGACATGGGCATCGTCACGGACGCCGCCCGCAACGTCGGCGCCGCCCTGCCGGTCGGTGCCGTGGTCGCCCAGCTGGTCGCGAGCCTGCGCGCCCAGGGCGACGGCGGCCTGGACCACTCGGCCCTGCTGCGGGCCGTGGAGCGCCTCTCCGGCGCCCAGGTCTGAGCCCGCTCCCCCAGCTTCCGGGCGGTGCCGCCGCCGACATCTGTCCTGTCGCGCCCAGGCGTCGGCGCCGCCCGGAATCCAGTTCAACAAACTGTTGACGCCTCGATCGCCCCAAACCTAGGCTCCACAAAGCGGAAATCGAATTCCACAGAACTCCGCTGCCCCCTCGCACGGAAGGTCCACGATGTCGAAGCGCGTGCTCACGGCGCGAACTCTCACCACGGAGTCCGGCGCCCCGGTCGCAGACAACCAGAACTCCGCCTCCGCCGGCGTCGGCGGTCCGCTCCTGCTCCAGGACCAGCACCTCCTGGAGAAGCTGGCGCGCTTCAACCGCGAGCGCATCCCGGAGCGCGTGGTGCACGCCCGCGGCTCCGGCGCGTACGGCTACTTCGAGGTGACCGACGACGTCACCGGCCACACCCACGCCGACTTCCTGAGCACGATCGGCAGGCGCACCGAGGTGTTCGCGCGCTTCTCCACCGTGGCGGACAGCCTGGGCGGCGCGGACGCGGTGCGCGACCCGCGCGGTTTCGCGGTCAAGTTCTATACGGAAGAGGGCAATTACGACCTCGTCGGGAACAACACCCCGGTCTTCTTCATCAAGGACCCCCTCAAGTTCCCGGACTTCATCCACTCGCAGAAGCGCGACCCGTTCACGGGCCGTCAGGAGCCGGACAACGTCTGGGACTTCTGGGCGCACGCCCCCGAGGCCACGCACCAGGTGACCTGGCTGATGGGCGACCGCGGCATCCCGGCGTCGTACCGCCACATGAACGGCTACGGCTCGCACACCTACCAGTGGACGAATGCCGAGGGCGAGGCCTTCTTCGTCAAGTACCACTTCAAGACCAACCAGGGCATCCGCTGTCTGAGCGGCGAGCAGGCCGCCGAGACCGCGGGCAAGGACCCCGGCTCGCACCAGACGGACCTGCTCCAGGCGATCGAGCGGGGCGTCCACCCGTCCTGGACGCTGTACGTCCAGATCATGCCCGCGGCCGAGGCGGCCGACTACCGCTTCAACCCCTTCGACCTCACCAAGGTCTGGCCGCACCGGGACCACCCGCTCCAGCGCGTGGGCCGCCTGGTCCTGGACCGCAATCCGGACAACGTCTTCGCCGAGGTGGAGCAGGCCGCGTTCTCCCCGAACAACTTCGTCCCGGGCATCGGCCCCTCCCCCGACAAGATGCTCCAGGGCCGCCTGTTCGCCTACGCGGACGCGCACCGCTACCGCCTGGGCGTCAACCACACGCAGCTCGCCGTGAACGCCCCGAGGGCGACGACCGCGCGGAACTACGGCCGCGACGGCCTCATGGCGGCCAACTCCCAGGGCCGGCAGGCCAAGAACTACGAGCCGAACTCGTACGACGGCCCGGTGGAGACCGGCCGCCCGCTGTCCGCCCCGCTGGCGGTGACCGGTCACACCGGCACGCACGAGGCGCCACAGCACACCAAGGACGACGACTTCTTCCAGGCGGGCGAGCTGTACCGGCTGATGTCGAAGGAGGAGAAGTCCCGTCTCGTCGCGAACATCGCCGGCGGCCTCGCGCAGGTCTCCCGCGACGACGTGATCGAGAAGAACCTGGCCCACTTCCACGCCGCCGACCCGGACTACGGGAGGCGCGTGGAGGAGGCGGTCCGCGCCCTGCGCGAGGACTGAACTCCCGCACCGCGTCCCAGCGAACGGCCCGGATGAGGGGTGGCCGTCGGGACCCGGTGCGGGCAGGTGAGGACCGCGGCGGCGGGCGAGCCAGTGCGGTGGTGAAGGATCCGGTTCCCCTTCTCGACCTGAGGGGAGGGCGTTGCCGGTCCGTCGCTGCCGCCGCGGTCCCAGCCACACCTCACAGACACCGTCCGGCGGCGCGAATGTCCTGTCGCGCCCAGCCTCGCGCCGTCGGACGGCCAAGGCTCCTCGGGGGTGCGGATCCGTCCGCCCCGCAGGAGCCTTTACTCATGACATATCCACCGACCGAGTTTCCGCACATCGTGGTGCACGCCCCGGCCCTGGACGGCTCCCGGCGGGTGACCGAGGGCGACGTGACCCTCGGCATCGCCTCCCATCTGGACGACGTGGTCGAGATCCTGCGCATGGCCGACCTGGACCGGATCGAGGTCGAGGAGAGCGACCTGATCGAGTGGCAGGGCGGCGGCCCGGACGACTGGCCGGGACTGATGGAGCCGGAGCCATGACGACACGCGTACGGCACCGGGCGTACCCCTGCCTACGGCACCCTCAAATCAACCTCTGAAACACCGCCGCCGAGGCTTCGACCACCCCCGTCGGCGGGCACGTTCCCGGCATGCGGGCCTGCCGGCACGGTGGCGGCCGGCGCCCACACGGGGGTGTGTCATGAGCGGTACGCCGACGGGCCGGCTGGAGCCGTACGAGATCGCGTTGATACGGGGCGGTCCTCGCGCCGCCGTCGCGGTCGCGGTGCTGGATCTGCATCTGCGCGGCGCCGTCGGTGCGGGCCGGGCGGGGACGATGCGGACCTCGGGGCCCGTCAGCGGGCCGGGGCTGCCGCCCCTGACCAGGGCCGTGCACGCGGCCCTGTACCGGAGCGCGGGCATGCGGCAGCTGCTGGACCGCCAAGGCGTGCGCTCGGCCCTCGCCGAAGCGCGCGGCAACCTCACGGCCGCCGGGTTGCTGCGCACCTTCCCGCCCGGCCGCCCCCGCGCCGCCCGCCGCGCACTGAAGGACCTGCGCGAACAGCATCCTCTGCCCGCCGTTCGGACCGGCCTGTCGGCACAGGACACCCTGCTCGCGGTCGCCCTGTACGGCAACCAGGCGCTGACCGTACTCGCCCCGCGCTTCGCGCAGGAGGCGGGGCTGACCGGCCGCGGCGGCACCACGGACCATGAGGTACCGCGCTCCTCGTCCGGTGGAGGCGGCTTCACCTGCGGCTCGGTGTGAAGGCTCGCGGCTCCTCACGCAAGAAAAGGGGGCGGTCCGTCCTCCTCGGACGGGCCGCCCCCTTGCTGACGGAGGTCAGACCTTCAGGGTTTTGATCGACGTGGGTGCGTGGGACGGGTCCGTGGCCAGTTCCTCGAACTCGACCACGTTGGAGATGTCGTTGGTGGTCGACATGGAGATGTTGGTGACGCGCTCCAGGATCGCCTCGACGACGACCGGCACCTGGAACGCTGCGGCGAGCTTCTTGGCCTGCTCGAAGGCGGCGCCGAGTTCGTTCGGGTCGGTCACGCGGATCGCCTTGCAGCCGAGGCCTTCGGCGACCTTGACGTGGTCGACGCCGTAGACACCGAGTTCGGGCGAGTTGATGTTCTCGAATTCCAGCTTGACCTGGAAGTCGATGTCGAACGCCCGCTGCGCCTGGCGGATCAGGCCCAGGTAGGAGTTGTTCACGAGGACATGGACGTACGGGATCCTGTGCTGGGCGCCGACCGCCAGCTCCTCGATCATGAACTGGAAGTCGTAGTCGCCGGACAGGGCGACGACGGACGCCTCCGGGTCGGCCTTCGCCACTCCGAGCGCCGCCGGAATGGTCCAGCCGAGGGGGCCCGCCTGGCCGCAGTTGATCCAGTGCCGGGGCTTGAAGACGTGCAGCATCTGGGCGCCGGCGATCTGCGAGAGGCCGATGGTGGAGACGTACCGGGTCTCCGGTCCGAAGGCCTTGTTCATCTCCTCGTAGACACGCTGCGGCTTGATCGGGATGTCGTCGAAGTGCGTACGGCGCTGGAGGGTCGCCTTCTTCTCCTGCGCGGCCGCGGCCCAGGAGGACCGGTCGGGCAGCCTGCCCGCCGCCTTCAGCTCCCGCGTCACCTCGACGAAGAGCTCCAGCGCCGCCTTGGCGTCGGAGGCGATTCCGTAGTCGGGCGCGAAGATCTTGCCGATCTGGGTGGGCTCGATGTCGACGTGGACGAACGTCCGGCCGGCCGTGTAGACGTCCAGCTTGCCGGTGTGACGGTTGGCCCAGCGGTTGCCGATGCCGAGGACGAAGTCGGACTCCAGGAAGGTCGCGTTGCCGTAGCGGTGCGAGGTCTGCAGGCCGACCATGCCCGCGTTCAGCTCGTGGTCGTCGGGGAGGACGCCCCAGCCCATCAGGGTCGGGACCACCGGAGTACCCGTCAGCTCGGCGAACTCGACGAGGAGTTCGGCCGCGTCGGCGTTGATGACACCGCCGCCGGCGACGATCAGCGGGCGCTCGGACTCGTTGAGCAGCGCGATCGCCTTCTCGATCTGCGGGCGGGTCGCGGCGGGCCTGTAGACCGGGAGGGGCTCGTACGTCTCCGGGTCGAACTCGATCTCGGTGAGCTGGACGTCGATCGGCAGGTCGATCAGGACCGGGCCGGGGCGGCCGGAGCGCATGAGGTGGAACGCCTGCTGGAAGACGCCGGGGACCTGGGCCGCCTCCAGCACGGTGACCGCCGACTTCGTGACCGGTTTGGCGATCGAGGCGATGTCGACGGCCTGGAAGTCCTCCTTGTGGATCACCGCGGTCGGGGCCTGGCCGGTGATGCACAGGATCGGGATCGAGTCACCGATGGCCGAGTACAGGCCGGTGATCATGTCGGTGCCGGCGGGGCCGGAGGTACCGATGCAGACACCGATGTTGCCCGGGTGGGTGCGGGTGTAGCCCTCGGCCATGTGCGAGGCGCCCTCGACATGGCGGGCGAGGGTGTGGTTGATGCCGCCCGAGGCCTTGAGCGCCGCGTAGAAGGGGTTGATCGCCGCGCCCGGCACGCCGAACGCGGCGGTGACGCCCTCGCGCTTGAGGATCTCAACTGCCGCGCGGGCAGCGGTCATACGAGCCATCGAGTACTCCTGCTTCGGCTGTCGGATGCGTACTCCCGTCGCGCCCCGCGGTGAGCACTCTGTCCCGAGTTTTCATTACTTCCGCTTGCTTCCGCATTGCGGAATTAAACTTCTACTATCTGGAATCAATGTAAGTGGGTGTCCGAAGGTCGTCAAGAGTGGGACAAGCGGGGTCCGGCAGGAGCACGATGGGACCGCTGTCCCGACGCGACGCCCTGGAGTCGGCCATGCCCGAGAGCGTGCCGGTGCGCTGTCCGGCCTGTCGGCGCGAGCACGTCTACACCGCGCCGTCGTATCCCTGCGCGTGCGGCGCGGCGATCGCGCCACCGCTCGACCGCGGGGCCACAGCGACGGCCGTCACCCATCGCGTCTGGGACCAGGACTGGATCACCGTCCGCTGCCCGTCCTGCGGACGCCACGACGAATGGCCCCAGCCGGAACTGGGCTGCGGCTGCGGCACGGTCCTACGCATCCCGGTCACCGACGGACGCCCCGGCAAGGACAGCCCCGGCAAGGACATGGATACGTGGGTGGACACGGGTTTGGGTGCAGGTGCGGGGGCAGGTGACGGCTCAGGTCGGAGCGCGGGCACGGAAGCTTTCCTGAGCACGGGCGCGAGCACGGACTCGGGTACGGCGGCGGGAGCAGACGCAGACCTCGACACGGGCGCGGAGGAAGCGGACGCCGACGCGGGCCCGGGAGCAGGCTCACCTCCCGGCCCGAGCGGGGACGCGGAGGCAGGGCCGGTCACGGGCGCCGGTGCGGACGCACCTGCGAAGGACGCCCCCGGTCGCTCCGGCACGGGCCGCCGCGCACCCCACGGCCGCTCCGGCAAAGACCGGCACCCGGGCCCCGGCCGCTCGGGCACGGATCCGCACACCGGTCCCGGCCGCCCCGCCGCAGACCCGCGCGCAAACCCCGGCCGCCCCGCTGCGGACGCCGGCCGCGCCGGCCCCGGATCACCGCCCGCCCCGGGCCGCCGCGGTCCCGGGTCGCCCCCCGCGTCCAAATCCCCCCAGCGGCGACGTCCCTTTCAGCCCATTGCCATTCGTTCCGCACGGGACGCCGTCACCGTCGCCGCGCTCTATCTGCGGTGGCTGGGGTACCGGAACATCCGGCGGGCCGATCAGCGGCCGCCGTCCGGTGTGGGGCTCGCCGCCCGTGGGGTCGTGGCCCAGGTCGACCCCACCGTCAGCCCGGCCTCCCTGCGGGACGTGGAGTGCCTGTGGCTGACGGCGATGGTGGAGTCGACCGACTGCATCTACTTCTCCCTCGCCGGGTACACCGACGACGCCCGCGCCCGCGCCGACTCCCTGGGCATCCCCCTGTTCGTCCTGGACCTCACGGGCACCCCGCAGCCGGCGAACAGCCTCGCCGACGACCTGAACGCCACCGGCGCCTGAGCTACGCGCCGTACGTCTCCCGCAGTTCGACCTTGCGCACCTTCCCGGACACCGTCATCGGGAAGGAGTCGAGGATCCGCAGCCTGCTGGGGACCTTGTAGTGCGCGAGCCTCCCCTGACAGAAGGCGCGCAGCTCCTCCAGCGTCAGCGGATCGGCCGCGTCGTGCGGGATGACGCAGGCGAGCACCTCCTCGCCGTACTTCTCGTGCGGCACCCCGACCACCTGGACGTCCCTGATCTTCGGGTGGCCGTAGAGGAACTCCTCGATCTCGCGCGGATAGATGTTCTCCCCACCCCGGATGATCATGTCCTTGATCCGGCCGACGATCTCGACGTACCCGTCCTCGCGCATCACCGCCAGATCACCGGTGTGCATCCAGCGCCCGGGGTCGACGGCCTCGGCGGTCTTCTCGGGCTCGTTCCAGTAGCCGAGCATCACGCTGTAGCCGCGGGTGCACAACTCGCCCGCGACGCCCCGGGGCCGGGTGACGCCGTCCACCGGGTCGACGACCTTGACCTCCAGATGCGGCAGGACACGGCCGACGGTGCCGGTGCGGTGCTCCAGGTCGTCGTCGATCCGCGTCTGCAGGGAGACCGGGGACGTCTCCGTCATGCCGTAGCAGATGGAGACCTCCTCCATGCGCAACTCGGCCACCACGCGCTTCATCACCTCGACCGGGCAGGGCGAACCCGCCATGATCCCGGTGCGCAGCGACGACAGGTCGTACGTCGCGAAGTCAGGGAGGTTCAGCTCCGCGATGAACATGGTCGGGACGCCGTAGAGGGAGGTGCAGCGCTCCTGCTGGACCGCCTCCAGG
Organism: Streptomyces sp. NPDC025638; assembly: GCF_055558775.1. Taxonomy (NCBI): domain Bacteria; kingdom Bacillati; phylum Actinomycetota; class Actinomycetes; order Kitasatosporales; family Streptomycetaceae; genus Streptomyces; species Streptomyces sp. NPDC025638. The sequence continues at coordinate 468,380 of NZ_JBVHLX010000002.1, read as the reverse complement.
GTCGCCTTCGGCTCGAAGGACGGCGCCGGGATGACCATGCACGCGCCGTGCGAGGTCGCCGCCAGGTTGCCCATCACCATGCCGAAGCAGTGGTAGAAGGGCACCGGGATACAGATCCGGTCCTGCTCGCTGTAGGCGATCGACTCACCCACGAAATAGCCGTTGTTGAGGATGTTGTGGTGGGAGAGGGTGGCCCCCTTGGGGAACCCTGTGGTGCCCGAGGTGTACTGGATGTTGATCGGGTCGTCGCAGGACAGCTCGCTCCCGCGGGCCCTCAGCTCCTCGGTCCGGTCGGGCGTCCCGCGCCGCAGCAGCACCTCCCAGCTCGGGTCGCCGATGTACACGACCTCCCGCAACTGCGGGCAGTTGCCGCGCACTTCCTCGACCATCGCCCGGTAGTCGCTGGTCTTGTGGCTGAGGGAGGCGAACAGCAGGGAGATTCCGGCCTGGTTGAGGACGTACTCGACCTCGTGGGTGCGATAGGCCGGGTTGATGTTGACCATGATCGCGCCGATGCGGGCGGTGGCGTACTGGACCAGCACCCACTCGGCGCAGTTGACCGCCCAGATTCCCACCCGGTCGCCCTTGGCGACCCCGCTCGCCAGCAGCGCGTACGCCAGCTCGTCCACGTCCGCGGAGAACCCGGCGTACGTCCAGCGCCGCCCCGACGGCACGTCGACGAGCGCCTCCCGGTCGGGCCAGGCCGCGACGGCCCGGTCCAGGTTGGCTCCGATGGTGTCGCCGAGCAGTGCGGTCCCGCTCGTCCCGTGCGTGTACGACAGCTCCGACGTTCCGCTCACCGGAAGTCCTCCTCGCGGTACTCGTTGCCCGAACCCGCGGCCGTGGCCTCGCGCAGCTCGATCCGGCGGATCTTGCCGGAGACGGTCTTGGGCAGCTCGGCGAACTCCAGCCGGCGGATGCGCTTGTAGGGGGCGAGTACCTCGCGGGAGTGCTCGAAGAGCACCTTGGCGGTGTCGGGCCCGGGCTCCCAGCCCTCGGCGAGCACGATGTACGCCTTGGGCACGGCCAGACGCAGCTCGTCCGGCGCGGGCACGACGGCCGCCTCGGCCACCGCCTCGTGCTCCAGCAGGGCGCTCTCCAGCTCGAAGGGGCTGATCTTGTAGTCGGAGGCCTTGAAGACGTCGTCCGCGCGGCCCACGTAGGTGATGTAGCCGTCGGCGTCGCGGGAGCCGATGTCGCCGGTGCGGTAGTAGCCGCCGGCCATCGCCTCCGCCGTACGGTCGGCGTCGCCGTGGTAGCCGGCCATCAGGCCCACCGGTTGCACGGACAGGTCGAGCGCGATCTCGCCCTCGTCCACGCCCGGTGCGCCCGACACCGGGTCGAGCAGTTCCACGCGGTAGCCCGGGCTGGGCCGGCCCATCGAACCGGTCTTCAGCTCCTGGCCGGGGCTGTTGCTGACCTGTACGGCGGTCTCGGTCTGCCCGAAGCCGTCCCGGATGGTGACGCCCCAGGCCCGGCGGACCTGCTCGATGACCTCCGGGTTCAGGGGCTCACCGGCGGCCACCGCCTCGCGGGGCGGGGTGCGCAGCTGGGTGAGGTCGGCCTGGATGAGCATGCGCCAGACGGTGGGCGGGGCGCAGAAGGTCGTGACCCCGGCCCGGTCCATCTCGGACATCAGCCGGGCCGCGTCGAAGCGCGTGTAGTTGTGGATGAAGACGGTGGCCTGCGCGTTCCACGGGGCGAAGAGGTTGGACCAGGCGTGCTTGGCCCAGCCGGGCGAGGAGATGTTGAGGTGCACGTCGCCGGGCTCGAGGCCGATCCAGTACATGGTGGCCAGGTGCCCGATCGGGTACGAGGCATGGGTGTGCTCGACCAGCTTGGGGCGGGCGGTGGTGCCCGAGGTGAAGTAGAGCATCAGGGGGTCGTCGGCGAGGGTCTCGCCGTCGGGGGTGAAGTCGGCGGAGGCGGCGTAGGCGTCCTCGTACGGCTGCCAGCCCTCGGGCGCGCCGCCGACGGCGATGCGCGTGTAGTCGCCGGGCACCTCGTCGAACTTGCCGGTGTCGGCCGTGCGGACGAGTACGTGCCGGACCCGGCCGCGCTCGACACGGTCGCGCAGATCGGCGGGGCCGAGCAGCGGGGTGGCGGGGATGACGACGGCGCGCAGCTTCATCGCGGCCAGCGCGGTCTCCCACAGCTCGGCCTGGTTGCCGAGCATGACGAGAATGCGGTCCTCGGCCCGGACACCGCGCGCCCGCAGCCAGTTGGCGACCCGGTCGGAGCGGTCGGCCAGCTCGGCGAAGGACAGCCGGGTCTCCGCGCCGTCCTCCTCCACGATGTGCAGGGCGGTGCGGTCGTTCCCGTCCGCGATGACGTCGAACCAGTCCAGGGCCCAGTTGAAGTGCTCCGGGCGCGGCCAGGCGAAGCCCTCGTAGGCCGTGACGTAATCCTCGCGGTGTTCCAGCAGGAAGTCCCGCGCGGTGCGGAAGAGCTCCGTGGCCGTCGTCATCTGTCCTCCTAGGTGCCGGACCATTGCCGGGCGGCTCTCTGGCATCGTGTAATCCGTGATGCAGGTCTCACTACCCCCGAATGGGGGTGTGGGTCGCACGGAAGCCGCGACGAAGGGGTGAAACAGGTGGCAGCAGACCCCGCGGGGGCGGTCGAGATACGAAGTGCGCTGGCCCGGCTCCGGCGCACGACCGGTCTCCCGGTCGCCTTCGGCGGCCTGGTCGAGTCCGGCCGGCTGCAGATGCGCATCAGCGAGCTGAGCGGCACCAACACCGCGGCCCTGCGCTCGCTCGCGGTGACCTCGGGCAACGGGCTGGGCGGCAAGGCGGTGGCGCTGGCCCGCCCGTGCGCGGTGACGGACTACTCCTCGTCGCGGCAGATCAGCCACGAGTACGACGCGCCGGTGGCCGCGGAGGGCATCCGCTCGGTGTTCGCCGTACCGGTGGTGGTACGGCGCCGGGTGCGAGGCGTGATCTACGGCGCCCTGCGCACGGCCCAGCCGCTGGGCGACCGCACGCTGAGCTCGGCGGTGGCGGTGGCCCGGGACGTGGAGCAGGCGCTCGTCGTACAAGAGGAGGCGCGCAGGCTGCTGACGGCGGCCCGGCCGGAGCCGGGCGCCGACACGGACGCGAACGCCGCCTGGGAGCAGGTGCGCGAGGCGCACGCGGCGCTGCGTGCCCTGGCGCCCCGGATCACGGACCCCCAGCTGCGGGAGGAACTCCTCGCCGCCTGCGGTCTGCTGACCGCGCCGAAACCGGCGAGGGGTGTCGTTCTGGCGCCGCGCGAGCTGGACGTCCTGGCCTGTGTGGCCGAGGGCGCGACGAACGCGGCGGTGGCGGAGCGGCTGGGTCTGCGTCCGGAGACGGTCAAGGGCTATCTGCGCTCGGCGATGCGCAAACTGGGTGCCCACACGCGAGGGGAGGCGGTGGCGACGGCACGCCGGTCGGGTCTGCTGCCGTAGCGGTTAGGAAGCCTGTCTATTCATCCGCCGGTACCTGAATTGCCCTGTGCCTACCCCCTGTTATTTCCCTCACCACGCCTTCCGTCCGAATTTCAAGGTTCGTTGCCTAGAATTTGGGCCGGACACGACACACGAGGGGAGCGGTGACCGTGCGACGGGACTTCCAGGAGCCTGCGAGATGCCGCCCCGACCTGGTCATCGGCCGGGAGGAGCCGTTCGGCGCCGCCCGTGAGCAGCTCACCTCGGGCGGCAGTGTGCTCCTGCACGGCCCCGCCGGAATAGGGAAATCGACCGTCCTGCGGGCATTGGCAGCGGAATACGCCGGCGCGGCCCGCACCGTGTTGCGCTGCTCGGCCACCGAGTCCGAATCGCACCTTCCCTTCCTCGCCCTCGCCGACCTCTTCGGTCTGGTCCTCGACCAGGTCTCCGGCCGGCTCCCCGCGGCCCAGCGCACCGCCCTGGAGTCGGCGCTCACCGGCCGCGGCGAATCCACCCTGCAACGCGACGGTCTGGCCCTGCGTCTTGCGGTGCTGTCCGCGCTGCGCGCCCTGGCCGCCGAGGGCACCGTCCTGATCGTCGCCGACGATCTGCAGTGGCTGGATCCGGCCAGCGCGGAGCTGCTCGGCTTCGCCGCCCGCCGCCTCGGCGGCACCCCGGTGCAGCTGCTCTGCGCGGTCCGGACCGAGGGCCAGGAGTACGACCGCCATCTGCGCGCCTCTCCGCCGGACACCGTCGCCGTACGCCTCGACCCGCTCTCCCGCAACCAGGTCTCCGCGCTCCTGGACCACCGCGGCTACACGGGCCTGCCCCGCTCCACGGTCCGCGAGATACACCGCACCAGCGGCGGCAACCCCCTCTTCGCCCTGGAGCTCGGCCGCGCCCTCGCCGAGAACCCCACCCCGCCCAGGCCGGGCGAGCCGCTGCCGGTGCCCACCTCGCTGCGCGCCCTGGTGCTGAGCCGGCTCGACATGCTCTCGGTCGAGGCGCGCCGCACCCTGCTGGTGGCCAGCGCGGGCGCGCGTCCCACCCCGGCGCTGCTGCTCGCGGCCGGCCGGGAGAACGTGGAGGCCGAGTGCGCCCAGGCCGCCGAACTCGGGCTGCTCGCCACCGACCCCGACGGCCCGACCGTGCGCTTCGCGCACCCCCTGATATCGGCCGCCCTCTACGCGGAGGCGCCCGCCCACGAACGGCGTGCCGCGCACGCCGCGCTGTCCACCGCCGCCTCCGACCCGATCGAGCGGGCCCGCCATCTCGCCCTGGCCACCACCGGCACCGATCCGGAGGTGGCCGCCCGGCTCGCCGAGGCCGCCACGCAGGCCCGGGACCGGGGCGCGCCGTCCGTGGCCGCGCAGCTCGGCCTGCTCGCCGCCCGCCACACCCCGGCCGACACCCTGCCCGGCCCGGACGAGCGCCGGCTCCAGGCCGCCGAGGACGCGATCACCGCCGGCGAGGTCGACCTCGCCCGGGACATCGCCCGCGAGGTGCTGACCCGGGCGACCGTGCCCGCGGACCGGGTGCGGGCCTGGATCATCGTGATCGACACGGCGGGCCACACCATGACGGAGGTCGACGCCGTCTTCCCGCAGGCCCTGGCCGACGCCGGGGAGGACCCACGGCTGCTCGCCCTGGTCCACTACCAGCTGGCCTGGCGGGCCCTCATCGTGGAGGGCGACTTCACCGAGGCCCGCGAGGCGGCCGCGCACGCGGCGGAGCTGGCCGAGCGCGGCGCCGACCGGCGCACCGAACTGCTGGCCCTGGCCTTCCAGGCCCAGACCGAGACCCTCATGGGCCACCCGGCCGCCCCGGCGACCATCAAGCGCGCGCTGAAGGAGCCCCAGGACCCGAAGGTGGCCTGCCATCACAACGGTGCGGGCAGCGCCCGGTTCCGCTGGCTGGTCATGGGCGACCAGCTGGCCGAGGCCCGGGCGACGGTCACCGCGCTGCTGCGCGAGGTGCGCCGGCGCGGCTCGGTGGAGAGCGAGGTGCACTTCCTGCGCGGTCTCGCCGAGACCGAGCTGCGCGCCGGGCACTGCGGCCGGGCCCTCGACCTGGCCGGCGAGAGCCTCCGGCTGGCCCGGGACTCCGGGATCGGCGAGACCGCCTCCGCGATGCTCACCTCGCTCACCGAGGCCTCCGGCGGGGACGTGGACCGGGCGCTGGCGCTGGCCCGGGAGGCGGTGGAGCACGCCGAGGAGGACGGTGACCAGATGTATCTGTCCCGGGCCCTGGGCGCCCTCGGGTACGCCCAGTTGGTGGCCGGGGACCCGGCGGGCACGGTCCGCTCGCTGCGCCGGGTCCGCGAGCTGGAGCGGGGCCTGGGCATCACGGACCCGGCGCGCGGCCGCTGGCACGGCGACCTCGCCGAGGCGCTCGTCCGGATCGGTGAACCCGCCGAGGCGCAGGACGTCATCGGCGTCACCCGGGAGCACGCGCTGCGGCTCGGCCGGGAGAGTGTCCTCGCGGTCCTGGACCGGGCCGAGGCCCTGGTGCGCGCGGCCGGCGGCGACCACGAGGCGGCCGAGTCCCAGCTGACGTCCGCTCAGGACCGGCTGGCCAAACTGGGGTACGGCCTGGAGGAGGCGCGGGCCGCCTTCGCCCTGGCCTCATTGCGCGGCCGGCTGCCCGGGCCTGCCGAGGGGGTGCGCCGCCCCAACTCGGCGTCGTACGACGAGGCCACCCGGCTGTTCCGGCGCTGCCGGGCGCTGCCCTGGCTCCGCCAGGTGGACGCGGCCCTCGCGGCGCCCGAGCCGGAGCCGGCCGCCGCCGCGGCCGCCGCGGCCGCCGCCCTCGGCGGCCTCGACGGACTGGAGGGGCTTGCCTCGATGGAGCGTCAGGTGGCGGCGCTGGTCATGGAGGGCGCGACCAACCGGGAGATCGCCGCGCGCCTGTTCATCAGCGTGAAGACGGTCGAGGCGACCCTGACCCGGGTGTACCGCAAGCTGGGCATCCGTTCACGGGTGGACATAGTCCGTTTGGCGGCGGGACGGCGCGCGAAGTGAGAAGGCTGCCGGTTAACTGAGCCGGACCGAGGGTTTTCCCTGCCCTACTCCCCTAGGGGGTTCCCTCATTGGGCGGAGGGTGTACCGGCCCATAGCTTAAGGGCGTGCCGCTCGCCCGGGCACACGGGGGCCGGTCCCGCGGCCCCCGTGCTCACACCCCCCACCCGCGCGTTCCCCCCACCGGCCACCCCCCACTGAGGAGACTCATGTTCGGGCTCAACCGCGCAAAGAGAACCGCTGCCGTCGTCGCGGCGACCGCCGCGGCCGCGGCGACCGCACTGCTCAGCGCCCCCACCGCTGCAGCGGCTCCACAGCCCATCGTCGGCGGCACGACGACCACCACGACCGCGTACCCGTTCGTCATGCAGATCACGGACGCGTCGGGCAATCAGTTCTGCGGCGGCACTCTGGTGGCGGCCAAGAAGGTGATCACCGCCGCGCACTGCATGGTCGGCGAGAGCACCGGCAACGTCCGCGTCGTGGGCGGCCGGACCTACCTCAACGGGACGAACGGCACGGTCAGCAAGGTCAGCAAGATCTGGGTCAACCCGGACTACACGGACGCCACCAACGGCGACGACGTGGCCGTGCTGACCCTCTCCACCTCGATGCCGTACACGACGGCGTCGTACGTCTCCTCCTCCCAGACGGGTGTGTACGCGGCCGGCACCACGGCCCGCATCCTCGGCTGGGGCACCACCTCGGAGAGCGGTAGCTCCTCCAACCAGCTGCGGACCGCGACCGTGCCGATCGCGGCCGACTCGAGCTGCCGCAGCTCCTACGGTTCGGACTTCGTCCAGACCGACATGGTTTGCGCCGGATACTCATCCGGTGGCGTAGACACCTGCCAGGGCGACAGCGGCGGTCCCCTGCTCATCGGGGGCGTCCTGGCAGGGATCACTTCCTGGGGAGAGGGGTGCGCGGAGGCCGGTTACCCGGGTGTGTACACCCGGCTGACCACCTTCTCGAACCTGGTGACCACGCAGGTCAACTCGTAACCCAGAAGAACTCCTGAGAACCCCTCAGGTAGATACCAGGGGGGCGTTGCGAGCCACCACGAGCGGCCCGCAGCGCCCCCCTTTCCATGCGACTCTCAAGTCCGTACGACGGTGCCGAAGCGGATGTCGTACGACTCCCCCGGATGCATGACGGCGAGCATCCGCTCCCCCTCCTCGGTCACCTCCTCCCACCGGCCCTTCGTGAGTGTCCCGAAGGGCTCTATCAGGAGTGCGTCACCGTCCAGTTTCCACACGCCCGCCACAAAGCCGTCGACGAGCAGGGTGCAGTGGGCCTGGTTGCCCTGCCAGGTGCGGCCCCAGTACGCGGGCGGTACGACCCGGGTGCGGTCGGCATGGGACAGGAGGAGGTTGTCGAATTCGGGGAGGAAGCGGGGCGGGGCCGGGGTGTCCGGGTCGGGGCGCGGGGCGTCGGGGAGGTCGAAGAGTTCGACGCCGTTGCCGTCCCGGAAGGTGACCAGCCGTGGGCGGAGGCGCTCGAAGGCCTCGCGGAGCCGGGTGAGTCCGGCCCAGGTCTGCATGTCCTTCACGGACGCCGGTCCGAAGGCGGCGAGGTAGCGCAGGACTGTCGCGTCCGGGGCCGGGGCGGGCTCGGCGGAGCGGCCCAGCCAGTGTTCGGCGGTGGTCAGGGCCACCTGCCCGCTCCTGCCCCACAGCCCGCGCGGGGTGACCTGCACGAGCGGGAGCCTGCAGCGGGCGGCGATGGACAGGGACTGGGGGTCGGCGCCCGGCCACTCGGCGAGCAGCGCCTCGCGCAACTGCGCCATGGTCCGCGGCTCGGCCTCGACCAGCTCACGGGCGAGCACGGCGAGACGGTCCAGATCGACACCGGCCAGCCCCTTGCGGAAGGCGTTCAGCTCGCGGTCCCGGGCGGCCTGGACGAGCGGCCGCAGGGTGAGGCAGTCGTCGGCGGTGTGGGTGTGGATGGTGGAACGCATGGTGACGATGCGGACGACCTCGCGGTCGGCCATGGGCCGGGACAGCGCCTCGGGGGTGAAGCCTTCGAGACGGGCGGCAAGCGCGTAGTAGGGAGGCTTGACGTTCTGCGCCTGAAGCCCGAGGAGATGCTCCACGGCGGCCCCGACGGACAGCGGCGCACGGCTCAGCAGCAGCTGCCGGGCGAGGGTCGCACGGTTCAACGCACGGGTGTCGAGGGAGGGGGCGAGGGCCACCCTCGTAATGCTCCGCTTCGTCATGCACCGCACGCTAGTGCCGCTTGCGGACATGTTCTGTCCGCAACTCTCTGCGGGACGGCGGAGCCGTCCTCGTGCGCCGGCCACGCGGTGCGCTGCCGCTCCTCCTCCGCGCAGCCGCAGAGGATGCCTGGCACGGTGAGGTCGGGCCTCGACGTCATCCCATGCCTGCTCGACATCGGCCACCGGGTACGGGCTGGTGGTCACCTCGTCGCCGTCCAACTCACCTGCGACGGCCAGGACATCGCGTGCCGCGGGTGGGGAGTCCTCGCCGTGCCGGGTGCGCATGAAACCGGCGCGGTCCCTCTCGACGCGGCCGACGGCGCTATGGGGGCGTCGAACGGGTCACTGTGCGGTCTCGTAGCGAGCGACGTTCTTCGAGACCGCCTTGAGCAGCGGTTCCAGATGATCGACCAGTTGCTGGTAACCGCTCTTCCGGCCGTCCGACCACTGGCCCAGTCCCGCCACCATGGCGCGGCCCTGCCCGGTGAAGGCCTGCACCATTCCGCTGTCGGCCGGCAGGGTCGGCAGGCCGGATCCGGGCGGTGGGGCTTGCGCGGCCACCTCGTAGTCGTCGAAGTTCATGGACAGTTGGGTCACCAGCTTCACCGTCTCCTGGGGGTCCTTCATGGTGAAGACGGCCAGGTTGAACTGGTTGTTGCGGGTGTCCTTGTACAGCGCGATCTCCTCGCCGAGGCACCCGCTGCCGGCGGCGATCTCGGCGGCCAGCGCCGATCCCACCGAGTCGGGCTCGGTGCAGGACTTCAGCACGGCCGAGCCCACCCTGGTGAAGGTGCCACCCTTCCCGTCCGCCACATGGACCGGAAACGCCTCGGCCACCGGGATCATTGGCCTCTCTGCCGTACGCGGTGTGGGTGTGGCCGTTGTCGTCGCGGGTGCGGCAGCTTCGTGTTCCGGGGACGACGAGGCGGTGTAACTCACCGCAAGGACGGCCGCCGTGACCACGGCGGCCGCCGCTACGGCCGGCACGGCATTCCGGGGCCACGTACGCTTCCGGGCAGGAACCGGGCCTTGCTGGAGAAGTGGATTCTCGTTGCTGGACACGGTGAGACCATATTGATCAGGCCTTCCGAGGTGTATACAACGAGGTCACAGCATGATCACTATTGGGGCGCCCACCCGAAGGATCCCCCGTATATCCTGCTGCGTGATCACCCCGACACACGCTCGACCGGGAGGCAGCCGCGATGCATGAGCGACGCGCCGGCTCCGGCGAGAAGAATCACCGCAAGTCCGTCTGGCGTCGCGCGCTGAACCAGCCGCCGCCGACTGCCGTGCCGGCCGCGCCCCCGGCGCGGACCCCGGGCGGGGATGCGGTCGAACCCGTCAGCATCGTCCAGGCGGCCCTGTACCGCGACGGGGTGCGCGTCTCCTCCCCGGACACGCTCACCGACACCTACCGCGAACTGCGCAAGCAGCCCTCCGGCATGGCGTGGATCGGGCTCGCCCGCCCCACCGAGGGTGAACTCCTCCCCCTGGCCGCCGAGTTCGATCTGCACCCGCTCGCGGTCGAGGACGCGATGGAGGCGCACCAGCGCCCCAAGCTGGAGCGGTACGGCGACACGCTGTTCGTCGTCCTGCGTGCCGCCCGGTATCTCGACGCGCCGGAGGAGGTCGACTTCGGCGAGCTGCACGTCTTCGTGGGCCCGGACTTCGTCATCACGGTCCGGCACGGGGCCGCTCCCGACCTCTCGGCGGTCCGCGGCCGTATGGAGGACTCCCCCGACCTGCTCAAACTCGGCCCGGAGGCGGTGCTGTACGCGATCCTCGACGCGGTGGTCGACGGCTACGCGCCCGTCGTCTCGGGGGTCCAGAACGACATCGACGAGATCGAGACCGAGGTGTTCCGCGGCGACCCCGAGGTCTCCCGCCGTATCTACGAACTCTCCCGCGAGATGGTCGAGTTCCAGCGCGCGACCCGCCCGCTGGTCGGCATGCTGCACGGTCTGATGGCCGGTTTCGCCAAGTACGAGACCGACGAGGAGCTCCAGCGCTACCTCCGCGACGTCGCCGACCACGTGACCCACATCAGCGAGCGCGTGGACGGCTTCCGCCAGGCCCTCACGGAGATCCTCACCGTGAACGCGACCCTGGTGAGCCAGCAGCAGAACGCGGAGATGCGGGCGCTGGCGGAGGCCGGATTCGAGCAGAACGAGGAGGTCAAGAAGATCTCGGCATGGGCCGCGATCCTCTTCGCCCCCACCCTCGTCGGAACGATCTACGGCATGAACTTCCGCGAGATGCCGGAGCTGCACTGGGCCCTCGGATACCCCTTCGCCGTCGGTCTGATGGGGGTCGTCTGCGTCACCCTGTACCTCATCTTCAAGCGCAAGGACTGGCTGTAGCTCCGGCACCCACGGCGCTCAGTCCGCCGGCGGGACCCGGTCGCAGACCGAGGGGAGCCAGGTCAGGCCCGGCTTGCGGCCGAGGGTGTCGAGGGACTTCAGCAGGGACCCGAGGTCGCCGGGGCGGGCCAGGAACTCGATGGTCGCCTGGGCGAAGGCGTCGCGCACCGTGGGCGGCATGGCGTCGGAGGCGTCGAAGCAGTGCACCGCCCGCCGGTCGAGGAGGGTGGTGGCGAGCGAGTGGCGGTACGCGGTCACCGGCTCGTACGTCTCCAGCGGCACCTTGGCGTCCACGGAGAAGCCGGACTCCTTGGCACTCCAGGCCCGCTGCGCCTCGGCGGAGGCGAGGTAGCCGATCAGCCTCTTCGCCTGCGGGGTCGCGTGCAGGAGGGCGACCAGGTCGCCGGAGACCTCCCATGCGTCCGAGTCGCCCTTGCCGAGGAGCCGGGAGGAGGCCACGTACTGACCGTCGACCCGCTTCCACGAGTCGGAGGAGTTGCGGATGAACGAGGCCTGGTGCTCCAGGCTGCACTGCCGCGGATCCTTGGTGACGAACGCGGAGGCGTCCTGGTAGTCGGTCAGCAGGGCGCGCCGGACCAGGTCGTCCGGCTTCCGGCCCGCTCCGACCATGGTCCCCCACTTCTTCCAGGCGTTGCGGACCGCGTCGGAGTCCCAGGGGATCTCGCCCCGCGCCCATTTCTGGTACGTCTGCCAGCCCGACTGCTGGAGGAGGATGTCCTCGATCCAGTCGGTACCGGGCCAGCCGCTGGTCGCGCCGGAGCCCATCCCCAGGCACCACTGGCCCGGCTGCCGGGCGGCGTCCCGGATCTGCTGCTCGGTCATGCCGCCGGGGTGCCAGACGATGCTCTTCAGGTCGGCCTTGAGCGGGAACCAGTACACATGGCCGTCGACCGGGGTGGCCCAGGACTCGCTGAAGTCCCCCTTGGGGATGAGCCCTTCGAGAGCCTTCAGCTGGTTCTGCCGGACGTACGCGGCGAGTTCACCGGGCCCGGTGAGCACCACCACGTCGGGCGGGGTGCCCGCCTCCACGTCGGAGCTGAGCACCTGGCTCTCGGCGGAGCTGCCCTGGTAGTCGACGCGGATGTGGTACTTGCTCTCGAAGGGGGCGATCACCGCCTCCTCGAAGTTCTTCTGGTCCTCGCCCGTCCAGTTGGCCAGCAGGGTGACGGTCGGCTCCCGGCCGTAGACGCGGACGCCCACGACGACGAGGGCCGCCAGCAGGGCCAGACAGCTCGCCACGACCGTGACCGTGCGGACGGTCAACCGGGGCGCGCTCACCGCGGCCTGAACCGGTAGTCGTTGATGTGCTGTCGCAGGCCGGTCTCGGCCAGCATCATGAGCAGGCCCCCTCCGATCACGATCCATACGGCCGCCGCCGCGCGGAAGCCGGTGTGTGCCAGGTTCGCGGCGGTCTGCCGCCCCGCTTCGGTGATGGCGGACGGCTCGGACAGCTGCCCGTGGAGCAGCCCGCGGGTGTCCGACATGCCGTCGTGCGTCCACAGGGTGAACAGCGTCAGGGTCACGACCCCGACGACCAGCAGGGCGCCTGCCGCGAGCAGTTCGCGGTTGTACTTGCGCCGGAACCGCCGGCGCAGATAGACCTGCGTCTCCAGCAGGGCCGCCGCCAGGGCGAGGACCAGGAGCACGACGACGCTCCAGCCGAGCCACAGCGTCCAGCCGAAGCTCGTCTGCCGTTTCATCACGCCCTGCTGGTCCTTCTGCAGCTGATCCAGCCGGGTCCTTATGCCCGAGTGTCTGTCCTCCAGGACGCTGCTCGCATACCTGAGGTAGGCGTCGCGCAGCACGCCCGCGGGTTCGAGCTGGGCCTTCTGGACCATGCCGTGGTACACGGTGATCAGGTCGGCGACCGTCTGCAGGGCCTGCCGGCCCGCCGGCCCACCCACGTCGTCGGCGGCCGCGACGGCCAGACTGCGGGCGGCGACGGAGATCTGCTTCTGGAACTCGCTGGTGGACGGTGTGGCGGCCGTGGCCTCCCGCTGGGCCTGGGCGAGCGCGTAGCGCGCGGTGTCGACGGCGAGGACGCCCGGCACGCTGGAGGTGCGCAGCGGGTCCGCGTCGCCGTGCACCCCCTCGTAGGAGACGAAGAGGCAGACGGTCAGCACGGCGGTGAGTCCCAGCAGCAGCCGACGACGCAGGGACAGGTCGTGGGCGGTCGTGCTGGCGCCGTGCGGCGGGCGGTGCCGGCCGCCGAGGAGCCGCTCCAGGAAGCGGGGCAGGGAGCCGGGCGCGGCGGACGCTCTCGTGTCCCGGGGCGGGGTGCCGGTGCTCATGCGGACTCCCCGAGCCGTCTGCCGCAGTCGCCACCGCAGTACAGGGAGCCCGCCGGGCCGAGCCACTTGCAGTCCGGGCACTCCACGAGCTCCTCGCCGCCGTCACCGGCCGCGCCGGGGGCGTCGGGTCCGGCCGGGGGCTGCTGCGCGGCGGCCGCCGGGTCCGGTGGGGTGGTCATGGCGCTGGAGAGGATCAGATGCTGCCAGTCGACGTCCTTGAGCCCGTCGCGCACGGTGACCCGGCCCCCGGGCTCCCGCCCCTCGTCCGTGATCTGCCGCAGGGCGCGCAGCAGTTGCGGGTCGTCGAGCTCCCGCGCCAGTGCCCAGGCCCGGCCGAGTTCGGCGTCCGCCTCCGTCCGGCCGTCCGCGCCGCGCAGCCACGCCCGGTACGCCCGGGCCACGGCCGCGCCGGACTGCTCGTACAACTGGTGGCGCCGTACTCCTGGGTGCTGCCGGGAGGCGTCGGCGGGGTTGTCGGTCCAGTGCACCAGGACCGGCTGCGGCGCCGGCAGCCCTACGGTGCGGCCGAAGTCGGGGACGAGCAGTTCCACGGCGGCGAGCTGGAGGTCCTCGCCGAGGTCCCGGCCGGACGGGTCGGCGGTGAGGACGACCTGGTAGTGCCGGACCTCGTCGCCCCAGCCCCGGGTGACGTACTCGGCTCCGCGCTCGCCCGATCCGGTGCTGACGGTGAGGAGTTCCTGTTCGGCGGGCACGACCTGCTTGACCTGCCGGATCACCGTGCCGGGGGTGGGGACGAGCCGGATGCGCAGCTCGGGGACGGCCGTGCCGAGCAGGCCGTTGACCAACTCCTCGTAGGCGGCGGGCAGTTCCGATTCATGGCGGACCGCGGCCGCGCGTCCGTGCAGCCGCCGGGCGATGCGCAGCAGTACGTCGGCGTCCCAGCCGTCGCCGATACCCCAGGCGTCGCAGATGAACCGGCCGTCGCAGGCGTCGAGCGCGGTGTCCAGCCGCATGGCGGCGCGGTCGTCATGTTCGTTGCGGCCGTCGGTGAGCAGCAGGACGTGCTTGATGGGGGCGTCCTGTCCGTTGAGCAGCCGGCGGGCGAGGTCGAGCCAGGTGCCGATGGCGGTGCCGCCGTCGGCGTCCAGGACGCGTACGGCGTACTCGGCGGCCTCGCGCTGCCGCGGGTCGGCGACGGCCATCGCCTCGGCGCCGGGGGCGGGGTGGACCACGGTCGCGTCGAAGCGGCCGGACAGCACGGCGAAGGCGGTGCGGTCGGGCAGCAGTCGTACGGCCGCCACCGTGGCGTCCTTCGCGGCGCGCAGTTTCGTGTCGGGGTGGAGCATCGACCTGGAGGTGTCGATGATCAGCACCTCGGCGAGTGCGGCCCCCGAGCCGCCGGGCCGTCCCGGCAGCGGTCCGGCCCCGGTGTGGGTGACCCCGATCTCCAGGATGGCGTGCATCTCCTGGTCCCCCGGCGGTCCGGCGGCCGTCGGTACGGCGGACAGGTACTTGTTCTGGCCGACCGCCAGTGTCACCTCGATGCCACCGGCCTCGCTCATCGCTGTGTTCCCTTTCGACGGCTCGTCATTGCGTCTGTTCAGAAGGTGGTCATGGGCCGGACGGCATTGGCCAGGTCGAGCAGGCGGCCGTGTTCGTCGGCGGTGCGGGCCTGGCCGGCCAGGTGCCGGAAGGACTGTTCCAGAAGCGCGCGCAGCGTGTCCTCGTCACCGGATCCGAGCACGGTCCCGGTGGGGAAGTCCGGCCCCCACCCTTGCGGCGGCCGGCGGCCCAGGGCGTTGTCCCGCACCTCGGCGACCAGCCGGGCCCGGGACTCACCGTCGGTCGCTCCGCCGTCCAGGCGCAGCTCGGGCAGCCGCCGGACCGCGTCCCGCAGGTCGGCCACGGACGGCGCCCTGCCGTCCAGGGTGCCGGTGCGGATGCGCACCGCGGCGATACGGGCCGCGTCGTGGTGGCGAGAGGTCGAGGGGACGTGGTCGAGGACCCGTACCGCCTCGTCCCGCCGGCCGGAGGCCAGATGGCCGCGGGCCAGCCCGAAGGCGGCCGCGGCGTGGGCGGAGTCCCGCTGCCAGACGGCCTCGTGGAACTTCATGGCCCGGGCGGTCCGGGGATCGCGCTGCCCCTGGGTGCCCCGCTGCGCCTGGGACTCGCGCAGCCGCTCCGCGCAGTAGCCGAGGGCGAGCTTGGGGACGTATTCGCCGGGCAGGGCCCGGTACACCGCCTCGAAGCAGCTGCCGGCGTGGCTCACCTCGTCCTTGCTCAGGTGCAGGACGCCGCGGTGCCAGGCGATCCGCCAGTCGTACTTGGCGTCCTGCGCGCCGAGTTGGGCCTCGGCCTCGTGCAGCCAGCTCTCGGCGTCGTCCTGTCTGCCGCTCCTCAGATAGGCGCGGCACAGCCACAGCGCGGTCTCGGGGGTGCCCAGCCGTGATTCGCGGCGCCACTGTTCGGCGACGCGGTCCGGGGCGTCCGGCGGGAAGGTGTCGAGCAGCAGGGCGGCGCCGTCGGCGGGGTCCGGGACGGGCTGGGGCAGGGCGGCGGCCACCTCGTGGGCGGGCGGCGGGCTGATGTCCAGTTCGCCGGGGCGGGCGGCGGGGCGGGCCGTCCAGTGGGCCAGGGAGGGGATCGCGCCGAGCCCGGCGTCGAGGGAGGCGTCGGTGGGGCGGAACCGGGTGGAGCTCTCGGGGAGCTGTTCGCCGAACCGCAGCGAACGGAACTCCCGCAGCACTTCCCACAGTTGACGGGACATCTCGGCCGCCGAGCGGAACCGGGCCCGGGGTTCGGCGTGCGTCGCCCGGTCGATCAGGCGCCGGAAGGAGTCGGGGGCGAGACCGCGGGCCGGTTCCGCGCTGCGGGCCAGGGCCTGCAGCGTCATACCGACGGTGTAGAGGTCGCTGTCGACGTGCCAGCCGCGCTTCTCGATCTCCTGCTGCGGCGGGGCGAAGGTGCTCGTGTACACATAGGCGGAGGTGCGGTCGCCGATCGCACGCACCGCGCCGAGGTCGATGACCTTGATGCCGCGCCCGAAGTGGATGACGTTGGCGGGCTTCATGTCGCAGTAGAGCAGGCCGCGTTCGTGCATGTACTGGAGCGCGCCGAGGATCTTGCAGCCGTAGGTGAGCACATGGTCGAGGCGGGGGCGGCCCTTGAAGAGCCGTTCCGCGTCCTCGTCGTCGAAGAGGCGCTGCAGGGAGCGGCCGCCGATGTAGTCCATGACCAGATAGCCGGTGGGCGACTGGCCGGGCACCTCGTGTTCGGCGTAGGTGATGATGCGGACGATGTCGGGGTGGTGCAGAGCGGTGAGCGAGCGGCGTTCCTCGACGGCGTTGCGGCGGGCGAGCGCGTCATGGACGTTGATCAGTCCCTTGAGCACCACGCGGTGCCCCTCGGCGCGGGTGTCCTCGGCGAGGTAGATCCAGCCGAGGCCGCCGCGGGCGAGGCAGCCGAGGATCCGGTAGTGGCCGGCGACGATCTGGCCGGGGTGGAGCTGGGGCAGGAAGGAGTAGGGCGTACCGCAGCGCGGGCAGCGACCGGAGGACCTGGCGGGCTGTCCGCCGTAGCCGACGCCGATCATCATCGTGCACCCGTCGGCACCGCAGCGGCGTCCGCCGGTGGGGGGTCTGGGCTCCTCGACGACCGGGTGCGCGGGGACGGGTACGTCGGGCAGGACGACCAGTCCGTGCTGGTCGAGGTCGCCGACCCCGGCGACGGCGTGGACCGGGGCGTGGCCGGGCGGCTCGGGGCCCGACTGCCCCGGCTCACCGGCATCGCCCGGCACCGGCTGCGGCGGCAACTCACCGATGAGCCCCGGCTTGCGCCCGCACGTGTCGCAGAAACCGGTGACCATGAGACGGCCCGCGCAACCGGCGTGGGTACATGACGTCACGCTGTCCCCTCCTCGTACGCCTGCGGGTGCCCGGAGCAGT
Source organism: Streptomyces sp. NPDC025638 (assembly GCF_055558775.1). NCBI lineage: Bacteria > Bacillati > Actinomycetota > Actinomycetes > Kitasatosporales > Streptomycetaceae > Streptomyces > Streptomyces sp. NPDC025638. The sequence goes on along the minus strand of NZ_JBVHLX010000002.1, from coordinate 451,162 downwards.
ACGGCGCGGGGACGAGTCCGCGCCGGTCGAGGTCGCCGACCCCGGCGACGGCGTGGACCGGGGCGTGGCCGGGCGGCTCGGGGCCCGACTGCCCCGGCTCACCGGCATCGCTCGCCACCGACTGCGGCGGCAACTCACCGATGAGCCCCGGCTTGCGCCCGCACGTGTCGCAGAAACCGGTGACCATGAGACGGCCCGCGCAACCGGCGTGGGTACATGACGTCACGCTGTCCCCTCCTCGTACGCCTGCGGGTGCCCGGAGCAGTACGCGACGAATCGCCCGGCCGCGTGTTCCGCCGCGTCGACGTCGCACGGGGCCTCGCGCAGCAGTGCCGAGGCGGTGTCATACAGCTCGTACGCCATGAGGTTGCGCTCGGCCTGCGCCGGGTCGGCCCTGCCCTTGGACAGTTCCCACACCGAGGCGACCCGGCCGCGCAGTTCGTCGCGGCGCGCGATGCGGGCGTCGAGCAGTGCGGCCGCCCGCTCCAGCCGCCGGGTCCGGCGCGCGGCCGCGGCCTCGTAGACGAACAGGTCGTCGGCCCGCGACGGTTCCGTCTCGCGGTCGGCGGCCTCGGCCAGTTGCCCGCGCAGCAGACGGGTGAGCGGGATGCCGCGCCGGGCCCGGTCGATCAGGCGCGCGGTGTCGGGATCCCCGCCGGGCAGTACCCGGCCGAGACGCTCGTCGAGGGCGGGTCCGAGCCGGTCCACGATCCGGTCGAGGTCCGCGCGCAGCCGGGCCCAGCGGTCGGCCAGCGGCCGGTGTACGAGCGTGTCCGCGGCCTGCGTGGCGCGGTCGTTCGGGGCGCGGAACACCAGGAGCAGTCTCGCTCCCTGTTCGGCGAGCCGCTCCAGCATCCCGAGCAGCGGGTCGGGTTCGGCCGCCTCGTCGACCCCGACGAGGACGGCGGCGAGCGTGATGCCCATCGCCACGATCTGCTCGGGCAGCGGGACGGCGGTGTCCCTGGGGGTGCCGAGCCGCTCCGCGATCCGGTCCATGACCTGGGCGACCGTCAATCCCTTGACCACGAGAGCGAGATCGTGTCCGCCGGGCGGCGGGACGGTCTCGCGCGGATCGTCGGCGAAGCGGCTGGTGTTGTCACGGGTGCGCAGTTCGCGGTCGGCCAGGGTGACCGCGCGTCTCAGGGTCCAGGCGCGGCGGCCGCGCACCGGGACGACGGTGACGAGCACCGGCCAGCCCTCGCCGCGGAACCAGGTGGCCAGTTCGGTGGCGAACGGCACGTCCAGTTCGCCGGTGCTCTCCTTGGGGTGCAGCCTCGGGTCGACGGCGGACGGGCCGACCGTCCAGGCGGCGACCTGGGGGAGATGGCGCAGGATGGTCTCGGTGGGGCTCATGTAGGTGAACGCGGATCCGTGTCCCGCGTCGACGCTGAGCACGATGCCGATGAGCTCGCCGGTCGCGTAGTCGACCACTCCCCCGCCACTGAACCCGGGTCCCGCCAGTTCGCCCGGGGTCTCGGGGCGAAGCTGCACCTGGCTGTCCCGGCCGCGCCCGCCGACCAGGGTGGCGCTGTGCCAGCGGCCCCCGTCGTCGCCCTCCGGGAAGCCGTACATGCCCACGCCCTCGCGCGAGGCCGCGAGCCGGCACAGCCGGGTGGTCTGCCGGGTGGGGCGTGGTTCGGCCAGCCGCAGCAGGGCCAGGTCTCCGGTGCGGTCGCCGAAGGAGTCCTCCTGCTGCGGCACGTACTCGTCAGGGCTGACCGTGGCGGCGACCGCCGGTACGCCCGGTACGCCGACGAAGTGGACGACGTACCGTTCGCCCGGGCTGACCACATGGGCTCCGGTGAGCACCCGGTCGGGCCCGAGCAGCACACCGGCGCCCACGACCGGCCCTCCGGCCTGCTGAATCCGTGCAACCCAACGCGGCGTCTCCATCCGCGACTTGACGGCTCGTTCCCCCGTGCGCGTCATGTCTTCCGAGGTTACTCCCCGTACCCGTCCGGTACCACTGGGATGCGCTGGGACTTGACAGACGGGGGTTGTCCGGGGCAACGGGCGGTGCTGGGCGCGGCGACGACGTCCGACGGCGTCCTCGGGACGTGTCTACGCAGGGGCCGTGGTCGCGCGCCAGCCGGTCCAGTGCAGGACGGTCACGGCGATCACCGGGCCGGCCGGCGGGTGGTCGCGGTACTGGGGGTACTTGTCGCGGAGCAGCGCGAGGGCGGCGGTGTACGCGGCCCGGTCGGGTGAGTCGGGTACGTCGGGTGCGTCAGGTGCGTCCGGCGCATCGGATACTTCGGGTGGGGCGGGCGCGACGACGCGGGCCTCGCCGTCGGCTCGGACCCACCACAGGCGGTCCCAGTTCTCGTTGTACAGGTCCGCCAGCAGACACACGGCCGGCCGGCCGGCGATGTTGCGCAGCCGCTTCAGCCGGGTCGTGGTCTTCGGCTTGTGGTCGACGGCGGTCACGATCCCGTCGGTGCCCTGCACGGCGAACACGACCGGCACCAGATGGGGGCGCCCGTCCGTGTCCACGGTCGCCAGCCGCGCCACCCGGGCCGCGGTGAACCGCCGCCGCGCCTCGTCCGCCGTCATGTCCGGCACCGTTGCACCTCCGCCGCCGCCGACGCGGCCGTCAGTACCCGTCCAGCGCGTCGAGCACGTCGTCGTCCGTCAGTTGTCCGAAGTCGTCGTACCACTGGCCGACGGCCGAGAAGCCGTACGGCTGGTGCAGACAGACCACGTCGTCGGCCTCTTCACCCAGCAGGGCGAGCGAGTCCGGCGCGCCGACGGGGACGGCCAGGACGAGCCGTGCGGGGCCCTTGCGCCGCACGTGGCGCAGCGCGGCGCGCGCGGTCGAGCCGGTGGCCAGTCCGTCGTCGACGACGATCACCGTGTGTCCCCGCAGGTCCAGCGGCGGGCGGCCCTTGCGGTAGCGCCGCTCACGGCGGTGGAGTTCCTGCCGCTCCCGCTCGACCGTCGGGGCGAGGGACTCCTCGGTCAGGCCCAGGCCGTCCAGGGTGTCCGCGTCGTAGAGCGGGGGGTCGTCGCCGGCGATCGCGCCGACACCGAACTCCGCGTGGTGCGGGGCGCCGATCTTGCGTACGAGGAGCACGTCGAGCGGTGCTTCGAGCACCCGGGCGACCTCCGCGGCGACCGCGACGCCGCCTCTGGGGAGGGCCAGCACGACGGGTTTCGGCAGGGCGCCCTTGTCCCGCAGGTCTCGGAGCCGTTCGGCGAGTTCGCGTCCGGCCTGCTTTCGGTCCTGGAAGCGCATGGGTCGTCCTCTCGCTGGAGGTCGGTCCTCGTCTTCCATGGTGATACGGGCAACCGCACACATCTATACACACCGTCTATACGCGTTATGTATAGTCCCGGCATGCCTCTGTGGACCAAGAAGCTTCCGACCGGGAAGACGCCGAGACGGGGATCGGGGTTGCGTCTCACCGCGCTGACCGCCGCGGCCCTCTCGCTGACCCTCGCACTCACCGGCTGCGCGGACACCGACACGACCGCCCCCAGCGCCGCCCGCGCCCATGCCGCCTCCGGATCCCAGGCCGCCAGGTTCGGGACCGTCGACTGTCGCGAGGCCAAGTGCATCGCGCTCACCTTCGACGCGGGGCCCAGCGAGAACTCGGCCCGGCTCCTCGACATCCTCAAGGAGAAGCGGGTCCCGGCGACCTTCTTCCTGCTCGGCAAGCGGCACATCGAGAAGTACCCGGAGCTCGTCAAGCGCATGGCGGCCGAGGGCCACGAGGTCGCCAGCCACACCTGGGACCACAAGATCCTGACCCGGATATCGGAGAAGCAGATACGTGAGGAGCTTCAGCGGCCCAACGACGCGATAGAGCGCCTCACCGGGCACCGGCCGACGCTGATGCGCCCGCCCCAGGGCCGTACGAACGGGACCGTGCACCGCATCAGCCGTGAGCTGGGGCTGGCCGAGGTGCTGTGGAGCGTGACCGCCAAGGACTACACGACCACCGACTCCGCACTGATCACCAAGCGCGTCCTCGCGCAGGCGTCCCGTGACGGGATCATCCTGCTGCACGACATCTACCAGGGCACCGTGCCCGCCGTACCCGGCATCATCGACGCCCTCAAGGAGCGCGGGTACGTGTTCGTGACCGTGCCGCAGCTGCTCGCGCCGGGGAAGGCCGAGCCGGGGAAGGTGTACCAGCCCTAGGACAGCACTGGTGCAGCACCGGTGCAGCACCAGGGCGCTCCTCACCAGGTCAGGTGGAGCTCGCGCGGAGAGCGGTGGATCAGCGTGGGCCGCATGGTGACGGGGTGCCCGTCGGCCGGCCGCAGTCCGGGCAGCCGGCGCGTCAACTCCTCCAGCGTGACGCGCAGTTGCTCGCGGGCCAGCTGTGCGCCGGGGCAGGCGTGCGTGCCGAAGCCGAAGGCGAGATGGCGGCCGGGGGCGCGGGTGATGTCGAAGTCGTCGGGGCGGGAGTGGCACGAGCCGTCACGGTTGGCCGCGCCGAACGCGACGAACACCGCTGCCCCGGCCGGGAGTTCGGTGCCCGCGAGGGTGACCGGGCGGGTGGTGATCCGGCGGAAGCCCTGGAGCGGGCCGTCGTGGCGCAGCGCCTCCTCGACCGCCGCCGTAATCCTCCCCCAAGCTCTTCGAGCAGGGGGTACCCCCATTCGCTCCGGCTGCGCTCCGCTCGTCTCCGCGCACAGCAGCTCCCACTGGGACCGGTGCCGCATCAGGTGCAGGATGGTGGTGCCGATCAGCGCGGTCGTGGTGAGGTGCCCGGCGATCAGCAGGTTCTGCAGATGGGCGACGGTCTCGTGCCGCTGGTCCAGGGTGAGTTCGTCCTGACCGGGGCCGGCCACGGAGGCGACGATCTCCGTGCAGAGGTCCTCGCGCGGCCGCGCGTACCGGTTGCGGGCGCAGCGGTCGAGGACGTGCTGCATTGCCACCACGTCCTGGGCGGCGGCCAGTTGATCCGCCTCTTCAAGAGGCCGGAACAGCAGTTCCTCGGCGCGGTGTCCGCCGTGCACGACCACGGGTACGTCGGCCGGGTCGAGGCCGACGATCCGCCCGATGACCTCACCGGGCAGCCGCCTGGCATAGCCGGACATCAGCTCCACGTGCCCGTCCTTGACGAAGCCGTCGACGAGGGCGGCGGCACGCTCGGCGGCGTACGGCACCTGCGCGGCGATCCGGGCCGGTGAGAGCGCGCGGACGAGCGGTGCCCGTAACCGCTGGTGCCGCTCGCCGTCCGAGGTGACCACCACCGGCCGCCCGCCGAACCCGCCGCCGAGGACGACGAGCGCGGCGGGCGACGGGAGCACGTCCGGCCTGAGCGCGTTCGCCGACGAGAAGTCCTCGGTACGACGCAGCACTTCGCGTACGTCGGTGTCCCTGGCCACCAGCCACGCGTCGAGCTCGGCGACATGGGTGAGCCCCTCGGCCGTCCGGGCCCGCGCGTAGTACGGATAGGGGTCGCGCATCAACTCGTCGAGCCTGCCGTGCTGTTCACGGTCCACGACGCCCTCCCGAACGCTGGTACGGGGACGCGCCTCATGGTGCCGTACGGCTGTACGGCGCGACAGGGGACGTACGGCGCGCCGGCCGGTGACCTCGCCCGAGCAGTGCGGCATCCCGCCGCGCCGACCAGCGTACGCCCGCTTACGAAGCCCTCGTTGGCGCAACTGCCCGAGGCGACTCGGGTCCCCTTTCGGGCAACCGCTTCCCTAAGATCGTTGCGTGGTCACCTTCCAGCTCGAACGCACGGCACCGCTGCCGATCGACGAGGCGTGGCGCCGGCTCACGGAGTGGCCCCGGCACGCCGACGTGGTCCCGCTGACGCGGATCACCGTGGTCACCGATCCGCCGACCCGGGAGGGCACGCGCTTCGTGGCCCGTACCGGGATCGGTCCGCTCTCCTTGGCCGACCCGATGGAGGTCACCGCCTGGCACCCGCCGCGCGACGGCGAGCCCGGCCTGTGCCGCCTGGTCAAGCACGGACGGGTGGTGCGAGGCTGGGCCGAGTTGGAGGTACACCCGGGACCGGGCGGCCGTACCCGCGTCGTGTGGCGGGAGGAACTACGCCTCCGCGGCCTCCCGAGCCTCTTCGACCCCCTCCTGGACCGCACGGCCCGGGCCATGTTCGGCAGGGCGCTGAACAGCCTGCTGAGGAGGGCGTGAACGGCGGAGGGCATCAGGACTGCCGAACGGGCACACGGGGACGGACACTTGACCGCCGGCCACGCGCCGGCGGACAGCCACGGCGGCCGACGAAGGCCACACGCCCGCGCGCCGGCAGCCGGGCACTGGCCAAGAGCTCACCGATCGCGCTGCGCAGGTGGCCCTGCTCGCCGATCTCGGCCACGGCCCCTCGCGCCGCACGACCCGCGACCGCCTCGACGACAACACCCCGTCCCTGCCCAAGAACCGCGGCCTGGCCATGTGAACGGACTCACACACCGGCCTCGGCCCCGACAGTCCGCCGCCGCCCGCCCCGGGCCCCCGGCCGACGATGCCGCAGGTCCCGCCCTCAGCCACGGACAGAGCACCGGTCTCCGTGACGGCCCTCAGGCCACCGAACCGATCCGGCCCGCCGGTACGGACGTCGTGCCGTGGTGGATCGGAGTGTGCGCGCCCGTGAGGGACGCGCCGGTGCCGCCGCGGCGGCCCGCGACGATCTCCGAGGCGATCGACAGGGCTGTCTCCTCGGGGGTGCGGGCTCCCAGGTCGAGGCCGATGGGGGACCTGAGGCGTGCCAACTCCAGGTCGGTGACGCCGACTTCGCGCAGGCGCTCGATGCGGTCCAGGTGGGTGCGGCGGGAGCCCATCGCGCCGACGTAGGCCACGGGCAGTCGCAGGGCGAGCCGTAGCAGCGGAACGTCGAACTTGGCGTCGTGGGTGAGCACGCACAGGACGGTACGGCCGTCGACGTCCGTGTGCTCCAGGTACGTGTGCGGCCACTCGACGACGATCTCGTCGGCGTCGGGGAAACGGGTCCGGGTGGCGAACACCGGCCGGGCGTCGCACACCGTCACGTGGTAGCCCAAGAACTTGCCGATGCGGACCAGCGCCGAGGCGAAGTCGATCGCGCCGAAGACGATCATCCGGGGCGGCGGGACCGACGACTCGACCAGCACGGTGAGCGGGGCGCCGCAGCGGGAGCCCTGCTCGCCGATCTCCAGGGTGCCGGTGCGGCCCGCGTCCAGGGAGGCACCGGCCTCGGCGGCGACGGTGCGGTCCAGTTCGGGATGGGCGCCGAAGCCGCCGTCGTACGAGCCGTCGGGGCGGACGAGCAGGGCCCGGCCCCGCAGCTCCGCCGGGCCCGACACGATCCGCGCGACCGCCGCGGCCTCCCCGCGCGCGGCGGCGGCCAGCGCGGCCGCGACCACCGGACGGGCGGGGTCGGCCGCCCGTACCGGTGTGACGAGGATGTCGATGATGCCGCCGCAGGTGAGGCCGACGGCGAAGGCGTCCTCGTCGCTGTAGCCGAAGCGCTCCAGGACGGTTTCGCCGTCCTCCAGCGCCTGTTGGCACAGTTCGTACACGGCACCCTCCACACAGCCGCCGGAGACCGAGCCGATCGCCGTGCCGTCGGTGTCCACCGCGAGGGCGGCACCCGGCTGGCGCGGGGCGCTGCCGCCGACCGCCACCACGGTGGCCACGGCGAAGTCGCGTCCCCGCTCGACCCACCGGTCGAGCTCCTCGGCGATGTCCAGCATCTCTCGGTCTCCTGACGACGGTTGTGTGGAGGGTCTTTCGGTGAGCGGCTAGTGCACGCCGAGCCAGCTCTCAATGGGATTGAGGGCGAAATAGACCAGGAAGATCCCTGTCAGGCCCCACATGAACGCCCCGATCTCCCGGGCCTTGCCCTGAGCGGCCTTGATGGCGGCGTAGGAGATGACGCCGGCGGCCACGCCCGCGGTGATGGAGTATGTGAACGGCATCACGACGACCGTCAGGAACACCGGGATCGCGATGGCCCGGTCGGCCCAGTCCACGTGCCGTGCGTTCATCAGCATCATCGCGCCGATGACGACCAGGGCGGCGGAGGCGACCTCCTGCGGGACGATCGCGGTGAGCGGGGTGAAGAAGAGGCAGGCCGCGAAGAACAGTCCGGTGACGACCGAGGCGAGGCCCGTGCGGGCGCCCTCGCCCACGCCGGTGGCCGACTCGATGAACACGGTCTGGCCGGAGCCGCCCGCGACACCGCCGATCGCACCGCCGGCGCCGTCGATGAACAGCGCCTTGGACAGGCCCGGCATCCGGCCCTTGCCGTCGGCCAGTCCGGCCTCGGTGCCGACACCGATGATGGTGGCCATCGCGTCGAAGAACCCGGCGAGCACGAGCGTGAAGACGATCATCCCCACGGTCATCGCGCCGACCTTGCCCCAGCCGCCGAACTCGACGTGCCCGAAGAGCGAGAAGTCGGGCATCGAGACCGCACTGCCGTGCAGTTCGGGGGCACCGCTGGCCCACTGCTTGGGGTCGATGACACCGGCCGCGTTGAGGATCGCGGCGACGATCGTGCCGCCGACGATGCCGATGAGGATGGCGCCGGGGATGCCCCGGGCCTGGAGCATGAAGATCAGGAGCAGGGTGCCCGCGAAGAGGAGGACGGGCCAGCCGGCCAGTTCACCGGCGGGGCCGAGGGTGACGGGGGTCGCCTTGCCCTGGTGCACGAAGCCGGACTTGTAGAAGCCGATGAGGGCGATGAACAGGCCGATGCCCATGGTGATGCCGTGCTTGAGCGCGAGCGGAATCGCGTTCATGATCATCTCACGCAGGCCGGTGACGACGAGCAGCATGATGACCACGCCGTACATCACGCACATGCCCATGGCCTGCGGCCAGGTCATCTGCGGGGCGACCTGTGAGGAAAGGACACCGGAGACGGAGAGGCCGGCGGCGAGGGCGAGCGGCACCTTGCCGGCGAATCCCATCAGCAGTGTGGTGAAGGCCGCCGCGAACGCGGTCGCGGTGATGAGGGCCTTCTGGCCGAGCGTGTCCCCCGCCGCGTCCTTGCCGGACAGGATCAGGGGGTTGAGCAGGAGGATGTACGCCATCGCCATGAAGGTGGTGACGCCGCCGCGCACTTCGCGTGCGACGGAGGATCCTCTCGCGGATATGTGGAAGTACCGGTCGAGCCACGACCTGCCGGCCGGGTTGCGGGTTCCCGCACCCGCGTCCTCGGCGGTGGTCGTCGACTCCAGAGACTGCTGGGTCATGTGGGGCCTACTCCCAAGGTTCATAGGGGCACCCGCAGCAACCGCCTCGGCGGCTGCGGGATTTGGGATGCTGCTTCGGCCGCACGACCCGGGGGACGGCCCGAGACGAACGATCTGAATACTCCGGGCGGCGCGGAGTGTGTGACGTTCCGTGCGCCGCCCGGAGGGTCTGTCATGCCGTTCCGGTGAGGTGTTCCGGCCGGACCGGCGTCCTGTTCAGCTCCAGGCCCGTCGCGTTGCGGATGGCCGCGAGGACGGCGGGAGTCGAGGACAGGGTGGGGGCCTCGCCGATGCCACGGAGCCCGTACGGGGCGTGGTCGTCGGCGAGTTCGAGCACGTCGACGGGGATGGTCGGCGTGTCGAGAATCGTGGGGATGAGGTAGTCCGTGAAGGAGGGGTTCCTGACCTTCGCCGTCTTCGGGTCGACGATGATCTCCTCCATCACCGCCACGCCCAGGCCCTGGGTGGTGCCGCCCTGGATCTGGCCGACGGCGGACAGCGGGTTGAGCGCCTTGCCGACGTCCTGGGCGCAGGCCAGCTCGATCACCTTGACCAGGCCCAGCTCGGTGTCGACCTCGACGACCGCCCGGTGCGCGGCGAAGCTGTACTGGACATGGCCGTTGCCCTGGCCGGTGCGCAGGTCGAAGGGCTCGGTCGCGCGGTGCCGCCACTCGGCCTCGACCTCGACGGCCTCGTCCTCGAGCACGTCCACCAGGTCGGCGAGGACCTCGCCGGCGTCGGTGACGACCTTGCCGCCTTCGAGCAGCAGCTCCGCCGTCGCCCAAGCGGGGTGGTACGTACCGAACTTGCGGCGCCCGATCTGCAGCACCCGCTCGCGCACCAGCTCGCAGGAGTTCTTCACGGCGCCGCCGGTGACATACGTCTGCCGGGAGGCCGAGGTCGAACCCGCCGAGCCCACCTGGGTGTCGGCCGGGTGGATGGTCACCTGGGCGACGCCCAGCTCGGTGCGGGCGATCTGCGCATGGACGGTGACACCGCCCTGGCCGACCTCCGCCATGGCCGTGTGCACGGTGGCCACGGGCTCGCCCGCGATGACCTCCATGCGGACCTTGGCGGTGGAGTAGTCGTCGAACCCCTCGGAGAAGCCGACGTTCTTGATGCCGACCGCATAGCCGATGCCTCGTACGACGCCTTCGCCGTGCGTCGTGTTGGACAGTCCGCCGGGCAGCTGCCGTACGTCGGCGCCCTCGCTGCTCTCCCACTGGCGCTCCGGCGGCAGCGGCATCGCCTTGACGCGGCGCAGGAGTTCGGCGACCGGGGCCGGGGAGTCGACGGGCTGGCCCGTCGGCATGATGGTCCCCTGCTCCATCGCGTTCAGCTGCCGCAGCTCCACCGGGTCCATGCCGAGCCTCTTCGCCAGCTTGTCCATCTGCGCCTCGTAGGCGAAGCACGCCTGGACCGCGCCGAAGCCGCGCATGGCGCCGCAGGGCGGGTTGTTGGTGTAGAGGGCGATGGCCTCGATCTCGACGTCGTCGACGACGTACGGCCCGATGCCGAGGGAGGCGGCGTTGCCGACGACGGCCGGGGAGGCGGAGGCGTACGCGCCGCCGTCCAGGACGATGCGGCACTTCACATGCGTCAGCTTGCCGTCGTTCGTCGCCCCGTGCTCGTAGTACAGCTTGGCCGGGTGCCGGTGGACGTGCCCGAAGAAGGACTCGAACCGGTTGTAGACGATCTTGACGGGCTTGCCGGTGCGCAGGGCCAGCAGGCAGGCGTGGATCTGCATCGACAGGTCCTCGCGGCCGCCGAACGCACCGCCGACGCCGGCCAGCGTCATGCGCACCTTGTCCTCGGGCAGGCCGAGCACGGGCGCGATCTGGCGCAGGTCGGAGTGCAGCCACTGGGTGGCGATGTAGAGGTGGACGCCGCCGTCCTCCTCCGGCACGGCGAGACCTGACTCGGGGCCGAGGAAGGCCTGGTCCTGCATGCCGAAGGTGTACTCGCCCTCGACGATCACGTCCGCCCGCTCGCGGGCCGCCGTCACGTCACCGCGGACGATCGGCTGGCGGTGGACGATGTTCGGGTGCGGGACGTGCCCGGCGTGGTGGTCGTCACGGCCCTCGTGGACGAGGATCGCGTCCGGCGCGGTGGCGGAGGCCTCGTCGGTGATGACGGGCAGTTCCCGGTACTCCACCTTGATCTTGGCGGCGGCGCGGCGGGCCGTCTCCGGGTGGTCGGCGGCGACGATCGCGACCGGCTCGCCGTGGTGGCGTACCTTGCCGTGGGCCAGGACGGGGGTGTCCTGGATCTCCAGGCCGTAGTTCTTCACGTCGGTCGGCAGGTCGTCGTACGTCATGACGGCGTAGACGCCGGGCGTCGCGAGGGCCTCGCCCGTGTCGATCGAGACGATCTCGGCGTGGGCGACGGTGGAGCGCAGGATCTGGCCCCAGAGCATGTCCTCGTGCCACAGGTCGGACGAGTACGCGAACTCGCCGGTGACCTTGAGGGTGCCGTCCGGGCGGAGGGTCGACTCGCCGATGCCGCCCTTGGTGTGGGAGCCCTGGGTGATCTTGGTGGGAGCGCCGTTCGTAGGCATGCTCAGACAGCCTCTCCCTGCCGGGCGGCCGCCAGGCGGACCGCGTCCATGATCTTCTCGTAGCCCGTGCAGCGGCACAGGTTGCCCGAAAGGGCCTCGCGGATGTCCGCGTCGGTCGGGTTGGGGTTGTTCTCCAGCATCTCGTCGGCGGCGACGAGCAGACCCGGCGTGCAGAAGCCGCACTGGACGGCTCCGGCGTCGATGAACGCCTGCTGGATCGTGGAGAGTTCGGTGCCCTCGCCGGTCTGGGAGTCCGAGGGCTTGGCCTGCCTCCCCCAGGCTTCGCCCGGGGGGACCCCCAGCTGGGCGTCCTGCATCGACGTACCGCACGCGCCGGTCCCGCAGGAGCGCTGCTTGGCGTAGTCCGCCAGACCCTCGACGGTGACCACCTCGCGGCCCTCGACCTGGCCCGCCGCGACCAGGCACGAACAGACCGGCACGCCGTCCAGGCGGACCGTGCAGGAGCCGCACTCGCCCTGCTCGCAGGCGTTCTTGGAGCCGGGGAGCCCGAGGCGCTCGCGCAGGACGTAGAGCAGGGACTCGCCCTCCCAGACGTCGTCGGCTTCCTGCGGGCGTCCGTTGACAGTGAAGTTGACGCGCATTACGCGGCTCCCTCCGTGATGCGCCGGGCGCCGCGGTACGACTCCCAGGTCCAGGTGAGCGTCCTGCGGGCCATGACGCCGACCGCGTGGCGGCGGTAGCTCGCGGTGCCCCGGACGTCGTCGATCGGGTTGCAGGCGGCGGAGCACAGGTCCGCGAACTGCTTGGCGACCGACGGGGTGATGATCTTTCCGTTGTCCCAGAAGCCGCCCTCTTCGAGTGCCGCGTTCAGGAAGTCCTCGGCGGTCTTCGCCCGGACCGGGGTGGGCGCGGCCGAGCCGATGCCGGTGCGGACCGTGCGGGTCTCGGGGTGCAGGGCGAGACCGAAGGCGCACACGGCGATGACCATGGCGTTGCGGGTGCCGACCTTCGAGTACTGCTGTGGGCCGTCCGCCTTCTTGATGTGGACGGCGCGGATCAGCTCGTCGGGGGCGAGCGCGTTGCGCTTCACGCCGGTGTAGAAGTCGTCGATCGGGATCAGCCGTGTGCCGCGCACGGACTCGGCCTCGACCTCGGCGCCCGCCGCCAGCAGGGCCGGGTGGGCGTCGCCGGCCGGGGATGCGGTGCCGAGGTTGCCGCCGACGCCGCCGCGGTTGCGGATCTGCGGGGAGGCGACCGTGTGCGAGGCGAGGGCCAGGCCCGGCAGTTCGGCGCGCAGGTTCTCCATGATCCGGGTGTACGGCACGGAGGCGCCCAGCCGCACGCTCGCCTCGCCCACCTCCCACTCGTAGAGGTCGCCGACGCGGTTGAGGTCGAGGAGGTACTCGGGCCGCCTGTGGTCGAAATTGATCTCGACCATCACATCGGTGCCACCCGCAATCGGCACAGCGGAGGGGTGCTCGGCCTTCGCGGCGAGCGCCTCCTCCCAGCTGGCGGGGCGAAGGAAGTCCATGACCGGCTCTCTTCTTCGTCTTGGGGTCGTACGGAATGAGCCAGATCGTGTGCGGCGGGCCCGGCTCGTTCATGTGCTGTTCACGCTGAGTGGGCTCAGTACACAGCGCTGTGGTCCGAGGGGGTCAGTCACGGAAACCATGAAGGAGTTGGCTGGCCAGCACGGGCATCTTGTAGATTCGTATGAATGGAGGCCATCAGAAACCTCCTCGTTTTCCTCTGGAAACACCACCGGGCCCCCGCCCCACTGAACCCTTCAAGATTCATCGTAGTTTTCGAGACACAGAACGGCGGCGACGAGAATGCGGCTGCGCGCACTCCTGGACACCGATGCGCTGGGCCTGCGGCTGCTCGGCGGTGAGGACGAGCTCGACCGCGCCGTGCGCGGGGTGATGACCACCGATCTGCGCGACCCCAGCCGGTATCTCTCGGGCGGGGAGCTGGTGCTGACGGGGCTGGCCTGGCGCCGCGACGCGGAGGACTCCGAGCCGTTCGTACGGATCCTGGTGCAGGCGGGCGTGGCCGCGCTGGCCGCCGGTGAGGCCGAGCTCGGGGATGTGCCGGACGACCTGGTGCTGGCCTGCGCGCGGCACCGGCTGCCGCTCTTCGCGGTGCATGAGTCGGTTGCGTTCGCAACGATTACCGAGCATGTGGTCCGGCAGGTCTCGGGCGAGCGGGCCGGTGATCTGGCGGCCGTGGTCGACCGGCACCGCCGGATGATGACCTCGGGCCCGGCGGGCGGCGGCCCGGACGTGGTCCTGGACCTCCTCGGCTCCGACCTGGACCTGCGGGCCTGGGTGCTCTCCCCCACCGGGCGGCTGATCGCGGGTTCGAAGGTCGCGGGCCCGGCCCTGCCACCGGAGACCTGCGCCAGGCTCGCCGCCGAGCATCTGTCCGCCGTGCGCACCGGCCGTCGCGGACCGCACCGGGTGCTGCTGGGCTCCGCGCCCGCGTCGACGTACTCACTGTTCCCGATCCGCAGCAGCGGCCGCTCCCCGCAGGGGGCGCGGGACGTGCGCGAGACCGTGCTGTCGGACTGGCTGCTCGCCGTGGAGGCGGACGCCGGGGACTGGCCCGAGGAGCGCCTGGACCTGCTCCAGGGCGTCACCCAGCTGATCGCGGTCGAGCGGGACCGGCGGGACGCGTCGCGCACGGTGCGGCGGCGGCTCGCGCAGGAGGTCCTCGAACTGGTGCAGACGGGCGCCGCGCCCGCCGAGATCGCCGCGCGTCTGCGGGTGGCCGCGCCGGTGCTGCTGCCGGGCCTCGGGACCGCCCCGCACTGGCAGGTGGTCGTGGCGCGGGTCGAGTGGGACGAGGGCGAGGTCGAAGGGGGCCCGGTCGCCCAGTCGCTGCTGGAGGAGATCCTGGTCGACCCCCTCGCCACCGGACCCGAGCCCTCCGACCGGATCGCCGTCGCCCACACCGGTGATGAGGCCGTAGCGCTGGTCCCACTGCCGGCCGTCTCGTCCGAGCACGACGGCTCGGAGGCCGGGATCCTCGCCGACGAGCTCCTGGAGACCGTACGGGACCCGTTGTCGGCGGGCCTGGGCGAGGACGGGCGGGTCACGCTGGGCGTCAGCGCGGCCGTGCACTCGGCGGAGGGGCTGCGGGGCGCGCTGGAGGAGGCGCGGCATGCGCGGCGGGTGGCCGCGGCGCGCCCCGGACACGTGTGCGCGGCGGGCCACCAGGAGCTGGCCTCGCACGTGCTGCTGCTGCCGTTCGTGCCGGACGACGTCCGCCGGGCCTTCACCGCCCGCCTCCTGGATCCGCTGCGCGACTACGACCGCCGCCACCGCGCCGAGCTGATCCCGACACTGGAGGCGTTCCTGGACTGCGACGGCTCCTGGACCCGCTGCGCCACCCGGCTTCACCTGCACGTCAACACGCTGCGCTATCGCGTGGGGAGGATCGAGCAGTTGACGGGACGGGACCTGTCCCGGCTGGAGGACAAGCTCGATTTCTTCCTGGCGTTGCGGATGAGCTGAGGTCGCCCGTGCGGGCGACGGCGATGCGCCAACCGGTGGCGCGATCCCACGACTTTGTGAAATTATTCACCCATCCTCTTGGCCAGGCCAGTCGATTGGTGCTGGAATGCCGCCACCACTCAACAGCTCGATGGCGCGCTCGGGGAGGGCAACGTGGCGCATACCGCCATGTCTGGTAACGGAACGACCGCTGGCGACGATCCTCTCCAGACCGCGGTATGGCGGCTGCGCTCGCGGGCCTGCTGGGCCGACGCGGCCGCGCTGCTCCCGCCGGACGGCGCGGCGGCCACGCTGCAACGGGCCGGGCTGCTGGTCGAGCGGTGTCTCTACACCGAGCGGGGCTGGGCGGAGGCCGAGGACGCGCTGCGTACGGCCGAGGCGCAGGCCCGCAGCGACGAGGAGCGGGGCGCGGCCGCTTGTGAACGCGGGCAACTTGCGTACGCGGCCACGATCCACGGGGTGCGGGACCGGGCCGACGAGGCGCGGGCGGCGCTGGGGCGGGCGGCGGCGCTGCTCCCTCCGGGGGTGCCGGGCCGGGCCCTGCTGGACTTCCGGCGCGGTCTGCTCGCCGAAAACCTGGCCCGCTCCCCGCAGGCGGCGCTGGCCGCGTACCGGCGCGCCCACGCGGCCGCCGCCGCGCACTCCGACCCGCTGCTGCTCTCCTTCACCTGGCGCCACCTCGCCGGACTGGCGCTGCGCGAGGGCGAGTTGGCGGAGGCGAGGCACGGCTTCGCCGAATCCCTGCGCATCCGGGAGGAGTTGGGCTATCTGGTGGGTACGGCACCGGCCCTCGCCTCGCTGGCCGACGCGGAGTCGGAGCCGGAGGCGTCCCGGCTGCGGGAGGAGGCCCGCCGGCTGTTCCGCCTGCTCGGCGGCGTACCGACCTGGCTGGCCCGCCAGCTGGCCCCGCCGGCTCCGGGGGCGGCCACGGCCTGAGCGCGGACCCAGAGGGAACTGAGAGGTTCCTGTGTCAGGGTGGCGCGACCGACCCCCTCACAGGAGTATCCCGATGAGCCTCGTCAATGGCCTGCCCGCACATGTCCTGCTCGTCCATTTCGTCGTCGTGCTCGTTCCGCTGACCGCGCTGGCCCTGGTGGTCTGCGCCGTGTGGCCGAAGGCCGCGCGGCGACTGGGCCCGCTGCTGCCCCTGCTCGCCTTCGTGGCGCTGGTGAGCGTGCCGCTGACCACTCAGGCCGGCGAGTGGCTGGAGGGTCACGTCGACGGCAACGCCCTGGTCCGCCGGCACGCCGAGCTGGGCGACGGGCTGCTGCCCTGGGCCGCGGGCCTGTTCGTCCTGGCGGCGGCAGTCTGGTGGGCGGGCCGCCGCCAGTCCACGCCGGACGCCGCGCAGCCCGGATCTCCCGCCCCGGCACGCCGCTACGCCCTCCCCCTGCAAATCACGTTCGCCGTACTGTCCCTGGTCGTGGCCTCGGGCGCGGTCCTGGACGTGTACCGCATCGGCGACTCCGGCGCGAAGGCCGCCTGGCACGACGGCTTCTCAAAGACGGCAAGCAACACGGGATCCGAGGACGACGGCTCCTGACCCCCTCCGGGCCCGCGCCACGCACCCCCCACACGGGACGCGCCGCGCGGGCCCGGCACGCCGCTCGGCCCGCGGACGCGACGGGCCGACACCCCGCACCGGTACGCCCTGCCCCACATCAGCAGCCCCGACACGAAGCCCGCCACAGGCCCGAAGGCAAGGTCCCTGCCCCCTCCGGGCCCACCCCGCACACCCCCCACACGGGACCCGCCGCGCGGACCCCGGCACAGCGCGCAGGCCGCGCCGAACGCGCCGGATCGGCCGGCATCGCACGCCGGTACCCCTGCCCCGCACCGGCGACTCCGGCGCAAAGGCCGCCGGACAAGACGGCTCCTCGAAGACGGCAAGCGCCACGGGGGCCGAAGGTGAGGTTTCTGCCCCCCCCCTCCGGGCCCCCGCCACGTACCACCCACACGGGACGCGTCGCGCGGGCCCCGGCACGCCGCTCAGCCCGCGCCGAAGGCCAGCCAGCCGCATCGGCGACTCCGGCACGACGGCCCCTCGAAGACCGCAAGCACCACGGGGCCGAAGGCGACAGCCCCTGACCTCCTCCGGGCCCCCGCCCCACGCACCACCCACACGGGACGCGTCGCGCGGACCCCGGCAGACTCCTCAGGCCGCGCCGAACCCGGGTCAGGCCGGATCGGCCGGCATCGCACGCCGGTACCCCTGCCCCGCACCGGCGACTCCGGCGCAAAGGCCGCCGGACAAGACGGCCCCTCGAAGACCGCAAGCGCCACGGGGGCCGAAGGCGAGGTTTCTGACCCCCTCCGGGCCCCCGCCGCGTACCACCCACACGGGACGCGTCGCGCGGGCCCCGGCAGACCGACCGCTCAGGCCGCGCGAAGGCCGACCGGCACGACGGCCCCTCGAAGACCATGAGCGCCACGGGGCCGAGGCAACGGTTCCTGACCCGCTCCGGGACCCCGCACAGCCGCGCCAGGCCCGCAGATGGCCGGGCGGCGCAGCGTGGCGCTCAGGTCGCGCCTGCGAAGTGTTCGCCCACCAGGGCGCGTACTACGTCCAGGTCCCGGGCGATCAGGGCCTCCAGCAGTGCCGTGTGCTCCGCCGCGTCGGCGATGAGGTCGGCGTGGCCCGGGCGCGGCGGGCCGCCGACCAGGGGCCACTGGGAGCGGCGGTGCAGGTCCTCGGCGATCCGGACGAGCTGTTCGTTGCCGGAGAGGGCCAGGAGCGCGTTGTGGAAGGTGCGGTCGGACTCGGCGTACGTGGCGCGGCAGCCGGAGGACGCTGCGCGCGTGGTGTCCTCGGCGAGGGGCCGCAGCTCGGCCCAGCGCGCGGCAGGCACCGTACGGGCGAGCCGCAGCATCACCGGCACCTCGATCAGCGCGCGGATCTCCACCAGCTCGGCCAGCTCCCGGGTGCCCCGCTCGACGACCCGGAACCCACGGTTCGGCACGACCTCGACCGCGCCCTCCAGCGCAAGCTGCTGCATGGCTTCCCGCACGGGCGTCGCGGAGACCCCGAACCGGTCACCGAGCGCGGGCCCCGAGTACACCTCGCCCGGCTTCAGCTCCCCCGTCACGAGCGCGGAGCGCAGCGCGTCCAGGATCTGGCCGCGCACGGACGAGCGCTGCACGACCGCCCGCGGCTGCGGAATCGGCCGCTCACTGTGCGTGTGCTCGCCTCGGGCCTCCGGCGTCGAGGTGTCGCGCTCGCGTGCCACGTCCGCGGCGCGCGGCTGCGCGGGCACCCGCGGCGCGTCCGCCGGATGATCAGGAATCCCCGTTACGGCGGAGCCGTGTGCGCCCTGCTTCACGGGGGTCCTCCTCCGGGTTGTCGGCACTTGGGCTATTAACGGCGGGTTGTTACTCACCCGTCAAGCACCTTAGGCGCACAACGCGTCAGTTCAAATTCCGAACGAAGTGAGTAAGGTAAGGCTTACCTTTTCATTCATCCCGATCACTGACCGGCGGTCACGGCACGGCCCGGTGTCCACTAGAATCACCGGCGACTGGGAACACCCCCGCGGAGACAGGCAGTTCACAACTTCCTCACTTTTCTCAGGAACTTTCCGTGGCCCCATCCGTACGGGTAGTCTTATTCGAACTCAACTCCCGCCCCTCAAGCGGCAGTTCGAGCAGAACGCCGCCCTGGGCATCCCCTTGCACTTCGTTGGCGGCCTCTTGCCCCGAAACCCCCTGAGGGCCGTTGGGATTGGGCCACTATGGCGGGCGATACGCCCTATCCCAATGCAAGGGACCCCAGATGAGAGACATATCGCTGAACTGGCTGCTTCCGGGCGGCGTACTGCTCCTGGGCATGCTGGCGGCGGTTGCGGTGCTTGCGCGCGGTAAGCGCTCCTCGGGGAAGGACGCGAGCGCGGACGACTCGTGGGAGCGCAGCGAGGAGCGCCGCCGGCGCAAGGAGGCCATATACGGCACCGCCTCCTATGTCCTTCTGTTCTGCTGTGCGGCGGTTGCCGCGGCACTCTCCTTCCACGGCCTGGTCGGCTTCGGCCAGCAGAACCTCGGCCTCACCGACGGCTGGGAGTACCTGGTGCCGTTCGGCCTCGACGGCGCGGCCATGTTCTGCTCCGTCCTCGCGGTGCGCGAGGCCAGCCACGGTGACGCGGCCCTCGGCTCCCGGATCCTCGTATGGACGTTCGCGGGCGCCGCGGCCTGGTTCAACTGGGTGCACGCACCCCGGGGCATCGGCCACGACGGCGCCCCCCAGTTCTTCTCCGGCATGTCGCTGTCGGCCGCCGTGCTCTTCGACCGCGCGCTGAAGCAGACCCGCCGGGCCGCGCTGCGTGAGCAGGGCCTGGTGCCCCGTCCGCTGCCGCAGATCCGTATCGTCCGCTGGCTGCGGGCCCCCCGCGAGACCTACAAGGCCTGGTCGCTGATGCTCCTGGAGGGCGTGCGCAGCCTGGACGAGGCGGTCGAGGAGGTGCGCGAGGACCAGCGTCAGAAGGAGCAGACGCGGCTGCGCCGCCGCGAGCAGCAGCGGGTCGAGCGTGCCCAGCTCAAGGCGATCAGCCGCGGGCACCGCGGTTTCGTCGGCCGCGGCACCGGCCGGCAGATGGAAGTGCACGAGGTGGAACGCGGTTCCTCCCAGGTCACTGCGGAGCCTGCCATATCCGCGCCGGAACCGCTGCCCGTACGCTCTCGGCCCTCCCTTCAGCCGGTCCGCAAAGGGTCTGACCCGATCACGGTCGACCTGACCGCGGAGGACGACACCATGGCGCTGCCACGGCTCGACTCCCTGGAGCGCAAGCTCAAGGACCTTGAGCAGCAGTTCGGCTAGTCCGGCCGGGGCCGGACACCACTCGGGACGGGGGCGTGACCTTCAGGGTCACGCCCCCGTCCCGTTGCCGTGGCTCACGCGGCCTCCGCGCCGAGTTCGAACCACACCGACTTCCCCACCCCGTGCGCCCGTACGCCCCACGCGTCCGCGAGGGACTGCACCAGCACCAGACCCCTGCCGTGCGTGCCCTCGTCGGCCTTCGGTGCGCACATCCTCGGCCTGCGGCCGACGAAGTCCCGCACCTCCACACGCAGTCCACGCGGCCCCAGGACGGCTGTCAGGACGGCATCGCGGTCGGTATGGACGAGGGCGTTGGTGACAAGTTCGCTGGTGAGCAGTTCGGCGACCTCGGAGCGGCCAGGCTTTCCCCAGTGCCTCAGGAGCTCGCGCAGTGCCCTGCGTGCCTCGGGCACCTCCCGCAGGTCCGCCCGGCCCAGCCGGCGCCTGAGCTGCGGTGCGTGCGTCTGCTCCACGACGTTGATGTTGACGGTCTCTTCCCCCACTGCCTTCGCCGAGGAGGCCCCGATCGCCACGGGACCGCCCCCTCGTGCCTGCCTCTTCATGACCCCCGCCCGCACGCTGTTGCCGGTACCCCTCCTGATCGAACACCTTCACGGGGATCCATGCCCCGTCCGTCCAGGGGCAGTCATGTCGAAAAGTCAACAACCGGCTCTTCGGCCACGGTTGGAGGGGACTTCAGGGCAGGCTCCAGTGCCCCCGCGTCCAGGTTCCGGACCTGGGGTCCGCAGTACGCCGCCACGGGTGCCCCGTCAAGGGCCTAACGGTTCCGTTCTGCCGATCCGGCCGCCGCCACGGCGGAGACCGGGCACGCGATACGCCGCAGGGACGATTCTGCAAGGCCGGTGAAACTGGCCGGAATCAAACGGTCCCCACAGCCTGACCGACCCGTCAGGGCCGAGGCACGTTCCGCAGGTTGGACCGGGCCATCTGCACCATGCGCCCCACGCCACCGTCCAGCACCATCTTCGACGCGGACAGGGCGAACCCCTTGACCATCTCGGCCTTGATCTTGGGCGGGATGGACAGGGCGTTGGGGTCGGTGACGACGTCGACGAGGGCCGGCCCGGGGTGCTTGAGGGCGTCCCTCAGGGAACCGGCGAGCTGCTTGGGCTTCTCGACCCGGATCCCGAAGGCACCGCAGGCACGGGCCACGGCGGCGAAGTCCGGGTTGGTGGTGGCCGTTCCGTACGGGGGCAGCCCGGCGACCAGCATCTCCAACTCGACCATGCTCAGGGAGGAGTTGTTGAACAGTACGACCTTCACCGGCAGGTCGTACTGCACCAGGGTCAGGAAGTCGCCCATCAGCATGGAGAACCCGCCGTCCCCGGACATCGACACGACCTGCCGGCCCCGGTCGGTGAACTGCGCCCCGATCGCCATCGGCAGCGCGTTCGCCATCGAGCCGTGCGAGAAGGAACCGATGACCCGGCGGCGGCCGTTGGGCGAGATGTAGCGGGCGGCCCAGACGTTGCACATCCCGGTGTCGACGGTGAACACCGCATCCTCGGCCGCGAGTTCGTCGAGTACGGAGGCCACGTACTCGGGATGGATCGGGACGTGCTTCTCCACCTTCCGGGTGTAGGCCTTGACCACACCCTCCAGCGCGTCCGCGTGCTTCTTCAGCATCCGGTCGAGGAAGCGCCGGTCGTCCTTGGTCCGCACCCGCGGGGTGAGACAGCGCAGCGTCTCGCGCACATCGCCCCACACGGCGAGGTCGAGCCGGGAGCGGCGGCCGAGCACCTCGGGCCGCACGTCGACCTGGACGATGGCGACGTCGTCGGGCAGGAATGCGTTGTACGGGAAGTCGGTGCCGAGCAGGATCAGCAGATCGCACTCATGGGTGGCCTCGTAGGCGGCGCCGTAGCCGAGCAGACCGCTCATGCCGACGTCGTACGGGTTGTCGTACTGGATCCACTCCTTGCCGCGCAGCGCGTGGCCCACCGGGGACTTGATCTTCCCCGCGAACTCCATCACCTCGGGGTGCGCGCCCGCCGTGCCGCTGCCGCAGAACAGGGTGACCCGCTCGGCCCTGTCGATCATCTCGACGAGCCGGTCGATCTCGGCGTCGCCCGGGCGCACCGAGGGCCGGGAGGTGACCAGGGCGGTCTCGGCGGTCTTGTCCGGCGCGGGTTCGTCGGCGATGTCGCCGGGCAGGGACACCACGCTCACACCGCGCTGTCCGACCGCGTGCTGGATCGCGGTCTGCAGCAGACGGGGCATCTGTTTGGGGCTGGAGATCAGCTCGCTGTAGTGACTGCACTCGCTGAACAGCCGGTCGGGGTGGGTCTCCTGGAAGTAGCCGAGGCCGATCTCGCTGGACGGGATGTGCGAGGCGAGGGCAAGCACCGGGGCCATGGAGCGGTGGGCGTCGTACAGGCCGTTGATGAGGTGCAGATTGCCCGGGCCGCAGGAGCCGGCGCAGGCCGCCAGCTTCCCGGTGATCTGCGCCTCCGCGCCCGCCGCGAAGGCGGCCGTCTCCTCGTGCCGTACGTGGATCCAGTCGATGGCGGAGTTGCGGCGGACGGCGTCGACGACCGGGTTGAGACTGTCGCCGACGACGCCGTACATGCGGCGTACGCCGGCGCGGACGAGGATGTCGACGAACTGCTCGGCGACGTTCTGCTTGGCCATGGCTCTCGCGTGCCCCTTCGTCTCCGGAGTAACCGTCCGGTGCCATCGGGTGCGATCGGATGCCGTCCGGTCTCTGCGAGATCCATGAATTCACAGGGTGCGCGGTTACGCCTCCCAGACGGCGGCCACCGTACGGTCGTCGGCGTATCCCTTCACCCGCACCTGGGTGTCCGCGAGGAACGCGGCCAGACCGGGTGGGGTGCCACGGGACCAGCGCCGGGCCAGGTAGGCGCAGAGGGCGGGCTCGCCGCGCAGCGGGTCGGCGAGCCCGCCGCTGCACATCAGCAGGGCATCGCCCGGACGGGCGACGGAGGCACGGAAGCGGAAGGGTTCGCGGGGTGGTTCGGGGGCCGGTTCGTACGGACTCGGGGGCGTCGGGATGCCCAGGTCCATGGTGAGC
Source organism: Streptomyces sp. NPDC025638 (assembly GCF_055558775.1). NCBI lineage: Bacteria > Bacillati > Actinomycetota > Actinomycetes > Kitasatosporales > Streptomycetaceae > Streptomyces > Streptomyces sp. NPDC025638. The sequence goes on along the minus strand of NZ_JBVHLX010000002.1, from coordinate 428,108 downwards.
CGGTCGCCCTGCGGGGTCTCGGACGGCAGCGAGCCGAAGCCGACCACGGCCTCACCGGTGGTGTCGTCGGCCGTGACCCGTGGCTCGATGTCCTGCCACTCCCCGTTCCGCAGCCGGAACAGCCCGCCTTCGCCGATCCCGAAGAACACACGTGTGCGGCACTCCGGGTGGGCGGGCAGCAGCAGACAGCGCAGGGTGGCCGAGTACTCATCCGGGTCGATGCCCTGCTCGGCGGCGCTGGCGCGGAGCTTGCCGAGACTGCGGTCGGTGAGCCGGTGCAGGCCGGACTTCAGGTCACCGCGCCGGGCGGCCCGGATGTCCTCGCCGAGCCGCTGATGGCTGCGTCCGACGGCCCGCCCGATCAACTGACAGGCCTCGGCCGCCGCCCGGTGTGCCCCCGGCGTGGCCCGCGCGCCGGTCGCCAGGGCCACGAGGATCAGCGCCTGCTCCCCCGACCCGAACCGCGCGGTGAGCAACGAGTCGCGACGCGGCTCTCCCCGGTACCGCGCGGAGTCCCCCCGCACGGACACGGCCCGCAGCGTGCATGCCCCGTACCGGGCCCCGTCGAGCACCGTGTCCGCGACCAGATCGTCCAGCTCGTCGGGATCGGCGACGGGCAGCGCGGTGGGTTCGGCGTCATAGGTGGGCGGCCCGGATCCGACGTAGTCGACGGTAGCGGAGGGCGGCGGGACGACGGGCAGATCGAGCTGAGTGGCAGCAGGGGCACCCTGCCGGACGTCAGGCGTGCTGTCCGGCAAGTCCCTGAAGCCCGGGGGCCTGGGGCCCGGTGGGAACGTCGCGGGGCCCTCGGGTGCCTCGGCCGGCGGCTCCCAGGGGGCGCGCTGCCGTGGAGGTCCCTCGCCCGGCGCGGTGGGCGCGCGTTGCGGCGGGACCGTGGACTCCACGGCGGGGGGCGCGTCCGAGGGGCTGTCCCCCGTCGCCGTACCCGATCGTGGGTCCACCGTGTCCGCCGCCGAGGCGAACCGGTCGTCCAGGGAGTCGGCCGTGGCCGTGGGCCCGGCGTCGTCGGTGGAGTCGTCGTACAGCTGCCCCCACCAGTCGTCCTCATGACGGGTGGGCCTACCCCCCTGCTGGCTCATGCCCCTAATTGTCCACCGCATGGGCCGTATGAAAACGGGGCATCCCGAAAAACCGGCGCGCCTGCCGGACGTACACGCCGTACCGAGGGACGCGGCGAACTGCCGTACGAGGCAAGGCGATACGCACAACGCCGCCGGGCGGCCCCACCCCCCACGGGAGGACCGCCCGGCGACACCGTTGATCAACTGATCGGTGCCGCCACCTTGGCAGAGTGACCGTCGGTACGGCGATGATGTGCCGAGGCGGGATTGCGCCGTGGCCGGTTTCCGCCATGGCCGCCCGTGTCACGACTTGTCTCAGGGAGGGGCGAGGGCTGATGCTCGCGGCGATAGGGCTGGACGAGACGCACGAGTCGGCGTACCGGGCACTCGTGTCCGTGGGCGCCGCCGACGTGGCCGATCTCGCCCGGCGCCTGACACTGGCCGAGCACGACACCGAGCGCGCCCTGCGCCGGCTGGAGCGGCACGGCCTCGCGGCGCAGTCCTCGGCCCGCCCCGGCCGCTGGGTCGCCGCACCCCCGGGCGTGGCGCTGGGCGCGCTGCTCACCCAGCAGCGGCACGAACTGGAGAAGGCCGAGCTGGCGGCGGCCCTGCTCGCCGAGGAGTACCGCGCGGCAGCCACGGAGCCCGCGGTGCACGACCTGGTCGAGGTGGTGACCGGCGCGTCCGCGGTCACTCAGCGCTTCCTCCAGCTCCAGCTCGGCGCAAGCGACGAGGTCTGCGCGCTGGTCACCGGCAACCCGGCCGTCGTCTCCGGCATGGACAACGACGCCGAGGAGCAGGCCGCCGGACGCGGGGTCCGCTACCGGGTGGTCGTCGAGCGGGCCGTGCTCGACCGGCCGGACGGCATCACCGAGCTGACCGCGGCGCTGGGCCGCAACGAGCGGGTACGGGCGGTGGACCGGGTGCCGACCAAGCTGGTGGTCGCCGACCGCACGCTGGCCATGGTGCCGCTCACCTCGCACACCGGCGAACCGGCCGCGCTGGTCGTGCACGCCAGCGGCCTGCTGGAGCTGCTCTCGGGGCTGTTCGAGTCGGTGTGGCGGGACGCGCTGCCGCTGCGGCTGGGTGCGCAGGGGGTCGTCGAGGAGCAGCCGGACGGTCCCGACGGCACCGATCTGGAGGTGCTCTCGCTGCTGCTCGCCGGGCTGACCGACGCCAGCGTCGCCAAACAGCTCGACCTGGGCCTGCGGACCGTACAGCGACGGGTGAAGCGGCTGATGGAGCTGACCGGTGTGACGACCCGGCTCCAGCTGGGCTGGCACGCCTACGAGCGGGGCTGGGTGGCCAGGGACGACCACTGACCCAGCGCCTGGCCTGCGCCGTCGCCCGGGCTCCGGCACGCTGGGCAGATGGGAGTGCCCGAGCTCCTGCTGGTCGGCCTGGTGATCGTGCTGGGCCTGTGCGGAGTGCTGGTGCCCGGGGTGCCGGGGTCATGGCTGGTGTGGGCCGGGGTCCTGTGGTGGGCGCTGACGGATCCGCAGCCGCTGGCCTGGGGTGTCCTGGTGGGCGCCACCGTCGTACTGGCCCTCTCCCTGGTGGTGCGCTGGGCGCTCCCGCCCCGGCGGCTGCGCGAGAGCGGCGCCACGCCCCGGATGGGGGTGTACGCGGGCGCCGGTGCCTTCCTCGGCTTCTTCCTGCTTCCCGTGCTGGGCGCGATCCCCGGCTTCATGGCCGGGATCTACCTCCACGAGCGACTGCGTCTGGGCCGCCATGGCGAGGCCATGGCCGCGCTGCGTACGACGATGCGCTCGGGCGGCTCCAGCGTGCTGGCGGAGCTGTTCGCCTGCCTGCTGATCGCTGGGGCGTGGCTGGGCGCGGTGATCGGGGGCTGACGCGTCAGCCGAGGACGGCCGGCTCGACGGTGTCGGCCAGCACCCGCATGCCCGCGTCGTTGAAGTGCAGATGGTCGCCCGGGTCGTAGTCGGGCCGGATCCGCTCGGGCGACGCCGGGTCGCGGACGACGGCGTCGAAGTCGACCACCACGTCGAAGACACCGCCCGTGCGGATGAGGGCGTTGACCTTCTGCCGTACCGCCTCACGGGCCGCCGTGAAGGCGGAGTAGCCGCTGTAGGGCGTGAGGGTCGCACCGACGACCCGGATGCCGTGGGCGTGCGCGCGGGTCACGATCTCGCGGTACGCCTCCACGAAGGCGACCGGGTCGCTCGCCTCCGGTGAGCCCTTGATGTCGTTGATGCCCTCAAGGACGATCAGCGCGCGCACCCCGGCCCGGGACAGCGCGTCGGCGTCGAGCCGGGACAGGGCGCTGGGCCCGACGCCGTCCCGCAGGAGGCGGTTGCCGGCGATGCCCGCGTTGAGGACGCCCAGCCGGCGGCCCCGGAGGCGTTCGGCGAGCCGGTCGGGCCAGCGGTGATTGGCATCGGTGGTGGAGCCGTTGCCGTCGGTGAGGGAGTCCCCGAAGGCGACGACACTTCCGGCGGCCGTGCCGCGCACGTCGACGCCGGTGACGTAGTACCAGTAGCGCGTCCTGGCCGAGTAGGCCGCGCCGTCCTCGTCGGCGGCCCGCCCCTCGCCCTGCGCGGCGACATAGCTGGTCTGAAGGGCCGTGCGGTGGTACGTCGCGGGGCCCGAGTCGGCGGGCGTGAAGACCGTGACCAGCAGATCGGCGGCGGCCGGCACGGCCAGCGGCACCGGGTCGGTGAGCACGTCCCAGCCCGGCGGCACGCTGACGGACTCGGCCCCGCCGAAGGTGGCGACGCGCATCGAACCGGCCACGGCTGCCGGACCGCCGCCCGCCCGCCGCAGGGCGACCGTGACCGAGCCCAGCGTCAGGGGCACTGTGCCGAACCGGTTGCTGAGCCTGATCCGCACGGCCGTCCCGCCGACACTGGTGTGCACGACGTTGCGGATGGCGGCACCGGGAAGCGCGGGAGCGGTCCCCGAGGGGGCGGTCTCCCAGGTGCCGGTCCAGCCGGACGACAGCACGGAACCCGCGTCGGCCGTCGCCGTCGGCGCGGTGGCGCCCAAGGACCCCAGCAGTAGCAGCAGTGCGAGAACCCGCCCGGCCTTGACCATGTGTGCGCCCGCCCTTCCCCGTCGCCCGCTGGAGGCGACGGTGACACACGGACGCGGCAAGTCGACGGAACGTCACCGCGGAAAACACCCGCACGGCCCAGCCGGGCCGTTCCGGACTAGGCCGACGGCCCCAGGGGCCCTGGGGCGATGTGCCGATGTGCCGGGCGGGGCGGGCGTGTTCGACTGGTGCCATGACTGGATTCAGCGAGGCCGAGCGGGCATATCTGGCGTCACAGCGGCTGGGACGCCTGGCCACCGTCGACGCACACGGGCAGCCGCAGGCGAACCCCGTGGGCTTCTTCCCGCAGGACGACGGGACGATCCTGATCGGCGGCCGCTCGATGGGTACCACCAAGAAGTGGCGCAACCTCCGGAAGAACCCGAAGGTCGCGCTGGTCGTGGACGACATCGTCAGCACGCGGCCGTGGAAGGTCCGCGGCGTCGACATCCGCGGGGAGGCCGAACTCCTCGTCGGCCCGCACGACTTGGGCCCGTACATGAGCGAGGAGGTCATCCGCGTCCATCCGCGCCGGATCATCAGCTGGGGCCTGGAGGACGACGGGGCCTAGGCATCCGCCGTACCCAGCGCCCCCTCCATCGTGAGCAGCCACACCTTCCGGTCGAGGCCGCCCGCGTAGCCGGTCAGGGAACCGTCCGCGCCGATCACCCGGTGGCACGGGCGGACGACCAGCAGTGGATTGGCGCCGATCGCGCCGCCGACGGCCCGTACGGCGGCCCGGGAGGCGCCGATCCGTGCGGCGATCTCGCCGTACGTCGTGGTCGCGCCGTACGGGACGGAGCCGAGCGCGGCCCAGACCCGCTCCCGGAACTCGGTGCCCGGGCTCCGCAACTCCAGCCGGAACTCCTTGAGTTCACCGGCGAAGTAGGCGGCGAGCTGTTCCTCGGCCGCCCGGAACGGCCCGCGGTCCTGCCGCCAGTCCGCCAGGACCGTACGGCCGCCCTTCTGCCCGGGCACGGACAGCGAGGTCAGCGCCCCGTCCGGGTCGGCGGTGAGCAGCAGCGGCCCGAGGGGCCCGTCCACCCGGGTCCAGTACGTCATGCGGACTCCAACTCCTTTTGCACACGCAGGTGTTGTACGGCGTAGGAACGCCAGGGCCGCCAGCTGTCGGGCACGTCCTCGCCCGGCGGGGCCACGTCGGGGTCGCCGAGCGCGCGGACCCGGACGGCGGCGACCACGGCCGGGTCCATACCGGGCAGGGCGAGCAGCGCCGCCTCGGTGTCGTCCCGGTCGGCGCCCGGATCGAGCCGTACGGTGCCGTCGGCGAGCGCGGCGGCCAGCGCACCCAGGGTGCCGTGCGGCTCGGCCTCCGCGAGGACGGCGGGCTCGGGGAACAGATGGGTCAGGCTGCCGCTGGGGGCGTCCAGCGCCTTGCCGTACCGCAGGACGAGCCGCTCGGCGTCCGGCCGCCCGACCAGGGCCCGTACCGCGAACTCCGCCGGATCGGCGGCGCCGGGCGAACGCAGTCCCGGCCGGGCGGCGATCAGCGCAGCGAGCCGCTCGTCACCGCTGAGCCGCTCGTCGACGGCGTACGGATCGGCATCGAGGTCGAACAGCCGGCGCAGCCGCTGCACGGCGGTGGTCAGGTCCCGCGGGTCGGTCAGATGCAGCCGGGCGTCGAGCCAGCCGCCGGGATGCGCGGCGCTCCCCGCGCCCGGGGCGCCGGTGCGCTCCTCGACGGCGACGGTCCCGGTGCCGTACGGCAGCCGCAGCGTGCGCCGGTAGGTACGACGGCCGGGCTCGCCGCAGGCCTCCTCGACCCCGCTCACGGCCTCGCGGGCGAGTAGGTCGAAGACGGCGCCGGAGCGGTACGGTCCTCGGTACGCGAGGCGCAGCGGGATCCCGGTGCCGGGGGTGGCCCGGCGCGCGCCCCGCTCCCGGGGCGCGGCGGCCCGTACCTCGGTCGGCGTCGAGTCGTACACGGCCCGGATCGTGTCGTTGAACTGGCGCACGCTGGCGAATCCGGCGGCGAAGGCGATCTCGGTGACCGGCAGCTCGGTGGTCTGCAGCAGCACGCGCGCGGTGTGCGCCCGCTGGGCCCGGGCGAGCGCGACGGGACCGGCCCCGAGCTCCGCGGTGAGCTGCCGCTGCACCTGCCGCGTGCTGTAGCCCAGCCGCTCGGCGAGCCCGGCGACGCCCTCCCGGTCGACCACGCCGTCCCCGATCAGCCGCATCGCCCGGCCCACCACGTCCGCCCGGACGTTCCAGTCGGCGGAGCCCGGCACGGCGTCCGGACGGCACCGCCTGCAGGCCCGGAACCCGGAGCCCTGCGCGGCGGCGGCCGTCGCGTAGAACCGCACGTTCCGCCGCTTCGGCGTCACGGCCGGGCAGCTGGGCCGGCAGTAGATCCCCGTGGTCTCGACGGCGAAGAAGAACTCCCCGTCGAACCGGGCGTCCCGGCTCCGCACGGCCTCGTACCTGGTGTCTTCGTCCATCACGCTTCCAGTGTGAGCGATGGACACCGGGCCGGGCTGGCGGATATCGGACACGCACCTGGCGGGTCGGGCCGACACCCTCCAGCCCGTCGGGCGACGGCCGCACCGGCACCGTCGCCGGGCGGCTACCGCCAACGCCCCCGCTTCAGCTCCATCGCCGCCTTTCCTTCCGCCCCCTTCCGCTTCCAGTCGCGCCGCAGCTCCGCACGGACCCGCGCATCGGTCTTGGCCACGATCCACTGGTTCTCCCGCATGAGCTTGCGGTAGCTCTCCAGCCGCCGCTGCGGCAGTTCCCCGGCGTCGACGGCGGCCAGCACCGCGCACCCGGGCTCCGACTCATGGGCGCAGTCGTGGAACCGGCAGCGCTGTGCCAGCTCCTCGATCTCGGAGAAGACCTGTCCGACCCCGGTCTCGGCGTCCCAGAGCCCGACGCCCCGCAGCCCGGGGGTGTCGATCAGCACGCCGCCGCCGGGCAGGGCGAGCAGATTGCGTGTGGTGGTCGTGTGCCGCCCCTTGCCGTCCATGTCCCGGATGGCCTGGACGTCCATCACGTCCTGTCCGACCAGCGCGTTGGCGAGCGTCGACTTGCCCGCGCCGGACTGCCCGAGCAGCACGGAGGTACCCCCGGCGGCGAGCGCCACGAGGACGTCGAGCCCCTCGCCGTACAGGGCGCTGACGGTCAGCACCGGCACACCGGGCGCGGTCGTCTCCACGTCCTGGACGAGGTACGACAGGGCCGTCGCGTCCGGCACGAGGTCCGCCTTGGTGAGCACGACCACGGGCTGCGCCCCCGATTCCCAGGCCAGGGCCAGGAACCGTTCGATGCGGCCGAGGTCGAGTTCGGCGGCGAGCGACACGGCGACGATCGTGTGGTCGACGTTGGCGGCGAGGATCTGCCCCTCGGACCGCTTGGAGGAGGTGGAGCGCACGAAGGCGGTACGGCGCGGCAGACACGTCCGTACATAGCGCGGGTTGCCACCGGGCTCGACGGCGACCCAGTCACCGGTGCACACGACCCGCAGCGGGTCGTGCGGGGTGACGAAGGCGGTGTCCGCCCGTACGACGCCACCGGCGGTGACGACGTCGCACTGCCCTCGGTCGACGCGGACGACCCGCCCGGGCAGCAGTCCTTCGGAGTCGTACGGGGCGAACTGCTCCGCCCATGCCTCGTCCCAGCCGTAGGGAGCGAGAGCGGAGAATGCATTGCTGGAAGTCAAGGGAAACCCTTCACAAGGGTGGCCCCGGCTCCGCGCAGATGTGCGCTGGGAGAAAGGTCAGCCGGAGGCCACGGGGGTGGAGTGGATGCTCTTCTGGTTGCGGGCAGCGCCCCTCGCAGAGACAGCCATCGGTCACACCTCCCGTTCCTCACACGGTCGACAGCGGCGGCCGACGGCCGCCGTGCGAATCAGCCCTCACCCTAGAGCGGCACGCACCCGAGTGCCACCGATTTCCGACCCGCGCCGACCCGGCGGCCTTGCGCCCCGGCGCGCGCCTCGATGTTCCGCACGGGCCGCCGAGCTGTGCTACCGTTTTCGCGTTGCAGTTGTGGTACCCATGAACCTATGTGCGCCTGACGGGAATGTTTCTCCTTCGGGCGCATTATTTGTTTTTCCGGCATCTCCGGATGGGGCCTCTGCCTACAGAAGGAGAAAGTCATGGCACAGGGAACCGTGAAGTGGTTCAACGCTGAAAAGGGTTTCGGCTTCATCGCGCAGGACGGCGGCGGCCCCGACGTCTTCGCCCACTACTCGAACATTGCGACCCAGGGCTTCCGTGAGCTCCAGGAGGGCCAGCGGGTCTCCTTCGACGTCACGCAGGGCCAGAAGGGCCCGCAGGCGGAGAACATCGTCCCCGCCTGATCGCCGGACGCGTATCCGCTCACCGGGGTCCGCACCGTCATGGTGCGGACCCCGGTTTGTGCTGTTTCCAGGAAGGCAGAGAACTGCATGTCCCGCAGGTCGCAGAAGCCGAATAGGCGCGCCTCGTCACCCCCGCCGTCCGCGTCGTCGTCGAGGGAATTCCGGCTGCCGGAAAACACGACACCCGCACTTCCCGCCGTCGAGGACTTCGCCGGTATGGACATGCCCGCGGGGCTGCTGAAGACCCTCACCGCGCAAGGTGTCACCACCCCCTTCCCCATCCAGGCCGCCACGCTGCCCAATTCACTCGCCGGCCGTGACCTGCTGGGACGGGGACGCACCGGCTCCGGCAAGACCCTCGCGTTCGGGCTGGCGCTCCTGGCCCGCACAGCCGGGCTGCGCGCGCAGTCCAAGGCACCCCTCGCCCTCGTGCTGGTGCCCACCCGGGAACTCGCCCAGCAGGTGGCGGACGCGCTGACCCCCTACGCGACGGCGGTGAACCTCCGGCTGGCCACCGTGGTCGGCGGACTGTCCATCACCAAGCAGGCGGGTGCGCTCCGGCGCGGCGCCGAGGTGGTCGTGGCGACGCCCGGCAGACTCAACGACCTCGTGGAACAAGGGGACTGCGTACTCGACAGCGTCCGCATCACGGTGCTGGACGAAGCCGACCAGATGACCGACATGGGTTTCCTGCCGCAGATCACCAAGCTGATCCGGCAGGTACGGCCCGACGGACAGCGCATGCTCTTCTCGGCCACCCTCGACGCCAACATCGACCGCCTGGTGCAGCGGTTCCTGACCGACCCCGTGGTGCACTCCGTGGACCCGTCCGCGGGGGCGGTGACCACCATGGAGCACCATGTGCTCCACGTCCTGGACGAGACCGACAAGAAGGCCGTCACCACGCGCATCGCGGCCCGTGACGGCCGGGTCATCCTCTTCCTCGACACCAAGAGGTCCGCCGACCGGCTCGCCAAGCGGCTCCTGGCGGTCGGTGTCCGCGCGGCGGCACTGCACGGAGGCCGCTCCCAGCCGCAGCGGACCCGAACCCTGGAACAGTTCAAGAACGGCCAGGTCACCACGTTGGTGGCGACGAACGTCGCGGCCCGGGGCATACACATCGACGACCTCGACCTCGTCGTGAACGTCGATCCCCCCGCCGACCACAAGGACTACCTCCACCGGGGCGGCCGCACAGCCCGCGCCGGCGGCTCGGGCAGCGTGGTCACTCTGGTCCTGCCCGACCAGAGACATGACGTCACCCGGCTCATGTCGGACGCGGGCATCCGCCCCCGTACGGCCCGCATCAAGTCGGGCGACCGGGAACTGGTCACCCTCACCGGCGCCCGCGAGCCTTCGGGGGTGCCCGTCACCATCGAGGTCCCGCAGCCGACGACACCGACGGCATCCCGCCCGGACCGGAAGACCGGCGCCGAGCGCGGGAGGCGGTCCGGCCGCCGACGCCGAAACGGCGACGGGTCCGGAGCGACGACAGCTGCTGCCACCAGGAGTGACACCTCCGCATCCGGCAAGGATGCCCGCGGCTCCCGCCGACGAGCGGCGGCCGGCGGAGCCACGGGCGGCGCTGCCGGCACCGGCGGCCGCGGATCCGGCGGCCGAGGCTCCGACCGCCGAGGCGGCCGCCGCACCTCGGCCACCTAGGTCCTGTCGTCACATTCCCGTCGTCGCCCGGAGGGCGGGCCTCTCGGCGTCATGGGGGTCCCCCCTGCTCGAGCGAAGCCGAGAGCTTGGGGGAGCGTGCATGGCGTCGCGGGGCAGACGGGAATGTGACGACAGGGCCCAGCGCGGCATCAGGTACCACGCACGCCGGTACCACATCATGTGCGGGACGAACGGCCCCGACCGAAAAGTCACACCAAAACACCCAACTTCTGGGCGCAGCACGGAAGTCGGGGACACAATGCGTGACAGGCGGCATCTTGGCCAAAAACCAACGGCGATGCGAAGGGCCCCGTCATGACATCAACCGCTGCGCGCACCGGGCCCGCTCCCCGGCCGGTGGAAGGCCACTGGCCGGAGGCCAGCCTGCTGGGTGGACTCTGCGTGGAGACGCGCAATCAGCTGATCGGACTCGGGCGGCCGGTGCGCTTCGAGGGCGGTGAACGATTACTGCGCGAGGGCGAGTACGGCTCGCACGTCTTCCTGCTGCTGAGCGGCTGGTTCAAGGTGCTGGCCACGACGGAGGACGACCGGGAGGCGCTGATGGCGGTCCGGTCCGGTGGTGACATCGTCGGCGAACTGGCCTGTTTCGACGCACAGCCACGCGTTGCCACGGTCGTGGCGGCCGGAGCGGGGACGGCAAAGACCATCACCCGGCAGGAGTTCCTCGCGGCTCTCGCGCGGCACGACGACGCCGCCCAGGCGGTGATGCGCGCGGTGGCGGGCAAACTGCGCTGGGCGACCCGGCGGAGACAGGAGTTCGGGGGCTGTCCGGTGAGCACCCGGGTGGCCCGGGTACTGGGTGAGCTGACCCGGGTGTACGGCCGGCCCTGCGAGGCCGGGGTCTCGATCGGTGTGTCGCTCACCCAACCGGAGCTCGCGGCGCTGGTCGGGGCCTCCGAGCCGAGCGTGCACCGGGTCTTACGGATGCTGCGCGAACATCGGATCATCGAGACCGGGTACCGGCGGATCCTGGTCCGGGACGTCCCCGAACTCAGCCGGATCGCCGGTACGGACTGAGGCGCCGCGCCGCTCCTCATGTCGCCCCGGCCAGCACCAGCCAGACGGCCGCCGCCACGACCATCCCGGCGACCCAGCCGACCGCTCGGGCCGTGTAGCGGTTCTTGAGCGAGGCGATCCGCGCGATGGCGTCCGCCGTCGCCCATGCCTGGACTGCCAGCCGATCGCCGGTCGCACCGGTGTGGTCGGCGACGTCGAGTGAGAACCGGTTCGGTGCCGGGTGCCGCCCTGTGCGCGGACGGATCACCTGGACCAGCAGGTATCCCGACACGGTGAAGCCGAGCAGATACGCCAGGGTGGCGAGCCAGAAGAGCACGGCCACCGGCCCGGTCGGCGCCGGGGCACCGACCGAGCCGACCTTGGTGGCGACGACGGCCGCGAGACCGACGTGCACGGTGACCATCGTTCCGGCCTTGGCGTCGGCCTGCTGGGTGACCTGCTGGAACGAGGCCATCGCGGCGACCGCCGCCGCCAACTCCTCCGCTGCCGAGGTGTGTTCGGCCATGCCTCAGTGCCCGCCGTGGTGGAAGTGGTGGAAGTGGTCGCCGGGATCGTGGTGCTGCGGATCCGGGTCATGGTGCTGGTGCTGAACGCCAGGGTGGTGCGGGTCGGGGTGATGAGGGTCCGGGTGGTGCGGGTCGTGGTGGTGCGGATCCGGGTGGTGCGCGTCGTGGTGATACGGGTCGTGGTGGTACGGGTCCGCATGCGGAGCATCCGCGTGGTGGGCGCCGTACGGACCCGTGTGGTCCGGTCCGTCGAAGTCGTCGCCCCGGCAGCCCGTACCGGCACCGGACTCCGGCAGCGCCCACTCCCGCAGCGTCTGGGTGTGCGAGACCACGGTGGCCGCGAGGTGGGCGGCGGCCAGCGCCGGGACGACGAACTCCCGCATGGCCGCGCGCCCCGGCGAGTGCCCCCAGATCACCGGCTCCTGGCTCATGTCCCTGGCGGGCGCGGACCTCGGCACGTACAGCCAGGCGTCGGTGGCGAAGTCCTTCTTCTCGGTGACCACTTCGGTCCGCCGGAAGTCGGAGGCGGGCAGCCCATGGGCCTGCTGCACGATCACGTCCCGGTAGAGCTCGCTCGACACGGCGAGGGCCAGGTCGCTGTCCTCGTTGCGTTCCAGTGCGCCGCGCAGCCCGTCGGAGTCCACCAGGCGGCTGACCAGCACCACGCAGTCGCCCAGATAGCCGCTGTCGGCCCGGGAGATGGACCCCTGTCCGAGCGCGGCCCGCATCCTCATCCGGCCGAAGGCGCCGGGTGCCCGGTTCGCCTCGTACAGGCCGTCCCGTAGGCCGAGGATCAGTGCCGGGACGGCCCGTACGAGGTCGGTACGGGCCGGGAAGACCACCAGCCGTCCGTCGCCCTGCAGTTGCTGCTGGGTACGGACCCGCATGACCCGGGCGCGGCGCAGCGCGTGTTCGACGACGAGGCGGAGCCTGACCTGTGCGTCGGCCTGTTCGGTGTAGCCGTGGCGGCTGTACTGGCGCAGGTCCACGGCCATGCACAGGCGCCTGCGGTAACGGGCCATCAGAGCAACGCCAGTTCGTCGACCAGGTCGCCGAGGTCGTCACCGGCCTTGCGGAGCAGTGCGTCCAGCCGGTTCAGTTCGGCGCGGCGCTCCTCGACGGCCTCCCCGCCCTGCTGGCGGGCCTCGCGTGCGGACTCCACGCTGCGGGTCAGTTCACCGGTCCGGGCGGAGAGCCCCGAGGTCACGTCTCGGGCGATCGGTTCCATGGTCGTGGTGGCGAACGCCTGGGCCGCCTCTCGGGCCTGCTTGGGCGCAGCCAGCCTGATCTGGGTGGCCATCTCCCGGCCGACGGCCTCCCGCATTCTGTTCTCCAGCCGGCCACCGGCTTCCTTGCTCTTGATGAATCCGTGGACGAGCATGCTGCCGATCAGGGTCGGGATCCCGAACGGGGTGAACATCCAGGCCATGGCGATCGCCAGCGTGATCGGCAGGGTGCGCAGCGCCTCCTTGGCTCCGAACCGGGCACCGACCATGCCGCCCGCCACTCCGCCGAGGACGAAGCCGGCCGCCCCCGAAAGGAACCTGGTGAGCGGTTGTTCCTCCTCGCGTTCCCCGGCGCGCCCGGCGTCCCGCACTCCGGTGAGGCTGATCCGCAGCTCGTCCAGACGGGCCTCGAAGGAGTTCAGCTGAGCGTTCATCCGCTCGCCGAGCTTCTCCAGGTCCTGGTGGATCACCGGCTCCAGCGAACTGCTCACCCAGTCGGCCACCTTCTGCTCGATGGCCCTCGCGGTGCCCGCGGCGATCTCCTGGGTGACCTGTTCGGCCCGCTCCGGAACCTTCAGCGGATTCATGCCGATCCTGGTCGTCAGGGGGACCTCCGCGGCGATCGCCGGAGCCTCGTCCGCCACGGACGCGAGGTAGCCGCCGAGCAGGGCTTCCACCCTGTCCTGGAGCATCCGGGTCTGGTTGCGGATGTCCAGCGAGATCTGCCGGGCCTGTACCTCAAGGTCGCGCAGCGGCTGCTGGGCGGCTTCCCAGCGTCGTTCCAGGTCGGCGGACTTGGTGTCGAGAAGGGCGAGTTCGTGCGGGATGTTGCGGTCGAGCTCCCGCGCGAGGCCGCGCAGGGCTCGCGCCGGAGTGAGCAGCTTGACCTTGTGCCGGTCCGTCACCAGATAGCGTTCCAGGGCGTGTTCCAGATCGGCCACACCGGAGTTCTGGTAGCCGGTGGCGTCGTTGGCGATCCGGGCGCGCAGGGCGGTCTTGGCGTCGACGAAGTGGAAGCGGTTCTCGTCCCGGTCCTCGCCGCGCAGTCCGACGATGCGCTGCCGTGCCCCGGCGATCACGTCGTCCCGCTCGGTGTCCTCGATGGCGTCGAAGTACGTGAAGACGAAGAAGGGGTCGTGCGCGTCCAGGTAGGACGTGAGGAACTGCGACTCGCTGATGCTCATGGGGGCGATCGCATGCTGGAGGAAGATCACCGCGTCCGCCTTGCGCAGGTGGGTGAGGGTGATCTCGTCGCGGTTGGCGTGCTCGTTGAGGCCGGGCGAGTCGATGAGTACGACGTTGTGGCGGCACAGTTCCAGCGGCCAGATGACCTCGGCCCTGACGTAGGGGTTGCGCTGGTCGCGTTCCTTGCTGTTGACGGTGATGAGGGAGATGAGGTCCTCGGGGTGGACGGTCTCGGGTACCGCGGCGTCCTCCCGCCACAGCCGGGCGGCCGGGGGGTCGCCGAACTTGACCTCGGTGATGACGGCGGTGGCGGGCGTCGCCTTGACCGGCAGCACCTGGGCGCCCAGGAGGGCGTTGACGAAGGTGGACTTGCCGCGGTTGAAGTCGCCGACCACCATCACGTGGAAGGCATCGCTGTCCATCCGTTCGAGCAGGGCGGTCACGACGCCTTCCGCCCCGCTGTTGCCGATCTGCCCGGCGATCTTCCCGAGTTGCCGGCAGACCTCCATCAGCCGCAGGCGCTGGGCGTCCGCGGCGCCGTAACCCACGGCTTCCGTGGTGGTCATGGTCGTCACTCTCTCCTTCACTTCTGCAGTTCGGCCCGGATACGTGCGGTCAGGGCGGCCGCCGGGCGGGCCAGGGCCGACCAGTCGACGCCGGACCCGGGCGGGGCTTCGAGCGCGGCTCGTCTGGCCTCGTGCCACACCACGCGGGACTCGCGCAGTTGGTCGAACACGTCGGTGTAGAGGTCCGCGAGCAGGTCGACGGCCTGCCGCAGGAAGGCTGCCGTGCTGTCGTCGACCACGCGGACGAGTACGGCGTCGACCTCGCTGCGCTGCTGTTCGGTCGCGGACCGGATGGCACCCTCGGCCAGCAGGCCGCCGATCAGGCTGAATCCCGCGCCGTAGATCATCGGTATCGGGGCCGAACGGGCGAGGGCGATGAAGTAGCCGACGATGGCGCCGCCCTGGGCGCCGAGGCGGGTCGCGAGGCGGGTCCTGGACAGGTCGGAGATCTCGCCGGTGAGCTGTGGTTGCACGGTCGGTCCGAGCCAGGCCGGGACGGGACTCGGACAGGCTCCGGGCAGTTGTCCGGCGACCTCGGCGTCGAGCCAGTCGGTGTCGGCGGTCAGGCGGGGCAGGACGGTGCGTTCGGACCGCTGGGCGAGCAGGGACAGCTCGTGCCGCAGCCGGAAGGGCAGGTCCCGCTTCCACCAGTCACCGGGGTCCTGGGCGCGTTCCAGTTCCCAGCGCAGCCGCTCGATGAGGCCGTCGCGGTCCGTCTGGATCTGCTCACGCAGCCGGGCCGTGAGGGCGAGTTGACGTTCCGTCAGATCGATGCGGAGCTGCTCCCACCGCTGTTCCTCCTTCTCCAGCAGTGTCCTTGCCTGCGCGGCCCGCTCGTCGGCCTCGGCCTGGGACAGCCCGTCGGCCGCCAGGGCCTCGGCGGCGATTGCGGTCATCGCCTCGCAGTGGTCGGCGACCTGGGCGGCGATGCGCCGGTCACGCCACAGCGCCCGACCGCTGCCCCGGGCGAACTCCTCGACGAGTGAGCGCAGGGCCGCGAGCTCCGGCTCTCCGCCGCCGGGCTCCGGGGCCGGTAGCACGGGGAGGGTGCCGGGCAGGTCCTCCAGGCGCTGCTCGAGGTGTCGTACGGTCTCCTCGCGGTCCTCGGCCGCGACCAGGTCCAGCATGGTCACCACGACGGCGGTGAACGGGACGTGGCGGCACAGCACCTCCTCCTGGAGGAGGCGGTGTTCGGTGCTGCTCATGGGAGACACCGCGGAGACGACGAACAGTACGGCGTCGCTGGCCGCGGCCGTGCGGCGTACCTGTTCGAACTGCTCCTCGCTGCCGGAGTTGACCCCCGGCAGGTCCACCAGCTCGATGCCCAGCTCGGTCAGCCAGGCGTCGGCCACGGCGGCGACCACGGCGGGCTCGGGCGGTGCCGGCTCGGGCTCCGCTCCGTGCGGCGGCCTCGGGGTGGGCAGGGTGCCGATGAGACCATCCCAGGAGTCCTCGGCGTCGAGAGCGCGCACTTCGTCGTGCCCGTCCGGCCAGGTGAGCCGCAGCGACTCCCTCTGGGCCGCCCGGACCGTCACCGGGGCACGGGTGACCGGGCGCGGTCCCGTCGGCAGCAGGTCGCGGTTGATCAGCCGGTTGATCAGGGTGGACTTGCCCCGGTTGAACTCGCCCACCACCGCAATCCGGAAGAACTGCCTTCCGCGTTCGGCGGCCAGGGCCTCCAGGGCCGTGCCGATGCGGTCCAGCCCGTAGTCCTCGGCCAGTTGACGGGCCTCGCGCAGCCAGCCGGGAGCGGCGGCGGTGACGTCGGCGATATGGGTGGTGGTGGGCGCGGGCGGCGGGGTGCCGGCGACGGGCGGGGAACCGTTGTCCATGGGTCACTGCTCCTCGGGGTCGGGGACGGTGCGGGCGGCCTCGCCACGCAGGGCGGCGACCTTTTCGCGGCGGCGTCCGGCGCCGTCGGCGGCCTCCTCCATGGCGGCGATGCCGGCGGCGAGTTCGGCGCGCCGCCGGTCGTTCTCAGCGGTGAGGCGGGCGATCTCCGCGCCCCACTCGTCGTCGTACTGCCGACGGAGGGCGGCGATGCTGTCGGTGACGCCCGCGCGGACGCGCAGCAGGGAGTCGCCGACGAGCGTGCCGATCTCCTCGTGCGCGGCGGCGATGATCGGGCGGGCCCGCTCCAGAAACTGCTCGCGGGCCGCGTCATTGCCGCGTTTGCCGATGAGCGCGCCGAGCGCGCCACCGATGACGGTGCCGATGCCGGGGGCGATCAGGCTGCCGGCCAGGGCTCCGGCCATCGCCCCGCCGCCGGTGCGCCAGTTGTCGCTGGCGCTCAGCTGGGTGCCGATCGCGGTGAGGGTCTCGTCGACGCCGGAGAGGTCGGGGGCGGGCAGGTCGGTCGCCCGCACCGCGGGTGCCTCGGGCGCGGCCCAGATCTCACCGGCCAGCCCGGCCAGGGCGCTGTACTCGGTGGTGAAGTCGCGCGCCAGTTCCTCGGCTCCGGATGTGAGCAGCTCGCCGGCCCGGTCCGCCGCGGTCCGCACGGCCCGCTCGGCCTCTTCGCGTAAGTGGAGCCGGACGATACGGGAGACGTTTCCGGCCGCCTCGGACATGTTGCCGATCTTGTCTCCGGCGACGGCGTCGACCACCTTCGCCTCCAGCGTCGCCCGGGACGCCGCGGGGATGCCGGCCGAGGCAGCATGACTCAGCTCGCTTCCGGCCCGGTCCAGGGTGCGCTGGGCCCAGGCGTCCAGAAAGGCCGGGAAGTCCGGCAGGGACAGGGCGGCCAACCCGCGCTCCGTACGGCTGAGTTCGGCACGCTGGGACTGCGCGGACTCCTGCACCGTGGAGAGCAACTCCGAGAGCAGCCCGAGCACCGTGGCCGCGATGGCGAACTGCCGTCGCTCGGCGGCCAGTTCCGCGATCCGTGCCTCGACGGCGAGGAACCTCGCGAGGTGTCCTTCCGGTTCGGGCCCGCGGGCGCCGGGCGCGGTGAGCTCCTTCAGTGCCTGCCCCGGAGCGCAGGGCAGCAGCACCGGATCACCGATCCCCAGTTCCTTCAGCCGGTTCTCGACGACCTCGACGACCTCGGCCCGTTCGTCCTCGTCGAGCAGGTCGGTTTTGGTGAGCACGAACGCGCACCGGTCCTGGTGGTCCAGCAGCGGTCCGCTCAGGAAGTCCACCAGCGTCATCGACATCGCGGCGACGGCGGGCACCACGACCAGCGCCAGGTCCGCCTGCCGTGCGGCGGCCACGGCCAGCTCCCGATGCCCCCGTTCGGTCACGCTGAACCCCGGTGTGTCGAGTACCGCCGTACCGCCGCCCAGCAGGCGGACGGGCGCCAGGACCTCCAAGTCCCGTACCTGCTCGGCCAGTTCGGTGGTCAGCACCCGCTCCAGGGCATCCTCCAGATCGCCCGGACGGGACGTGTGGCGCAGCCCCGTCCACTGGGCGAACGCGGCGGACGGCCACGTCAGCACCTCGTCGTCGGCCGTGCGGACCACCACGCCCTCGGCGCCGTCCCGGTGGCGCAGCACGGTCGTGGTGTGCGTGGTCACCCGGGCCGAGGAGGGCAGCAGCCTGCGCTGCAGAAAGGCGTTGAGCAGGGTGCTCTTGCCGCTGGACGCCTCGCCGAACACCGCGACCCTCAATTCCGGGTCCGCGGCGCGCGCTTCCACCGCGCGCAGACGGTGACGCAGCGCGCTCCGGCGCTCGGCCGGGAGCCCCAGACTGTCGAGCAGGCCGCGGATCCACCGCAGGTGCCCGGCGACCGCCGAGTCCCACCGTTCCCCCGGGCCATCCACCACCAGCTGTTTCGTCACCTCGCCAGCGTAGAAACGACTGCCGGGCCAACTTCTCATCAGACGATGGGATCGGCGCGATATGCCGAGCGACTTGCCTCGGCCGGCACCGGATCGAACAGCAACGAACGGCCGAGACCGGATCAACGGCTGTACGGCCCCGGTATCTCCCCCGACCCCCGCGGAATCAGCCGGGTGGGCATGACGACGGTCCGCGTCGGGGAGTCGTCCCCGTGGATGCGGGCGAACAGCAGCTGCGCGGCGTTCGTCGCGAGCGCGACCGGGTCCTGGGCGATGACGGTGACCGGTGGGGTCAGCTGCGCGGCCAGGGCGAAGTCGTCGAAGCCGATGAACGCGATGCCGGGGGGCAGGACGGCCAGTGCCCCGAACGCGACGATGTCATTGCTGACCAGGACGGCCGTGGGCGGCTCCGGTGAGGAGAGGATCTCGGTGACGGCCCTGGCGGTGTCCGGGCCCGACCTCAGTCCGTGCCGGACGATCCGCGGATCGGCGTCGATACCTCCGGCCTCCAGCGCCGCCAGATAGCCCCGGTAGCGTTCGCCCACGGTCCAGATCTCCCGCTTGTCGCCGAGGTAGGCGATGCGTCGGTGGCCGTGCGCGATCAGATGCCGGACGGCCTCCTTCACCGCGCCGTGGTTGTCCACCACCACGGCGTCCGCCTCCAGGCCGGGCGCGGCCCGGTCCACGCACACGATCTTGGTGCCGCGTGCCTGGGCCGAGCGCAGAACGCGGTGGCTGCCCGCGACCGGGGTGAGGATCAGCCCGTCGACGCGGCGCGCGGTGAAGGCCGCGATGACCTCCCGTTCCCGGCGGGGGTCGTCGTGGCTGGAGCCGATGAGCACCGTGCTGCCGCGCTGCCGGGCCACGTCCTCGGCGGCGGACGCGACCGCGGCCATGAAGGGGTCGGCGACGTTGTCGACCATCAGCCCGATGGTCTGGCTCGGCCGGTCGGCGCGGCGCAACTGGCGGGCCACATCGTCGCGTTGGTAGCCGAGCCGGCGGACGGCGGCCTCCACCCGGGCGGCGGTGCGCGGCGCGACCGACGCGTCACCGTTGACGACCCGGGACACCGTCATGGCGCTGACGCCCGCCGCCGCGGCTACGTCTTTCATCGTGGGACGGCTGGCCACGCCGCGTCCTCCCGCCAAGGTCCCGTTCGTACCCGACCCTTGACGCCCACCCACGGGCCTCCCAGAATCGACGAGCTGTTAACGATACCAACCAGGAGGCACAACATGGCCTCTGCAAGGGAACCGCTTCTCTCGGCACATGGTGTGGTCAAGCGTTTCGGCCACGTCCAGGCGCTCCAGGGCGCCGATTTCACGGCATATCCCGGCGAGGTCGTCGCCCTGATCGGTGACAACGGTGCCGGCAAGTCCACTCTGGTGAACGTCCTCTCGGGCGTGATCGCCCCCGACGGCGGTGAGATACGGCTGGACGGCGAGCCGGTCCGGTTCGCCGGCCCGATGGACGCGCAGCGCCTCGGGGTGGAGACCGTCTACCAGGATCTGTCGCTGGCGCCCGATCTGGACGCTGCGGCCAATCTCTACCTCGGCAGGGAGCTCCTGCGCGGGGGCCTGCTGGGGCGTATCGGCGTGCTCGACCGGCCCGCGATGCGGCGGGAGGCGGTCAGGGCGTTCGCGGAACTCGGCGTCGAACTGAAGGACGTCACGGCCGCCGTGACAACGTTGTCCGGTGGCCAGCGGCAGTCCGTCGCGGTGGCCCGTGCGGTCGCGTTCGCCAACAAGGTCATCTTCATGGACGAGCCGACCGCCGCTCTGGGTGTCGTACAGCGCGCCCGTGTCCTGGAGACCGTCCGCAGGGTCGCGGACCGCGGCATCTGCACCGTGCTGATCAGCCACAACATGCCCGAGGTGCTGTCGGTGGCGGACCGGATCGAGGTGCTGCGACTGGGCCGCCGGGTCGCCTCGTTCACGGCGGCCGACACCACCATCGAGGAACTCGTCGGGGCCATGACCGGATCGCTGGACGGCCCCGCACAGCAGAACGCAGCCCTCGGCGCGGCCGGTGCGGCGGAATCGGAGGACGCACGATGACCGCTGACAGCAAGGAAGTCCAGCAGACCTCGCGGGTGGCGGACCCGCCCCGGTCCACCGGCGGAGCGATCGCGGTACCGGCATGGCTGAGACGGGCGGCCGGCGTCAGCGAACTGTGGACCTTCGTGATCCTGGTGGCGCTGGTCGCGTTCTTCACCATCGCCGCGCCCGGCAAGTTCTTCACCACGTACGACCTCACCCAGATCGCCGTCAACGCGGCCATCTATCTGGTCCTCGGCGTCGGCATGACGTACGTGGTCATCACCGCGGGCATCGACCTGTCCATCGGCTCGGTGCTGGTGCTGGCCGCGGTGGCGGCGGGCAAGTACAACATCAGCCACGGTGGGGCCACCTCCGGCTGGGGCACGGTGGCCGTCTGTGTCGTCATCGCCCTTGCCGTGGGCACCGCCTGGGGCGCGCTGCAGGGAGCCGTGGTGGCGACCGGGAAGGTGCCCCCGCTGATCGTGACGCTCGGCGGTCTGGGCGCGGCGCTGGGTCTGGCCGAACTCGCCACCGGCGGCCAGGATCCGGCGGGTGCGGCCTCCAACCATCTGCAGAACAGCCTGGGTTTCGGCAAGGTGCTCGGCATCCCGTGGCTGGTGGTCCTCGCCGCGGTGGTCACCGCGGTGTTCGGCGCGGTGCTGGGCGGTACGAGGTTCGGCAGCCACACCCTCGCGATCGGCTCCAATCCGACGGCCGTACGACGTGCGGGCATTTCGGTGGGCCGGCACCTGATCAAGGTGTACGGACTGATGGGACTGCTGGCCGGACTGGGCGCGGTGATGTGGCTGGCCTCGTACGGCACGACGTCCATCGCCGGGCACTCCACCGACAACCTGAAGGTGATCACCGCGGTGGTCCTCGGCGGCACCAGCCTGTTCGGCGGGCGCGGATCGGTGCTGGGCACCGTGATCGGTGTCTTCATCCCCGCCGTGCTCACCACCGGACTGATCGTCATCGGCGTCCAGCAGTACTGGCAGGACGTCGCGGTGGGCGTCGTGCTGGTCGCGGCCGTCTACATCGACCAGATGCGCAGGAAGAGCCGGGAGCGCTCATGACCAAGGAGGACACCGTTATGTCGAGTATGCCGAGCATGCGCAACAGGCGCAGAGTGCTGGTCGCCGTGGGCGCCGTACTGGCCCTGACGGGCGCCGCGGCGTGCGGTTCGTCGGACAGCGGCGGGGGTTCGGGGTCGGCGGGAGGCGCCGCCCACAAGAAGGTCAGGCTGATCACGGGCGTGAAGAGCGACCCGTTCTACATCACCATGACCTGCGCCGCGCAGGCCGAGGCCAAGGCCAAGGGCATGGACTTCAGTGCCGACGGCTCCGCGCAGTGGGACGTGTCGGTCCAGCGTCCGCTGCTCGACTCGGTGGCGGCGTCCCGGCCCGACGGGCTGCTGATCTCTCCGGTCGACACCAACGCCCTGACGCCGTCGCTCAAGCAGATCCAGTCGTCCGGGACCAAGGTCGCGCTCGTGGACACCACGGTCACCGACTCCTCGATCGGCATCACTCGTATCTCGTCCGACAACGAGAAGGGCGGACGGGTGGCCGCCGACGCGCTCGCCAAGCTGATGAACGAGAAGGGCTCGGTCATCGTCATCAGCGTGAAGCCGGGTGTCTCCACCACGGACGCCCGGATCAAGGGCTTCACCGAGGAGATGGCCAAGTACCCGGACATCAAGGTGCTGCCGACCCTCTACGACAACGACCTGCCGGCCACCGCGGCCTCGCAGATCCAGTCGACGCTGGCGGCCCATCCCGACCTGGGAGGCGCCTTCGCGGGCAACACCAACACCGGCCAGGGCATCGCCACCGGTCTCAAGCAGGCCGGCAAGCAGGGCAAGGTGAAGGTCGCCGCGTTCGACGCCGAGCCCGACGAGGTCGAGGCGCTCAAGGCGGGCACCGTGCAGGTCCTGGTCGCGCAGGATCCCGCGGCGATCGGCAGGCAGGCGGTCGATCAGCTCGCCGCGGCCTTCGAGGGCAAGAAGGTCGAGAAGTCGGTCGGCACCAGCATGGTCGCCATCACCAAGGCGAACATGAACGACCCCGCGGTCAGCAAGTACTTCTACAAGTCGAGCTGCTGACCCGCGGACAAGGCGAGCTGCCGACACCCGCGGCCCACCGGGGACCCCGCACCGCGGTGCGGGGTCCCCGGTGGGCCGCGGGTGTCTCAACCCTGTGTGCAGGCGCTCCCGTTCAGTGTGAACCCGTACGGCGGGGAGTTCTTGCCGCTCCAGGAGCCGACGAAGCCGAAGGAGACGGTGCCGTGTGCGGCGACCGACTTGTTGTAGTCGGCGGCGGTGGCGGTGACCCGGGAGCCGTTCTGGCTGACGGTCGCGTCCCACATCTGGCCGACCTGCTGGCCGTCGCGGAACGACCAGGACACGCGCCAGCCGCCCAGGGCCTCGGCGGTGGTCACGGTGACGGTGGCCTGGAAGCCGTTGGTCCACTCGTTCACCTGGTCGTACTCGACCCGGCAGCCGGGCCCCGCGGTGGTGGCGGCGTGGGACGGCTCGGTGCTCTTGGAGGCGGACGAGGAGGAGCCCTGGGGTTCCGGGTCGGGGTTCTTGTGGCCGGACTTGGCCGCCGCCGTTGCGGTCGCGGAGGGAGTGGTGGCGGAGGCCGACGGGAGCGGGTCGGTGGACGGCAGCGAGGGGTCGAGGTCGGAAACCGGCTCACGGTCGTCACGGGCGGCCGCGACGTCGTCGCCCGAGCCGCCGAACGGCATCATCGACACGCCGAGCGCGATGACCGACAGCAGCATGGCGGCGGCCAGCAGGCCGCTGCGCAGGACGCGGCTGCGGCCCACGCCCTCCCTCGGGTCGCCGTTCTCCAGTTCCGCCGCCCTCGCCGGGCCGCCCGCGCCCAGTCGCACCTCGGCGGCCCGGCGGCGCCGCTCCAGATAGGCGAGGCCGCCCCAGCCGATCACTCCGCCGGTCAGCGCCGCGGGCAGTCCGCCGCCGTGCAGACGCAGACAGGCGGCGGCCTCCGCGCACTGCACACAGGTGGCGAGGTGGCGGGAGAGGTCCTCGGGGGTGTCGGCGACAGGCGAGCGGGTGACCGCGTCGAGCAGCCGGGCGTAGCTGCGGCACTGCGCGGCCATGGGTGTGTCCAGGTGTGCGCGATGGCAGCGGTCCCGGAACAGGCCGCGCACCTGGTCGAGTTCCTCGGCCGCGGCGGCCGGGTCGAGGCCCAGGCGGCGGGCCACGGCGGGCAGCGGCAGTGCCTCCACCTCGGCCAGCCACAGCAGCGACGCGTCGGCCTCCTGCATGTCCCTCAGGCCCCGCAGGGCGACCGGGCGCTGCAGGGGCGGGCCGGTGTAGCGGGTGGCCTTGTCGGAGTTGAGCCACAGCCGCAGGTCGGGGTCGAGCTTGTGGCCGAGGCCGTCGGCCTCCCAGCCGGCCGCCGTCGTGCGTACGGCGGTCAGCAGCAGCGGGATCATCGGCAGCCGGGGCGCGGAGCGGCGGCCCGTGCTGCGCACCGGTGCGGACTGGGCGGCGCGGGCCTCGCGCAGGCCGAGCGCGAACGCCTCGGTGGCCAGCTGATTGGCCGCGATGGAGCCGGACGTGCACAGGTCCGCGTAGGAGAGCACCGCGTCCCAGCACTCGGAGAACAGCGCGGCCTCGGTGGCGTCCTGGGGGGTCGGCAGGTCGGGCATGGGTCTCCTGCATCCACGAGCGAGGTCAACTCGCCATATTGGCCAATGGAGTTGGGGGGAACCTCGCGGCAGGGCAAGAGCTTTTCACGTCTCCGACACAACTGACAAGCGGCCTATTCAAATCCGGTGACCGACCGTCGCGCGACCGGTTTCACTCCGTCACGCAACACCCGCTCACCATCAGTGAGTTGACCGCAAGGCCGAAGTCTCCGCCCGGTACGGCGACCGCGCGTCGAGGTCGCGGACACGGTACCGGGCGAAGGCCGCCCGGCGCCGCTCCCTGCCGAATTCGACTTACGCGATGCCTCCGTACGCCCTGGGCTCCACTCCCCCCTCTCGTACGCACCGCGACCACACTTCGGCTCAGCGTTCTCGCGGGCATCTTGCGCACCGCCGGCACCGCCGAGGAGCCCTCCGGGGTCACACCTGCGCCGGCTCCTCCGCCGTGTCCGCCGTGTCCGCCGCCGGAAGGCTGTCCATGAAGGAACTCACCGAGAAGACCGCGCGGCCGGGCCCAGGCCGGCCGTAGCCGGGGGGCGAGGACAGGCCGAAGTCGTCCATCGTGGCGCGGTAGGCCTCAAGGAGCCGGATGTGGTACTCCAGCGGGGCGCCCTGCGGGTTGGCCTTGCCCAGCGGGGTCGTGGGCTCCGGGCACCAGGTGGTGAAGCGGGGCGTGATGCCGTGCGACATGAAGAAGCGCAGGCCCTCGGTGGTGGACGCGATGGCCTCGTCGACGGTGGTGAAGCCGAAGGGCTCGGCCATCTCCACGCCTGCCACGAAGTTGGGGATGACGTTGCGCGCGCCGAAGATCTCGGCCGAGTCGAGGATCCGCCGGTGCCACTCGTCGCGGCCGACGTAGCGCTCCTTGCCGGGGCAGTACAGCTCGAAGAGCCGGCGGTCCCAGACCTCGTAGTTGGGGTGGTAGATCTGCACCCCGTAGTCCTTGAACCGCTGCACGTCGTCCTTCGGCAGCGCCTGTGCCACCACCTTGCCGATCCACCGCCCCGGGAAGCGCTCCTCGATGGCCTTGGCGTAGTGGCCGTAGAAGTCGGCCTCGTCGCGGCCCGCGACCTTCGAGGTGATCGCGCCGCCGGTGAGGGTGTAGGCGGTGGACGCCTTCTGGGTGTCGTACCGGTCGATGATCTCCAGCGCCTCCAGGACCTCTTCCACGTCCTTCACGCCGGTGTACGGCCGCCCGGCCGCCTTGTGCTGGCGCCAGTTGTGGTTGATGTCGCAGTACTGGCACTCCTCCTTGGCGCCGAAGTACTGGCACACCCGGAAGACGGTCAGATAGATCAGGTAGCCCCACTGGATGGTGGGGGCCACCTCCATCACGGACTTCCCGTTGGAGAGGGTGTGCCGGTAGTACTCGGGCATGGGCGGGACGCCGACGTCGGCGATCCGCTTGCCGTCGAGGTAGAGCCCCAGGAGTCCCTCGTCGTCGGCGGCGACCCGGTACGGCGAGGACGGGTTCACCCGCACCGACACGACGGTGCGCCGCAGGTCGTACGGCCCGCCGGTGAGGATGATCTCCTCCGGGGGCCGCCTGAGCGCGGCCTCGCCCAGTTCCGGCAGGGTGCCGTGGTCGAAGGAGAAGATGAAGTACGACTTCGGCTTGACCTCGCCGCCCTCGTTGTCGGAGAGGGCCGACGCGTCGAAGGCGACCCCGCCCCGGAGCAGGTCCTCCTTGAAGACGGCTTCCCGCGGTACGTGCGGGAACCTCTCCATCAGATCCTCGACCAGTGCGGTGCGGCTGCCCATCCCGTGTCTCCTCCCGGCTCAGGCGTTCGACTCCTCACGGTATGCCCCCGCGTGTGCGTCAGCCGTGCCGGGTCCCCTCGCGCCGCGCCACGTGTTCTGGTACAGCGATGCCCTGCGGCAGCGCCGGGTCGGCCACCGGGGCTCCCCAGACCGAGGTCAGGGGGAGGGTTCCGGCCCACAGGCCGAGCTCCGCGTCGGGTCCGTCGCCGTCGTCCGGCGGGCCGGTGCGGATCTTGACGGAGGCCTGTTCGAGGGAGAGGGCGAGCAGGGTGGTGGCGGCGAGTTCCCGGCGGTTCGGCTGCCGTGCGTACGACCACTGTCCCGGCGTCGCGTGCTCGGTGAGCCGGGCGAGGCCCGCGAGCTTCTCCTCGGGGTCGGTGACCTTGCGGGCCTCGCCGTGGATCATGGCGCTGCGGTAGTTGACCCCGTGCTCGAAGACGGACCGGGCGAGGACCAGGCCGTCGACGTGGGTGACGGTGACGCACACGGGCGTACCACCCGCGAGGCTGCGGCTGGCCACGGAGCCGTGCACATACAGTTCCCGCTCGTCGCGCCCGTAGACGGTCGGCACGACCAGCGGCCGCCCCTCGATGACCACACCGAGGTGACAGACGAAACCGGCGTCCAGGATCGCGTTCAGCTCGCCCCGGTCTTGGCTGCCCTGCTCGCGCAGGCGATGGTGGCGGGTGAGGTCGGTCGTGGGCAGGAGGGCGGGCAGCGGATCGGAAGCCATACGCTGACGCTATCGAGATCGCGACACCTTGACTAGATAATTGTCGATTACGGCAGTACGTGCCGCCTCATCCAACGAAATCCGCAGCCATCCAGGGTGCTCCTGGGGGCGTGGACGGCGGTGAGGGAGGGGTGGACATCGTGGGCCATGGGGATGTCGTCGTAGCCGCGGACGCGGCCGAGGTGGGCGATGCGGGGGGCCAGCCGCAGGAGGTGGCCGGTAAGGCCGCAGGAGGTGGCCGGTAAGGGCGCAGGCGCCTGGCCCTCGCCGTGGTGGCCGACGACGGTGGCGGGCACGTCGGATCCGAGCCGCGGCCGGCCCACCAGGACCAGCCGGGAGCCCGCCCGGCCCAGGCCGTGAGCGACGCGGGCAGCCCCCGGTAGTGCGCGTCCTCCCAGACCTGCCCACCACGGCGACCGCGTCGACGCCCGGCCCTCGGCTGCGGCCTGTTCCTCCACTCCGCGCGCGATGTGCGCGCGGAGTGGGCCGGTCACGTCGTCGACGACGGCGATGGTCTTGTTGGTGGCGCCACCGGGGGCACCGGCGTGGCCGTCGACCACGTAGTCCGGTTCACGCATCGCCGTCAGTGCCCTGGAACGGATGGCCGCGGCGACCGGACAGGTGCCGTCAAGGACCCGCGATACGGTCGCCGCGGAGCCTCCCGCCCGCGCGGCCGCGTCCCGCGCCGTCGAGGTGTGCCCGCTCGCCGCGGGCCGCGTACGCTTCGTCGCCGTTCGGTTCCCGCTCCCCCGCGTGTCCGGCCCCCGCTACGGCCCGCCCGTCACGCCACCCGTTCCAGAACCGTGTGGTCGACCGCGTGCCGCAGACCCTCGCCGGACAGCAGCCGGGCGGCTTCCTCGGTGACCGTGTGGCCGAGGCGGGCCAGTTCGTTGCCCTGGGAACCGGCGAGGTGCGGGGTGATGAAGGCGTTGGGCAGGTCGAAGAGGGGCGAGTCGGCGGGCAAGGGCTCGGGGTCGGTGACATCGAGGACGGCGGTCAGGCGTCCGGCGCGCAGTTCAGTGACGAGGGCCTCGTGGTCGACCAGGGAGCCACGGGCGGTGTTGACGAGGACCGACCCGGTGGGCATCAGGGCCAGTTCACGGGCGCCCAGGAGGTGCCGCGTCTCCGGGGTCTCAGGGGCGTGCACGGTGACGGTGTCCGCGGTGCGCAGCAGGTCGTCGAGCGGAAGCAAGGGGACGCCCAGCCGGGCGGCCTCCGCCTCGTCGACGTACGGGTCGGCGAGGCTCACCCGCAGGTCGTACGGGCGCAGCAGTTCGATCAGTCGGCGGCCGATGCGGGACGCGCCCACGATGCCGACGCGGCGGCCGTAGTTGCCGATGCCGGGGACGATGTCGCCGTAGGGGAAGGCGCGCCGGGCGCGGAGCTCGTCGCGGAAGGCGAAGACGCCCTTCCCGGCGAGCAGGATCATCGCGAGGGTGTACTCGGCGACGGGCAGCGCGTTGGCCGCGGCCGCCGAGGAGACCGCGATGCCGCGCCGCCACACCTCGGGCGTAATGAAGCCCTTGACCGAGCCGGCCGCGTGCAGCACCGCGCGCAGCCGCGGGGCCGCGTCCAGGGCCGCCTCGTCCAGGCGGGGGCAGCCCCAGCCCGTGATGAGGACCTCGGTGCGGGCGAGCGCCTCCCGCAGCCGTGGGTCGGTGAAGTCCTCGGCCACCGCGGTGGGATCGATTTCTACGCACTCACGCAGTCGCGCGAGCACCTCCGGCGGAAAGACGTGCGGCACGTTCTCGGCCTTCATGGCGAACATGGCCTGGAGACGCTCGGGCAAGGAAGGGCCCTTCCGGCTCGGTGACGCACCGACAGCAACCGTTCTCTACGGTAGGTCGGGGCGGATGAGAGGGTCAATGGAGGCACTCACCGGGAGGACGACAGGGATGACGGAGACGGTCACCAACTGGGCGCGCAACATCACCTACACGGCCGGTGAGCTGCACCGGCCCGGCTCGCTCGACGCGCTCAGGGCCCTGGTGGGCGGGAGCTCAAGGGTGCGGGTGCTGGGCAGCGGCCATTCCTTCAACGAGATCGCCGACCCGGGCGCCGACGGCGTCCTGCTGTCGATCGCCGGTCTGCCGCCGGTGCTCGACGTGGACACCACGGCCCGTACGGTACGGGTCTCGGGCGGTGTCCGGTACGCGGAGCTGGCCCGCGCGGTCCACGCACACGGCCTCGCCCTGCCCAACATGGCCTCCCTGCCGCACATCTCGGTGGCCGGCTCGGTGGCCACCGGCACACATGGTTCCGGGGTCGGCAACGGCCCGCTCGCCACGGCCGTACGCGAGGTGGAGCTGGTCACGGCGGACGGCTCGGCGGTGTCGATCGCCCGGGGTCAGGAGGGCTTCGACGGGGCCGTGACCGCCCTCGGCGCGCTCGGCGTGGTGACCGCGCTCGTCCTCGACCTGGAGCCGGCGTACGAGGTCGAGCAGCACGTCTTCACCGAACTGCCCCTTGCCGGGCTGGACTTCGAGACGGTGGCGGCGTCGGCGTACAGCGTGAGCCTGTTCACCGACTGGCGGAAGCCGGGTTTCCGGCAGGTGTGGCTCAAGCGGCGCACCGACCAGCCGCCCGCGTACTTCCCCTGGGCCGCGCCGGCGACCGAGGCGCTGCACCCGGTGCCGGGGATGCCCGCGGTCAACTGCACCGAGCAGTTCGGGGTGCCGGGGCCCTGGCACGAGCGGCTGCCGCACTTCCGGGCCGAGTTCACACCGAGCAGCGGTGACGAGCTCCAGTCGGAGTATCTGCTGCCGCGGTCGGCCGCCGTCGATGCGCTGAACGCGCTCGACGCGGTGCGTGAGACCGTCTCTCCCGTGCTGCAGACCTGTGAAGTGCGTACGGTCGCCGCCGACCCGCAGTGGCTGAGCCCCGCCCACGGCCGTGATTCGGTCGCCCTGCACTTCACCTGGATCGCGGACACGGCTGCGGTGCTCCCGGTAGTCCGCCGGGTCGAGGAGGCCCTGGACGCCTTCGATCCGCGTCCGCACTGGGGCAAGGTGTTCACCGTCCCGGCCGCGGTGGTGCGTGACCGCTATCCCCGCATGGCCGACTTCCGCGCCCTGGCCCGGGTCCTCGACCCCGGTGGCAAATTCGCCAACGCCTTCGTACGGGATGTCCTGGGCGGCTGACTTCGGGATGCCCTGCGGCCGACTTTATACACCCCCTTTCCTAACCCCTTGTCGAAAGTCCTTCGCAGCCCATAGCCTTGCGCCGCGCCGGTGCCGATGTGCCCGGCCCGGCCTGGACGGGATGGGAGGGGCAGCTCCGTGAAGCGCACATCACGTGACATCCGCACCGCGAACCGCTACGAGGTGCTGCGCCAGATCATCGCCGCGTCGCCCACCTCACGGCAGGAGCTGGCGTCCGCCACCGGGCTGAGTCTGGCCACGGTCGCCACGCTCGTCGGTGAGCTGCTCGACCTCCGTATGATCACAGAGGTCGGTTTCGAGGACTCGGCGGGGGGTCGCCCCCGCGGTCTCGTGGCCGTCCACGCGTCGGGGGGCGCGCTGATCGGGGTCGACATCGCGGAGACGTACGTCCATGTCGAGCTGTTCGACCTGGCGCTGAACGTCCTTGCCCGCGCGGACGAGGACATGCGCCCCGGCGAGAGCCGCCCGGAGCAGGTGGTCGGCCATGTTGCGGCGGCCGTCGGCTCGGTGGTCGCGCAGGCCGGGGTGGAGGCGGCGCGGGTGCTCGGCGTCGGAGTGAGCGTGCCGGGCCAGGTGGACCGCGACACGGGCGTCTCCGAGTACGCGCCCAACTGGGACTGGCACGACGTGCCGTTGCTCGACCTGCTCTCCGAACACATCGCCTACCCGCTGTACTTGGACAACCCGCTGCGCGCCTGCGCGGTCGCCGAGCTGTGGTTCGGGGCGGCGCGCGGGCGCGGGGACGCCGTGGTGGTGAACCTCGGGACCGGAGTCGGCGCCGGACTGGCGCTCGGCGGCGGGCTGCACCGGGGCGTCAGCAACAGCGCCGGCGAGTGGGGGCACACCACGCTCGTCCTGGACGGGCGGCTGTGCCACTGCGGCAACCACGGCTGTGTGGAGACGTATGTCGGCGCGCCCGGCATCATGCAGAACCTGCGTGAACTGAGCCCGCAGAGCGCGCTGTTGCACCCCGAGGACCAGACGGCCACGATCGACGCGCTGGCGCGCGCGGTCGACGCGAACGACCCGGTGGCCATCAAGGTGGTGCGGGACACCGCCCGTTACCTCGGGGCCGGCATCTCCGATCTGATCAATCTCCTCAACCCCGAGGTGGTCGTGCTCAGCAGCTGGGTCGCCGCCCGGCTGGGCGAGCCCCTGCTCGGCGAGGTGCGCGAGGCCGTCGCCCGGCACGCGCTGCGGCGGCCGCTGGCCGCCACCGAGATCGTCCTCTCCCCGATCCCCACCGACCCGGTCTCCTTGGGCGCGGCGACGTTCGCGCTGGAAGGGGCGTTGCAGTCCGTCGGGCAGAGGAACGGAAGCAAGCGCACCACCCCCGTAAGGAGCCGTACCGCACCGCCTTCATGACGACGGAAGGGATGCACGTGTCTCACCCCCGCACCACGACTCCCCGCACCAGGAGATCGGTCCTCCTGACAGCCGCGGCCGCACTCGCCGTCGCCGGCCCCCTGATATCCGCCCCGCCCTCCTCGGCGGCCACCCCCACGGCCGCCGAGGTCTCTCCCCACGCCGCCCAGACCATCGACGACATCGGTGCCTCGGGCGCCTGGTGGGTCAACGACCTGCGGAACTTCGACCCCGAGGTGCAGGCCCGGGTGGCGCGGCTGCTGTTCTCCTCGCAGGGCCTGGACCTCAGCGCCTACCGCTACAACATCGGCGGTGGCGGCACCGGCGTCAGCTACGCGCCCCGCGCCCCCGAGGACTTCCTGAACGACGACGGGTCCTACGACTGGAGCAAGGACAGGGCGGGCCGCTACTTCCTGTACGCCGCCGCGAAGTACGGCGTCGAGGACCTGATCGGTTTCGTCAACAGCGCGCCCGCCGAGTGGAAGACCAACGGCAAGAGCTGCGGCGGCCATCTGAAGGCGGCCAGCGAGCAGGACTTCGCCAAGTACGTGGCCGACGTCACCGACCACTTCGCCCGGCAGGGCGTCCGGCTCGACTACATCAGCCCCTTCAACGAGCCGACGAACAGCTTCGACTCCTGCGGCCAGGAGGGCATGCTGGTCGATCCCGCCCAGCGCGACGACATCGTGCGCGCCCTCGGCGCCGAGCAGCGCTCCCGGCACCAGCGGACGGGCATCATCGCCGACGAGTCCACCAGTACGGTCAAGTTCAACTCCGAGGTCCCGCAGTGGATCTCGCAGCCGGACACCGCCCAGTACGTCGCCAAGCTCGCCCACCACACCTACGACAACCCGGGCGACGGGGACCGGGCGCAGGTCTACGAGACGTCCAAGGCGGCCGGCAGGCAGTCCTGGTCCACGGAGATCTGCTGCTTCGGCAAGGGAGGCACCGGCTGGGCGCAGGAGTACGACCCGACCATCGACGGCGGTCTGAACCTCTCCCGGATCATCTACAAGGATTTCGCGACCGCGCACGACTCGGCGTTCCAGTGGTGGGTCGCGCTGTCGGAGATGATCGGCAGCGATCCGCTGGCGAAGAACGGCGACGGCTGGAACGACGGCCTGATCTACTACGACCCGAACTACAGGACGAACGGCAACCAGACCCTGTACTTCACCAAGCGGTACTACGCGCTGGGCCAGTACAGCAAGTTCGTGAAGCCGGGCGCGGTCGCGCACAACGTGACCGGCGCACCGGACGGCGTCGAGGTGTCGGCATACGACCGGGACGGCACGTGGGTGGTCGTGGTGAACAACCACAATTCCACCGACACGGCGCTCGATGTGCACTTCAACAGCAGGTCGCCACTACGGGCCACGAAGGCGGTGCGGACTTCGGCGGACGAGAACTGGGCCGACGTGGCCAGGCCTTCGGTGCGCGGTGGCACGATGTCCGCCACGCTCGCGGCCCGCTCCGTCACCACCTATGTCCTCGACCGGCAGGGCCACGGCAGCACGGCCCTCACCGGCGCCCTCCAGGGCAAGCAGTCCGGCAAGTGCCTGACGGCCGACGCCTCCGGCGCCACCATCACCGGCTGCACGGGCACCACCGGGCAGTCGTGGTCGTACGACGCGAAGGGCACCCTGAAGGGGCTCAACGGCTATCTGACGGCCGGGAGTTCCGGGCTCGCGACAGCGGCCGCCACGGGTGACGGCACGCAGCGCTGGCTGCTGAACTCCAACGGACAGATCGTCAACGAGGCGACAGGAAAGTGCCTGGACGTCGGTGGACAGGCGACCACCGACGGCAGCGCCGTGATCCTCTACAGCTGCAACGGCGGCGCCAACGAGGCCTGGACCAGGCAGTAACACCCCGCTGGACCGAGGGCCGCCGGCCACACCCCTGACTCGGCGGCCCTCAACTCCCTCGCCACTTCCTCACGTTCGGGATTCCGGACCGAATGCAACTCTTCGAACAGACTTCGTCCAACCCCTTGCCGAAGCCTTAGCCGAAGGTTAACGTCCCGCTCCGCACAGCACATCCGAGCCATCTGGCCCAAGCCGTTGAGCCGCAGCCGCACTTCGAGACAAGGACGTCAGCATGTCGGCAATGAGCAACAGCAACTGGTCCCGCAGATCACTGTTCCGCGCCGCCGCGGGCATGGCCGCCGCCGGCACACTGGCCGCGTGCGGCAGCAACAACGGCCGTGGGGGCGGCTCCGGTTCGGGCAAGAACCTCGTGCAGTACTTCCACGCGTACGGCGAGGCGGGCACCGAGCAGGCGATCAAGCGGTACGCGAAGGCGTACAAGGACGCGAGCGTCACCACGCAGTGGATCACCGGCTCCAACTTCGAGAGCAAGCTCTTCGCCTCGCTGCTCACCGATCAGGCCCCGGACCTGTTCGAGTTCCACCCGCAGCTCCAGCTCGTCAAGAGCGGTCAGGTGGCCGATCTGACCGACATCATCGAGCCGGTCAAGTCCGACTTCAACCAGGCCGACATCACGTCGCACACGGTGGACGGCAAGATCTACGGCCTCCGCATGATCGACGACCCGCAGTTCTTCTTCTACCGCAAGTCGCTCCTGGAGAAGGCGGGCATCCAGGCGCCCACCACCCTCGACGAGCTGATCGAGGCCGCCGCCAAGCTCACCACGAGCAAGGTCAAGGGCCTGTTCCTCGGCAACGACCTGCACGCGGTCATCAACCCGCTGATCTGGTCGGCCGGCGCCGACACCCTCGACGCGAAGAACGAGATCGCCTACCACACGGACGGCGTGGTCGAGGGTCTGAAGAAGATGCGCAAGCTCTTCACCAGCGGCCACCTGCTGCTCGACGCCCCCGCCGACTTCTGGGACCCCTCCGCGCTCAACCAGGGCCTGTGCGCCATCCAGTTCTGCGGCATGTGGGCCATGCCGCAGTTCCAGCAGACCCTCGGCGACGACCTCGGCATCATGCCGTTCCCGAAGGTCACCGACGCGGGCAAGCCGTCCGTCTACAACGGCGGCTGGTCGATGTTCGTCAACGCCAAGGGCAAGAACGTCGACGCGGCCAAGGAGTACGTGAAGTGGCTGTGGATCGACCAGAAGAAGTACCAGGAGGACTGGGCGACCTCGTACGGCTTCCACATCCCGCCGCGCACCTCCATCGCGCAGTCCGCCGCCAAGCTGAAGTCGGGCCTGCCGGCGGAGGGCGTGAAGCTCTTCAACGAGTACGGGCACTTCGACAACATCGGCTGGACCCAGGCGATGATCACCGCCACGGAGAACGTCTTCGCCGACTGCGTCCGCAAGGGCGGTGACCCCGAGGCCGCGCTCGACACGTGCGACAAGACGGTCGGCGCCGAGCTCAAGAAGCTCTTCGGATAGACCGCCGGACGGACACGGACCACGACATGTCGACGACCACCACGCGTGGCCTCGCGAGCCCCGCCCCGGCCAAGGCCCCCAAGGCCCGGCCGCGGCGGGGGCTGCGGGGCAGCCGCACGTTCAACTTCTGGCTCTTCACCAGCCCGTTCCTCATCGGGCTGATCGTCTTCGTCTACATCCCCATCGGCTGGAGCGTCTACCTCAGCTTCTTCGAGGCCCGCTTCACCGTGACGCCCAGCGACTTCGTCGGCCTGGACAACTACCGGCAGATGCTGACGGACAGCAACTTCACCGGCTCGCTGGTCACCTTCACCGTCTTCGCCGCGTTCATCGTGCCCACCACCTGGGCGGTCTCGCTGGGCCTGGCGCTGCTGGTGAACCGGCTGCGCTTCATACGGGCGTTCTACCGGTCGGTGTTCTTCCTGCCGACGGCCTGCAGCTATGTCGCCGCCTCGCTGATCTGGAAGATGTCCATCTTCAACGGCGTCCGCTTCGGCCTGGCCAACACCGTCATCGGCTGGTTCGGCGTGGACAACGTCGCCTGGCTCGCCAACCCCGACCCGCCCTGGTACTGGCTGGTCATCCTCACCGCCCGGCTGTGGCTGCAGTCCGGCTTCTACATGATCCTGTTCCTGGCCGCGCTGCAGAACATCCCGCGGGAGCTGTACGAGGCCGCCGCGATCGACGGCGCGAAGCCCGGCTGGCAGACCTTCCGCCACATCACACTGCCGCAGCTGCGCGCCACCTCCACGGCCGTGATCCTGCTGCTGCTCGTGGCCGCCTACCAGGCCTTCGACGAGTTCTTCAACCTGCTGTCCAAGACGACGTGGGGCCGTCCGCCGCTCGTCGAGCTCTACTACACGGCCCTCGGCCAGAACCAGAACTACGGAGCGGGCAGCGCCGGAGCGGTGATCCTGACCCTGCTGATCTGTGTCGTGACCCTGTTCCAGGGCAGGATCATGGGCTTCGGAAGGGGTGACTAGTCCCAGTGACCACTATCCCGGAGCGCCGCGTCCGGCGCGGTGGCGGAGTGATGAGCTCCACCGGCCTGTACGTCGCCATCAGCGTCGCCGCGTTCTTCTTCCTCGTCCCGTTCTATCTGCTGATCCGCAACGCCCTCTCCACCGATCCGGAGATCACCGGCGAGAACTGGAAGTTCTTCCCCACCCACATCCAGTGGGGCAACATCACCGAGCCGTTCGACGACCCCACGGTCGACTTCGGACAGTCGATGGTGAACTCACTGGTCGTCGGCACACTCCACACGGTCGGCACGCTCTTCGTGTGCTCACTCGCCGGCTACGGCCTGGCCCGCATCCCCTACCGGCACGCCAACAAGATCTTCTACGCGGTGCTGGTGACCCTCATGGTCCCGGCCGCCGTCACCTTCGTGCCGAGCTTCGTGCTGGTCTCGTCCCTCGGCTGGGTGGACAGCTACCGCGGTCTCATCATTCCGGGCCTGTTCAGCGGTTTCACCTGCTTCCTCTTCCGGCAGTACTTCCTGGGGTTCCCGAAGGAGCTGGAGGAGGCGGCGCGCGTGGACGGGCTCGGCTACTGGGGCGCGTACTGGCGTGTCGTCGTCCCCAACTCGCTGAACTTCTTCGCGGCGATCGCCACGATCACCTTCATCAACGGCTGGAACTCCTTCCTGTGGCCGCTGGTCATCGGCCAGGACCCCAGCGCCTGGACGGTCCAGGTCGCGCTCTCCTCGTACATGACCAACCAGACCGTCAACTACCACCTGATCTTCATGGCCACCGCCATTTCCATCCTGCCCCTGCTGTTCGTCTTCCTCTTCCTCCAGCGCTGGCTGGTCCAGGGAATCGCGCAGACCGGCATCAAGGGCTGAGCAAGGAGACCGATGACTTTCCGCACAACCACCCCCACTCTCGACCCCGCTCGAGCGGGGGGACCCCCATCCATCGATTACGTCGAGGAGGTCTCGCCGGGCTCCGGGGCACTGCCACCCCGGGCCTGGTACGCCTCCTCGGACGCCGCATCTCTTTCCCTGAACGGCAGTTGGCGTCTCCGCGTGTCGGCCACCGCCGACGCCGAGGACGACTCGTTCGCCGAGCCGGGCTTCGACTCCGGCGACTGGGCGGAGGTCTCGGTCCCCGGCCACTGGGTCCTTCAGGGCCATGGCTCACCCATCTACACCAACCATCTCTACCCCTTCCCGGTCGACCCGCCCCACGTACCGACCGAGAACCCCACCGGTGACCATCTGCACATCTTCGACCTGCCGTCCGACTGGCCGTCGGACGGAGGCGCGGTGCTGCGCTTCGACGGCGTGGAGTCCTGCGCGCGCGTCTGGCTGAACGGCACGGACATCGGCGAGTTCAAGGGCTCCCGGCTGCCCCACGAGTTCGCGGTCGGCCATCTGCTCAGGCCCGCCGGCAATGTGCTGGCCGTACGGGTCCACCAGTGGTCGGCGGGTTCGTACCTGGAGGACCAGGACCAGTGGTGGCTGCCGGGCATCTTCCGTGATGTGACCCTGCTGCACCGGCCGGCGGGTGCCGTCCTCGACTTCTTCGTGCACGCCTCCTACGACCATGTCACCGGCGAGGGCACGCTGCGCGTCGACTCCGACGTGGACGGCCGGGTCACCGTGCCGGACCTGGGCGTCGACATCGCGACCGGCGAGCCGGTGACGGTCCCGGTGCGGCCGTGGACCGCGGAGACACCACAGTTGTACGACGGTGTGCTGGCCACCGAGGGCGAGCGGGTGCCGCTGAGGATCGGCTTCCGGACGGTCGTGCTCGACGACGGCCTGATCAAGGTCAACGGCAGGCCGGTCCTCTTCAAGGGCGTCAACCGGCACGAGTGGCACCCGGAGAAGGGCCGCTCCCTCGACCCGGAGACCATGCGCGAGGACGTGCTGCTGATGAAGCGGCACAACATCAACGCCGTGCGCACCTCCCACTACCCACCCCATCCGGCCTTCCTGTCCCTGTGCGACGAGTACGGCCTGTGGGTGATCGACGAGTGCGACCTGGAGACCCACGGCTTCACCGAGCAGGGCTGGCGGGACAACCCCGTCGACGACGAACGCTGGACCCCGGCCCTGCTCGACCGCGCCGCCCGCATGGTCGAACGCGACAAGAACCACCCGTCGGTCGTCATCTGGTCGCTCGGCAACGAGGCCGGCACCGGCCGCGGACTCACCGCGATGGCCGAATGGATCCACGGCCGGGACTCCTCACGGCTGGTGCACTACGAGGGTGACATCAACTGCCGTGACACGGACGTCTATTCACGGATGTACGCCGACCACGCGGAGGTCGAGCGGATCGGCCGCGGCCTGGACGGCGGCACCCACGGACGCCGTGAACTCCCCTTCATCCTCTGCGAGTACGGCCACGCCATGGGCAACGGCCCCGGCGGCATCGCCGACTACCAGCGGATCTTCGAGTCCTACGACCGGCTCCAGGGCGGCTTCATCTGGGAGTGGATCGACCACGGCATCAAGGACGAGCGGTACGGGTTCGCGTACGGCGGCGACTTCGGCGAGGAGCTGCACGACGGCAACTTCGTCTGCGACGGGCTGCTGTTCCCGGACCGGCGGCCCTCCCCGGGGCTGATCGAGTACAAGAAGGTGATCGAGCCGGTCCGTATCGACGGCGACGGCGCCGACGGCACCGTCCGCGTCACCAACCGGCAGGACTTCGCCGATCTGTCCGCGCTCGCCTTCGCGTGGTCGTACCAGGTGGACGGCGAGACGGTCGCGTCGGGCGGCCTCCAGGTGCCCACCCTGGCACCCGGTGAGTCGGCCGACGTGAAGCTGCCGGAGGCGCCCTCGGCCGCGCACGGTGAGACCCAGTGGACGGTACGGGCGCTGACGGCCGCCGACACTCCATGGGCACCGAAGGACCATGTGGTGGCATGGGGCCAGTTCCCGGTGTCGGCGCGGCAGACTCCGTCCGTCGTCGCGACCGACGGGCCGGCGCTCGGCGAAGGGCTGATCACGCTCGGCCCGGCCTCCTTCGACGCCCGGACGGGTGCGCTCAGAACCGTCGGCGGCGTGCCGGTCACCGGTCTGCGTCTGGACGTGTGGCGGGCGACCACCGACAACGACGACGGCGCCGCCTGGCAGACCGACGTCCGCTACGGCCTGCTCTGGCGGAAGCTGGGCCTGCACCGGATGCGGCACCGGCTCGACGGCGTGGAGCTGGGCGACGACGCCCTGACGGTACGCGCCCGGGTGGCGCCCGCCGCCCGGGAGGTGGGCCTGTCGACGGTGTACCGCTGGACGTCGGACGGCAACCGGCTGAAGCTGACCGTGTCCGTGTCCCCCGAGGGCGACTGGACGGTACCGCTGCCGCGGCTCGGCATCCGGCTCGGGCTGTCGGCCGCCGACCGTGTGGAGTGGTTCGGCGGCGGTCCGGGGGAGGCGTATCCGGACACCAGGTCGGCGTCGGCGGTCGGCCGCTGGCAGTCGACGGTGGACGACCTGCAGACGCCCTACGTGCGTCCGCAGGAGAACGGCGCCCGCGCCGACGTCCGCTGGGCGGAGATCGGCGGTCTGCGCATCGAGGGCGACCCGGAGTTCTGGTTCACCGCCCGCCGCTGGACCACCGAGCAGCTGGACGCCGCCGCCCACCGCACCGACCTCACCCCGGGCGACACGGTCTGGGTCAACCTCGACCACGGCCAGCACGGCATCGGCTCCCAGTCCTGCGGTCCGGGCCCCCTGTCCCAGTACTACCTGGAGGCCGAGCCCGCCGAGTTCTCCTTCGTCTTCTCGGAGGTCAATTGACCGACGCGCGCTCCGGAGGACCCCCGCGGCCGGCCGACGCGGGGGTCCCGGGGCGTCCCCCGGAAATCTCTGCACCCGGCCGGCCGCGGTCGCGTCCTGCGTCGGCTTCGTCCTGATCGGCATGCTCCAGGCACTTTACGGCCCGGCGGTGCCCGGCCTGCGCTCGGAGTCGGCGATCACCCAGGCACCGGCCCTGCCCCAAGCGGCCCGGGACACGGTCGTGCAGCACATGCACCACGGCACGATCGTCTAGTGGTATTTGCGTCCCCTTCCGTCCCATCGCTACTACGCGCTGCGGGTGTTGGGCGAGCAGTTGTACGGCAGGTGTCGGTGATCGTGTTCGCGACGGTGCTGCTGACCCGGTTCACCGGGATGGGCGGCTGGGACAGCGCGGACGTCCTGCTGATCCCGGCGACGCGTATGCCGGCCCATGGCCTGTTCGTGCTGTTCCTGGGCCGGGTGCACGGCCTGGGCCGGCACATCCAGGAGGGCAAGATCGACGCGTATCCGCTGCGTCCCATGCCGGTGTACCGCCAGGTCCAGCTGGAGTTCTTCCCCACCAACGCGATCGGCGACCTGGCGGTGGCGGCGGGCCTGATGGCGGGCGCGCCGAGCCGCAGCCATCTGGACTGGACGGCGCCCCGGATCGCCTACCTGATCGCGGCCGTCCTCGGCGGAATGCTTCTGGAGGCAGCCCTGTTCACGGTGATCGCCGCCGCCTCCCTCCGCTTTCCGGCCGCCGACTACTGGGGCCGCCGGGTGGAGGAACTCCTGGGCGCGTTCGGCAGTTACCCCCTGAACGTGCTCCCGAAGGCGGTGGGCGGCCTGCTGACCTACGCCCTCCCCCTCGCCTTCGTCGCCTACTTCCCGGCGGCAGTCCTCACGAACCACGGCCACACGACCGGGGCCCCGTACTGGCTGGCGGCGTCGTCCCCGCTCCTGGGCGCCCTGGCCTACCCGCTGTCCCGCCTCCTGAGGCGCTGGAGCCTGCGGCACTACACGGGGGTGAACGGCTGACGGACCGAACCCGCTCGCTCAGACGCTGGTTCCGTCAGACGCCCCAGGGGCCCCGCCTCCCCCTTAGACTGGACGCTTCGCGGGTGTCACGCCGCCCTGGGGGAGGGAGCGCGCCTTGTCTCAACAACGGCTGGGGCCTGGCCCTTTGAGGCCCGCGAGATCCGGTCCCCCGTCGCCGGTACCGGCACCCGGCGAGTCCGGTCCGGTCCGGCTCGTGGGCTGGCTGGGCGGACTCGGGGCCGCCGCCGCGGGATACGGCGTGTTCCAGTTCCTGTTCGGGGTACTGCCCGACCTCGGCAGCGGGCCCGCCAGATATCTGCTCGCCGGGGTGAGCGGATCGGCCACGACCGCGACCATCTGGCTTGCGGCGGCGCTGGCCCGGGCTCGGACCGCCGACGTGGGTGGGGGCGGCGCCCGGCGGACCGCCGCCGGGTACGCGGCTCAACCCGCCCCCGGCAAACTTCCCGAGCTCCTCGCCTCCGCCCACGTCCGCCTCGTCGAACAGGTCTCCACCGTCGACGACCCGGTCCGGGGCCCACTCATCGGCTGGCCCCACTCGCTGGGCGAACCGCACGAGGTCACGGCCCGGCCCACCTCGGTGGGCACCGCGTACGGCCTGCACCTCATGCTCGATCTCGGTGTGCCCGACGGACGTCTGCGCACGGGCGAGCTGGTGGAGACCCTGTGGCGGCTGCGGCTGCCGGACGGCGGCTGGTCGGCACGCTCACAGGGGTCGATGTCCCGCCCGGAGGTGACCGCCCTGGTGCTGGGCGCGCTGGCCCGGGCAGGCGTCTCCGGGGAGCGCCTCGCCTCGGAGGTGGAGCGCTGCGAGGCCGGGTTCACCCATGAACTGGACCGCGTCGGGCGGGCGTTGACCCATGTCGTCACCACCGTGCTGCGCGGGCTGCTGCGCGCCTCGCCCGGGTCCACGACAATCCCGGTGCTGCGCGACGCCCTGATCGCCGGTGCGGTCAGCGACCCCGACCGCCGGCACCGCCACTGCTGGAGTCATCGGCTGTCGCCGCTGCCCTGGCCCTCCCCCGCTGCCCGGCCCTCCCCGGCGCACACCGCGCAGGCCGTCGTCGCGCTCGACCGGGTGGCCCGCGTCCTGGGCGAGGGCTCCGCGGCGCGCTCCGCCCGCGAGGACGGCATCCGCTGGCTGCTGGCCTGCCCGGCCGCCGCTCACGACGGCTGCCCGGACCTGGCCAATGTGCGGGAGGAGGTCCGCAGACCACACCCGGACGACGCCGGCCACCACGAGGTGCTGAACGTACGGCACTTCACCGCGGCCTGGGTCCTGCGCGCGCTGCTGACTCCCGGCGCTCGCGAACTCGCCCGCGAGGAAGGGCTGGAGCGGGAGTGGCAGGAGCGGCTGAACGGTGCGGCGGCCGCGGTGTGGGCGGGGCAGACGGACGGCATATGGTCCTGGACCCGGGACGGCACCACCCTGACCGCCACGGAGGATCTGCACCAGCCGATGTGGATGACCTATCAAGGCCTTTCGGCGCTGCGGGCCCATGCCGTATGGATGTATCAGCCGAATACCTGAGCGCTCAGGCTCACGGGGAGAAGGAAGTCGACGGAACACGAAAGGGCGGTGCATGGGCGGTCGGCAGATCCTGATGGCACGGCGGCTGCTGGCCGAGGCACTGGACGGTGAGCTGACCGAGCACGAGACGGTGGCCGCGGCCCGGTCGGTCATCGCCGAACTAGGCTCTCCGGAGCGGCTGTTGGAGCTGGTCGCGGAACTCGCCTCGGGCGAGGGCGATCCCGAGGGCTGTGCCCGGCTGTCGTACCGGCACGTCCTCGGCTTCGACAAACTGCTGCTGATCGACGGCGGCCCCCGGCACATGCTGCGCGCCCATCTCTGGCATCCGGGCACCGGCGCCGACGAGGACATCCACAACCACCGCTCCCCGCTCGCCTCCTACGTCGTCCGGGGCCGGCTGGCCATGGAGCTGTACGAGGCGGACGGCGCGGGCGGAATCACGGCGGACCGCTACGAGGAGACCCTGGCGGAGCGGTCGGCGGACTGGATGCTGGAGCGCACCGGTCCGGCCCGGCTGCGGCTGACGCAGGCGGCGCGGTACACGGCGGGCAGCTCCTACGCCCTCCCGGCGCACACCCTGCACCGCGCGTGGTGCGACACGGACGCGCCCACGGTGACGCTGTTCCTGGAGACGGGTACCGGACGGCGGCGCCACACCGATGTGTTCACGGCGGCCGGACCGCATCCGGGCGCGGTGGCCAAGGTGCCCCTGGACGTGCCCGGCTATCTGACCGCGCTCGGCGCTCTGGCGGAACTGCTCAGGAGCTCGTGAGGGCCTGGCGTACGACGTCCAGGTTGTACGCGTCGATGTCGACGGACGACAGCTCGCCCTGCGTCAGCCAGGCGTACTCCTGGTCCCGCTCGGGGAGGACGACCTGCCGGGACAACGGCCTGACCAGGAAGTTGTCCTGCCAGTTCTTGACCTCGTGCCCCTGATAGTCGCTCACGAAGGACGACTGGCCGACCCGGCGTACGATCTCGCCGAGCAGCCCGGTCTCCTCCTTCAGCTCGCGCAGGGCGCCGTCCCGGGGGCTCTCCCCCTGCTCCAGCTTTCCGCAGGGCACGCCCCACACGCGCGGCAGGAACCGCTCCCGCTCACTGCGCCGCACCAGCAGGACCCGGCCCCGTTCGTCCATCACGACGGCGGCCGCCAGTCGCCTCTCGCCGGGGATCTCCATGTCCATGGTTCCTCGGTCCCTCGCCGGTGATGAGTCCCAAAGGGTCTGATACCCAGGAAAGCTCCCAGCGTACCAGGATCGCCCGATCGGGTCTGTGCCCTCGCTCTCACCCGGGCCGGCGCTCAAGGGCCCGTACATCGTCGTACGAGGGCGTCGTACCGCCGACGACCCGCCCGGCCGCGATATCGTCCACGGCGTCCAACGCGGCGCCCAGCGCCCGCCGGTACAGCAGCGAGCCGAGACTGATCCGCCGTACGCCGAGGTCGGTGAGATGGTGGACGGTGGGCCCGGCGG
Organism: Streptomyces sp. NPDC025638; assembly: GCF_055558775.1. Classification (NCBI taxonomy): domain Bacteria; kingdom Bacillati; phylum Actinomycetota; class Actinomycetes; order Kitasatosporales; family Streptomycetaceae; genus Streptomyces; species Streptomyces sp. NPDC025638. The sequence goes on along the minus strand of NZ_JBVHLX010000002.1, from coordinate 384,800 downwards.
GCGAGTAGAGGATGTTGAGGGGGACGTGGAGGTGCCGCACCAGGGCACCGATGCGCTCGGGGTCGGTCAGCCCGGGGACGAACACACCGTCGGCACCGGCCTGTTGGTATGCATCCAGCCGCCGGAAGGTCTCCTCTCCCTCGCCCAGCCAGTACGTATCGGTACGCGCGTTGACGAAGAGCCCGGGCGCGGCCGACTTGACCGCGGCGATCTTCGCGGCGTGCAGGTCCACGGCCCCGAGCCCGTCTTCGAGATTGACACCGACCGCTCCGACGGCCCACAACTCCCGCGCGAACTCTCCTACTTCTTCAGGCTCGTCGCTGAATCCGCCCTCCGCGTCCACCGAGAGGAGGAAGGGTTCCGTGCCGAGGGTGAGGGCGAGCCGGAGGGTGTGCTCGCGGGTCGCTGCCGCGCCGTCGGGCAGACCGGCGGCTGCGGCGACACCGAGACTCGTGGTGCCGATGGCGGCGAATCCGCGCGCGGCGAGGGCGGCCGCGGAGGCATGGTCCCAGGCGTTGGGCAGGAACAGGGGATCGCCCGGGCGATGAAGACCGCCGAACGAGGTCATGAGAGCCTCCCGAGGGCGTCGGCGTAGTACCGGGATCCCGCGAGGTGGTGGGCGAGTTCGCGAAAACTCCAGCCCGCACCGGGCGAGTCGTCGAGCTGCTCGTCGGTCAACGCGTCCAGACGGTCGGCCCAGATACGGGCGAGCCGGATGAGACGACTGCGGGCCTCGTCAAGATCCCCGGAAGTGAAGGGGGCAAGGTCCGCCGCAGTCGTGATCGCGGAGGCGTGCCAGTGGTCCGGCTGGGGTGTCTGCCCCACCAGCCGGGCCTCCAGCTCGGCCAGGTGGTCGATCAGATGGTCCGCGGTACGACGGATCGCCTTGTGCGGGGTGTAGACGCGGTCGTCGATGTGTGCGGGCATACCGTCCCAGGCGGTCCAGGTGGCGGCCAGGTCCAGCACATGGTCGACCATGGCGGTGATGACCTCGGCGGGTGTCTCCGTTGCGATGTCGGCACTCATACGAAGACGCTAGGCCCCGGTCACTTCGGCGCCCGCCGAACCGTCACGCACGTCCGGACCAGGTTCCACAAGCACCATCACCGGGACGTCAGCCATGCGGCGAGCCCGCTTCCCGTGGTCGTGGCGAGAGCGGTCAAGAACCAACGGGGGATGCGCTGAATCGTCAAGTGCAGTCCATCAAAACGGAGTTCGAACTGTGGCGGGCGGCTTGCTGTGTCAGGGCTCATGCGTCCAGGACAGCAGCTACCAGCTGGTACGTAATGGCCCGCTCATGACTGGGCCCGGACCTACTCCCCCCGCTCCACCACCCCACGCTCCACACAGAACTCGTTGCCCTCCGGGTCGGCCAGTACCGCCCAGCCCGTTCCGTCCTCCCGGCGTCGGTCGTCGACGAGTGTGGCGCCGAGGGCGAGCAGGCGTTTGACCTCCTCGTCGCGGGTGTGGTCCTGGGGCTGGAGGTCCACGTGGACGCGGTTCTTGACGGTCTTGGGGTCCGGCACGGTGACGAAGAGCAAGCCTGCGGACTCGATCAGTGCCTCCGGGTCGCCGGGATGGTCGTCCTCGTGCAGGGGCTCGCCCAGGACCTGGGACCAGAAGAAGGCGAGCGCATAGGCGTCGGCGCAGTCGATCGTCACGTGCCGGATCTTGGAAGTCATGCGTCGGATTCTGGTGCGTGCGCGGGGAAAGGGAAAATGAATTCGGCAATGGGTTCGGCAACCTTTCCGGGGCCGTTGGCGACCGGAGGGCATGACTTCTGCACAACGCACGACACGCCACCGCCGCGTCCGGGTGGCGCGCAAAGCCGCCATAGGGCGCCCTCGCGGCCGCCGGCCTGCTCGCCGGGGCGTGGTACGCCACCGCCGGGGCCGCTACCACCGCCTCGCTCGCGGTCACCAGTACATCGGTCGCTCTGCCTGCCAAGTACCCGTATCTGTCGGAGGGTTACAACAACGTCCGCGAGTGGAACCGTACGGCCACCGCGGTGGCTCCCAACGGCACCCTGCGCGTGGCCTGGCCCGCCTCGGGCGGCGTCCATGTCACCCCGCTGACCCCGGCCGGGAAGCGCTCGGGTGCGGACACGGTCGTCAAGGGCGCCAAGGAGGTCGGCGGCCTGGTCGCGCACGACAACGGCTTCGCGCTGCTCACCCGCGTCTCCGACAGCAACAAGTGGAAGGAGACGGCGGCCGCGATCGTCCGCTACACGAACGGCACGAAGACCTGGAGCACCAGGCTCACCGGCACCGCCTCCCACGACACCGCCCCGACGCTGGACGGACAGCTCAACTGGAACGGCAGCAAGTACGGCGCCTACTTCGTCGTGCACGGCGCGGGCGGCTTCGCCGACGGGCACTACGGCGACAAGCTGTCGTACGTGAGCCCCAAGGGGGCCAAGCTCGGCGGTGGTTGGGGCTGGGGGTGCAGCCACAACGAGGGCATCGCCCTGCACGCGGAGAAGTCCGGCGCCTTCACCTCCCTCTGCTTCGACGACTGGCGTTCGGGTCTGTTCGTCTCCACCGGGATCGGCGCCCCGGACGTGGCCCCGGTCGTACAGCGGGAGCAGTGCTGGGCGGGGTACTGCGGTGGTACCTTCCCCAGCCGCACCGGCGACCTGGTGAAGTCCGCCACCGGCAGATACGCGACCGCGTTCGCCTCCCGCGGTGCCGCCTCCGCCAAGAAGAACCCGGCCGACTCCAGCGGCCGCGGCTGGACGGTCACGCCGAGGACGAGCACCCACCAGGTGGCGATCGCCTTCCTCAAGAACCGAAACTCCGGCCCCGGCGAGTCGATCTACCTGTCGAACACCAAGGGCACCGAGCACGTCAACGTGCACCTCGCCCCGTACGGCAAGGACAAGCTGCTGCTGTCCTGGGAGTCCCTGAAGAACGCCAAGTGCGCCGCGGGCACCTGCACCGGCACCTTCACGGGCACCCATCTGCGGCTCGTCGACTGGAACGGCCGGTTCGTCGGCGCGGACAAGGTGGTGAGCGCCCGTATCACCGGTGACATCGCCGTGGCCAAGGACGGCTCCCTGACCTGGGCCTGCGCTCCCGTCACCCCGTCGTACGCCACCAAGCTCAGCGGGGCGTCACCGACCACGAAGACCCTGCGGATCGTCCGTCTGACGCCGTGAACCGGAAATGACGGACCGGGCCCCCGGCCCAGCTCACGCTCAGGTCGTACGGCCCCCGCACCTCGACGGAGACCAGTTCCCCGAGGGGCAGGGGGTCCGGTTCGCCGGTGAGACGGGCCAGGGCCACGAACAGGGTCGGGCCGTCACCCGTCGTACCGGACAGGGCGAGGTCGCCGGACAGGCCGTGGACCGGCACCAGTTCGGCGTGCTCGTCCTGCCACGGCACCCAGCCGGTGATACGGACATCGGTCCCGGGTGCGGCGCCGGCCACCAGATGGGCGCGCACCTCCGCGGCGCCCTCGGCCACCACGAGGCTGGTGACCTCGGTCCCGCCGCCGACGCCCCCCGCGGTGTACCGGGAGGCCGCCCAGCCCTCCCCCACGCCCAGCGGGACGATGCCGGTGCGGGCCGCGTCCCCGCCCACCTTCACGACGTTGTCGGGCGGCGAACCGAGCGGCCGCGTGACCGTCGAATAGGCGAACCGCGTGTAGTAGGGGTCGTAGCGGACGTCCTCGCTGCCGTGGTTGTGCAGCCGGACCACACCGTCCGAACTCGTGGACTGGAGAAGCCAGTTGGGTCCCGTGATCGGGGTCACCGCGTCGGTCCGCTCGGCCGGTCCCGGTTCCTCGGCCGCCGTCCACACCGCGTGGTCCGCGGGCAGGAGCAGCCCGAGGAAGCCCTTGCTCGCCCAGTAGGGGGAGGCCGGTCCCGAATAGCCCTGCAGGAGCGCCTCGTCGGGGCCGTGCCAGCCGAGGGTGAGCAGACCGTGCTCGTCGACGGCCTCGCGGTCCAGGAAGTACTTCAGCGCGCCGGAGGCCAGCCGGCGGGTCTCCCCCGGCGCCAGGGGCGTACGTCCCGTGAGCGCGCCCAGCCACAGCGGGGCCGTCGTCGCGAACCGGTAGGTGAGGGAGCGGCCCTGGAGCATCGGGGCGCCGTCGCCGCCGAACAGCCGGGCGTAGTCGGCGAGATGACGTTCGAGCCGGCCGCCGTACAGGTCGAGGAGCGCGGCGTCGTCCGCCAGCCAGGCGTGCAGCACCGGATACAGGTGCATGGCCCAGCCGTTGTAGTAGTCGAAGGCGCGGCCGGGGCCGTCGCTGTACCAGCCGTCGCCCACGTACCACTGCTCGATGCGCTCCAGGCCCCGTTCGACGGCCTTGCGGGAGGCGTCGGCCTCGTACCCGATCTCCTGGAGGAATCCGCCGACCGTGACCGGGAACAACTCCCAGTTGCAGGGCCAGGGTTCGGCGGTCAGCGCGTCGGCCAGCCAGGCCGCCGCCCGCTCGCGCACGGGCTCGTCCAGCCGGTCCCACAGCAGGGGCCGCGTCAGCCGCAGGGCGAGGGCGATCGAGGCCGCCTCGACCAGGGGCTGGCCGCGGTCCTCGATGCGCGGCCAGACACCCGAGGCCCCGGCGGCGAGTCCGTCCGCGTAGCGTCCGAGGGCGTTCTCGTCGCGGCGGAAGGCGGCCAGCAGCAGCGTACGGGCGTATCCCTCCAGGCCGTCGGAGAGGCGGCCGGACCAGCTCTCGTGGTCACCGGGGAGGTGGTAGAGGGCGCGGTCCCCGGTGGCGTACGGCTCCACCGCGGCGAGCAGGGCGTCCGCGGCGGCCTCCCAGTGGGCGCGGGTGTATCCGGTGCGCGGGCTCAGGGTGCGGTCGGGCTGGGGCAGGTGCATCGGCGGTGTGTGTCCTTCCAGCGGGGCCGGCCTGGGGCGCCCCGGTTCCGGTCGGGACGCCCCAGGGTTTCATCCCACCCTCACCTTGACCTTCGGCACCAGATGCAGGGCGAGAAGTTCCTCGCGGACCAGGCTCGCGTAGGCCGTGGCGCCGCGTACGGAGGTGTGCGTGTTGTCCCGCTTCTCGTTGTAGAGGTACAGCGCCTTGGAGCCCTCCACGCCCAGGGACTCCACCAGCGCCTTCGTCCGCGCGGTGAGGTCGATCAGCGGGACGTCCTCGGCGGCGGCCACGGAGCGGATGACGGCCGGGTGGTCGACTCCGAGGCCGTTGACCAGCAGGGCGGTGTTGTTGTTCAGCGTGCCGTCCGCATTGAACCAGCGGCGCACGATCGGCGTGACGAGGACCGGCTCCCCGCCCCTGACCCGTACACCCGCCACCAGTGTCTCCAGATTCACCCGGTACGTCGCCCCGTCCGTCGTCTTGTCATTGTGGGCCAGTTGCATCAGGACCAGGTCGCCGGGGCGGATCAGCGGCTGGACGGTCGCCCACAGCCGGGGGTCCTGGAGATAGGTGACCGTACTTTCCCCGGAATCCGCGTAGTTGGCGACGGAGATGCCTCTGCGGAGGTACTGCGGGAGCTGCTGGCCCCAGCCGGAGTAGGGGTCGCCGGGCTGGTCGCAGACGGTGGAGTCGCCAATGAGGATGATCCGGCGGGAGTGGGGAGACGGGGTCACACGGATGTCGGCCAGTGCGGGTGCCGTGCCGCCGATGGCCAGGTCCAGGCCGGGAGTTCCGTCGGCGCCGGTCGGTTCGCCCTCGGGGGTACGGACGTCGACGGTGAAGCTGCGGGTGACGAGCCGACCCGCGTCCGCGGGCGTCTCGGGGAGGAGGGAGCGCCGGGTCTCGCCGCTGATGCTCGTGCTGGAGGCGGCCTCGCCGCCGAGGCGGACCCGTACGTCGTAGGTGCCGGGTGGGACGTCGAAGTGGCAGGCGGTGGCGGTGCAGTCGGCGATGCCGAGCGGCAGCTGCCGGTCATGGGCCCGGGCGGGCGCGGCCGCCAGGGCGGTGCTCATGATGACCGCCGCCGGCACGGCGATGCGCATGGCGCTGAATCGTCTCACTCGTGGCTCCTCCGTCACGGCGACAAGGTCTGGCGGCTGGACCGTATCGCGCTGGAAAAGCGCTTTCTAGACCTTGGGCCAATTCCCCGAGACTACCAACTCCAGGCCAGCGAAAGCCCTTTCGCGAAATCGATTCAACTGTCACTCTGCGAAGCACCGGCACCCCCACACCTCCCGAAGGAGGCCCCCCATGTCCGGATCACCGAACAGACCGATCGGACGCCGCACCTTCGTGGCCGGCACCCTGGCCGCCGCCGGCGCGGCGGCCCTCGCCGGACCGCTCGCGGGCAGCGCGTCCGCCGCGGGCTTCGGCTGGAGCGACGACGGATCGAACTACGTCGTCGACACCGGCGCGGGCCTCGTCTTCAAGGTCGGCAAGGCCAACGGCGACCTGACCTCGCTGGTCCACCGGGGCACCGAGTACCAGGGCTACGGCGGCAAGAACTCACACATCGAATCGGGCCTCGGCACCTCCACGGTGACCATCGCCCAGTCCGGCTCGACGATCCTGATCTCCGTCACGCACGGCACGCTCAAGCACTACTACGCGGCCCGCAGCGGCGAGAACAACGTCTACCTGTGGACGAACAAGGCGGACTCGTCCGTCAGCGCGACCCGGTACATCGTGCGCGTCAGGGCGGGCCTGTTCCTCAACGACGAACCCGACTCGTACACCTACGCGCCCACCACCATCGAGGCCTCGGACGTGTTCGAGAAGTCCGATGGCCAGACCCGCTCGAAGCACTACTCGAAGCTGCGCGTGATGGACTACGCCTACCTCGGCTGGAGCACCGGAAGCGTCGGCCTGTGGATCGTGCGCAGCAACCACGAGAAGGCCTCCGGCGGCCCGTTCTACCGCTCACTGCTGCGGCACCAGAGCGCGGACGGGGGCGGGCTGTACGAGATCCTGTACTACGGCGAGAACCAGACGGAGTCCGAGCGCTACGGCCTCCAGGGCCCGTACGTCATCGCCTTGACGGACGGCGGCGCGCCCTCCTCGTCGCTGTACCCGGGCACGCTGACGACCCCGTGGGCGGATGGGCTGGGCATCTCGGGATACGTCCCCGCGAGCGGCCGGGGCCGGGTGGCGGGCGTGGGCATCGCCGGGCGGAACACGGCGTACGCCTACACGGTCGGGCTGGCCAACTCGGCGGCGCAGTACTGGGGTTCGGCGCGCTCCTCGGACGGTTACTTCTCCGTGGCCGGTGTGCTGCCGGGGACGTACACGCTGACCGTCCACAAGGGCGAGCTGGCCGTGTACAGCACATCGGTGACGGTGTACGCGGGCACGACCACCACGCTCGACACGATCACCGTTCCGTCGACGAACGACCCGGGCAACGCGACCGCGATCTGGCGGATCGGCGACTGGAACGGAACGCCGGGCGGCTTCAAGAACGCGGACCTGATGACGTACGCGCATCCGTCCGACGTCCGTGCCGCGCCCTGGACCGGCAACGTGGTGATCGGCAGCGGCACGGAGACCTCCGCGTTCCCCTGCTACCTCTGGAAGGACGTCAACAGCGGCCTGCTGGTGTACTTCAGGCTCACCGCCGCCCAAGCCGCCGCCGCGCACACCCTGCGGATCGGGGTGACGACCGCGTACGCCAACGGCCGGCCCCAGGTCGTCGTCAACGACACCTGGACGTCGTCGATCCCCTCCCCGCCCACCCAGCCGAGCACGCGGTCACTGACCGTGGGCTCGTACCGGGGCAACAACCACACCTTCACCTACAGCATCCCGGCGAGCGCCTGGCGCACGGACACCGGCCAGTACAACCTGCTGAAGATCAACGTGGTGAGCGGTTCGGGAACGACGGGCTTCCTCAGCGCGGGGACGTCGGTCGACGCGCTGGATCTCCTGGCCTGACGGGACAGTCGGCGAGCGGCCGCCGCGCCTCGGGTCAGGTGCCGCGGGTCCACTGCTGGTTGGTGCCTCCGTTGCAGGTGTAGGTGATGATCGCGGCGGAGTCGGCGGTGGCGGCGCCGGAGACGTCCAGGCACTTGCCGGTGGCCCTGGCCTTGATGTTCACATAGGAGCCGGAGGTGACCAGCGACCACTGCTGGGTGGTGGCGCCGGTGCAGTTCTCCTGGGTGACGTCGGTGGAGTTCTCCCGGAGGCACAGGGAACTGCCCCGGCCCATCAGCTCGTAGTAGCCGGTGCCCAGGTCCTTGAACCACCACTTCTGGTTGGCGCCGCCGTTGCAGGTGTACTGGCTGATGGCGACGCCCTGCCAGAGCGACTGGCTCGGTACGTCCGCGCACTTGGAGCTGTGCCGGGCGATCAGCGTGTTGTACGTGGCGCTCGTGCCGGTGACCGTCCCGGCCGACGTGTCGACGGAGACTTCCGGATACCAGGACATGGACATCGAGGTGGACGTCGGGAAGGTCAGCGGCAGCCAGACGTAACGGGAGTCGTTGACGGTGCCGCCGAAGGAGTTGCCCCAGCGGTCGCCCATGTAGAGGTACGAGGTGCCCGAAGTCCCGGTGACCGGAAGGACGTACGCGGTCTGCGAGTTGTACGCCGTGGAGTCGCCGATGTTCGTCCAGGCCGTCCAGGGGCCGGAGGGGGAGGTCGCGGTGGCGTACTGCTGCTGGTTGGCGTTCCAGCCGGTCGCGCCGGACGTCAGCATGAAGTAGACGCCGCCCCGCTTGAACAGCGCCGGGGCCTCCCGATGGCCGCCCGGCCAGGGGTTGGCGACCAGGCCGGCGATGGCGGTGTAGTCGGCGGTGAGCCGGTAGATGTGCAGGTCGTAGTTCTCGTTGGCGGCCGAGACCATGTACGCGGTGCCGTCGCTGTCCACGTAGGCCGTGAGGTCGCGGGACATGTACTGGCCGAGCGGCCGGAAGCTGCCCTGGTAGGTGTAGGTCCCGTCGACGCTGTCGGAGACGGCCACGGCGGCACGGGCCTGGCTGTAGTCGACGCCGTTCTCCTTGTGCATCCACATGACGAACTTGCCGGTGGCCGCGTTGTAGATGACCTTCGGCCGCTCGATGTAGGCGGTGCCCAGCTCGGAGGCGCTGGACTGCGTCAGAACGCGGTTGCGGAACTCCCAGGTCCTCAGGTCGGTGGAGCGGTACGCGTCCACGGACCGGAAGGTGTTGTCGGAGTTCCGGTCCTCGCCGAACCAGTAGTAGTAGCCGCCGACCTTGATCACCCCACCGCCGTGAGCGTGCACGAAGGCGCCCGAAGTGTCGGTGAACTGGGAGCCGTTGGTGACGGTCCCGGCCGCGGCCGCGGCGGGTGACGCGGTGGCCAGGGCGCCGATCAGCGCCAGACAGAGGGAGAGCAGGATCGCGTACGCACGTCTCATCTCACACACTCCGGCAATGTTCGAGGCTGAGAACAGCATTTGTCATGGCGAACGTTGGGATCGCCGAAAAGGTAAGGGCGTGCCACGAGGAGGTCAACGGGTCCGACGGGACAGAGGAGAAAGCCCTTTCAAGCGATGCCCGATTTTCTGTTATCGGCTTCGCCCCGGCCCGTCTCCAACGATGTGCGCAGCCATCTCCACACCACGACAGCCGCCGCCGGCGCCCTTGCTGCCGTCGCCGCCCTGCTGGTCACCGCTCCCCCGGCGGCAGCCGCCGGCACCCGGGACATCACCGCCGACGTGCTCGCGAACCGGGACGTGACGCTCACCGGCGACTCGGTGGTCACCGTGCCGTCCGGAACGACCACGTACGACGGCGTGTTGCACGGCCGGGGCACGCTCACCGTGCGCGGCGGCGGCACACTGATCCTCACCAAGGACAGCGACTTCACCCTGCCCGGGTCCCGGCAGCGGCAGGTGGTGCGCACCCAGGGCGGCAACCACCCGTACACCACCGTGACCAACCCCGACCCGCCCGCCATCACGGTCGAACGCGGTGCGACGCTCCAGTACGGCACGGGCGGCGGCACCGGCCTGATCGGCCACTTCCCCTACGACACCCCCGGCTACCGGCTGAACCAGCTCAACATCCGGGTCGACGGCACCCTCCGCCTGTCCCTCACCCGCACCTTCAACATCGGCACCATCAGCGGCTCGGGACTGGTCACCCAGCCGCGCAACATGTGGGGCACGCTCGACCTCGCCGGGACCCATCCCTTCTCCGGGGTCATCGACAACGGAACCGGAATGGCCGTGGGCCGCCCGGAGTTCCCGGTGGCCCTGCCCGCCGCCCGCGCGATCCTCAACCAGGGCTCGTGGATCATCGACACCCCGCTGAACCGGACGATCACCCTGCGGCAGGACTTCTACCAGCGCGCCTACGGCAGCGACGTCAACGTCCACACACGGCCCGGCAGCAAGGTCGTGCTGACCGGGCAGTACAGCTACAGCGACCGGGGCGGCGACACCCACCCCTCACTCAGCGACCCGGACCTCAACTGGCGAGCGGTTCCACACCAGTTGAACAAGCGCGGGACCAACATCGAGGGCGCCGACGTGCGGTGGGGGGACGGGACCACGCACCGGATCTTCATGCCGGGCACGCGGGACACCGTGTACATCAACCTGCACATCGCCAGCGGTCGGCGCTCCCGCCTCACCTTCGACTACGACGGCCCGGTCACCCTGGGCGCCCCGATCGGCGGCGGCAGGTACCACGACACCCTGGCCGCGCCCGGCGCCGGGGACATCGTGATCGCGGGGACCCGCGGGAACGACGTCACCTTCGCGGCCGCGCAGTACTACGACGGCTCGACGACCGTCCGTGAGGGTGCCGTGCTGCGGCTGGGGTCCGGCGCGAAGGGCGGCGACGGTTCCCTGCTGACGGGGACCGCGCGGCGCCGGATCGTGAACGACGGGACCCTTTTCCTGCGGAACACGACGACTCCCGTGCGGCTGAGCCACGTCGGCGGGAGCGGCTCCCTGGTGCAGTCGGGCGCCGCCACGACCACGCTCACGGGCGGCGCGGTGACCTACACCGGGACGACGACCGTCACGAGGGGCACGCTCGCCCTGCGCTCCGGAGCAACGCTCGCCCACAGCAGGGCGATCCGGCTGACCTCGGCGGATGCGCGGCTGGACGCGGGCTCCTCGGGGCTGCGGGTCACCACGACGCTCACCGGCAAGGGCACGGTGCGGGGTGCGGTGACGAACGACGGCCTCGTGGCGGGCGGGCTGACGGTGACCGGGCACTACGTCCAACGCGCGAAGGGCCAACTGGTCCTGCGGGGTGAGCCGTTGAAGGTGACGGGTGCGGTCCGGCTGGCCGGGTCCTTCGACCTGTCCGCCGCCGGGACGGATCCGGCCCACGAGATCACCGTCATCGACCACACGGGCCGCTCCCGGACCACCGGCGCCTTCGACGGCCTGCGCGAGGGCGCCCGGTTGAAGCTCGTGGACACCGTCTACCGGATCAGCTACCGGGGCGGCGACGGCAACGACGTCGTCCTCACCGCCGACGGCGGCGGCCACGGCCCCGCCGCGAACTCGCCCACCCGGGCCGAGTCCGACACGAAGGCGGTGGACACCAGGAGCGCGAACACCGCGGCCGACGCCTTCGGCTGGTGGCCGTACGTCCTGGCGGCCGGACTCCTGGGCGCCCTGGTGTTCCCGGCGGGCTTGCGCGCCCGGGACAGGGGGCGACGGAGGGGCGGACGGCATGCGGCGCAGGGCTGACACCCGGCGGCCGATACCGCCCGGCGCCGTTTCGACTAGCGTCGTGACATGAGCAGCAACACCCCCGCAGCGTCCCCCGGCCTCGTCGAAGCCCTCGCCACCGGGACCGTCGTGCTCGACGGCGGCATGTCCAACCAGCTGGCGTCCGCCGGGCACGATCTGAGCGACGAGCTGTGGTCGGCGCGGCTGCTCGCCGAGCGGCCCGAGGCGGTCACCGAGGCGCACCTCGCCTACTTCATGGCGGGCGCCGACGTGGCGATCACCGCGAGCTACCAGGCCACCTTCGAGGGCTTCGCCCGGCGCGGGATCGACCGTGCGGAGGCGGCCCGGCTGCTCGCGCTCAGCGTGGAACTGGCCCGGGAGGCGGCACGGCAGGCCCACGACGAGGGGATCGTGCGCCCGCTGTGGGTGGCGGCCTCGGTCGGTCCGTACGGGGCGATGCTCGCCGACGGCTCGGAGTACCGGGGCCGATACGGGCTGAGCGTCGACGCGCTGGAACGCTTCCACCGCCCCCGTCTGGAGGTGCTGGCGGCGGCCGCGCCCGACGTCCTGGCCCTGGAGACGGTCCCGGACACCGACGAGGCGACGGCACTGCTGCGGGCGGTGCGCGGACTCGGTGTGCCGGCCTGGCTGTCGTACACGATCGACGGGGACCGCACCCGCGCAGGTCAGCGCCTGGACGAGGCGTTCGCCCTGGCCGCCGACGCGGACGAGGTCGTCGCGGTGGGCGTCAACTGCTGTGCTCCCGGGGACGTGGACCGAGCGATCGGGACCGCGGCCCGGGTGACCGGCAAACCGGTCGTCGTCTACCCCAACAGCGGCGAGACCTGGAACGCCGAGTCCCGCGCCTGGACCGGCCGCGCCACGTTCACCACCGAACAGGTCAAGGCATGGCACGACGCGGGCGCCCACCTGATCGGCGGCTGCTGCCGGGTGGGCCCCCGGGCGATCACGTCGATCGCGCGTGCGCTGGCGACGGTCTGACCCGACCTGCCCCCGCCAACTCCGACGCGACCGGGGCGAGGGACACGGCTTTCGGTGAGCCCGCGGGCGCGGACCGCGGCAAGCGGTACAGCCCGGAATCCGTGGCGCGGACCGGATGTCCCGCGTCGACGGCGTGCCGTCCGCCCGCTCCCTGAGCCCCGCCCGCGGCGGCCGGTGACCGGCGGTCGACGAATCAATGCTTGCGGGTACCCACCGAGCGGCGCAGGCGGCGTACCGCGGACGCCAGTTCCGCGGCGCGCGCGGGTGTCGGTGTGCCGTTGACGGTGCTCGGCTCCGGGGTGTCGGTGTCGGTCGCCGCTGCGGCCCACAGGGCGAGTTCGGCGTCCCGCGGGCCGAATGCAGTGTGCGGTTCACCCTCGCCGAAGATCTGGACAGGATGTTCGGAGTCCCACGGCCGCCAACCCGGATCCCCCGTGTCGGCGAACCGCACCCAGGCCCCGTGCATGGCGTCGCACAGTTCCTTCGGCGCGCCCTCGCCGGCGAGCTTTGCCGAGTCCGGGACGTGCCCCGTGTCGAAGACGAACCCGAGTTCCAGAGCGTGGCAGGCCCCGAGGCCGGGCAGGTTGGAGGGCCAGGCGAACTCGTAGACGTACGACGATCCGGAACGCGCGTCCGCCAGCCGGTGCATCGGGAGGCGCAGCAGATGGTCCGTGACCATCTGGCCGACGATCTCGGCGATGCCGGCCTCGGGATGCAGCGCTCGGTAGCCGCGCGGCACCTCGTGGCCGCAGTGGCAGCGGGCCATGGCCCCGGCGAGCGCCACCGGCCCGAGCCGGTCCACATGGTCCATCAGACCGCCCGGCACCAGCCACAGCCGGTACTCGTCGCGGGTCCAGCCCATGAGCAGGTCGACGCCGCCCGCGGCCTCGCCCTCCACCAGGGCCTCCAGCGGGTCGCGCGGGACGATGTCGCCGTCGACGACGATCCCGAACGCGGGACCGCCCAGGACGGGGCTGCTCAGCCGCCCCACCTCGGCCTGGGTGCGCAGCAGCAGGTCGCGGTCGACGGTCGCGAAGGCCTCGGCGGTGGCGGGGACCTTGAGCCGGGCCGCCATACGGCGGACCATCCGCCGTACCTTGTCGCGTTCCGAGGCCTCCGGCGGTCCGCTCTGCAGCACGGCACGGCGGACAAGGCCCTGGGCGCCCGGCGCGGCTATCAGCGCACCGACGCTGATAGCCCCGGCCGACTGTCCGGCCAGGGTGATCCGGCCCGGGTCGCCGCCGAAGGCCGCGATCGACTCGTACACCCATTCGAGCGCGGCCAGTTGGTCACGGAGTCCGGGGTTGGGGGGCGAGTCGGGGAACAGTCCGTAGCCCTCGACGCCGAGCCGGTAGTTGACCGAGACGAGGACGACGCCGTCGCGGGCGAAGCCATGGCCGTCGTACACCGGCACGGACGAGGATCCCCTGGTCAGGGCGCCGCCATGCAGCCACACCAGAACGGGGAGCCGGGCCGCGGGGCCGGGCTGCGGGGTCCAGACGTTCAGATTGAGACAGTCCTCGCCGCCCACGAAGGGGTCGGAGAGGTAGTGCGCGAACACTTCGGAGTACGGCGGTTTCGGCGCGGTCGGCCCGAAGGCGCCCGCGTCGCGCACGCCGTCCCAGGGCTCGGGCGGCTCGGGCGGCCGGAAGCGGCGGGGCCCGAAGGGCGGGGCGGCGTACGGGATGCCGCGGAACACCGCGACCTCACGCTCGTACCTGCCGCGGACCGCTCCGTAGGGGGTTCTGACCACGGGGCCCGCCCGGTCCTCCGCCATCCGCCCACCAGCTCCTCCCGCGCTCGCGTTCGCACACCGGTAAATGCAGAGCATCACATCGGCTCCGGGTATTCCTGTACACGAGGCGAACGGGAGGCCGTTCGGGTGACGGAGCGCCCAGCTCGCACGCACAGTCACGGAACCAGGCGGACGGGCGACTCGCGTTCACCGACCGGATGGGTCACCGGGTGGAGTTCTCACCGCGGATCCGCGGGACGGGGCTGGGGCTGCCGACGGGGCGTCAGGTACAGGTGGTGTACCTGGCGGACCTTGGCGAGCCGACCCCTCCCCCGTTCGAGGTTCGAAAGCCCGACCCACCGTGATTCCGTGAATTCCCATGTCTTCACGCCGAGTTGAGCCGCACCTATCGTAGGAAGCGCTTTCTGTGGTCGCAACTTTCGATGGTCCCCGCGCGGGCCGGAGAGGCGGATTCGGCGATGGCGGGTTCAGCGATGGCGGGTTCGGCGACGGCACGTTCGGGGGGTGCGAGCGTGGCGGCCGGTCCGACGCTGGCCGTGGTGGCCCGCGAGGCCGGGGTGTCGGTGCCGACGGCGTCGAAGGTCGTCAACGGCCGCGAGGACGTGGCGCCGGAGACCCGCCGCCGGGTCACCGAGGCACTGGACCGGCTGGGTTATGTGCGCAGACCCCGCTTCGACACGGCAAAGGCACCGGGGTTGGTCGACCTCGTCGTGCACTCCCTGGACAGTTCCTGGTCGGGCGCCGTGCTGCACGGGGTGGAGGAGGCGGCGCACGAGGCGGGCCTCGAGGTCGTGGTCTCGGCCGGGCTCACCCGGACCCGGGCGGGCCACCCGGAGCGCGGCTGGCTGGACAAGCTGACGGCACGCGGCTCGTCGGGAGTGCTGTTCAACCTGGCCGAGTTGTCCCCGGCGCAGTACGCCTGGCTCGACCACCACCGCATCCCGTACGTGATGATCGACCCGGCGCACGAACCGCCGCCGGCCGTGGTGTCGGTCGGCGCGGCGAACTGGCAGGGCGGGGTGACCGCGACCGAGCACCTGCTGACGCTGGGGCACGAGCGCGTCGCCGTGATCGCCGGGCACCGGCGCACGATGTGCGGCAGCGCCCGGGTGGCCGGCTACCGGTCCGCGCTCGCCTCGGCCGGGGTGCGGCCGCGTCCGGAGTACGTGCGGCACGCGGGCTTCGACGAGACCACCGCCCGGCTGCGCATGCTGGAACTGCTGGACCTGCCCGAGCCCCCGACGGCCGTGTTCGTCTGCTCGGACCGGATGGCCCTCGGGGTGTACACGGCGCTGGCCGAACGGGGGCTGCGGGTGCCGGACGACATCAGCGTGGTCGGTTTCGACGACCTGCCCGAGGCCCGCTGGGCCACCCCGGCGCTGACCACGGTGCGCCAGCCGCTGTCGGAGATGGCGGCGGCGGGCCTGCGCCTGCTGGTGCGGATGATGCAGGGCGAGCGTCCGGAGGGGACGCGTACGGAACTGTCGACCCGGCTGGTCCGGCGGGCGAGCACGGCCGAGCGGCCCGCGGGGACGGGCGCATGACCCGGCATTCGTTCGAGGAACGAGCAGGACAGTCCGACGTCGAGCGCGGCAGACCTCTCCGGAGTCACTCCCCGGCGAGCGGGCCCCGAGCAGACGCATGCCGCGCCGGGGGGTTGTGGTGTGAGGGCCGGCGCAGCGCCAGGCGCAGCGGGGGCCCGTAGATGCGGGTTATTTCATCGATCGTCATGGGAGCGACGGGTTCGAGGCGCAGGATGTAGCGCGTCACGACGAGGCCGGCGATCTGCGCACAGAACGCGCCGGCGCGCTTGCGGGCGTCCGCACCGCCGAGCATGGCGGCGATCTTGTCGATCATTTCCCGTTCCATCACCTCTTTGACCAGCCCGGCGATGGCCTGGTCATGGGTGGCGGCGGCTATCAGTGCGCGCAGCGGGGCCCCCGATTCGGGGTCCTCCCACAAGGCGAGCAGGTCCTGCAGGGCGCGCTGGGGGAAGGTGGCCGGGTCGCCTTCGATGGTGCGGGCGAGAGTTTCGGCGGGGGTGGCGGCCAGGGCGAGGGCCGCGCCGAACAGGCCCTTCTTGGAGCCGAAGTAGTAGCTGACCAGGGCGACGTCGACACCTGCCTCGGCGGCGACGGAACGCAGGGTGACCGCCTGGTATCCGCCTTCGAGGAAGCGTCGTCGGGCGATGTCGAGGATCTGGGCGCGGGTGTCGGGTTTTCCGGCCCTTCTGCCCCGCCCCGAAGAATTCATCATGGTTGAGATTGTACGAGCGGCCGCGTGAGTCTGTGCCGGTACCTGCTCCCGCAGCGAAGGACCGACCTCCGTGCTCTCCGATCCGCGACCGCCTGTCCTTGAGGCTCCTGGCGGAGCCGTGCGCCAGGGCGCTGTCCTGGCGATCACCTGCCTCGCACTGGCGACCGTGGTCGCCGCGATGGCCTCACTCAACGTGGCACTGCCCGACATCGCACGCCACACACACGCCGACCAGACCCAGCAGACCTGGATCATCGACGCCTACAGCCTGGTGTTCGCCTCGCTGCTGCTGCCCGCCGGGGCCTTGGGGGACCGGTTCGGCCGGCGTCGGGCACTCATCGTCGGCCTGGTGCTCTACGGGGCCGGATCCGTGCTGGCGGCCCTGGCCACCGACCCGAACGTGCTGATCGGGCTGCGTGCGCTGCTGGGGCTGGGGGCCGCGCTGATCATGCCGGCCACCCTGTCGACGATCACCAGCAGCTTCCCGCGCGATCAGCGGGCCCGGGCGGTCAGCGTCTGGGCGGCGGTCGCCGGCGGCAGTGGGGTGCTGGGGCTGCTCGCCTCCGGTCTGCTCCTGGAGTGGTGGTCATGGGAGTCGGTGTTCTGGTTCAACGTGCTGCTCGCCTCGGTCGCGCTGGCCGGAACGCTGGTGTTCGTGCCCGAGTCGGCCGAATCCCGTCCGGCACCGCTCGACGTGGTCGGCGCGGTCCTGGCGGCGGCCGGCATCGGCGCGCTCGTCTACGCGGTGATCGAGGCCCCGGTGAACGGCTGGAGCGATCCGCTGACCGTCGGCGGCAGTGCGCTCGGCCTGCTCGTCCTCGCCGGCTTCGTCGCCTTCGAACTGCGCCGACGACACCCGCTGCTGGACCCGCGGCTGTTCCGCAACCGCCGCTTCGCGGCCGGATCGCTCTCCCTCACGCTGCAGTTCTTCGCCCTGTTCGGCTTCATGTTCGTGATCATGCAGTACCTGCAGCTGGTGCGCGGCTACAGCGCGCTGAGCGCCGCGCTCAGCCTGCTGGCGATGCCCCTCGGGATGATCCCCGCCTCCCGGCTGAGCCCACTGCTCGCCCAGCGCCTGGGGGTGCGCGGCCCATGGGTCGCGGGGCTGTTGATGCTCGGCGCCGGTCTGGCCGTCCTGGCCCACCTGGACGGCGCCAGCACGTACGGGCACCTCGCTGCCGGTCTGATTCCGCTGGGCGCCGGTCTGGGGCTGGCGATGCCCCCGGCGACCACCGCCATCACCGACGCCCTGCCCAAGGAACTGCAGAATGTCGGCTCCGCGGTCAACGACCTGGCCCGCGAACTCGGCGGCGCCCTGGGTATCGCCGTTCTCGGCAGCCTGCTGACCGCCGCCTACCGCAGCGACCTCCACCTGACCGGCGTCCCGCCACAGGTCGCCGAAGCGGCCGAGTCGTCGCTGGCCGGCGCCGCCGCCGCGGGCGGCACGGTCCTGCACCAGGCTCAGGCCGCGTTCACCACCGGGCTGCACATCGCCCTGCTCGGCGCCGCCATCACCGCCGTCGCCACCGCCGTCGCCGTGGCCGTCCTGTTGCGCCGCAGTCCGGTCGGCCGGACGCAGGACGCCGCAGCCCTCGATCCAGTGGCTCACGGCGGACAGCAGCGGCCGGAATGACGGAGGACCCGTTGCGCGACAGTCTCTTCGGCCTGCCGCCCACCCGCTGATCGTCCACGCCACCGTGGTCGTCGTACCCACTGCCGCCGTGGCCGTCGCGTTGGCCGCGCTTGGCCGCGGTTCCGGGCATGGGCGGGACCGCTGCCTCTCCTGCTGAGCCTCACGGCCCTGACCCTGGTCCCGGTGACCGTCAAGTCGGGCGAGTCACTCGCGCGGCGCCTCGACGAGACAGCCCTGGCACAGCGGCACGGTGACCTCGGCCAGGGCCTCCTCCCCTGGGTGGGCGCCCTTACCCGGATCCGGACGAGGTGGCGATCCTCAATCAGAAGTATGCGATGCTGCGGACTCAGGCCCTCACCACTGAGGACACGAGAGATCTGCTGGACCGCCGTCTGGGAGAGCGATGAGCGATACCGCGCTTGAGTCGTTCGAGTCGAGCTACAGCAGCGAGGAGGGCGGCGCCTGCATCGAAGTCGCCACGGAACCCACCGCCATCCCCATCCGCGACTCCAAGACCCCGACGACCGCCCGCCTTACGGTCTCCCCCGCCGCCTGGACCGCCTTCCTGAAGCTGCCCCGCTAGCAGCACAGGGAGCAGTGCCGTACGAATGTTCCACAGGAAGGCGGCATTTCACTTGGGGTGGCTCTCTTGAACGGGGGCAGCGGCGCCCCTAGCCTCAGCCGGAATGAATGCCATCCCCCCACTCCTGGACCACCTCGTCCTGGCAACGCCCGACCTCGCGGCGACGGTCGCCGAGTTCACCGAGCGGACCGGTGTGGTACCCGCTCCCGGTGGTGTGCACGTCGAGCTCGGCACCCGTAACTACCTCGTGTCGCTGGGCAGTTCCAGCTACCTGGAGATCATCGGTCCGGACCCGGAGCAGGAGACTCCGTCGGACCTGCACGCCTTCGGGGTCGACGGGCTGACCGGACCGCGCACGGTGACCTGGGCGATCAGCCCGCCGGACCTGGACGCGGCGGTCGCGACGGCCCGGGCGCGGGGGTTCGACCCCGGTCCCACCTACCCGATGAGCCGCCGCGCCCCCGGGGGGACCCTGTTGGAGTGGCGGCTGACCTATACCGCGCACCCTTCGGGGCTGGTGCCGTTCCTGATCGACTGGGGTCGTTCCGTCCACCCGTCCGCGTCGGGGCTGCCCGTCACGCCGCTGGTGGAGGTCTCGGCCACCGCCCCCGACCCGGACGAGATCCGTGCCCCGTTGACCGCACTGGGCACCGAACTCCGCCTCAGCGAGGGGCCGGTGGGTATCGCCTTCACCGTGAAGACGCCCAAGGGACCCGTGACCTTCGACTAGTCGGACGGGCTCGCGCGAATCACCGCCTGGTCTCCCCGAGGTCCGAACAGGTGCAGGATCTCCACGGCGTTCGGGCCCGCCGGGCCGAACCAGTGCGGCTCCCTGGTGTCGAACTCGGCCACTTCGCCGGGGCGCAGCGTGAAGTCGCTTTCCCCGAGGACGATGCGCAGTTCGCCCGCGAGGACGTAGAGCCACTCGTAGCCGTCGTGGGTCACCAGCTTAGGTTCACGGGGCGACAGCACCTGCTTGAACACCTGCACCCGGCCCGGGTACTGGGTCAGCGGCACCAGGACGCTGCCCTGGCCGTGGCGCTGGGGCTTGAGGTGCACGCGCGGGTCGCCGGTGGCGGGCGCGGCCACCAGTTGGTCGAGCGCGACACGGTGCGCACGCGCGAGCGGGATGAGCAGGTCGAGGGTCGGGCGCCGCCTGCCGGATTCGAGCCGGGACAGCGTGCTGACGGAGATCCCGGTCGTCGCCGCGAGGTCCTCAAGCGTGAGTCCGCGGTCGCGGCGGAGCGTTCGCAGCCGGGGGCCGATGCCGTCGATTATCTGTTCCACTTCCGCGTCCACGGAGTCCAGTTTTGCAGCCTTCGCAAGAACGCTGGGCCGCGGTGGCGGTCCGGTCGGACGCTTGCCGGGCTGATGCTCCCGGACGTGAGAGGCAGACCGTGACCACGACGACACATCCTGTTCAGCCGCCCCTTTTGAGCGCGCGCAGGCGCTGGACGGTGCTGGCCGTCTGCTGTCTGAGCATGTTCCTGGTGGGTCTGGACACCACCATCGTGAACGTGGGCCTGCCCGCCATCGGACGCGGCCTGGACGTCGGGACACGCGGCCTGGAATGGACCGTGGACGCCTACACCCTCGTCCTGGCCGGTCTGCTGATCTCCTCGGGCGCGCTGGCGGACCGGTTCGGACGCCGGCGGGTGTTCCAGAGCGGGCTGGTCGTGTTCGGCACGGCCTCGCTGGTCTGTGCGGTGGCCCCCACGGCGGACGCGCTCATCGCGGCCCGTGCCGTACAGGGGATCGGCGCCTCGATGCTGAGTCCCGTGGCTCTGGCGATCGTGGTGAACGCGATGCCCGACCCGAGGGAGCGAGCGCAGGCGATCGGCGTCTGGGCCTCGGTCTTCGGACTGAGCATGGCCGCCGGTCCCGTCACCGGGGGCGCCCTCCTCGCGGGGTTCGGCTGGCGGTCGCTGTTCTGGATCAACGCACCGGTCGTGGTGGCCGCCCTCGTGCTCAGCGCGGTGTTCGTGCCGGAGTCCCGGACGGCGCAGCGGGTGCGGCGGCTCGACGTCCCGGGCCAGACTCTGCTGACCGTGGTCATCGGGGTCTCGGTCGGTGTCCTCATCGAGGGGCCCCACATCGGCTGGACGTCGCCCGTGGCGCTGACCGCGTACGCACTCGCCGTCCTGGCGGCGCTGGTGTTCGTACGGGTCGAGTCCCGTCGGCCCGAGCCACTGATGGATCTGGCGCTGTTCCGGCGTCCGGCGTTCACCGGCGCGGTGCTCGGCGCCGTGGCGGTCTTCGTCGCCCTGAACGTGACGCTGCTGCTCAACACCCTCTATCTGCAGCAGACCCGGGGGTGGACACCCCTGGCCGCGGGGACGGCGACCTTGCCGATGGCGATCGCGGCGACCGTCTGCGCACCCCTGTCCGGACGTCTGATCGGCCGCGTGGGGCCCCGGCTCCCGCTCGTCCTGGCCGGCGCCTTCCTCACGGCGGGCGGCCTCTGCCTGGTCGGGCTCGGCCGGAACACGAGTGTGTTCCTCCTCCTGACGGCCTACGCGCTCATCGGCGTCGGTTTCGGTTTCGCCAACGCCCCCATCACCAACACCGCGGTGAGCGGGCTGCCGCCGAGCCGGGCCGGTGTGGCCGGGGCGATCACCTCCACCGCCCGCCAGTTCGGCTCCGCGCTCGGCATCGCCCTGGCCGGCGGCCTGGTCACGGGCACCGCCCCGGCGGGGCTCGCCCACGCCTCCCGTCCCGGCTGGATCCTGGTCGCGGGCTGCGGGCTGTTCCTGTTCGCCATGGCGCGAGGAATGACGCGCGAGGCACGGCCCGACCTGTCGCGCTAGCCGCGGCCGTGTGGGCGGTGGGTGAGGTGCCAGGAGTCGACCTGACCGTAGGTGCCGTCCGCCTTGAGTACCTGGGTGGAGACGTCCGTGAGCCGCTTACGGGTCCAGAACGACGGCGACAGGCGGCCGGCGCCAGTACTCGCCGTCGTCGTCAAGACAGGTGTGATGTGACGTACAACATGGTCCCATCACACGCATACCGGTTTGGTCACGAGACACATACCGATCACACGTAACTCGGCCGACTCGGCTGAAAGAAGCCCCACTTCGCGCGTCGAGCACTCAGGTCCGATTCCTTCAAGACCACGCACCGCCACCCCGCCTACGGTGACCCCATGACTCCACGATTCGCCGTGATCGGCGTGGTGGCCTCCGACCTGGCCGCCTCGCTCGCCTTCTACCGCCGTCTCGGGCTCGTCTTCCCCGAGGGTGCCGAGGACCAGCCGCATGTCGAGGCCGAACTGCCCGGTGGGCTGACCCTTGCCCTGGACACCGAGGCAACCGTCCGCTCCTTCCACCCCGAATGGCGGCCACCGGCGGGCGGGGGCCGGGTGGGGCTCGCCTTCCGGTGCGGGTCACCCGCCGAGGTCGACACCGTGTACGAGGACCTGGTGGGCGCCGGTCACCACGGCGAACTCAAGCCGTGGGACGCCTTCTGGGGCCAGCGGTACGCCACCGTGCACGACCCCGACGGCAATGGTGTCGACCTCTTCGCACCGCTACCGACCGCCGACTAGCCGCCCCAACGGCACACCCGCCAACTCCTTCACGTCCCGCGCCAGATGGGGCTGGTCCGCGTAACCGGCACGGACCGCCGTCTCCGCGAACGGCACACCGGAGCGGGCCAGCGCGAGCGCCCGCTGCATCCGCAGGATCCGGGCCAGGGCCTTGGGGCCGTAGCCGAAGGCGGCCAGGCAGCGGCGGTGCAACTGCCGTACCCCCAGGTCGAGTTCATCGGCGGTCACGGCCACCGTGCGGCCCGCGTCCAGGGCCGTGACCAGCCGCCGCAGCAGGGGGTCGGGCGGGTCCAGGTCCGCCGCCTGCTCCAGCGCGCTCTCCTCCAGGGCCGTCGCCGGGTCCGCCGCCGCGTCGATCCGGGCGCGCAGGCGTCGTACCTCCCAGGCCGGCCACAGGTCGGCCAACTCCACGCGCCGGTCGCGGAGTTCGGCGGCCGGTACACCCAGGAAGGCGGGCGCGGTGCCGGGGTAGAAGCGCAGGCCCGCCCAGCGCACGGCGGGGCCTTCGGGGACGTAGGCGCGGGTGTCCGGGCCCGCGACCAGCAGCCGTCCCTCGCTCCACAGCAGGTCCATGCAGCCGTCGGGCAGGACCGGCAGGACGGCGGGGTGCTCCAGGGTGCGGCGCCACACCACGGCGCCGGTCAGCCGGGACGCCCGCTCCTCGTACACGTACGCCAGGCTACGCCGCCCGGGTCCGGTGCTCCTGCGGGCTGACGCCGTACACCCGTTTGAACGCGTTGGAGAGGGCGAACGCGCTGCCGTAGCCGACCTCGCGGGCGATGGCGCCGATGGTGTCCTCGCTGTCGCGCAGGCGGTCGGCGGCGAGCGCGAGGCGCCAGCCGGTGAGGTAGGACATCGGGGGTTCGCCGACCAGGTCGGTGAAGCGGCGGGCAAGCGCGGCGCGGGAGACTCCGGCCTTGGCGGCGAGGGACGCCACGGTCCAGGGATGCGCCGGGTCGTCCTGCAGCAGCCTCAGCACCCGGCCGACCACCGGATCCCCGAGCGCCCGGTACCAGGCGGGGGCCGCCGCCTCCGGGCGGGAGAACCAGGCCCGGAGCGCGGCGATGACCAGCAGGTCGAGGAGGCGGTCGAGGACGACCTCCTGGCCCGGTTCGTCGCGCACGATCTCCTCCATGAGGAGCGGGGTGAGCGGGCACTGCCACACGTCAGTGGTGAGGGTGAGCAGCGGCGGGAGCGCGTCCAGCAGGCGGCCGCTGATCTCGCCCTGCATGAGGTACGTGCCGATGAGCATGACCGTGGAGCCGTCGAGGCGGTCGCCCCACGTTCGTACGCCCAGGTCCATGGAGCCCCGCAGGGAGGTTCCGTCGGGGTAGCGGCACTCGCCGCCCGGCAGGATCAGCGCCTGGGGGGCGGTGTCCGGGGCGTCGGCGCAGGTGTACGGGTCCGGGCCACGCGCTATGGCCAGGTCGCCGGTCCGCAACCGCACCGGCTCGCCGCCGGCGTCGGGCAGGATCCAGGAGTCGCCGCGGACCATGAGCATGACCGTGAGCGGGGCGCGGTCCTCTACCCGTACGGCCCAGGGCGGGTCGAAGCACGCCCGGATCATGAAGGCGCCGCGTGCGCGTGGGCCCTCCAGCAGGCCTGCGAGAGCGTCCATGGGGTCAGCGTAGACGTGCGCTTATGGGAATGAGCCGTTCAGCGATGGCCGCCCGGGGTGGGCGGGAGTTGACTCGATGGCATGACACAGAACGCATCACGGACACAGAAGCAGACACAGGACATGACGGTGGTGGTGACGGGCGCGTCGGGTCGTACCGGGCGCCGGGTGGCGGATGCCGCGCGGGCGGCGGGGCTGACCGTGCGGGAGGCCACGCGGGCGCGGGGCTTCGACTGGCAGGACCGGTCGACCTGGGCGGACACGCTGAGGGACGCCGACGGGGCGTATCTGGTGTACCCGTCGGACGTGGGCTCGCCGGAAGCGGCGCTGGCGGTGGGACTGCTCGCGCACGAGGCGGTCTCCCTCGGCATGCGGCGGCTGGTCCTGCTGTCGTCACGGGGTGAGGAGATGGCGCGGCCGACCGAGGAGGCGCTGCGGGAGTCGGGGGCGGACTGGACGGTCGTACGGTCCGCGTGGTTCGCACAGAACTTCAGCGAGGGTCCGCTGGTGGAGGGGCTGCGGGAGACCGGCGAGCTGATCTTCCCGGGCGGCGACGTGCGTGAGCCCTTCATCGACGTACGGGACGTCGCGGACGTGGTGGTGGCGGTGCTCAGCGCGACCGACGACCGCTACGTCGGCCAGTCCCTGGCCATCACCGGCCCCCGCCTGCTGACCTTCGGCGAGGCGATCGCGGAGATCTCGGCGGCAACGGGCCGCGAGCTGACCTACCGCCCGGTGCCGCCCCGCGAGTACGGCGAACACCTGGCAGGCTTCGGCGTACCGCCCCAGGAGGTCGACTTCCTGGTAGACCTGTTCGAATCCCTGCTCGACGGCCGAAACGCCTACCTCACGGACGGTGTGCGCGAGGTACTGGGCCGCAGCCCCCGAGACTTCACAGACTTCACCAGGGAGGCCGCGGCGACGGGCGCATTGCGCCCGCCCAGGACCACGGGGCGCCACGGCCGCACTTCGCGCCGTTGCGGCGGTGGAGGCCGGGCCGGCGACGGAAGCTAGGTAGGGCACCCGGCCGATGCGATCAGCCGATGGCCACGCCCCTGCGGGGGCTTCGCCGGAGAGCCCGACCAGCCGCACGGCCAACACGCACGACCGGCTGCGAGGCGACCGCGCGGCCCCGCGATCGACGCGCGCGACCGGCAGCAGGGGTGCCCCTCCCGGCCGACATGAGCCACCGGCGGCAAAAGCCCCGTCGGTCACACAGCCCCGGCGCGGACGGCCGGCGGCAACAGGCCCATCAGCCACCCGGCCCACGCCCGCCGAAGCGTCACCTGTCCTGGTGCGAGCCGCCCCTGCTCGGTTTGTGTGTGTGGTGTGTGCTCTTCACGTGGGTGCGCAGGCGGGCCGTTACGTCCTCCGGGGGGAGGAAGCGGGACCAGCGTTCCGGGAATTCGGACGGCATGTCGGGATCGTCGGGGTCGGCCTCGCGGGCCGCGGCCACGCGGGCCACGTACTCGGCGACCTCCGCCTCCCGGAGGCGTTCGTTCGCGGCGCGGGCCGCTGCCGTGGCGGCGGCCGGCCAGACGCGGTCGATCGCGGCGTTCATCGCGGCGCCGACCAGCACCGCGAAGGCGGACACACCGATCCACAGGAGTACGGCGACCGCGGCGGCGAGGGAGCCGTAGATCGTGGCGCCCTCGATGGTGTTCGTGAGGTAGATGCGCAGCAGGAAGCTGCCCAGGACCCACATCGCGAGGGCGACCAGCGCGCCGGGCACGTCCTCGATCCACGGGGAGCGGACCGGCACGGACACGTGGTACAGCGTCGTCAGGAAGACGATCGACAGGATGATCACGACGGGCCAGTACAGGACCTGTACGACCGTCTCCGACCACGGCACGATCCGCACCACCGCGTCCGGCCCCGCCACCATCAGCGGCAGCGCCACCGAGCCGATCAGCAGCGCCACGATGAACAGCAGGAACGCCATGATCCGGGTCTTGACGATGCCCCGGACGCCGTCGAGCCCGTACATCACGGTGATCGTGTCGATGAAGACGTTCACCGCGCGCGAGCCCGACCACAGGGCGAACAGGAAGCCGATGGAGATGACGTCGGGCCGGCCGCCCTTCATCACGTCGTGCAGGATCGGCTCCGCGATCTCCCGCACGCCCTTGTCGGACAGCACGGTGCGCGACGCCTCCAGGAGGTTGTTCTCCAGGCCGGCGATGGTGTCGGCGCCGGTCCAGGCGTCGACGTAACCGAGCAGCCCGATCAGGCTGAGCAGCAGGGGCGGCACGGACAGCAGCGTGAAGAACGCCGCCTCGGCGGCGAGGCCGAGGATGCGGTACTCCATGCACGAGTCCACCGTGTCCTTCAGCAGCAGCCAGGCGGTCCTGCGCTTGGAGACGTTCCGGTAGAGGGCTCGGGCCCGGTGGAGCCGACCGGCCGGCTGCTCGGGGGGTTCGCTTGCTGGCTGCACGACCTAAAGGTATCCGCCGCGCCGCACCGTCCTCACCTTCCGGGGTGATCACCGGACAGCTCCGGCGGGCGCCGGGCGGAGCGGACGCGTCCGGTCCGGCCACTGTGTCAGTCTGGTGACCACCGCCGTCGCCCCCGGGGTAGGTTCGCAGACATGGCACGCACCACCACCCACACCGTGACGAACCAGGCTCCGCCGCTGGTCGGATACGACGTCTTCGGCGCCGACCGCGCCCTGGTGGAGGCCGTCGAGCGGCACACCGACGCCGCCGTGCTGGACGAGGTGCTCGGCGAGCTGTCCGCGCTGGGCAGGAGCACGGGCTCGGCGCAGGTGCAGGAGTGGGGGGTGCAGGCGAACGAGAACCCGCCCCGGCTGCGCACGCACGACCGGTACGGCAACCGGATCGACGAGGTCGACTTCCATCCGGCCTGGCACCGGCTGCTCGGCAAGGGAGTCGGGGCCGGGCTGACCGCCGCCTGGGTGCGTCCGGCCGGGCATGTGCGCCGGGCCGCCGGGTTCCTGGTCTGGACCCAGGCCGAGGCGGGCAACGGCTGCCCGCTGTCGATGACACACGCGGCGGTGCCCGCGCTGCGCACCGACCCGGAGCTCGCCGCCGAGTGGGAGCCGCTGCTGACCTCCACCCTGTACGAGCGCGAGCTGCGGCCCGCTCTGCAGAAGGCCGGGGTGGTGTTCGGGATGGCCATGACCGAGAAGCAGGGCGGCAGCGACGTACGCGCGAACACGACGGCCGCGCGGCCGCTGGCCGAGACCGGGACGTACGAGCTGACCGGGCACAAGTGGTTCTGCTCGGCGCCGATGTCGGACGGCTTCCTGGTGCTCGCGCAGGCGCCCGGCGGGCCGACCTGTTTCCTCGTGCCGCGGGTGCTGGCGGACGGCACGCGCAACACGTTCCTCATCCAGCGGCTCAAGGACAAGCTGGGCAACCGGTCCAACGCCTCCGCGGAGGTCGAGTTCGACGGGACCTGGGCGCGCCGGGTGGGCGAGGAGGGGCGCGGGGTGCGGACCATCATCGGGATGGTGGCGGCGACCCGGCTGGACTGTGTGCTCGGCTCGGCGGGGCTGATGCGGCAGGCGGTGGCGCAGGCGGTGCACCACTGCACGCACCGTGCGGCGTTCGGCGGGAAGCTGGTGGACAAGCCGCTGATGCGCAACGTCCTGGCGGACCTGGCGCTGGAGTCGGAGGCGGCGACGGCCCTCGGGCTGCGGCTGGCGGCCGCCTACGACGACGGGGGCGAGCAGGAGCGGGCGTTCCTGCGGCTGGCGGTGCCGGCCGCCAAGTACTGGGTGACCAAGCGCTGTACGCCGGTGGCGGTGGAGGCGGCCGAGTGTCTGGGCGGCAACGGCTACGTCGAGGAGTGCGGGATGCCTCGGCTGGTGCGCGAGTCGCCGCTCAACTCCATCTGGGAGGGCGCCGGGAACATCCAGGCGCTGGATGTGCTGCGGGCGCTCCAGCGGGAGCCGGATGCCTTCAACGCCTATCTCCTGGAGGTGGGCCGGGCGCGCGGCGCCGACCACCGTCTCGACGCGGCCGTGAAGAATCTGCTGGCCGAACTGGGCGACCTGGAGGGCGTCGAGGGGCGGGCCCGGCGGCTGGTGGAGCGCATGGCGCTGGTGCTGCAGGGGTCGCTGCTGGTGCGGTACGCGCCGCCGGAGGTCGCCGACGCGTTCTGTGCGTCCCGGCTGGGCGGCGACTGGGGCGCGACGTTCGGGACGCTGCCGTACTCGCTGGACCTGGCCTCGGTGGTGGACCGGGCCCGGCCGGCGGGCTGAGCTGCGGGCACGGGTCGCGGGGGTGATGCTGCGCCGACACGGCACCACCCCCGCTTCACGGCCCCCGTTCGAGGCCACGAACGCCGATCGGGACGGCGCTGCTCAAGTTTCAGACACCCTCGGCCCGTCCACCAGGGTTGCAAGGGGTTGCAACTTGTTGGCATATATGCGCGGAGCGGTCCCCTCCACCGCGCCCGAAACGGCACTATGAGACCAGCAGTCGGACCGGAAACCGCCGCCCGGACGGCTTGACACTCATGTGTTCGCAAGTGTTTGCGGGAGGATCCCAGTGGCGAACCCGCCGATGAACGTGGCGCAGCTCGCGGCCGTCGACGTGGCACAGACGGCTCGGTTGCTCAGCGAGGTGCGCGAGGCCGCACTCACCGGTCAACGTGCGCGGATGGCGCCCCGCCCCGTGATCGGGCAGTCGTGGGGGCGGATGCTGCGCAACGGGGTGGATCCGGACCATGACTTCAGATCGGGGCTGCTCAGTCCCGAGGAGGTGCGGCACAGACGGGAGGAGTCACCGCTGCGGCATGTCCTGCCGGTACTGCGGGAGGGTCTGCTTTCGGTCGCCGACATCGCCCACCACATCATGGTGGTCGCCGACGCGGATGGCAGGGTGCTGTGGCGCGAGGGCAGTTCGCCGGTGCTGCGCAAGGCGGACGGGATCGGTTTCGAACTGGGCGCGGACTGGCGGGAGGACGTCGTCGGCACCAATGGCGTGGGCACCGTGGCCGTGGTGCGCAAGCCCGTCCAGGTCTTCGCCGCCGAGCACTTCGCCCGGTCGCACACCTCCTGGACCTGTGCGGGCGCCCCGATCACCGACCCCCGGGACGGCAGGCTGCTCGGTGTGGTCGACGTCAGCGGCGCGCTGGAGACGATGCATCCGGCCACCCTCGCCTGGGTCGACTCGGTGGCGAAACTCGCCGAGGCGCGGCTGCGGGAGCTGCATCTGACCTCGCTGGAGCGGCTGCGCGCGGTGGCGGCGCCGGTGCTGGCGCGGCTGGCCGGGCAGGCGCTGGCGGTGGACCGGGACGGCTGGACGGCGGCGGTCACAGGGATGCCGTATGTACGGCGCCTCGCGCTGCCCAAGTCGATGTCGGCGGGCCGCCGGTGGCTGCCGGCGTTCGGTCTGTGCGCGGTGGAGCCGCTGGCCGGGGGCTGGCTGGTGCGCGCGGTGGACGAGCCGCCGGCGTCGGGCGCCTCCCGGGTCGTGCTGGATCTGACGCAGCCGCGCCGCTGGTCGGTGTCCGTCTCCGGTGATGCAGGCGCCTGGTCCCGTGAACTCAGCCCCCGGCACGCCGAGTTGCTCTATCTGCTGGCGGTGCGCCGCTCGGGGCGCAGTGCGGCGGGGCTGGCCGAGGACATGTTCGGTGATCCGTCTCGTACGGTGACGGTACGTGCGGAGATGTCGCGGATCCGGCGGTATCTGGGGGCGTTCCTGGAACACCGGCCGTATCGTTTCTGCGAGGACGCCGAAGTCGAGGCGCTGCTGCCCGAGGACCCCCGTGACCTGCTGCCGCACTCGACGGCACCGGCGGTCACACAGCGGTGGGCGGCCACGCACACGCCGTAAGAGAGTACCGCCGGGGGCATATGCCGTGTACCGATTCGGCACATCCGGGGGGCATCTTCCGCATATTTGCAGGGTCTTCTGCCTCTGTCGCACCTTGCTGCCGTAGCATCCCCTCTACGGGCCTCCCCACCTGCTCCTCGGTCAACGTACGGACCATCAGGCGCAGTTGGCTCGCCGAGGAGGAAGCATGAAGCAACGCGGCAGACATCGCCGGCGCAAGCGGGGCCGCGCCCTGCGCGCGTTCCTGACCGGAACCGCCCTCGCGCTCACCGCGGCCGCCACCATGATCAGCGCCTCGCAGGCCACGGTCGCCGACAGCCCGGGCGCGCTCAAGCCGATAACCTCCTCCGCCGAGACCGGGCCGCTGCGGCTCCAGGAGCAACTGGTGCCGCGGGCCGCGCTCGACCGGCTGGCCGGCGCGATGGGCCGCCCGGTCGGTGTCTCCGCCGTACTGAAGGGCGCCGACCGCGCCCTGCTCGACGCCGCCGACTGCACCTCCGCCGCGCGGGAGTCGCTGCCCGTCGCACCGCGGGCCGCGCACGCGTACTGCTGGGACCCCTCCGACACCGCCGACCCGGACTGGCGTCCGGCCTCGGTGACCACCTCCGGGGACGCCGACGACGACGGCGTCTGGGGCGAGAACCGGGTGATCCTGTCCGGCTGGACGCACAGCGCGAGGACCGGCCCCGCCGCCGAGCGGGGTCTGGCCCGGGTCGCCTTCGTCGACGCCGACGACCCCGCCCGTCTCGCCTACAGCTGGGTCCTGCTCGTGGTCCCCACCGCCGACGGCCGCGACTACCGGGGCCTGGCCTCGACCGTCTCCGGCATGGTCTGGTACCAGGACAAACTGCTGGTCACAGCCGGTACGGGGAGGTCCGAGGCGCTCTATGTCTACGACCTGGACCGCATCCAGCGCACCACGGTCGACGGTCCGTCGATCGGCCGGGTGGCGGGCGGCTGGTCGGCCGACGGCTACCGGTATGTGATGCCCGCGGTGGGCACGTACCGCTTCCCCGCCGGACGCTGCGGCACGGACGGGCCGCCCTGCCCCGGCGGCCTCTCCCTGGATCGCGGATCGGCGCCCGACAGCCTCGTGCTGAGCGAGTGGACCCCGCCCGACAGCGACCGGCACGCCCGGCTGTGGCGCTACGCCTTCAGCGGCAACCCCGCCCGCGGCGGTCTGCTCGCCGCGGACTCCGCGGGGCGGGTGGACGCGGTCGAGGCCTTCGAGACGCGGGCGGCCGGGATCCGGGGCGTACTGGCCTACCACCCGCCCGGGACGACACGGACCTCCTGGTACGTCGGACGCCCGGCCGATTCCCCGGACGGCCGCGGCAGCCTGTGGCGCCAGGACACCTCGGGCGCGAAGGCCGCCCGCTGCGGCTCGGACGCCACACACCACTGCTGGGCCGAGGGCGCGGGCTCGCTCTCCTACTGGCAGGAGACCGGCGAGGTGTGGTCACTGTCGCACCGGATGCTCTTCTCCGCCCCACTGAGCTCGATCGACAGTTCGCTGGGGTAGATGGTTCCCTGGCCTGCATGAGCAGCATCACCGTGACCACCTGGTCCCTGGAGCAGACGTCCCCGGCCGACCTCCTCCCCGCCGCCGCTCCCGACGGCGACGTCCGGATCGTCCGCTCCGGGGTGCCCTCCCCCGAGTTCAGCCGCTTCCTCTACGCCTCGGTCGGCGGCGACATCCTCTGGACCGACCGTCTCGGCTGGAGCTACGCCCAGTGGCAGGAGCACCTGGACCGGCCGGGCGTGGAGACCTGGGTGGCCCACGACCG
The DNA here is from genome assembly GCF_055558775.1 of Streptomyces sp. NPDC025638. Taxonomy (NCBI): domain Bacteria; kingdom Bacillati; phylum Actinomycetota; class Actinomycetes; order Kitasatosporales; family Streptomycetaceae; genus Streptomyces; species Streptomyces sp. NPDC025638. The sequence goes on along the minus strand of NZ_JBVHLX010000002.1, from coordinate 353,272 downwards.
CGGCACCCCCGCCGGCTATGTCGAGCTCGAGCCCCAGGACGACGGCGCCGTGGAGATCGTCTACTTCGGTCTCATCCCCGCGTTCCGGGGCCGGCGCATCGGCGGCCATCTGCTCTCGTACGGGGCGGCCCGGGCCTGGGACCTGGCGGAACGCTGGCCGCAGCGCGTCCCGACCAAGCGGGTGTGGCTGCATACGTGCAGCAAGGACGGCGAGTTCGCGATGGACAACTACCAGCGGCGGGGCTTCAAGCTGTTCGACACCAAGGTCGAGCCGGAGCAGGAGCAGCCCACCCCGGGTCCCTGGCCCGGCGCTTACCCGGTCTGACCTGCATCGACAAGACCCCACACCAGCTGTGTGATCGACGACACCCTTGTCCCGCATACCGAGACAAGGGTGTCCACATGACGGACGAAGCTGGACTGAGTCCAGATTGCCATGACACGCTTCCGTCATGTCTGGAACTGGAATTGCCTTGGTGAGTCGGCGGCACGTCGACCTCGGCCGCATGTCCAGCGCCATCTGTCCGGCGAGCTGACAGTCCCAGCACCGCCGAGTTCCCTGACATTCCCCGCCTCCTGCGCAGCGCCGCGCGCGTATGCCCGCATGCGCCCATACGCACAGGTCAGAGCCGCTTTCCGCCTGTCCCGAAGGACGTAGAACCATGGCCGCCACCCCGCAGAACCCTGCCGCCTCGGCGCCCCGACGCAAGGTGAGCCGTCACCGCGGCGAGGGTCAGTGGGCCGCGGGTCACTTCACCCCGCTCAACGGCAACGAACAGGTCAAGAAGGACGACGACGGTCTCAATGTGCGGACACGCATTGAGACGATCTACTCCAAGCGCGGCTTCGACTCCATCGACCCCAGCGATCTGCGCGGGCGTATGCGCTGGTGGGGGCTGTACACCCAGCGGCGCCCCGGGATCGACGGCGGCAAGACCGCGATCCTGGAGCCGGAGGAGCTGGACGACGAGTACTTCATGCTGCGGGTGCGGATCGACGGCGGTGCGCTGACCACCCAGCAGCTGCGGGTCATCGGTGAGATCTCCCAGGAGTTCGCGCGCGGCACCGCGGACATCACCGACCGACAGAACGTGCAGTACCACTGGATCCGGATCGAGGACGTCCCCGCGATCTGGGAGCGGCTGGAGGGCGTGGGCCTGTCCACCGTCACCGCCTGCGGCGACACACCGCGTGTGATGATCGGCTCCCCGGTCGCGGGCATCGCCGAGGACGAGATCATCGACGCCACGCCCGCGCTGGAGGAGATGAAGCGCCGCGTCCTGAACAACAAGGCGTACTCCAACCTCCCCCGCAAGTTCAAGACGGCCATCTCGGGGTCACCGCTGCTGGACGTGGTGCACGAGATCAACGACGTCGCGTTCGTCGGTGTGCGCCACCCCGAGCACGGTCCGGGCTTCGACGTATGGGTCGGCGGCGGTCTCTCCACCAACCCCAAGCTGGGCGTGCGGCTCGGCGCCTGGGTGCCCATCGACGAGGTGCCGGACGTCTACGAGGGCGTCATCTCGATCTTCCGTGACTACGGCTACCGCCGGCTGCGCAACCGGGCCCGCCTGAAGTTCCTGGTCGCCGACTGGGGCGCGGAGAAGTTCCGTCAGGTGCTGGAGGACGAGTACCTGGGCGGGCGCAAGCTGATCGACGGACCCGCTCCCGAGCAGCCCGTCCAGCAGTGGCGCGACCACATCGGTGTGCACCGGCAGCAGGACGGCCGGTACTACGTCGGGTTCGCCCCGCGGGTCGGCCGCGTCGACGGCGCCACGCTCACGAAGATCGCCGAGCTGGCGGAGGCCCACGGTTCGGGCCGGGTGCGCACCACCGTCGAGCAGAAGATGATCGTCCTCGATGTCGAGGAGGGGCAGGTCGACTCGCTCGTCGAGGGCCTGGAGGCGCTGGACCTCACCGCCCGGCCGTCCTCGTTCCGGCGCGGCACGATGGCCTGCACCGGCATCGAGTTCTGCAAGCTCGCCATCGTCGAGACCAAGCAGCGCGGCGCGCAGCTGATCGACGAACTGGAGCGCCGCCTGCCGGACTTCGACGAGCCCCTCACCATCAACCTCAACGGCTGCCCGAACGCCTGTGCCCGTATCCAGGTGGCGGACATCGGTCTCAAGGGCCAGCTCGTCGTGAACGACCAGGGCGAGCAGGTCGAGGGCTACCAGGTGCACCTCGGTGGCGCGCTGGGTCTGGAGGCCGGGTTCGGCCGCAAGGTCCGCGGTCTGAAGGTCACCTCGGACGAACTGCCCGACTACATCGAGCGGGTGCTGAAGCGCTTCCAGGCCGAGCGCGAAGCCGACGAGCGGTTCGCCACGTGGGCCGCGCGAGCTTCAGAGGAGGCCTTGTCGTGAGCTGGGCGAGTGAGCCGAAGGGGCGCGCCTCCGTCGTGAGGCCGAGCGCGCGGAGGCCGCGCAGCGGTCGAGCACGGTCGGCCGTCGACGGAGGCTGGAGCGCCCCGGAGGCGAACCGAGCCACAAAAAAGAGGGAGGCCCTGTCGTGAGCGAGCGGGCCGCCCCCTTCTACTGCCCCTACTGCGGCGACGAGGACCTGCGTCCGAGCGAGCAGGGCCACGGCGCCTGGGAATGCGCGGCCTGCAACCGCGCATTCCAGCTGAAGTTCCTCGGGCTGCTGGCCCGGGGGGTTCAGCGAGCCGACAACGGAGGGGATCAGACATGACGACGGCTCAGGAAGAGCGCACGGCCGAGGAGTTGAAGGCACTCGCCGAGCGGGCCGGGCGCGAGCTGGAGGACGCCTCCGCGCTGGAGATCCTCCAGTGGGCGGCGGACACCTTCGGCAAGCGCTTCTGCGTGACCTCCTCCATGGAGGACGCGGTGGTCGCGCATCTCGCCTCGCGCGCGATGAAGGGCGACAGCTTTGTCGACGTAGTCTTCCTCGACACCGGCTACCACTTCCCGGAGACCATCGGCACCCGTGACGCGGTCGAGGCCGTGATGGACGTCAACGTCATCACGCTCACGCCGCGCCGGACGGTGGCCGAGCAGGACGCGGAGTACGGCCCGAAGCTGCACGACCGCGACCCGGACCTGTGCTGCAGGCTGCGCAAGGTCCAGCCGCTGGAGGAGGGCCTGAAGGACTACCAGGCCTGGGCGACCGGCCTGCGCCGCGACGAGTCCCCGACCCGGGCGAACACCCCGGTCGTCGGCTGGGACGAGAAGCGCCGGAAGGTCAAGATCTCCCCCATCGCCCGCTGGACGCAGGATGACGTGGACGCGTACGTCGCCGAACACGGCGTACTGACCAACCCCCTGCTGATGGACGGCTACACCTCCGTGGGCTGCGCCCCCTGCACCCGCCGCGTCCTGGAGGGCGAGGACACGCGGGCCGGCCGCTGGGCGGGCCGGGCCAAGACCGAGTGCGGGCTGCACGGCTGACATGACCGTGCCTTCTACGACATTGGAGAACGACGTGACGACCGGAGCCACCGTCTGGCTCACGGGTCTGCCGAGCGCCGGCAAGACCACCATCGCGTACGAGCTGGCCGGCCGGCTGCGCGAGGAGGGCCACCTCGTCGAGGTGCTCGACGGCGACGAGATCCGCGAGTTCATCTCGGCGGGCCTCGGCTTCAGCCGCGAGGACCGGCACACCAACGTGCAGCGCATCGGCTTCCTCGCCGAACTGCTGGCCCGTAACGGCGTCAAGGCGCTCGTCCCGGTCATCGCGCCCTACGCCCACAGCCGCGAGGCGGTGCGCAAGCGCCACCACGAGAACGGGACGACGTACCTGGAGGTGCACGTGGCCACCCCGGTCGAGGTGTGCTCCGTACGCGATGTGAAGGGTCTGTACGCCCAGCAGGCCGCGGGCCAGCTGTCGGGGCTCACCGGGGTCGACGACCCGTACGAGGCCCCCGAGACGCCCGATCTGCGGATCGAGTCGCAGAACCAGACCGTGCAGGAGTCCGCGGCGTCGGTGCACGCCCTGCTCAGCGAGAGGGGACTGGCATGACGGCGATCGTCGCGACGGCCGAGGAGGGCACGGGCACGCCGTACGCTCTCTCCCACCTGGACTCCCTGGAGTCCGAGGCGGTCCATATCTTCCGTGAGGTGGCGGGCGAGTTCGAGCGGCCGGTGATCCTGTTCTCCGGCGGCAAGGACTCCATCGTCATGCTGCACCTGGCGCTGAAGGCGTTCGCCCCGGCGGCCGTGCCCTTCTCGCTGCTGCATGTGGACACCGGACACAACTTCCCCGAAGTGCTGGAGTACCGGGACCGTGTGGTCGCCGCACATGGGCTGCGCCTCCATGTGGCCTCCGTACAGGACTACATCGACCGCGGTGTGCTCAAGGAGCGTCCCGACGGGACCCGTAACCCGCTCCAGACCGTCCCGCTCACCGAGAAGATCCAGAGCGAACGGTTCGACGCCGTCTTCGGCGGCGGCCGCCGCGACGAGGAGAAGGCCCGCGCCAAGGAGCGCGTGTTCTCCCTGCGCGACGAGTTCTCGCAGTGGGACCCGCGCCGCCAGCGGCCCGAGCTGTGGAACCTCTACAACGGCCGGCACGCCCCCGGCGAGCACGTCCGTGTCTTCCCGCTCAGCAACTGGACCGAGCTGGACGTCTGGCAGTACATCGCCCGCGAGGGCATCGAGCTGCCCGAGATCTACTTCGCGCACGAGCGCGAGGTGTTCCAGCGGGCCGGGATGTGGCTGACGGCGGGCGAGTGGGGCGGCCCGCGCGAGAACGAGACCGTCGTGAAGCGGCAGATCCGCTACCGCACCGTCGGCGACATGTCCTGCACCGGCGCCGTGGACTCCGACGCCACGACGCTGGACGCCGTGATCGCCGAGATCGCCGCCTCCCGGCTCACCGAGCGCGGCGCCACCCGCGCCGACGACAAGCTCTCCGAGGCCGCGATGGAAGACCGCAAGCGCGAGGGGTACTTCTAAGCATGAGCACGACGACGACCGAGGTACTCTCGGCCACCACCCTGCTGCGGTTCGCCACCGCGGGCTCCGTCGACGACGGCAAGTCCACCCTCGTCGGCCGGCTGCTGCACGACTCCAAGTCGGTCCTCGCCGACCAGCTGGAAGCCGTCGAGCACGCCTCCCGCAACCGCGGCCAGGACGCCCCCGACCTGGCACTGCTCACCGACGGCCTGCGCGCCGAACGCGAACAGGGCATCACCATCGACGTGGCCTACCGCTACTTCGCCACGCCCCGCCGACGGTTCATCCTCGCCGACACCCCCGGCCATGTGCAGTACACCCGCAACATGGTCACCGGCGCCTCCACCGCCGAGCTCACGATCATCCTGGTCGACGCCCGCAACGGCGTCGTCGAGCAGACCCGCCGGCACGCCGCCATCGCCGCCCTCCTGCGCGTCCCGCACGTGGTCCTCGCGGTCAACAAGATGGACCTCGTCGACTACCAGGAGCCGGTGTTCGCCGCGATCGCCGAGGAGTTCACGGCGTACGCGACCGAGCTGGGCGTCCCGGAGGTCACCGCGATCCCGATCTCGGCGCTCGCCGGTGACAACGTCGTGGAGGCGTCCGCGAACATGGACTGGTACGGCGGCCCGACGGTGCTGGAGCACCTGGAGACCGTCCCGGTCAGCCACGACCTGGCGCACTGCCACGCGCGTCTGCCCGTGCAGTACGTGATCCGGCCGCAGACCGCCGAGCACCCGGACTACCGGGGCTACGCGGGCCAGATCGCCGCCGGTACCTTCCACGTGGGCGAGCAGGTGACGATCCTGCCGTCGGGCCGTGCGACCCGGATCTCCGGCATCGACCTGCTGGGCAAGCCGGTCGACATGGCCTGGACGACGCAGTCGGTGACCGTGCTGCTGGAGGACGACATCGACGTCTCGCGCGGCGATCTGATCGTGCCCAGCAAGGACGCCCCGCCGACCACCCAGGACGTCGAGGCGACGGTCTGCCACGTGGCCGACCAGCCGCTGACCGTCGGACACCGGGTGCTGCTCAAGCACGGCACCCGCACGGTCAAGGCGATCGTCAAGGACATCCCGTCCCGTCTCACGCTCGACGACCTGTCCCTGCACCCGCACCCGGGACAGCTCGTCGCCAACGACATCGGCCGGGTGAAGATCCGTACCGCCGAGCCGCTGCCGGTCGACTCCTACGCCGACTCGCGCCGCACGGGTTCCTTCATCCTGATCGACCCGAGCGACGGCACCACGCTCACCGCGGGCATGGTCGGCGAGTCGTTCGCCTCCCCGGAGCCGGTCAAGGACGAGGCCGACGACGACGGTTGGGACTTCTGAGCATGAAGACCCCCGATTTCTTCTCGACGTTCGCGAAGGAGGGCGGCCGCGTCGGCAGCGGCGCCCTCGGCAGCGGGCAGGGCGGAGTGGCGCGATGTGCGCGGTGACGTACGCGCACTGCCTGCGCGCCCTCACCCCCCACTGCCTGCGCAAACGAAGACCTGCCGAACTCCCGGCCACGACCTGAGAGACCGTGACCGCCGGGCCACCGAGAGGAACACCTCCCGTGCCTGCCAGTACCGCCCTTCGCCGCACCTTCGCGGTCATAGCCGCGCTTCCCCTGCTCACCCTCGCCGCCTGCGGCTACGGCTCCAAGGCCGCTGACGACACCTCCGACGCGAAGGTCGCCGCCGGAGCCAAGAAGATCGACGGTCTCGACTCCGTCAAGATCGGCTACTTCGGCAACCTCACCCACGCCACCGCGCTGGTAGGCAACCAGAAGGGCTTCTTCCAGAAGGAGCTCGGCGCCACCCGGGCCAAGTACCAGGTCTTCAACGCGGGCCCGTCCGAGATCGAGGCCCTCAACTCGGGCTCCATCGACATCGGCTGGATCGGCCCCTCCCCCGCGATCAACGGCTACACCAAGTCGGACGGCAAGAGCCTGCGCATCATCGGCGGTTCGGCGTCCGGCGGTGTGAAGCTCGTGGTGAACCCGGAGAAGATCAAGTCCCTGAAGGACGTCAAGGGCAAGAAGATCGCGACCCCGCAGCTCGGCAACACGCAGGACGTGGCGTTCCTGAACTGGGTCGCGGAGCAGGGCTGGAAGGTCGATCCGGAGAGCGGCCAGGGCGATGTGTCGGTGGTCCGCACCGACAACAAGGTGACCCCGGACGCCTACAAGTCCGGTTCCATCGACGGCGCCTGGGTGCCGGAGCCGACCGCGTCCAAGCTGGTCGCCGAGGGGGCCAAGGTACTCCTCGACGAGTCGGCGCTGTGGCCGGACAAGAAGTTCGTGATCACGAACATCATCGTGTCGCAGAAGTTCCTCACGGAGCACCCGAAGGCCGTCGAGGCGGTCCTGAAGGCGTCGGTGGAGACCAACAAGTGGATCAACGCCAACCCGGACGAGGCGAAGGCCGCGGCCAACAAGCAGCTGGGGATCGACTCCGGCAAGGAGCTGCCGGCCGACGTCCTGGACCCGGCGTGGAAGTCCATCCAGATCACCGACGACCCGCTGGCCGCCACGCTCAACACCGAGGCGCAGCACGCGGTCAAGGCGGGGCTGCTGAAGAACCCGAAGCTGGCCGGCATCTATGACCTCGTCCCGCTGAACAAGGTCCTCGAGGCCGAGGGCGCCAGCACCGTCGACGACGCCGGTCTCGGCGTCAAGTAAGTCCGGATCCGAGAGTTCCCAGGAGGTGACGATCATGGCAACCGCCCTCGCCAAGGCCGATGACGTCGAGGTGGTCGAGTACGCCGCCCGCATCGAGCACGTCTCGAAGTCCTTCGCCGGGCCCGCCGGGCAGCAGCTCGTCCTCGACGACATCACGCTGGATGTCGCGCCGGGCGAGTTCGTCACCCTCCTGGGGGCCTCGGGCTGCGGCAAGTCGACCTTGCTGAACCTGGTGGCGGGGCTGGACAAGCCCTCCGCCGGCAGCATCGCGACCCATGGGCGCCCGGCCCTGATGTTCCAGGAGCACGCCCTGTTCCCGTGGCTGACCGCGGGCAAGAACATCGAACTCGCCCTCAAGCTGGGGGGAGTTCCGAAGGGCGAGCGGCGCGGCCGGGCCGAGGAACTGCTCGAACTCGTACGGCTGAAGGGCTCGTACGGCAAGCGGGTGCACGAGCTGTCGGGCGGTATGCGCCAGCGCGTGGCCATGGCCCGTGCGCTCGCCCAGGACAGCCGGCTGCTGCTGATGGACGAGCCGTTCGCGGCGCTCGACGCGATCACCCGCGACCTGCTGCACGACGAACTGACCCGGATCTGGGAGGAGACGGGACTGTCCGTCCTGTTCGTCACGCACAACGTGCGCGAGGCGGTGCGGCTCGCGCAGCGGGTGGTGCTGCTGTCGTCCCGTCCGGGCCGGGTGGCCCGTGAGTGGCGGGTGGACATCCCGCAGCCGCGGCGTATCGAGGACGCGCCGGTCGCCGAACTGTCCCTCGAAATCACCGATGTACTGCGTGGGGAGATCCGCCGTCATGGCCAGCACTGAGACGAAGACCGCCACGGACGCGGCAAGCGTCGAGGCCGGCCTGGACGCGCTGGAGACCGCCGTCACCGGCCGGACGCCGTTCCGGCAGACCTTCACCAGCAAGATCCTGCCGCCGCTCGTGGCCACCGCGGTGGTCCTGGTCGTATGGCAGGCGCTGATCTCGTTCAAGTTCGTGGACGATCCGACGAAGCTGCCGTCGCCCGCCGACGTGGGCGCCGAGTTCAAGGACGCCTGGCTGGAAGGCAAGCTGCTCGACTACATCTGGACGAGTGTCTCGCGCGGTCTGCTGGGCTTCCTGTTCGCGCTGGCCATCGGCACCCCGCTGGGTCTGCTGGTGGCGCGGGTGAAGTTCGTGCGCGCGGCGATCGGCCCGGTCCTGTCCGGTCTGCAGTCGCTGCCGTCGGTGGCGTGGGTGCCGCCCGCGGTGATCTGGCTGGGCCTGAACAACTCGATGATGTACGCGGTGATCCTGCTCGGCGCGGTCCCGTCCATCGCCAACGGCCTGGTCTCCGGCATCGACCAGGTGCCGCCGCTGTTCCTGCGGGCGGGCCGCACGATGGGGGCGACGGGCGTGAAGGGCGCCTGGCACATCGTCCTGCCGGCCGCGCTGCCGGGCTATCTGGCGGGTCTGAAGCAGGGCTGGGCGTTCTCCTGGCGCTCGCTGATGGCCGCGGAGATCATCGCCTCCTCCCCCGACCTGGGCATCGGCCTGGGCGCGCTGCTGGAGAACGGCCGCAACGCCAGTTCCATGGCGATGGTGTTCGAAGCCATCTTCCTGATCCTGTTCGTCGGCATCGCCATCGACCTGCTGATCTTCAGCCCGCTGGAGCGGTGGGTGCTGCGCAGCCGCGGACTGCTGGTGAAGAGCTGACACCCATGTCCCACAAGCCGGTTCTTCTGATCATCGCCCACGGCAGCCGCGACCCGCGGCACGCCGCGACCGTGCACGCCCTGGTGCGGCGGGTGCGGTCGCTGCGGCCGGGGCTGCGCGTGGAGACCGGCTTCCTGGACTTCAACATCCCGTCCGTGCACGGGGTGCTGGGGTCGCTGGCGGCGGAGGGCGTACGCGAGGTCGTGGCCCTTCCCCTCCTGCTGACCCGCGCGTTCCACGCGAAGGCGGACATCCCCGCGGTCCTGCGGGACGCCCCGCCGCAGCTGCGGATCCGGCAGGCCGAGGTGCTCGGCCCGTCCCCGCTGCTGCTGTCGGCGCTGGAACGCCGGTTGTACGAGGCGGGCCTGACGCCCGCCGACAAGTCCTCGACCGGGGTCGTACTGGCCTCGGCGGGGTCCAGTGACCCGGAGGCGATCGCAGTGATCGCAGCAATCGCGCGGGAGTGGCGGCACACCGGTTGGTGCGCCGTGCGACCTGCGTTCGCCTCCGCATCTCTACCGCGCACCGAGGACGCCGTACGGGAGCTGCGCGCCCTCGGCTGCAAGCGCGTCGCCGTCGCCCCCTACGTCCTGGCCCCCGGCTTCCTGCCGGACCGCATAGCGCGCGGCGCCGCCGAGGCGGACATCCTGGCCGACGTCCTCGGCTCCGCACCGGAGGTCGCACGCGTCCTCCTGGAGCGGTACGACACGGCACGCGCCCCGATGTCCCTGGCCGCCGTGGGTGCCTAGCGGGCCAGCTCGTCGCCCAGGCGGGTTCGTGCGTAGCGGACGATCCGGCCGGTGCGGGTGCGGGTGAGCAGGCCCGCGTCGTAGAGGACGGCCAGGTGCTGGCTGACCGCGCCCGGGGTGACGTCGAGGCGGTGGGCGAGTTCCGTGGTGGACGCCGGTTCCGCGAGCAGCAGGAGCAGACGGGCGCGGGGGCGGCCCAGGAGGCGTATCAGGGCGCGGTCGGTGACCGGGGGCGGCTCCTCGGAGAGGGTGGCGCGGCCGCGTGCCGGATAGATGAGCACCGGGGGCAGCGAGTGGTCGAGCACCGTCTGCGCGCCCTTGGCGAAGATCGTCGGCATCAGCACCAGTCCACGGCCGGCGATGCGGATATGTCCCGAAGGCCAGGGGGCGGTGTCGGGCGGGCGGGTCAGCGACAGATGTTCGTCGCTCCACACGAGCCGCGGATCGAGCCCGGAGAACAACGCACCGGCGCCCTGTTCCGCCAACACCCGTGCCTGGTGGGCGAGATCGGCCTCCAGGATGGTCTGCACCCGCGGCCACCAGTCGGCGGCGAGACAGGTGCGCCAATAGGCGTCGACCGCGTCCGCGAGCCGGGCGAGGAGCGCCGCGGGGTCGGCGAGGCCGCGCGCGACGACGGGCGGCAGGGCCTCCTCGGTGCGGTAGGTGGCCAGGAAGTCGGCGACGACCACGTCCACCGGGGTGGCGCGGACCTGGTCCAGTTCGTCGGCGAAGGCGGGGCGGGCCCGCTCGGGGCGCGGGGTGACGAAGTCCGGCAGCCACAGCCAGGGAGCGACGAGGGCGGTGAGCAGTTCGCGGTCGAGGGACTCCATGCGGGGGCGGATACGGCGCAGCCAGGGACGGTGGTGGGGATAGCGGGCCGGGTCGTGCAGACAGCGCAGTGAGAACAGCGCCTCCTGCAGCGGGGAGTAGGCGAAGGAGGTGGTGGCGAGGTCGTCGACGGCGAAGCGGAACTCAATCATTGAGCGCCACGCTAAATGATTGTCGGCATCCCGTGGCCGACCGGTTCGCTGGTCCCATGACGACGACACCGGATTCCCCGGCCTCGGGCCCAGTGGCGGACGCGCGCCCGGAGCGTGCCACTCGAGCCGGCGGGCTGCTCCCCGCCGACCCGGCCCTGCGCAGGGCCACGCTCCTCACCGTGGTCAACTCCCTCGGCAACGGACTCTACTTCCCGCTGGGCGTCCTGTACTTCACCCGCATCGTCGGCCTCGACGCCACCGCGGTCGGCTTCGGCATGACGGTCGCGGGCCTGGTCGGTGTGGTGGCGGGCGTCCCGGCGGGACGGGCCGCCGACCGGTGGGGCGCCCGGCAGGTGGGGGCGCTGCTGTGGGGCGGCACCGGGGTGGCCACGGCGGCCTACGTCCTGGTGGACTCGTACGCCGGTTTCCTCCTCTCGGTGGTGTGCGCGACCGGGCTGCAGATGGCCAGTCGCGGGGTGCAGGGCGCGATCTACGCGGACGTGCTGCCCGCGGCGACCAGGGTGGAGGCGCGCGCCTATCTACGGATGGTCACGAACGTGGGCATCGGCGTGGGCGGTGTGTTCGGGGCCGTGGCGCTCCAACTCGACACGCGGGCCGCGTATGTGACGGCGATCGTGCTGAACGCGCTGTCGTTCCTCGGGCCCGCCCTGATGGTGCGCCGGCTGCCGCTGGCGCCGCACGCCCGGGACCGGCAGCCGCACGCGGCCGACGCACCGGCCGCCGACCGCTGGCGTGCGGTGCGGGACCTGCCGTATCTGGCGGTGACCGTGCTGAACGCGGTGCTGTGCGTGCAGTACACCCTGATCGAGGTCGGCCTGCCGCTGTGGATCGTCGAGCGCACCGAGGCACCGCGCTGGACGGCGGCCCTGCTGCTGATCGTCAACTGTGTGCTGGTGGCGCTGCTCCAGGTGCGGGTGGCCCGGCGCGCCTCCCAAGTCCCGTCCGCGGTAAGGGCGATGGCCTGGGCGGGCCCGCTGCTGACGGCGTCCTGCGCCGCCTACGCCGTGTCGGCGGGGCTGCCCGCGGTGTGGGCCGTACTGGCGCTGACCGTGGGCGCGGTGGTGCAGGTCCTCGCCGAGGTGCTGTCCGCGGCGGGCGGCTGGACGCTCGGGTACGAACTCGCCGACGCCCGCGCCCACGGCGTCTATCAGGGCGTGTTCGGTGCCGGGATGTCGGCGGGGATGATGGCGGGCCCGGCGCTGGTCACGGTGACGGCGATCCAGCACGGCAGGGTGGGCTGGGCGGTGCTGGGCGTGCTGTTCGCGGCGGCCGGTCTCGCGGTGCGTCCCGCCGTGCGCTGGGCCGGACGGGACGGTGACTGGCGGGGCGAGCCCGGCTGACAGGGCCGATGGGCCGTCCGCGGTCCGGCGCTCCCCTGTGACGTCGGACCGCGGACGGCCGGCGGGCACACGACTACCGGCTCGCGCGAGCCTCATTGCCGTGTCCCGCTTTTGATACTGCGTCTCCGGCGGCGAACGTGTCACACCAGGGGAGTTATCCGTCGCAGTCGGACCGGAGTGGCCAACAGCGCGGCATTATGGCGCAGTTGCTCGCGTCGTCGCGGTGACCGTGGCCGCGGGTCCGGTACCGGCCGCCGTCACCGCCGCGACGGTCACGGTGTAGGAGGTGCTGGGCCGCAGCCCGCCGATCACCCGGAACATGCCCTTGGCGGAGGGCTGGGTGACCAGGACGTCCCGGCCGGTGACGTCGATCGGGTCCCGGCCGTCGGAGACCGTCACCCGGTAGCCGACGACCTTGGCGTCGCCCGTGGCGGTCGGCGGAGTCCAGGCCAGGGTGGCCGCGGTGGCCGCCGTACGCAGCCTGGGGCTCGCCGGCGCTCCGGGCAGTGCGCCCGCGGCGGTCGGTGTCAGCGGTGCGGAGGCGAGGGACGGGGCGCTGCTGCCGTGGGCGTTGGCGGCGGTGACCGTCACCGTGAACGGTCGGCCGGACGGGGGCAGTTCGCCGATCCGCACCAGTGCCGTCCGCCTGAACTCCGTTGCTGAAATACCCTGTTCGGCAACCTGCGCACCGGATGTGTCGTACACCCGCGCCGTGTACCCGGTCACCGGTGAACCCCCGTCGACGAAGCTGGGGTTGAAGGTGACGTACAGGGCATCCGCGCCCGCGGTGGCCGTCCCGACCCGGGACGGCTGTTCGGGGACGGACGGCGCCGCGACGGTGCGGTCCAGCAGGGCGCGGTAGGGCTGCTCCAGTCCGGCGTTGCGCAGGATCTCCGGCGGGACGTCGGAGGGGGACGCCATGATCCGGTTGCCCGTGGTGACGAGGCCCTTGTTGTCGCCGTCGGCCGTGCCTTCCTCCCACCAGTTGTCCTTCACGAGGGTCGGGTCGTTGTTGCCGAGGCCGTCACGGTAGTCGGTGTGGCGGGAGGCGACGTTGGCGTACGAGGCGTTGTAGAGCACGTTGCCCTGGACCGTCTCGTAGGTGCAGCCGTTGTCGGTGTAGACGTTCTTGCCGAGGCCCCACTGGTCGTGGACGACGTTGCCGGTGACCTTCTCGCCGTCGGCCATCGAGGTGCCGGTCAGGCTCTGGGTGTAGATGCCGCCGCCGTCGTCGAGCATCTGCATGTAGTCGAAGATCAGGTTGTCGCGTACGGCGTTGTCGTGGCTCGGGTTGGGGGTGGCGGGGTCGCCGATCTTGTCGGGCCAGCCGCCCCAGCCCATGGAGATCGCGGAGTAGCCGACGTGGTCGATCTGGTTGTGGGCGATGGTGTTGTCGTGGGTGTAGCCGTTGAGGACGGCGACCGCACCGTGGTACTCGCGGGGCAGACCGTAGAGGTGATTGTTCGTCACCGTCACACCGGACGCCGGAGTTCGGCCGTCCACACCGCCGATCTCCAGGCCGTTGCCGGAGATGTCGGTGAAGATGCTGCCACTGACGGACGTGTCCTCGCTGCCGGTCCCCAACTCAAGGCCGGACGCGCCGAGATGGGCGAAGACGTCGTCGGCGAACTCGATGTGGCGCCCGTGGGTGACGGACACGTTGCCCGGCATCTTCGTCCAGGACGCGAAGGGGCAGGTGCCGCCCTCGACGTACTGGCACAGCCCTTGGGTGGCCCATCCCTTGTCACCGGTGATGGTGTAGCCGGCCTGGATCTCGGAGAAGCCCTCGGGGGTGGAGGGGGTCAGCCAGGTCGCGTAGCTGAACCGGAGCCCGCGGATGGCGATGTCGTGGACGGGGGCGTCGGCGGTGCCCCGTGCGTCGAGCAGCTTCCCGGCGGCCGCCGCCTCGACGTCGGCGCGGGCGAGGTCCTCGCCCTTGCGGGGCAGGTAGTAGACGGTGCGGGACCCCTTGTCGAGGTACCACTCGCCCGGCTGGTCGAGGAGTTCGTAGGCGTTCTCGACGTACGACGGTCTGCCGCCGTTGGTGAGATGTCCCGGGCCGACCATGCTGACCGTGCGGCCGGGGATGTCGGGGAACTCCACCCGCTTGTTGGAGTTGTCCCAGCAGGGCTGGGCCATGGTGATGGTGGTGCCCTCGGCGGAGGCGACCGGGCAGCGGGGTTCGGTCCACTGGCCGAGGCCGTTGCGCTCGACGTTCCACAGGGCCTCGCCGCTGGTGTAGACGAACTCGGCGTCGGCGGGGCGCTTCCAGTGGGCGAGGGTGTCGGAGGACGCGGTGTAGCCGGTGGCGGCCTGGGTGAGGGTGACCGGCACGGCCCCGCGGGCCCGCTGGGCGCGCACTCCGTCGACGTACAACTGCCGTGTGGTGGTGAGCCCTTGGGGTGCCCGCGCGGACCACAGCCCCGGCCGTGCCGGCACCCGGTGCCAGCCGGTGACCCGGCGGCCGCCGCTGATGACGGTGTCACCGGTGCCCTGCCAGATCACTCGATGGCCGTTCGTGCCCGAGTCCCGGGCGTCCAGGACGAGCGGCTTCGTGCGGCGGTAGGTGCCGGCCGCCAGGTGGACCGTGAGGTCGGCGCCCAGATTCCCGGCCCTGGCGCGGACCAGGTCGCGGGCGCGCTCCAGGGTGCGGACGGGATGTCGGAGGGTGCCGTCGGCGTGGTCGTCGCCGACGGGTGAGACATGGACGTCCATGGAGGCGGCCCGCGGCGGCGCGGCGAGGGCCGAGGGCCCGGCCACCACCCCGAGGACGAGGGCGGCGGAGGCGAGGGTGACGAGGGCGGCTCTTCGGTGCGTGGGCATATACCCCTCCCGTGGGATCAGCCTGTACCCAACGCCGGGAAAGGTAGGAGCACTTGGGTGCGACAGTCAATGAAAGGGACCGTAATTGACGCGTATCTTCTACTCACCCAAGGATTCATCCGATCAGTCGAAGCGGAGTGCTCCCGTGCGGGTGCGCTTGAGTTCGAAGAAGTCCGGGTGGGCGGCCAGGACGCGGAAGCTGTCGAACAGTTCGGCCGCCGTGGCCCCGCGCGGAATGGCGCGCAGCACCGGGCCGAACCACACCGTCCCGTCGACGCACAGGGTGGGCGTGCCCACATAGATGCCGGTCTCCGGTTCGGCTCCGGAGTCATGGCTGCGGCGCACCGCGTCGTCGTGCGACGGGTCGTGTGCGGCGGCCGCGAGGTCGGCCGGGAGCGCGAGTTCGGCGAGCGACTCGGCGACGACCGCGTCGAAGTCCTTGATCCCGCGGTCGTGGATCCGCGTACCGAGCGCGGTGTACAGGTCCCGCAGCACCTGCTCGCCGTGCCGTTCGGCCGCGGCCACGGCGACCCGCACCGGACCGATCGACCGGTCCACCAAGTCCCGGTACCAGTCGGGGAGTTCGTTGCCGGCGTTGTGCAGATACAGGCTCATCACATGGAAGCGGAGGTCGAGCGGGCGTTCGCGCTCGACCTCCAGCAGCCAGCGGGAGGTGATCCAGGCGAAGGGGCAGGCGGGGTCGAAGTGGAAGTCGACCCGGGTGGTCGCGGAGTGCGTCATACCGATGACGCTAGTCCGTGAATGGCACAGGGTCTCGACCCAATCCCGCACGCTTTCACTGGCCCAATGGCACTACCGTCGAGGGTCCCGTCCACTCGCCGCCAGTGCCCGCTCGAAGACGGGCGCGTCGTCCGGCACCGGCACCGGGTCGGCGAAGCCGTCGTACTGGCGGTAGAGCTCGCCGTGGGTCTCGACCACGTCGAGGACGAGCCGGGCCGCGCCCTCGGAGACGCGGTACTCCTGGCCGGTGGCGGTCGCGACGTCCCAGCCGTGCACCGCCAGCTCCTTGATGATCATCGAGGCGAGTTCGGCGGCCGGCATCCTGGCCATGCCGAGGTCGACCTCGCCCTCCCACACCTTCGGGTCCGCCCAGGCGGCGACCGCGCGGTCCAGCTGGGCAGCGTACGCCTCGGCCCAGTCGGGGTCGGCGGTGAAGTCGCGGGCGGTCAGCTCCTCGGGGAGCTGCTTGCGCAGGGCGCGGTGCTCCAGGCCGTGCGAGGTGTACAGGACCCAGTGGTTGACCAGGGCGCGGACGTCCCAGTCGGTGCAGTGGCTCTTGTGGTCGAGCTGTGCCGCCGCGACACCGCGCGCGACGCGCGCCGCCTCGGCGGCACATTCGATCATGTACGGGTGCATGTCGTCGTACGTCATGCCCCCCACGCTAGGAAGGCCCGGCTCAGCCTTCTTGAACAAACGCGACAGCGTCGTCCGCCGGCCGTACGAGCTCGTCCACCGGCATCGATCCGGCGGCGCGCCGCTCGCCGCGCGAACCGGTCGGCGAGCCGCTGGAGCAGCTCGTTCAGCGGGGCCGGCACGCCGTGCAGACGTCCGACCAGGACGATGTCGCCGTTCAGACAGTCGGCCTCGATGGTGCCGGTGCCGCGATCGAGGGACTGCCAGGAGGAGCCGCCGCCCCAGCCGGACGCCGTCGAGCGGGACGAGGGTGACCTTGTCGCCGCGCGCCGCCCGCTGTTCCCCGGCGCTCGCGTACGCGATCCCGGCGGCGTCGAGCACGTCCGCGCCCTCGGCCCGCACCCGGGCGTAGAGGTCACGGCCGGCCTCGTCCACGACCGGGCCGCTGACCGCCTCGATGGCGTTGCCGAGGTTGCCGAGCAGCTTGGCGTACTGCCAGCGGGCCACGTCGGCCACCACCGGCGCCCCGAAGCGGGACGCCGCCAGGTCGGCGGCGATCCGGTGCGCGGTGTCGTCGGTGCCGTGCGGCAGGCGGCCGAGATGCAGGATGCCGGTGAGCGGGGTGCCGGCGGCGGAGACGACTCCGGGTTCGACGAAGGCCGAGAGCAGCCAGACGCAGACGCCGTCACCTGCCGGAACCGGCGCAGGGCGAGCCGTCCGCCCTCCACCCCGTTCTGCGCGCACACCAGCGGCAGCCTCCCCCGAGCTTTCGACTTCGCTCAAGCAGCGGGGACCCCCATGGCCGCCGTACCGCCGCCCACCACCGGCGCCGGTCCCCAGGGCGGCCACGCTGTCCTGGGCCCCCACGGCCGGCACCAGCACGTCGTCGGCGCGCAGCTCATCGAGCGCCGCCGGCCCGTCGACAACGGGCAGCCGGTACGTCAGCTCACCTTCCGGCACCCCGCAGCCGCAGCCCGCCCTCACTCAGTGCCGCGTGCTGCTTGCCCCGCGCCACCAGCACGACCTCGCGTCCGGCCTGGGCCGGCCGTCCCCCGACGGTGCCACCGACCGCTCCCGCCCCGATGATGATGTAACGCATGCCCAAGAGCCTGGCACACCAGTGCGCGGCCGACCGGGTTGACCTTGTTCCTGGGGCAGGGATCCGCGCCAACTCACCGCTCTGGTAAGGGGCCTGATTTTCCATCGGCTGGAGGGCGAGCGGGCCGGGTACGACATCGGTCACCCAGTGGTCGTCCTGGAGGCCTGCGACGAAGTACGTGCCGTAGCCGCCCCGGACGCGGGCCGGGGTGCCGGTCGCCCGCAGCAGTGAGCACAGCAGCAGCGCGTAGTCGCGGCAGTAGTTCCGGCGCCTCCACGAGGACCCGCGGCTGGCCGTGCCCCGCGAGATCCTCTCCCTGTCGCCCATCCTGGGCCCGCGCACGGTCACTCTTGCGCGGCGGTGAGCTCCACCAGCTTCACGACGGTGTTCCAGTTCCGGGTCGTGGCGATCAGCCCCTTGGTGATCCGCGGCCGGGACAGAACCGCCGCCAGCCTGGACTGGCCGAGGCCCGCCGGGACGTACAGGTACAGCGCGCGGTCGCCGAGCCGGAACTCCTCGGGGAGGTGGGCGGCCGCGTCGATGTCCGCGAAGCGCTCGGCGGTGACCGGCGCGGAGAAGTACGTGACGTGGAGCTCCTTGCCCTGCAGCTCGGCCGCCGGGAAGGGGCAGGCGCCGGCCACCGCCGCCAGATAGGCGTGGTCGCGCACGATCACCTCGACGGGGAACCCGAAGTGCTTCTCGATCGCCTCGGTGAGGTCCGCGGCCAGGGACTCCTCGTCGCCGCGGACGGCGCCGAAGACGGCCTGCCCGCTCTGCAGATGAGTGCGTACGCCCTGGTGACCGAGTCCCTCCAGGAGCTGCCGGAGCTCGGCCATCGGGAGCTTCCTCTTGCCGCCCAGATTGATCCCGCGCAGCAGCGCCGCATACGTCTTCATCCCGACACCATAGAGCGCCCGTCGTGATGGAGCGGCCGTCGTGATGAGCGGCCGTCGTGCCCCGTGGGGGTGGGCACGACAGCCGCTCGCCCGTGGCCGGGCTGCGCGAAACTCTTGCCGATCAGGTGGGTGCGAATCAACCACTACACGCAGCTGTGACTTGTTCAACAAGGTTTCGCAATCACAAAGTGGATCTCTGCCGACGGAACGGACAGCCCTGAGCGGCACCCCCGAGAAGCCCCCATAGATGTAAGGGCCCAGCATCCTCCTCAGCGATGAGAACAAGGCTGCGCACTTCACCGGACAGCACGACGAGACCTTCTTATCCGCCCCATACCTTCGAATCGAACGCAGCAAAGACGTGGCGGCGGGGGCCGTCACCGCACACGAGGGGGCAATCCCGTCATGGGGAACGGAGACATACGGGTGCGGGGCCTGGCCGCCCGGGCCGGCGGATGGAGTGCCCGGCACCGCTGGGCGGCCGTCGGCATCTGGGTGCTGTTCGTCGTCCTGGCCATGGGACTCGGTTCGGCGGCGGGCCGCGTCGACGTCGACGAGTCCGACCAGTTGTCGGGCGAGACCCACACCGCCGCGAAGATCATCGGTGACGCGGGCATCAAGAATCCGGCGAGCGAGACGGTCCTGGTCCAGTCGAAGGACGGATCCCTCAAGGCCACGGACGCCGAGTTCCGGGCCACCGTCGCCGACGTCGTCAAGGCCGTCGAGGGCACCGGCAAGGTCACCGGCGTCACCTCGCCGTACGAGAACCGGAGCATCTCGAAGGACGGCCACAGCGCGCTGGTGCAGTTCGACATGCGCGGCGACACGGACACCGCGGCCGACCGGGTCGAGCCGGTGCTGAAGGCCGTCGCGGGCGTGCAGAAGAACCACGAGACGGTGCGGGTCGAGGAGATCGGCTCCGCCAGCATGCAGAAGCAGTACAAGGACGCCTTCGGGGACGACTTCAAGAAGGCGGAGCTCTCCGCCGTGCCGGTGGCGCTCGGCATTCTGCTCATCGCCTTCGGCGCGCTGGTGGCCGCGCTGCTGCCGGTGGCGCTGGCGGTCACCGCGATCATGGCGACGATGGGCCTGATGGGCATCGTCAGCCATCTGCAGCCGATGAGCGACACCGCGAACTCCGTGATGCTGCTGGTCGGCATGGCGGTCGGCGTCGACTACTGCCTCTTCTACCTGCGCCGGGAGCGCGAGGAGCGGGAGGCCGGGCGTGACGCGGGGGCCGCGCTGCGGATCGCCGCCGCCACCAGCGGCCGCGCGATCATCGTCTCCGGTGTCACGGTGTGCGTGGCGATGGCGGGCATGCTGTTCACCGGGCTCCCCGAGTTCGAGGCGATGGGCCTGGCCTCGCTGATGGTCGTGGCGGTCGCCATGGTCGGTTCCGTGACCGTTCTGCCCGCGCTGCTGTCCCTGCTGGGCGAGCGCGTCGAGAAGGGCCGCATCCCGTTCCTGGGCCGCCGCAAGCGGCGCGGCGGCGGCTCGGAGAGCCGGTTCTGGACCGCCGTCCTGCGGGGCGTGCTCGCCAAGCCCCTGATCTCGGTCGCCGTCGCGACGGGCGCCCTGCTCGCGGTCGCGGCTCCCGCCCTCGGGATGAAGACCTCGCAGCTCACGCTGGACCAGGAGTTCGGCAACTCGCTGCCGATCGTGCAGACGTACGACCGGCTCAACGACGCCTTCCCGGGCGGCTCCGAGCCGGCCTCGGTGGTCGTCAAGGCGAAGGACATCAACGCGCCCGAGGTGCGTCAGGCACTGGCCGACTTCAAGAAGCAGGCGATCGAGTCGGGCGCCTCGCAGGGCCCGATCGACATCAAGCTGCACGACGCGCAGAACGTGGCCCTGGTGTCCGTGCCGCTGGTCGGCGGCTCCGACATGAGCAGGGCGACCAAGAGCCTGGAGAAGCTGCGCGACGAGGTGCGGCCCGCCACGCTCGGCAAGGTCGACGGCGTCGAGGCGCCGGTCACCGGACAGGTCGCGGGCAACCACGACTTCAACGACCAGCTGATCGGTTCCGTGGTCCCGGTCTTCGCCTTCGTGGTGGTCTTCGCCTTCCTGCTGATGCTGCTGTCGTTCCGCTCGCTGACCGTCGCGATCACCTCCATCGTGCTGAACCTGCTGTCGGTGGGCGCGGCCTACGGCATCCTCGTCGCCGTCTTCCAGCACGGCTGGGGTGCCTCGCTGGTGGGCGCGGAGGGCGTCGGCGCCATCGTGACCTGGCTGCCGCTGTTCCTCTTCGTGATCCTGTTCGGCCTGTCGATGGACTACCACGTGTTCGTGGTGTCCCGGATCCGCGAGGCCCGGCTGCGCGGCCGTACGACGAAGGACGCGATCCAGCACGGTGTGGTCACCACGGCCGGTGTCGTCACCAGCGCCGCGGTCATCATGGTCGCCGTGTTCGCGATCTTCGGCACGCTGTCCATGCAGTCCATGAAGCAGATGGGCGTGGGCCTGGCGGCCGCGGTGCTGATCGACGCGACGATCATCCGCGGTGTGCTTCTTCCCGCGGTGATGGCACTGCTCGGCGAGCGCAACTGGTACCTGCCGAAGTGGCTGCACCGGATGCCCGACCTCACCCACGACGAGTCGCCGGAGGCGGTCGCACCGGCGGTGCCGGAGGAGGGTGAACCGGTCCGGGTCTGACTCTTGGCCGAACCGCTGTGACACGAGGGCCCGTTGGTCTCCCCGGGGGAACCGACGGGCCCTCGCTCATGCCCGACGCGCGGGCAGTTCGGCCTCGATGAGATCGGCCGCACGCCGGGTGCCGCCCTCCAGCTCCATCCCGGCCCGGATCTCCTTCAGCCGCCGGGCGACCTCGGGGTCGCCGACCAGGGCGAGGGCGGCCGCGCGGAGGGTGTCCGCGGTCGCCTCCGGCGTGGGTACGTGCCGGGCGACGCCCAGCGCCTGGAGCATCTCGGCATTGCCGAACTGGTCCACGGCCTGCGGCACCGCGATCATCGGTGTGCCGGTGGCCAGCCCCTCCTGACTGCCTCCCGCACCGGCGTGCGTGACGAACAGGTCGGCCTGCGCGAGGATCGCCAACTGCGGTACCCAGTGGCGCACTTCCACGGTCTCGGGTACGTCACCCAGCTCGGCGGGGTCGACATGCCTGCCGACCTGGAGCACCAGGTGCCAGCCGGGCAGGTCCCCGAAGGCCCGCACACACTCCCGGTAGAAGGCGGGCTGCTTGGTGAAAGCCGAGCCGAGCGACACCAGCACGACCTTCTCGGCGCCCGGCGGACGCTGCCAGTGGCCCTGCTCGACGCGGTCGCCCTGACAGGCACCGACGAAGGAGTGGACGCGCTCGTCGACACGGTCGGCGTGGGGTTGCAGCGCCCGTGGGATCAGCACCAGGGAGCGGGCGGGGCGGCCCACGAAGGGGTCCGGGTGCTCGCTGATCCCGTTCTCCTCCAGCCAGGCGTGGAAGCGGGCGTAGTAGGCCCGGCCCCGCTCGGTCCTCCTCGGCTCCGCCCACATCGGCTCGGCGACCTCCTCCTCGTAGCCCTCCCAGGCGACGAGGTTCGGCGAGAGCGAGACCGCGGGGACGCCCCAGCGGTGGGCGAGGACGCGGGCCGGGTAGGAGGTGATGTCGTGCAGGACGAGGTCGGGCTCGTCCCCCTCGTAGGCCGCGAGCAGTTGCGGGAGCGCCTGGACGGCATCCGCCAGGAAGGGCTCCACGTTGTCGAGCAGGGTGCTCCCCCAGGCCTCCGGGTCGGCGTCGGGACCGGGCAGCGTCGAGTGGTACGGCACGGGCCGCGCATCGGTCGCCGCCACCTTCTCGGCGAACACCGGCGGGATCGCGTATGTCACCCGGTGTCCCCGTGCGACGAGTTCGCGGATCACCTCCAGACTCGGGTTCACATGGCCGTGAGCGGCGATGGAGAACATGGCGATGTGGGAGGGAGGGGTCATGGCATCGAGGGTAAGCGAGACGATACGTCTCGTTCAATTCAATAATGGTCGCGTCAAGGGACCGTGCACCCCGTCCGACCTGTACGGATGCGAGACTGACGCTCGGACGGCGAGATGCTGACGCCGTCACGAGGCCGGACATGGAGGCGGGCGATGGACGAGGCACGGGCGCGGGACGTACTGGCCACGGCAGGGGTGCTGCCGGGTCCGGCGCGGGACGCGCGGCTCCTCGCCCTCGGTGAGAACGCGGTGTTCGCCGCCGGTGATCTGGTCGTCAAGGTGGGCCGCGACGCCGAGCTGCTGGACCGGGCCCGGCGCGAGCTGGAGATCGCCGGCTGGCTGGCCGACGCGGGGGTGCCGGCGGTGCGGGCGGCCGGGTCCGAGCCGCTGCTGGTGGAGGGACACCCGGTGACCGTGTGGCACCGGCTGCCCGAGCCCGTACGGCCCGCCGAACCGCGGGATCTCGCCGAACTGCTACGGCTGGTGCACGCCCTCCCCTCCCCCTCCTTCGCGCTGCCGCCCCGCGAGCTGCTGGGCGGTGTGGAGCGCTGGCTGCGGCTCGCGGGCGACGCGATCGACCCGGCGGACGCCGCCTGCCTGCGTGAGCGCCGCGACGGTTTCGCGGCGGCCGCGGCCGCGCTGACGCCCCAGCTGCCACCGGGGCCGATCCACGGCGACGCGCTGCCCCGCAATGTGCACATCGGCCCCGACGGGCCGGTCCTGGTCGACCTCGAAACCTTCTCCGCCGATCTGCGCGAACACGACCTGGTGGTCATGGCCCTGTCCCTCGACCGGTACGGCCTGCCCGCCGAGGCCTACGACTCCTTCACCGAGGCCTACGGCTGGGACGTGCGGGCGTG
The DNA here is from genome assembly GCF_055558775.1 of Streptomyces sp. NPDC025638. Taxonomy (NCBI): domain Bacteria; kingdom Bacillati; phylum Actinomycetota; class Actinomycetes; order Kitasatosporales; family Streptomycetaceae; genus Streptomyces; species Streptomyces sp. NPDC025638. The sequence continues at coordinate 329,938 of NZ_JBVHLX010000002.1, read as the reverse complement.
GGAGGGCTGCTCGGTGCTGCGCGGCGCCCGCGAGACGGCCAGTTGCGCCTGGGTCGCCCAGCACGCCCCGGCCGACCCCAAGGCGCTGGCCGAGTTCCGGCGCCGGGTGGCGTCACTGCGGGACGGGGACGAGACGGTGCGGTGGTATCCGTTCTGAGCGGCTCTTGAACCCCGCGCCCCCTCAGAAAGTCACCTCGCCCCGGACGGTGCGTGCCGTTCGCCTCAGTTCCGTCAGGACCGTACGGACCGCCTTTCTCGCCGTGCGCTCGGGGCGGCACAGGACGTCGATGTGCCGCGTGGCCCGGACGCCGCTGAGCGGCCGCAGGACCAGCGCCGGATGCGGGCGCATGGTCCAGCGCGGCATCAGCGCGATCCCGCCCCCGGCGGCGACGGCCTCGGCGACCACCGCGAACTCATTGATGCGATGGGCCAGATGGAGCCGTCGGCCGGCCGCCGCGGCGATGGCCTCGATGGTGGCCATGACCGGGAACCCGTCGTGCACGGTGATCCACGGCTGGTCGGCGACATCGCGCGGCGTCACCCGGCGCTTGGCGGCGAGCGGGTGCCCGGCCGGCATCGCCACGTCGAGCGGCTCGTGCAGCAGGGTGGTCACGGTCACCGTGCGCGGCCAGGGCGGGGCGTGGTCCAGGCGGTGGGCGAGGACGAGGTCGTAGGCGCTGGTCAGCCTCGGGAAGTCCTCCTGCGGTACGTCCTCGTCGGCGAGCACGACCGTCGGCGCGTCCGGCCCGGCGAGGGCGCGCAGCAACAGCGGGAAGAAGGCCGCGCCCGCGCTGTGGAACGCCGCCAACGACACCTCGCCGTCCGGCCTGCCGACGAACTCCTCGACCGCGTGCCGGGCCCGGGCCAGCGCCGACTCGACCTCGACGGCCGCGTCCGCCAGCGCCTGTCCGGCGTCGGTGAGCACCAGGCGCCGCCCGTGCCGTTCGGTCAGCGGCACCGGGATCGAACGCTGGAGCAAACGCAACTGCTGCGAGATCGCCGACGGCGTCACCAGCAGTGCCTCGGCGACCGCGGTGACGCTGCCCAGCTCGCCCAGCTCCCGCAGGATCCTCAGCTGCCGTTCGTCCACCCCGTCAGTGTAGGGCGACCGTGTAGGTCTGCTAAAAGATCGTTTAAGAAAGTGGTTCTGGGCTTCAGGTACGTCGACGGTGCACCGTGGGCGGGTGACCGACGCCCGCCGTACCGACGTGGTACTCCTCCTGGTCGCGCTCGTCTGGGGTTCCAGCTATCTGTCCGCCCAGACGGCCGTGGCCGCACTGCCCGTCCTCCTCGTCCTGTTCGCGCGCTACGCCCTCGCCGCACTCCCCTGTCTCGGCCTCGTCGCCGCCCGGGGCGGACTGCGGTGGACCCGCGACGAGGTCCGCGCCGGGGTGCCGCTCGGTCTCACCCAGGCCGCGGTCCTGGTCGTGGAGACGTACGGCGTCGCCCACACCACGGCCGCCAACGCGGGCCTGATCATCAGCCTCACCATCGTGCTCACCCCGCTCATCGACCGCACCGGCCGCCGGGGCGGTCCGCCTCCCGTGTTCTTCGCCGCGGCCGGCGTGTGTGTCCTGGCCGTCGGTCTGCTGATGTCCGGCAACGGCTTCCAGGCGCCGCGCCTCGGGGACCTGCTGATGCTCGCCGCGGCCGGTGTCCGGGCGGTGCACGTGGCCCTGGTCGGCCGGCTCACCGCCGACCGGACGATCCGCCCGCTGCACCTGACGGCGATCCAGACCCTGGTCGGCGCGGCACTGTTCCTCGCCCCCGCCGCCCGCGACCTTCCGTCGCTGGCCCGAGCCGATGCGGCGACCTGGGCGCAGCTGGTCTATCTCGCCCTGTTCTGCAGCGTGTTCGCCTTCCTCGTCCAGACCTGGGCGGTGCAGCGCACGTCCGCCAGCCGGGCCAGTCTGCTGCTCGGCACCGAGCCGGTCTGGGCGGCGGCGGTGGGCATCGCCCTCGGCGGCGAACACCTCACCCCGCTCACGGCCCTGGGCGCGACCCTGATGGTCACCGGCACGTACTGGGGCCAGTCCGTGGAACGCGCCCACAGGACCGCCGGGACCCCCGGGGCCGTCGGCAGCCCCAAGCCCGCCGATACAGCCGCGGCGTTCGCGCCCGCCACACATCCCGAGAGGACCGGAGAGGACGACGCACGCCGGACCACGACACTCACCGGCACCTGATCTCCCTGCTCGACGCCTCCCACGGAGACCGGCGGGTGGATCTGGACGCCGTGCGGGCCCTGTTCGACGCCCTCCCCCACCGTCGGCTTCAGCGACCCGGAACCGCCGAGTGGCTCGCCCGCTCGGCGCCCGGCACGGTGTTGCCGTTCAGCTTCGATCCCGAGCTCGAACTCGTCGCCGACCCGGACGTCGTCGCGCAGCCGCGGCTGTACTTCAACGCCGCTCGGCTCAGACCTTTTCGTCCGTCAGGTTTGCCAGGTCGCGCAGCGGCCACACGCCGTCCACCACCGCTGTCGCATCCCCCTTGCGGCGCAGGAAGTTCTGGAAGTCCGCCGCCCATTCGGCGTACCAGCCGATCTGACGGCGGTGCAGTTCCGCCGGGCCGAGGGATGCGATCTTGGGGTGGCGGTCGGCTATCGCGCCGGCCAGGCGGGCCGCGGCCAGGGCGTCGGCGGAGGCGTCGTGGGCGGTGTCGAGGGTGATGCCGTACTCCGCGCAGACGGCTTCGAGGTTGCGCTTGCCGCGGCGGTAGCGGTCGACCCGGCGGTCGATGGTGTACGGGTCGATGACCGGCGCCGGGTCGATGCCGCCGAGGCGGTCGGAGAGCGACGGCAGCTCGTAGCGCCGCAGTTCGGCGGAGAGCAGGGTGAGGTCGAAGGCGGCGTTGTAGGCGACGACGGGCACACCCGTCTTCCAGTAGCCGGTGAGGACGTCCGCGATGGCGTCCGCGACCTGGTCGGCCGGCCGGCCCTCGGCCGCCGCACGCTCGTTGCTGATGCCGTGCACGGCCACCGCGTCGGCCGGGATCTCCACGCCCGGGTCCGCCAGCCACTCCCGGCGTCCCACGGGCTGTCCGGCCCTGACCTCTATCACGGCCCCCGTGACGATACGCGCCTCACGCGGATCGGTCCCGGTCGTCTCCAGGTCGAAGCCGATCAGCAGCTCCCGGTGCCAGCCCATCGGCGGCCCCCCTTCTTGGTGGTGCTTTCCCCCAGTGATCTCCACCATCGCATGCGCCACTGACAATCAGAGGACCGCATTCCGCTTCATCCTCCGCGGACGGCTCAGGACACGGGCCGTGAGTCCGCCCAGGTCAGCTCGAACTCCTCGCGATATGTCGAAAAGAGGCCACCTTCCTCCACATCGCCCGACTTGACCACACGGCTTCCGTTGCGCAGCACCAGCACCGGCACCTCCATCCCGCGCGCCCCGCGCAGATAGGACTGCACCACGGCGACACCGTCCGCGTTGTCACCGTCCACGAGGTAGGCCGTGAAGCGCGGTGTCTCGTCGTACACCTGGATCTCGAAGGCGCCCGGATCCCGGAGGCGGGAGCGCACCCTGCGCATGTGCAGGATGTTCATCTCGACCGCGCGGCTCAGTTCGCCCCGTTTCATCCCGAGTTCGCGCTCGCGCCGCTTCACCGCGCTGGAGGCCGGGTTCAGGAAGAGCAGCCGCACCCGGCAGCCCGATTCGGCCAGGCGGACCAGCCGCCGTCCGGAGAAGTTCTGCACGAGCAGATTGAGCCCGATGCCTATGGCGTCGAGACGGCGGGCGCCGCCGAAGATGTCCTCGGCGGGGAACTGCCGCAGCAGCCGCACCCGGTCGGGGTGCACGGCGACCACGTCCGCGTACCGGTCGCCGACCAGATCTTCTACGGCGTCTACGGGCAGCCGGCGCGAGGACGGCACGTCGCTGCCCGCGCCGAGCATCTCCAGGAGCCGCGCGGAGGCACGTTCGGCCTGGTTGAGCACGGCCTCGGACAGGGCCCGGTTGCGGGAGACGACATTGCGGGTGACTTCGAGTTCGTCCAGGGCGAGTTCGACGTCCCGGCGCTCGTCGAAGTAGGGCTCGAAGCACGGCCAGTGCTGCACCATGAGCTCGCGCAGCTGGGGCAGTGTGAGGAAGCTGAGGACGTTGTCGTCCGCCGGGTCGAGCAAGTAGCCCTTGCGGCGGCTGACTTCGCGTACGGCGACGGCGCGCTGGACCCATTCCTGTCCGGCGGGGCCGGCCGCGGCGACCACCCATTCGTCGCCGTGGACGGGTTCGTAGATGGGGCGCAGAACAGCGGCCACGACCGCGCGCAGCCGCTGTTCGACGAGGTTCAGCCAGATGTAGGCCCGGCCGGCCCGCTGGGCGCGCGTACGCACCTCCAGCCAGGCGTCGGCGCCCCAGTCCAGCTCCGGCCCGATGGCACCGGCGTCCATGGGCCGTGCCAGGGACACCACGCCGGGCGGGACCTCTGTGGAGTTCCCCTCGTGACCCTCGTCACCAGGGGGCAACTCCAGCCCTCCCGAGCCCACCCGCGCACCGCCTTCCGCTCCCCCGAGCTCTCCCCGTGTCAACGATCAAGGAAGGGTACTCCGGTACCGGTCGGCGGTGCAGCCGGATGGACGGGTCCTTTTCTCAACTACGCGGCTGCCAGTGCCCGTTCTGCCATGCCAGCTCGTCGGGAGTGAGCGGATTCATAGCCGTGACGTCGCGCGGAGCGATGGCGAAGCCCTGCCAGTGGACCGGCATGGGCTGCTGGTCCTCGTCCCGGGCGATGTGGTGGAAGCCGACGTTCATCCAGACGATCGGGTGGGTGAGCGTCTGGCCGTTGACCCACTTGTCGACCGACTTGCCTGCGCCGGCGGGGCAGTTGCCCGGGTTGTTGCTGGCGAACTGCTCGCACTTGTTGTACTCGGTGAAGTAGACGTCGTGCTTGGTGAAGCTGCGTCCCGGGTACCTGGTGGTCGGGCCGGGGACGATCTCGTACGAACGGGCGTGGTCGTCCTTGTTCTTGCCGGTGGCGCTGACCACCCGCCACCAGCGGTAGGTCTTGGCGTCGCCCGCGAGTTCCTTGGTGACCTTGGTGCGGGTGGTCTTGTTGGTCGGGGCCTCCTGGCCGCGGGCCGGCGCGGTGACCGCCGAGTCGTACTGCTCGACCTTCGTCTTGGACGAGCCGTCCAGGCCGAAGTCCAGCCGCCAGAAGACGTTGTGGCTGTGGCTGGTGGCGTAGGCCTTGGCGCCCTTGCCGATGGGCCAGCCGCGGCCGTCACCGGCGTCGTAGTCGCCGTAGGAGAGGCTGCCGGTGGCGCCGACATTCATGTTGACCGTGCCGTCGTCCTGGAAGCGCCACTCGGTCATGTACTCGTACCAGCCGACCTGGTTCACGGTGTAGACGAGCAGGTCCTTGCCCTGGGTCTGGTAGACCTTGTTCGCGCTGTTGCCCTGCATGCGGTAGGCGTGGCCGCGGGAGCGGGTGGTGGTGCACAGGCCCTTGACGTCGGCGTGCTGCGGGTCCCAGGAGTCCGGGACCCGGACGGTCTTGATGGTGCCGCCGGGGCACTCGCCCGGCGCCAGGTTCACCAGCCCCTGGGCGAAGCCGAAGCCCGTCAGGTCGTCGTACTCGACGCTTCCGTCGTCGTAGGGGACGTCGATCTGGGCCAGCCGGGCGCTGTTGAGGACCTTGATCGGCTTGGTCTCGCCCTTGGGCTGGTACGAGACGTTCTCCAGGACCAGTCCGGCCTTGCTGTCGTAGCGCCAGCACATCCGCCAGGTCGTGCCGGTGGCGAGCTTCTGCTCGATCTTGTAGGCGGCACTGCAGTCGGCGGCCGCCGCCTGGGCGGTCTTCGGCTGGGCGGCGGCCGGTCCCGCGCCGGTCGTCGCACCGGCGGCCAGCGCGGCCACGGACAGGCCCACGGCCGCCCGCCTGCGGGCACGGCTGATTCTGTTCGCGCGCATGAAGAAATGACTCCCTTGCAGGAGAAGCAGGTTGGAAAGGTGAAAGGGACGCACGGCCGCTCGGCCGGACGTCCGATCAGCCGCGGTCGAGCCTTGCGACCTTGCGTGCGCTCAGGTCGATGATCAGCGACCTGGCATCGATCCACGGACCGTTCTTGACCTTCGGGAACAGCCGCACGCACCGGTGCTCGCCGCACTTGTCGAGCACGGCGGGCTGGGCACCCGGAGTGGCCCGGTAGACCGCGCCGTTGAACAGCAGCTGATCCGGCGAGGTGAGTTCGTGGCCGGTGGCGTCCTTGTAGTCGGCCTTGAGGCCCGCGCCCAGCGGGTCGGCGATCAGGATCTTGGCCGCCTCGGCGTTCTCGGCACGGCTCAGCGGCGGCTGGACGCCGTGCTGGCTGCTGGTCTGCTCGACCTTGCCCGTCGCCAGGTTGACGGTCTTGGTGACGAGGGTGTCGGTCTTGTAGTCGTAGAAGGTGACCTCGGCCCGCCGCGGCGCGTCGGGGTTGTCCACCTCGTCGGAGTCCGGGTCCGCCAGGTCGACGCTGAGGCGCTGCGGACCGTGGCTCCCGTCGACGTCCTCGCTCGTGTTGAGCAGCTGCCGGTTCACGGCGATCTGCTCGACCCGCTTGATCTCGTCGTCGGTCAGCGGGTCGCGGCCCTTGCCCTTTGCGCCCTCGGCCGGCGCCTGCTCGACGACGCCCGGCCGCACGGCGCCGGAGTCCTGCCCGGCCTGCCGGGCGGACTGCGCATTCCCCTTGGTTCCTCCTGTCTCGTCGGCCCCTGCCGTCCCCGGCAGGGTGATCCCGACCATCACGGCGGTACCCGCCACCGCTATGGCCGCACCGGCCACCACCTTGCCCAGATGGCGGTGCACTATCGTGCGCACATCTTCCCCCTACTCCCCCTGTGTCCCCGGGAGTACGTGTCGGCCCCACTGGATTCGGCATACCTCGTATGCACTGGTCGGCCGGTAAGAGGGACGTAAGTCACAGGGGGTTCCATCACTTTCGGGCAGACTCGTGGCCAAGGCACCCCCAGCGGTGCGGGACACCTGGAAGAGTCGTTTCCATGCAGGTCTGGCCTGGAGAGGCGTATCCGCTCGGCGCCACGTACGACGGCGCCGGCACCAACTTCGCGGTCTTCACGGAGGCCGCGGACCGAGTAGAGCTGTGTCTGCTGCACGAGGACGGCTCGGAGACGGCGGTGGAACTGCGCGAGAGCGACGCGTTCGTGCGGCACGCGTATCTGCCGGGCGTCATGCCGGGGCAGCGGTACGGGTTCCGGGTGCACGGCCCGTACGACCCGGGGCGCGGGCTGCGCTGCAACTCGGCGAAGCTGCTGCTCGACCCGTACGCGAAGGCGATCAGCGGGTCCGTCCGGTGGGGCGAGGAGGTCTACGGCTATCACTTCGAGGCGCCCGAGAAGCGCAACGACCTGGACTCCGCGCCGCACACGATGACCTCGGTCGTGGTCAACCCGTACTTCGACTGGGGCGACGACCGGCGTCCGCGCACCGAGTACCACCACACCGTGATCTACGAGGCCCATGTGAAGGGCCTCACCATGCGCCACCCGGGGCTGCCCGAGGAACTGCGCGGCACCTACGCCGCGCTCGCCCACCCCGCCGTCATCGCACACCTGACCGAACTCGGTGTCACGGCCCTGGAACTGATGCCCGTACACCAGTTCGTGAACGACCATCGCCTGGTCGACATGGGCCTGAACAACTACTGGGGCTACAACACCCTCGGATTCTTCGCCCCGCACAACGCGTACGCCTCCTGGGGCGACCGCGGCCAGCAGGTCCTCGAATTCAAGTCGGCGGTCCGCGCGCTGCACGAGGCCGGTATCGAGGTCATCCTGGACGTCGTCTACAACCACACCGCCGAGGGCAACCATCTGGGCCCGACCCTGTCCTTCCGGGGCCTGGACAACGCGTCGTACTACCGCCTGGCGAACGACCCGCGCTACTACATGGACACCACGGGCACCGGCAACTCGCTGCTCATGCGGTCCCCGCACGTACTCCAGCTGATCATGGACTCGCTGCGCTACTGGGTCACCGAGATGCACGTCGACGGCTTCCGCTTCGACCTCGCGGCGACCCTGGCCCGGCAGTTCCACGAGGTGGACCGGCTGTCGTCGTTCTTCGACCTGGTGCAGCAGGACCCGGTGGTCTCCCAGGTCAAGCTGATCGCCGAGCCGTGGGACGTGGGCGAGGGCGGCTATCAGGTGGGCAACTTCCCGCCGCTGTGGACCGAGTGGAACGGCAAGTACCGCGACACCGTACGGGACCTGTGGCGGGGCGAGCCGCGGGCGCTCGCGGAGTTCGCCTCCCGGCTGACCGGCTCGTCCGACCTCTACCAGGACGACGGGCGGCGCCCGCTGGCCTCGATCAACTTCGTGACCTGCCACGACGGGTTCACCCTGCACGACCTGGTGTCGTACAACCACAAGCACAACCGCGCCAACGGCGAGGACGACAGGGACGGCGAGAGCCACAACCGGTCCTGGAACTGCGGTGTGGAGGGCGACACCGACGACCCGGACGTACGGGAGCTGCGGGGCCGCCAGATGCGGAACTTCGTCGCGACGCTGATGCTGTCCCAGGGCGTGCCGATGATCAGCCACGGGGATGAGTTCGCGCGCACGCAGCGCGGCAACAACAACGCCTATTGCCAGGACAACGAGCTGGCCTGGCTGCGCTGGCCCGGTGCGGAAGAGCCCGGCGACGAGTCCGGCGACGGGCGCGGCGGTGAACTGGTGGAGTTCACGCGCGCGATGGTGTGGATGCGCAAGGACCACCCGGTCTTCCGCAGGCGGCGCTTCTTCCACGGCCGTCCGGTGGAGGGCACGCACGACGAGCTGTCCGACATCGCCTGGTTCACCCCGGAGGGCCGGGAGATGACCCAGCGGGACTGGGACTCGGCGCAGGCGTCGGCGCTCACGGTCTTCCTCAACGGCAACGCGATCTCCGAGCCCGGCTCGCGCGGGGAGCGCATCGGCGACGACTCCTTCCTGCTGATGTTCAACGCCTCGCCGAAGTCCCTGGACTTCGTGGTGCCGGTCGACCACGGCCGACAGTGGCAGGTCGTGGTCGACACCGCCCGCGTCGACGGGGTACCGCCGGGCACGGGTCCGAAGGTGGGGGCCGGGGAGCGGCTGACCCTGGTGGACCGGAGCCTGACCGTGCTTCAGCGGCCCGCCTAGGACAGGGGCTTCGCTCGAATGCCGGTCGCGCGCGTGGGCCACGTGCCGGGTGCCGTGACACGAAAGGCGGCGGGATGGGTACGTAGGTTTGCATGACATCTGAGCGACCCGACCCGGTGGTGCCGACGGCCACCTACCGCTTGCAGCTGCAGCCCGAGTTCCCGTTCGCGGCCGCGGCGGCGGCCGTCCCCTACCTGGCGTCGCTCGGCGTCTCCCATCTGCATCTGTCCCCCGTCCTGGAGTCCGTCCCGGGCTCCACGCACGGCTACGACGTGGTGGACCACGCGCGCGTGCGGGGCGAACTCGGCGGCGAGGAAGGCCTGCGCGCGCTGTCGCGCACCGCGCGGGAGCACGGACTCGGTCTGGTCGTGGACATCGTGCCCAACCACATGGCCATGGCCCCGCGCCACAACCGCGCCCTGTGGGAGGTGCTGCGGGAGGGCCCCAAGTCGCCGTACGCGCGCTGGTTCGACATCGACTGGGACGCGCAGGGCGGCCAGGTGCTGCTGCCGGTGCTCGGCGGGCCGGTCGGCGCGGAGCTCGGGCAGCTGGTGGTCGACGGCGACGTGCTGCGCTACCACGACCATGCATTCCCGCTCCGGGAGGGCACCGAGGAGCTTGCGCTGCCGCAGCTCCTGGACGCGCAGTGGTACCGCCCGGTGTGGTGGCGGCTGGCCCGTACGGAGCTCAACTACCGGCGGTTCTTCAGCATCTCGGAGCTGATCGGGGTGCGGGTGGAGGACCCGGAGGTCTTCGAGGCCACGCACGGCAAGATTCTTCAGCTGCTGCGCGAGGGCGTGGTGGACGGGTTGCGCATCGACCATCCCGACGGGCTCGCCGACCCCGACGGCTACCTGGGGCGGCTGCACGAGGCGACCGGCGGGCGCTGGACCGTCGTCGAGAAGATCCTCGCCGACGGGGAGCCCCTGCCCGCCTCCTGGCCCGTCGCGGGCAGCACCGGCTACGACGCCCTCCGGCACGTCGACGGCCTGTTCACGGACCCGGTGGGGGCCGGTGAACTGCTCGGCCAGTACCGGAGGTTCGCGGCCCCGCAGACGGACCGGGGCGGCGACTGGGAGGCGACGGTGCGGCGGGCGGCGTACAAGGTGCTCACGCATGAGCTGGCCGCCGAGACGGACCGGCTGACCCGGGTGGCGAACCGTCTGTGCGCCGGCTCGCCGGACCCGGCGCTGCGCGACCGGGCCCCCTGGGCGCTGCGCACCGCGCTGCAGGAGCTGCTGGTCCGGCTGCGGGTCTACCGGCCGTACGCCTGCGGTGACGCGGCCGCCGTCGTCACCGAGGAGGCCGCCGAGGAGGCCCGCCGTGCCTTTGTCGTGCCCGAGGAGGGCCGGGCGGTCGATGTGGTGCGCGGTCTGCTGGTCGGGGCGGCGGGTGACGGTCCCGGGCTCGCGGAGTTCCGGGCGCGGTTCGCGCAGACGTCGTCGGCCCTGCGCGCCAAGTCCGTGGAGGACACGGCGTTCTACCGCTACGTGCCGCTGCTGTCGGCGACCGAGGTGGGCGGCGACCCGGGCCGCCCGGGGGTGACTCCGGCGGAGTTCCACGCGTACTGCGCGCGCGTGCAGCGCGACTGGCCGGTCACCGGGACCGTGGTGTCGACGCACGACACCAAGCGCAGCGCCGACGTGCGCGCGGCGCTGTCCGTGCTGACCGAGTGCCCGGGGCGCTGGGCGGACGTGCTCGCCGAGGTGACCCGGGACGGCGAGGGCGTGCCGGACGCGCAGCTGGCCTGGGCCGCCTGGCAGACGGTGTTCGGGCTCGGCCCGGCGGACGGGGAACGGGTCGGCGAGGCCCTGCTGAAGCACATCCGCGAGGCCGGCCTGTACACGAGCTGGACGGAGCAGGAGCCGCCGTACGAGGAGGCGGTGGCCGCGTTCGTCGCGGAGGGGCCGTGCGGGGCGCCCGGTGAGCGCGTGGCCGCCTTCCGCGGCTCCCTGGAGGCCCACATCCGGGCGAACGTGCTGGGCACCGCCCTGGTCCATCTCACGATGCCCGGGGTGCCGGACCTCTACCAGGGCACGGAGGACGAGTACCGGGCACTGGTGGACCCGGACAACCGGCGCCCGGTGCGGTTCCCGCCCGCGCAGCAGGCCGGCGCGTCCGGGGAGAAGGCCGCACTGACGGCAGCGGCCCTCCGGCTGCGCGCCCGCCGCCCGGACACCTTCGGCGACACGGCCACGTACACACCACTGGACGCCCAGGGCCCGGCCGCGGCCCACTGCGTGGCGTTCGCGCGCTCCGGGGACGTCGTGACCGCCGTGACCCGGCTCTCGCTGCGGCTGACGGAGGCAGGCGGCTGGCGCGACACCCGGCTGCCACTGCCCCCGGGACGCTGGACCGACGTACTGGCACCGGAACGAGAGTTCACGGGGCACGCACGCGTGGCCGAGCTGTTCGGGCCGATGCCGGTGGTGTTGTTGGAGCGGGCCGGGGGCGCGGGGTGAGGTGTGCCGCTCACGGGAGACGACGGTCGTCGCCGTCGGCTCAACCTCGAATGCATCTGGGCGCCCCCTGGAGGCTCCCCCGCGCTGTGCTTGACAGTCCACCCATGCCGTGCGGCACTGGGGATTGCGAAGCCGGGCAGACAAGTCGGGGGTGAGTCTCCTGCCGGAGCCGCGTTACCCCAGTGTTCCCGAACTGGTCGCAACCGCCCGGGCATTGGCCGCTCACCGGCCGGGCCTGTGCACGTTGCGGCAGGTGGGAGTCTCACGCGAGGGAAGACCCCTGCACCTGCTGTCCGTGGGCCACGCCAGACCGGCCGTCCTGGTGGTGGCGGGCGCCCACGCCAACGAGCCGACCGGGGGCGGCACCCTCCTCGCGCTCGCCGAACGGGTCGTACGCGCTCCGGATCTGCGCGCCGACACCTCCTGGCACTTCCTGCTGTGCGCGGACCCGGACGGGGCCAGCCTGCATGTGACCCCGGCGCCGCGCAGCCTGTTCGACTACCACCTGGGCTTCTACCGGCCGGCCGGCCCCGAGCAGCCGGAGTGGTCGCCGTCGGTGCTGCCGCCCGACCGGCTGCCGCCCGAGACCCGGACCCTGACCGGCGTGATCGACGAGCTGCGCCCCTTCCTCCAGGTGACCCTGCACGGAACCGATCTGGGCGGCAGCTGGGTGCAGCTGACCAAGGACGTGCCGGGGCTCGCCGAGCCGTTCGCCAAGTCGGCGGCGGAGCTGCGCATCCCGGTGGAGACAGGCGCCTCGGACGCCGCGGGCTGGCCCGCCTCCGGGCCCGGCGTGCATGTGATGCCCGGACCGGAGTCGGGCGTGCCCTACCCGAGCATGCCGGACGACGCACGGCACAGCACCTGGTACCACGCCCACCGGTACGGCGGTCTGACCGCGGTGGTGGAGGTGCCGATGTGGGCCAGCGACCTGGTGGACGACCCGGTTCCGCACCCCGCCCCCGTGGCGGCGATGCGGCACCTGGCCCGTCGCCTCCAGCGGGACGCGCTGGAGGTGGAGCGGGTGCTGGCCGAGGCCCTGCCACGGCTGGACGGCGCCGAGGGGCCGTTGCTGCGGGCCGCGAAGTGGGCGCTGGAGCTGATCCCGGGCCTGGCCGAGGACTGGATCCACACCCCGCCCGTCGACACCACCAGGGCGTACGTGGGCAGCGTGGACGCCTTCGGACGGCGGCTGCCGCTGCGGGCGGCGGCGATGCTGCTACGGGTCCTCCAGGAGGCCGACGACCGCGCCGCTCCCGAGCTCGAACAGCTCGTCGCCTCCTGGTGCGACGCCTTCGCCGAGCGTTTCCGGGCCCGCTGGGTGCCGCTGGAGCACCAGGTGGAGCACCAGTCCCGCACGGTCCTCGTGGCGGCGCAGTACGCGCGCGAGAGGGGGGCGTGAGGCGCGGCACGGGGAGAGCGGCGGGACGAGAACGGGCACGCACGCGTGGGACACCGTCATGTCCCACACGCGCGTGCCCGCGCGGCCCGGCCTCAGTCGTCCAGCCGGAACACCTCCCCCGTCCCCGCTTCCATCGCGCACGCGTTGGAGAACGTCTTCTCGTTCTCGACGGTCCGGCCGTGCCACTGCCCGAACACGCGGACGGTGACGGGGGCGTAGATCATCGGGCAGACGGCGTCCGCCTTGGCCGGGAGGCTGCCGATGTCGCCGTCCGCCGCCTCCAGTTCGGCGCAGGCCTCGGCCGCGTGGGCGTGGCCCAGGGGCGGGTCGCACAGCAGCAGGGTGCCACGCATGTCGCCGGACCGGGTGTCGCCCCGGGTGACGGTGAGGTAGAGCCAGTTGCCGGAGTGGGTGTCCCGGACCGCCGCCTGGGCGGCCGGGGCGGGGCAGGCGGCAACGAGGGCGGCCGCCAGCAGGGCGCCGCGTACGGCGGTCGCTTGCGTGAAGTACGTCATTCCCGGTGCATCGGCACGGCGGCCTCGGCACCCCAGCCCGACTCACCCGAACGGGACGGCACGCGCGCGTGCCACCGCGCCAGTTCGAACGCGCTCAGCACGACACGCGCCTGGTACTCGGCCTGGCGGGCCACCGGGATCCAGCGCGCGCCACAGCCGTCGCGGTAGTCCGCGCACCACTCGTCGATCAGCCGGTCCAGGTCCGGCAGGACGCCGGCCGGATCGTGCCCGGTGCTGAGCACGAGCCGGCGCAGCAGTCCGGCCGTGCGCAGGGCGAGCCGGCGCCCGGAGATGCGCAGGGCGGCCAGGTGGGCGGTGTTGAGCGCGGGCAGCCGGCGGGCACTGCCGTCGTCGGTGTCGGGGTCCCAGGAGTCGGCCAGGCCGGGGCAGACGAGTAAATAGTCGTCGACCGGCGCGAGCAGGCTGCCGGCGTCGGGCACGGCGGCCAGCTGGGGCCGGATCCGGGCGAGGACGCCATCCAGGAGCCGGGTGTCGTGGCGCAGGGTGCCGCTGACGGTGCGCAGCACCGCGTCCCGGTCGGCGGGCGGCGAGCCGTCCTCCACGGCGGCCACGCCCCACATCGGCGCCTCGACGATCGCGGTCACCGTGCCGTACCGGTGCGGGTGGAACCAGGTCGACTCGACGGCGGCCTCGGTGATGGCCGCGGCCAGGTCGCCCCGGCGCGGCGGCGGGATCCGGTAGACGGCGGGGCCCACGCTGGGCCAGTACAGGGTGTCGTACGCGCCGAGTTCACGGGGGATGCCGAGGCGGGCCGCGGAGTGCGCGACGCGCCGGGCCAGGCCGGGCAGGTCGCGGGTGAGCTCCACGAAGCCGCCGCCGACGTCGACTCCGTGCAGGGAGCACTGGAGGAAGGGCCGCAGCTCGTCCTGGAGCCCGAGCAGGGCGCGCGTCTCGGGCAGCACGGCGGCGGCCGCGCCGTCGGGCAGCCATTCGGGCTGCTCCAGGAAGCCGGGCCGGAAGAAGTTCCGGAAGTAGTGGTCCAGGGTGTACGGCCCGGACAGCCAGCCCTCGTTGCGGCGCGAGCCGTCGGGGTCGAGGCACAGCAGCAGGTTCCAGGTGGTGTCGGCGGCCTCGGTGAGCCGGGAGTCGGCGAGCGTGCGCTCGGCCAGCCGCAGGACGGTGGCGCCGCCCACCGGCTCGTTGGCGTGCGGCCCGGCCACGACGAGGGCCTGCCGGCTGCCGTGACCGACGGAAAGCAGCCACAGGGGCGCACCCGCGCGGGAGGTGCCGATACGGCGCAACCGGGCGTCCTCGGGGCGGCGGGCGACGAGCGCGGCCGCGCGGGCACCCAGCTCGTCCACGGTCGGATAGCGGAGGAGCGGCAGGGCACACCTCCACAATGTGGTGCCGTCGTTTCACCTGGTGTGCATGGTGTACGCACAGTCAGTCACGACTTCAGGGGTACGTCAACACCGCGGCGGACAACTCGTTTTCGGCCACCGTGTCCGACGCCGGGCCCCGCTCAGTTCGAGGAGAGCCGGAAGGCCATCCGTCCGAAACCCACCTGGTCGCCGTCGCGGACCACGGCGGCGCCGATCACCCGGCGCCCGTTGACGGTGGTGCCGTTGGTCGAGCCGAGGTCCCTGAGGACCCACATCCCGCCCTGGCGGCGGAGTTCGGCGTGCACGCGGGAGACGGTCTCGTGGTTCAGCCGCAGCCCGTTGGCGGGGTCGCGGCCTATGCGCAGCGGATGGCCGTTGCCGGCGTGCGGCAGCATCAGCTTGGGCAGCCGCTCGGCCTGCCAGGCGGTGCGCAGCCGTACCGTGAAGCCGGAGACCGCCTCGACGGTGCCGAAAAGGACCCGCGAGAGGCGGTTCTCCCTGGGCAGGTCGGCGGTCAGCGCGGCGAGTTCGTCGGCCCGGCGCGCGGCCAGGGCGAGTTCCATGCGGCGCACGAACGTGTCGTGCGACAGACGGCCCATCGCGACGCCGTCACGGAGCACCTGCAGCGCCTTGTCGCGCTCCGCGTCCGAGAGCCGCGCGGGGTACGTGTTGAACTCGAAGGACGACGTCACGCTCGTGATTGTCGGTCAGTGAACCCCGGGTGTCCAGAAAACGGGGAAACGACCATCACGCGCGCGTACTCCTGGCGACACCCGCGGAGAAAGGAAGGATTCGAGGCGCGTCCGTCCCGGTCACGGCACGATGGACGGGCTACATCACGGTGAACAGACGAAGGGGAACCGTCCGTGCAGTTCGAGGTGTGGGCACCGCAGGCAAACCGTGTGACGCTCCATTGCGAGGGCGCCACGCGCGCGTTGGAGCGCGATCCCGAGCGGGCGGGGTGGTGGTCCGGGGAGTCGCAGGCGCATGACGGGACGCGGTACGGGTTCGCGCTGGACGACGGTCCCGTGCTGCCCGACCCGCGCTCGCGCCGCCAGCCGGACGGCCCGGACGGTCCGAGCGCGGTCGTGGACCAGGAGCGGTACGCGTGGCGTGCCGAGTGGGCGGGGCGCCCGCTGCCGGGGGCGGTCCTCTATGAGCTGCACGTGGGGACGTACACCCGCGAGGGCACCCTTGACGCGGCCGCCGAGCGGCTCGGGCATCTGGTGGAACTGGGCGTCACGCACGTGGAGTTGATGCCGCTGTGCCCCTTCCCGGGGCAGCACGGATGGGGGTACGAGGGAGTCTCGCTGTGGGCGGTGCACGAACCGTACGGCGGCCCGGAGGCGCTGAAGCGGTTCGTCGACCGGGCGCACGAACTCGGTCTGGGCGTGGTCCTGGACGTCGTGCACAACCACCTGGGACCGTCCGGCAACCATCTGCCCGCGTTCGGGCCGTACTTCACCGAGACGCATCACACCCCCTGGGGAGCCGCGGTCAACCTGGACGCGCCCGGTTCGGACGAGGTGCGCGCGTACCTCGTGGGCAGCGCGCTGGCCTGGCTGCGCGACTACCGGATCGACGGGCTACGGCTGGACGCCGTGCACGCGCTGCGGGACACGCGCGCGTGCCACTTCCTGGAGGAGCTGTCGGCCGCCGTGGACGGTCTCTCCGCCGAGCTGGGCAGACCGCTGTTCCTGATCGCCGAGTCCGACCTCAACGACCCACGGCTGATCACCCCGCGCGCGGAGCACGGCCTCGGCCTGCACGCGCAGTGGAACGACGACTTCCACCACGCCCTGCACACCGCGCTGACCGGCGAGTCCCAGGGCTACTACGCCGACTTCGCCCGCGCCCCGTTCGCCGCGCTCGCCAAGACCCTTGCCGGCGGTTTCTTCCACGACGGCACCTACTCCGGCTTCCGGGGCCGCCACCACGGCCGCCCGCTGGACCGCGCAACGGTGGCCGGGCACCGGCTCCTCGGCTACGCCCAGACCCATGACCAGATCGGCAACCGCGCCCAGGGCGACCGCCTTTCGCAGTCCCTGTCCCCCGGTCTGCTGGCCTGTGCCGCCGCGCTGACGCTGACCGCGCCGTTCACGCCGATGCTGTTCATGGGCGAGGAGTGGGCCGCGGCCACCCCGTGGCAGTTCTTCACCGACCACACGGACCCGGAGCTGGCCCAGGCCGTACGGCAGGGCAGGCGGCGGGAGTTCGCGGCGCACGGCTGGGCCGAGGAGGACGTGCCCGACCCGCAGGACCCGGCGACCCGCGAGCGCTCCTGCCTGGACTGGTCGGAGCCGGAACGCGAGCCCCACGCGCGCGTGCTGGCCTGGTACCGCCGGCTCGTCGCCCTGCGCCGGGAGGAGCCGGACCTCACCGACCCCGACCTCGCCGACACCAAGGTGGCGTACGACGAACAGGCCCGCTGGCTGGGCTTCCGGCGCGGGGACGTCCGGGTGGCCGTGAACCTGGGCAAGGAGCCGGCCGCGATCCCCCTGGGCGCCGGAAAGGCACGGGTGCTCGCCGCCTGGGACCCGGTGGAGGCGCCGGGCGTCGACGGGCTGCTGCTGGTGCCCGGGGAGTCGTGCGTGGTGCTGGCGCAGGACTGACCCGGCGGGACTACAGTTCCTCGCCCGTCTCGCTCTCCTCGTCCCGGAACTCGGTCGCCCGCTCCAGCAGGATCGCCTCCCAGGCGCGCCGCAGCTGGGTGCGCAGCAGCGGGAGGGGGCCGGTGTCATGGCCGTCCAGGCGGTTCATGAGCCGGACGACGGTGTCGCAGCGGGCCAGCCACAGGCCGCGCAGGCAGGGGCGGGCGCCGTAGCCGGCGAGGGTGGCGGCGCGTACGGCCGCGCCGGAGCCGACGGCGAGGACGAGCCCGGCGATGTCCTCGGCGGGGTCGCCGACGACCACGCCGGTCCAGTCGAGGATGCCGCGCACCCGGCCGTCGGCGCTCACCACGAGGTGCTCGCCCCTGAGGTTGTGATGCACCAGGACCGCCGTGCCGGGCTGTGCGGCCAGCTGGGCGGCGCCGGCCGGGGTGAGCTGCAGGATCAGGGCGGAATCGAACTCGTCGGCGGCGCCGAGACGTTCCGCGGCCCGCACGGCCATCCGGCGCAGCGCCTCCAGCGAGCGCGGTGCGACGCGTGGCACGCCGAGCGTCTCCGCCTGCCGTACGGGTACCTGGCGCAGTCCCGTGAGCAGGCCGGACAGGTCGGCCTCGCCCACGGCGGAGACGTCGTGCTCCTCCCCCGTGCCGCCGGGCACCTTGGTGTCGAGCGTGTAGGTCAGCCCCGGGGCCCACTCGCCGTGCGCCACGCTGGCCGGGACGGTGACGGGGAGGTGCGGCCGGACGAGATCGCGCAGGCGCAGTTCACGGCGCTGCCGGGCGGCGGCGTCGCGGTCGGGCGCCAGGCGCAGCACATGGCGGGTGCCGACCCACCATGTGGAGTGCTCGCCGCCCTCCGCGACGGGCCGCACGTCCGGCCCCGAAGTACTGTCCGCGCTCTCCTTGAGCAGCATACGAACCAGTCTGCGGACGGTGTCCGCGGTGGGTGTCGGTGCCTGGGTCATGTCGCGCCGTTGCCGTTCGGGGTGGTGTCGTCGAGGGTGCGTATGTCTCCTGGTGTCCGGGGCGGCCCGGTCAGTCCACTATGACCATGTCACGAGTCGTGTTGTTGAGGCGACGGCCGCCGTCCGCGGTCACCGTGACGATGTCCTCGATGCGCACTCCGAAGCGGCCGGGCAGATAGATGCCGGGCTCCACGGAGAAGCACATGCCGGGCACGAGGGGCTGTGTCTCGCCCTCGATCATGTACGGCGGCTCGTGGGTGGTGACGCCGATGCCGTGGCCGGTGCGGTGGATGAAGTACTCGCCGTACCCGGCGTCGGCGATCACCGCCCGGGCGGCCCGGTCGACCTCCTGGCAGGCGTCGCCCGGGCGCACCGCCCCAAAGCCCGCCTCCTGGGCCGCGCGGACGATGTCGTGGACCTTCCGCTCCTCGTCCGTGGGCTCGCCCACGTGCACGGTGCGGCTGGTGTCGGAGCCGTAGCCGTCCTTGAGGCCGCCGAAGTCGAGGACGACCATGTCGCCGTGGCGGATGACGCGGTCGCCGACCTCGTGGTGCGGGTTGGCCCCGTTGGGGCCGGAGCCGACGATGGTGAAGTCGACCTGTGAGTGCCCGAAGCGCCGCAGCAGGTCGGCGAGGTCGCGGCCGACGTCGGACTCGCGGCGGCCGGCGAAGGGCACCTTCCGGATCTCTTCGAACGCGGCGTCGGCGGCGGCTCCGGCGGCCGCGAGCAGTTCCAGTTCCGCCGCGTCCTTCACCGCGCGCAGCATCGGCAGCGCGTCGGTGAGGGCGGCGTAGGAGGTGCCGGGCAGGATCTTCTGCAGGCCGAGCAGATGCATCGCCCAGGCGTTGTCGCTGATCCCGAAGCGGCCGCCCGCGTCGAGGAGGGCGGCGGTGACGCCGTAGGGGTCCGTGCCGTCGGTCCAGCCGCGCAGGGTCAGGGCGGGCGCGCCGGACGCCTTCTCGGCGTCCGGGGCCTCCAGGGTCGGTACGACCAGCACGGGATCGCGTCCGGCGGCGAGGACGAGCACGGTGAGCCGTTCGGTGACCGCGGTGGGCGTGTAGCCGGTGAGCCACACCATGTCCGGTCCCGGCGCCACGAGCAGGCCCGCCAGCCCGGCCTCTTCGGCCGAGCGCGCGGCGCGCTCCATGCGGGCCCTGTAGTCGTCGACCGTGAAGGGCGCGGGCGTGCTACCGGTCATCCAGGCCTCCGGGGACGTCTGGGGGCGGGGCAAAGGATTACGGGCAGCATCCTGCCCGGACACGGAGGGCAGCGCGAGCCGGTTACGGGGTCCCGCGGCCACGGTGTCGTCGGCCGCGGGTGCTTGCGGGAGGTCATGTGACGACGCCGGGGACGGCCGTCAGCCGCTGGTAGCCGCCGCTGCGGTGCCGCACCGTGAGCGTGACCTCGGCTCCGGGGCGGGCGCCGGAGACGGCCCGCGCGAGGTCGGCGGCCGTGTCGACGCGTGTCCTGCCGAAGCGCAGGAGTACGTCGCCGACGACCAGGCCCGCGATGTGGGCGGGGCCGGGCTCGTGGACACCGACGACCAGCGCCCCCGACTTCTCGGCGTCCACGGCCTCCACGCCGAGGCTCGCGCCGGCCGGTGACGGCGCGGCCGAGCGGGTTGCGGTCGCGGCCGGCGGCGGCGCCTGATGGCGCAGCTGGGCGAGCCGGCTCATGCCGATCACCGTCGCGCCGACCGTGCCGAGCCCGACTCCGGACAGCACCAGGACCGTCCCGACGAACAGGCTGAGCAGCAGGGTCCTGAGCCGCCTTCCGCGCCGGCGTGCGGCGTGCGGGCGCTGTGCGGTGCCGGGGGTGCCGGGGGTGCCGCCGTCCCGCCGCTCCTGACCGGGCATCGGCTTGGGACGCAGTGCAGTCTCTTCCATGGATCGCCTCCGGCTGGTGCTCTACCCGGCGTGCGCGGGCGCGACGAGCCACGAACGAGTGAGACTGACCCGGGGTCAGCACCGGGAAGTCATGAGCGGCACGGTACGGAACGAGCCGTGTTCGCCGGGGTCGGCCCTCTCGGTCAGCTCCCGTCGGTCAGCTCCCCTCGGTCAGCCGCCGCACGAGGTCCGCCGCGGCTCCGCCCGGTGTCCCGCCGTACAGCAGTTCCGTGCGGTGCACGATCCGTGGCGCGGCGAGCGGAACGGCGACCGCCCCGCGTACCCCGCCGGCCGCCGAGTCGGGCAGCACGGTCAGGCCGCGGCCCGCGGCGGCGAGGGCGGTGAGGGCGTGGACGTCGGTTCCCTCATAGCGCAGGGCCGTACGGAAGGCACCGCCACCGGTGGCCGCGCGCAGCTGGGAGAGGGGCAGTCCCGCGTCGGGAGCGTCGAGCCAGCGGGCGTCGGCGAGGTCGCCGAGGCGCAGCCCCGCGGTGCCGTGGCGGGCGGCGAGCGGGTGCGTGGCGGGCAGCAGGACGCTGACGGGCTCCTCTGCGACGCCGTGCGCGGTCAGCGGCGCGACGTCGGGCAGCCGCAGCGGGTCGCTGGGCGCGGCGAGTCCGTCGACCAGGCCCAGATCGGCGGCGCCGGTGGCGACGGCGGCCGGGATCTCGTCCCGGGCGAGGACACGCAGGGTCAGCCCCGCGACGGGGAGCGCGGCGAGGACGCGGGGTCCGAGGGCGGTCGCCGTCGCGGCGAGGGTCAGTCCGTGGGCGGGCGCGGCGGCCAGCCGCAGGACGTCCGCGCGGGCCGCGTCCAGGCGCAGCAGCAGCGGGTGCGCATGGTCCAGGAGGCGTTCACCGGCCGCGGTGGGCGCGACGGGGCGGCGGGTGAGCAGCGCGGTGCCCAGGTCCTGTTCGAGCGCGGCGATGTGCTGGGACACCGCGGACTGGGTGTAGCCCAACGCGCGGGCGGCCTGCGAGAAGGAGGCGAGGCGCGCGACGGTGACGTACGTACGCAGCAGGTGCGGGTCCATGCCGGACAGCATCCCACTGCATCAGTGATGCTTATCGACCGTGCACGGATCATCGTTGGACGTGAACCCGGACCGGCGCCCAGGATGAGGGCCATGACGGACAACGCCGCGCGCACCGCCACGATCGCCCTGGTCGGGGACCGCTCCCCCAACGTCGTCTCGCACACCCGGATTCCACGCCTGCTCGACGCGCTGGCCGAGCACGACCGGCTCGTCCTGGACGCGTACTGGGTCCCGTCCGAGGAGGCCGTGGCCGCGGACGCGGTGCGCGGTTTCGACGCCGTGTGGGTGCTGCCGGGCAGCCCCTACCGCAGTGAGGCGGGCGTGCTCAGGGCCATCCGCACCGCCCGCGAGGAGGGCATCCCCTTCCTGGGCACCTGTGGCGGGTTCCAGCACGCGCTCCTCGAGTACGCCCGCAACGTGTGCGGCCTGACCCGCGCCGCGCACGCCGAGAACGAACCCGGCGCCGAGGACCCGCTGATCGAACCGCTCGCCTGCTCCCTGGTGGGTCACGAGGCGTCGGTGACGATCGAACCGGGCTCGCTGGCCGAGTCGGTGATCGGCTCGGCGAAGACGGTGGAGCGGTACTTCTGCGCGTACGGCCCCTCCCGTCACCTCGACACGCTGCGCGCGCACGGCCTGCGCTTCTCCGGCCACGACGAGGACGGCCAGGTGCGCGTCGCCGAGTTGCCCGGCCATCCCTTCTTCCTCGCCACGCTCTTCCAGCCGGAGCTGTCCGACGAGGGCCCGCGCCCGCACCCGGTGGTACGGGCGCTGGCGCGAGCCGCCGTGGAACACGCCGCACGCGAGGGGTGAGGCGGCCGGGCCCAGCGGCAGCGGAGTCGCGTTGTCAGTGGGGGCTGTTACGTTCTGTGACATGACCGATCTCGCCCTGCGGCTGCTCCGGCAGCACGACCGCCTGGCCGAACTGGCGGCGTTCCCCTTCGACTTCGACCTGGCCCGCGCAGCCCACGGCCACGTCGAGGCGGTCCGCCTCGCCTCGGGCGGCCCGCTGGAGGTGGTGGCGGGGGACGACACCGGTGGTACGTACTTCGTGTGCGCGGACGGCTCCGTGCTGTACGCCGACTCCGAGGGCTCGGCCGGGATCATCGGCTCGTCCGTCGACGAGGCGCTGGAAGTGCTGATCGGTCTGCCGGGCTGGCACGACTACCTGGGCCTGTCGCCGGCGGACGGCGAGGAGACGATCCTGGCCCGCGTCGCCGAGACGAAAGAGGAGATCCGCGAGCACTACGGCATCGACGAGGAGCGCGCCGAACTGCGCGCCGCGCTCGGCCTGCCCGCGCGGTCCCCGGTCGAGCTGATCGGGATGCTGCACACGGCCCTGTCGCGCACCGAGCCGGACTTCGTGCTGCTCAACGCGGAGGAGGGAGGCTCGTACGAGCCGCTCGGCCGGCCCGCACGCCCGCCCCTGTGGGAGCCGGTGCTGGCACAGGGGCGCGCCGACCTCGCCGGGCTGCGCGCCGGGGACGCCGGGCTGCGCGCCACCGTCGCCGACGATCCCGTACGGCGCCGACTCGCCCTGCGGGCCGCACAGTTCGACCGCTCGGACGGCGACCTCCCCTTCCTGCGCACTCTGCGGCGACGGGAGGCGGAGTCGTCGATGACCGACGAACTGCGGCTCGCCGCCGTCCTGGTGGGGCTGCACGGGGACAGCGCGGACCTGCCGCTGCTGCACGAGGTGCGCGACAGGGACTTCGACACCTGGTGCGGCATGGGCGGCATACCGGAGCCGGACGCCGACGGGGAGGAACTGCGCCAGTGGGCCCGCGCGTCGGACGACTCCCTGTTCGGTACGGATCCGGCCGACGAGCCGCTGACGACCTGGACCGGCCTGGCCGCGGACCAGGGCCTGACCGAGCTCGCCCGGGTCGCCCTGATCCGCAGGCTGGACGAGATCGCCATGGACCAGAGCGCGTTGCGGCGGCCCGGGTCAGCTACGAAGCTCGACACCTCACCCCTGTACTCCCTCGCCCATGAGTTTGAGTGCCTGGGCGATGTGCCGCAGGCCCTGCGCGCCCAGCGGTTGTACGCGGCACTGCAGGAGACCGCCTCGGACCGTGTGTCCGCCCGGCTGACCCAGGCACGCCTGGAGCGCGAGAGCGGCGAGCTGGACCGGGCGGCGGTCGCCCTGGCCACCCTGCGCGATGTCCTGGCCGGCCCCGCCGACGACTTGCTGAAGCACTGGCGGGGCGTGAACCTCGGCTCGTTCATCGCCGAGGAGCACTACACGCTCGCCGGTGCGCTGGCCGACGCGGGCCGCGCCGAGCGGGCCCGCGCGGTGCTGGCCGCCGGGGAGGCGATACACGGCGAGCTGTCGCAGGCCGCCGGCCGGGCCGTACGAGAGCTCGCCGCCCGGACGTCGGCGCGGATACGCGAGCTCAGCTGACCGGCAGCACGGGCACGGGGCGCGTGTCCGGGCGGAAGCCGTGGGTGCGGCGGGCGAGGTAGGAGGCCCGGTAGCGGTCGACCCGCTGGTGCCAGTGCAGGACTCCGGCCAGCCAGTTCTGCAGGTCGAGGACATAGCCCCGGATGGCCTCGCGTGCCTCCTCGGGGAGGTCGAAGTCGTCGTACACGACCGGCAGTTCGTTCGCCACGACGTGCTCGAACTGGCGCATGCGCTGGGTCATCAGGTCGTGCACGACGCCGAGCGCGGTCGGGTAGTCGACGCCGAAGAAGTTCTGGACGACGAGGATGCCGTTGTGGATCTCGCCCTCGTACTCGATCTCCTTCTGGTAGGAGAAGACGTCGTTGAGGAGGCACCCGTAGTCCATGACGGCGTTCTCCAGCGAGCGCACCGGCCCGCTGCGGTAGACCTCCGGTGGGATGGCGGGGCCCCTGCCCATGCGGCACAGGCTCAGGGTGAGGTCGGAGCCGAAGGTGGCGCGCCTCATCTCCAGATAGTCGACCGGGTCGGGGATGCGGTTCTGCAGCTGGTTGGAGAGTTCCCACACCCAGCTCTCGGTCATCGCGTCGACCGACTGCTTCAGGGCGGTGCGTTCGCCGGGCGGCATCCGGGCCGTCGTACGGGCCCACAGGTCGATGAGTCCGCGTTCCATGCCGTTGACCGGGACGGGGACCGCCTCGTCGTCGAGGGGCATGCACGCGGACAGCCGTTGTGTGGTCAGCCGGGCGGCGGCCAGGTCACGGCGGTGCCCGAAGACGAGGGGGTAGTAGTCGTCGCCGTAGGTGCCCCAGGCGAGCCAGTGCGCGCTGAGGTCGAGCGCCTCGGGGGTCGCGTCCGGGTCGAGGCCGGCCGAGCAGAGCGCGAGGTCGTACGCCGTGAGCTTGTCCTCGTCCCAGACCCCCTCCCGGAGCATGCCCATCCGGTGCGTCCAGCCGGTCAGGCGCTCGCGGGCGCCGTCCAGGTGCGGGGAGAGTTCCAGCGGGAAAGGCATGGAGAAGTCGGGCAGCAGGGACGGGCCGACCTTCTGGAAGGGCACATGGGAGTAGGCGCGCAAGCGCCCCCACTGCCTGAAGGACGTGGGAGGTACCCCCATCGCCGCCGCCGAGGCGAGCAGGGCGCCGATGTCGGCGGCGGAGGTGCCCTGGCCGGTCAGGCCGTGCCACGAGGATACGGAGACGGCACCCTCGTTCATGTACCGGCTGGAGCGCAGGTGCCATTCGTGGCCGCCCGACTGCCAGTCCTGGAGTCCCTTCGTGTAGGCCGCGACCGCCGCGACCTGGTCGGGGGTGAGCCCCTTCTCCAGGGCGAGCGCGGGCACTTCGGTCAGCGCGGTGTGCTCGAACTGGTGCAGGCGCGAGGTGAGGATGTCGTTGACGGTGTCGGCGGCCTCCTGGGTGGTGCAGCCGAAGAAGGTCTCCAGGACCAGCACGCCATTGCTGTGCTCCCCCTCGTCCTCCACCTCCCGCTGGTAGGAGAACAGGTCGTTGCGCAGGTGCACGGCGTCGGAGAAGGTCTCCATCAGCACCCTGAGCGGCCTGGATCCGGCGACGCGGGCGGGCACCTCGGCGCTCGCGTACTCGACGAGCCCCGCCGACCAGGGGGCGCCGCCCACCTTGCGGCGCATCTCGATGTACTCGACGGGATTGGCGATCCGCCCCTCGTTGATGTTGGACAGCTCCCACATCGACTCGTTGAGCAGGTGCTCGGTGGCCACCGCGAACCGCCCGCGCCAGTCGGCGGACATCGACGGCACGGTACGCGCCCACAGGTCGGCGAGGCCCGCCTCGACGGGGTTCTCCGGCTCCGGTACGGCAGTCGCCAGGTCCAGCGGCATGAACAGCGGCAGCCGGTCGAGGTGGGCCTTGCCGGCCGCGCGGTCCTGGGTGCGCTTGTACCTCTCCAGGAAGTGGTCGTCGAAGAAGAACACCCACACGTACCAGTCGGTGATCAGCGAGAGGGCGGGTCCGTCGCAGTCGGGGTGGGTGTAGGCGCACAGGAGCCCGTAGTCGTGCGCCTCCAGGTCCGCCTGCTCCCAGACCCCGGAGCCCTCCAGCATGCCCATCTCGCGCGCCCACGCCGTCGAGTGGACACGCGCCTCGTCGACATGCGGGTTCAGCCGCGCGAGGTACGGCATGTAGAAGTGCGGGAGTTCGAACGGCTGCGTCATGGCCGGGCCCTACCCGTGGCCCCCGGCAACCATCCGCCGGGCGACACATGATCACACCATCGCGTGAACCGGGCGGAAACCCGCCAACTCGCCCCGTACGCAAGCCCCGTCCGCGCTCTTGCCGAGCCCCCGTCCACGGGTCACGGTGGTCGCATGACCTCCTTCGTGCTGCCCCATGAGGTGCACGGCGACGGCGCCCACAAGGTGTTCGCCGTGCACGGCTGGTTCGCCGACCGGTCCGCCTACGCGGCCGTCCTGCCGGACCTGGACCGAGAGACGTTCACCTACGCGCTGGTCGATCTGCGCGGTTACGGGCGGGCCAAGGACGCCGTGGGCGCGTACACCACTGCCGAGGCGGCGCTGGACCTGGTGGAGCTGGCCGACCGCCTCGGCTGGGAGCGGTTCTCGGTGGTGGGGCACTCGATGGGCGGCGCGGTGGCCCAGCGGCTGCTGGCCGTGGCCCCGCACCGGCTGCGCCGGATCGTCGGCGTCTCCCCCGTGCCCGCCTCGGGGCTGCCGCTGCCCGGCGAGCAGTGGGAGCTGTTCGCGGACGCGGCGCACCGGCCGGAGAACCGGCGCGCGATCATCGACTTCACCACCGGCGGCCACCGCCCCGCGGCCTGGCTGGACCGGATGGTCGACACCTCGCTGGAGCGGAGCGACGCCAAGGCGTTCCGCGCCTGGCTCGACTCATGGGCGGGCGACGACTTCCGCGCCGACGTCGAGGGCTCGGACGTACCCGCGCTCGCCGTGGCCGGGGAGCTCGACCCGGCCCTGTCACCCGGGCTGGTCCAGGAGACCTGGATGTCCTGCTACCCGCACGCGGAGCTGCGCCGACTGCCCAGCGCCGGGCACTATGCCATGGACGAGACCCCCCTGGAGCTGATCCGGGTGGTCGAGGACTTCCTGCGCGAGGACGGGCCCGGCACGGGCGGGACGGCGTGAGCGTGCGCCAGGCTCCACCCGTTCCGGACGTCTTCGATCCGCGCCGCTACGCGTCCGGTGTGCCGTACGACGACTACCGTGTCCTGCGCGACCACCACCCCGTGGCCCGGCAGGACGAGCCCGAGGTGCTGGGCTGGCCTGCCGGGCCCGGGTTCTGGGCGGTGACCCGGCACGCGGACGTGGTGCGGGTGCTGAAGGACGCGGCGACGTATTCGTCGTACATCGGGGCGACCCAGATCCGGGATCCGGACCCGGAGGACCTGCCGTTCATCCGGAGCATGATGCTCAATCAGGACCCGCCGCAGCACGGGCGGCTGAGGCGGCTGGTGAGCCGGGCGTTCACACCCGGGCGGGTCGACCGGTTCGCGGACGTCGCGCAGGAGCGGGCACGCGCGCTGCTCGCCGGCGCCCTGGAGGCGGCCCGTGCGTCGGACGGCACGGTCGACCTGGTCACGGCCGTCACCGACGAGTACGCGCTGCTCAACCTCGCCGACCTGCTGGGTGTCCCGGAGAGCGACCGGAGGCTACTGCTGCGCTGGACACAGCGGGTGATCGGCTATCAGGACCCGGACGAGGCCGGTCCGCCGGTGCTGGACGGTGAGGGCAAGCCGGTCAATCCGCGGTCGCCCGCGATGCTGCGGGACATGTTCGACTACGCCCGGCAGTTGGCGGCGTACAAGCGGCGCTACCCCGCCGACGACGTGATGACCACGCTCGCACACGACGCCGAACTCACCGGCGCGGAACTGGAGATGTTCTTCTTCCTGCTCACCGTCGCGGGCAACGACACGGTGCGCAGCGCCGCTCCGGGCGGGCTGCTGGCGCTTGCGGAGCATCCGGAGGCGTACCGGATGCTCCGTGAGGAAGAGGTCCGGCTCGGCACCGCTGTCGATGAGTTGCTGCGCTGGCACCCGCCCGTGCTGACCTTCCGCCGTACCGCGGCACAGGACACCGAGCTGGCCGGGCGGAAGATCCGGGCCGGTGACAAGGTGGTCGTCTTCCACGCCTCGGCCAACCGCGACGAGCGGGTCTTCATCGGCCCGGACCGTCTCGATCTGGCCCGTACGCCCAATCCGCACGTGTCCTTCGGGGACGGTCCTCATGTGTGTCTGGGCGCCCACTTCGCGCGGCTTCAGCTGCGGCTGCTGTACGAGGAGGCGCTGCGGGTGCTTCCCGCGCCGCGCCTGGCCGGGCCCGCGGAGCGCCTGGTGTCCAACTTCATCAACGGGCTCAAGTCGCTCCCGCTGTACGTGGATTGACCTGGACCAGTGCGTGCGTGCCACCGGTGCGCCAGCGCTGCCCCTCGGCGGC
Source organism: Streptomyces sp. NPDC025638 (assembly GCF_055558775.1). Taxonomy (NCBI): domain Bacteria; kingdom Bacillati; phylum Actinomycetota; class Actinomycetes; order Kitasatosporales; family Streptomycetaceae; genus Streptomyces; species Streptomyces sp. NPDC025638. The sequence continues at coordinate 301,751 of NZ_JBVHLX010000002.1, read as the reverse complement.
GACCAGGGCGGCCTCGGTGCGGGTGTCCAGGCCGGTGATCACATCGGACTTGAGCGTGCGCAGGGTGGCGACCGGGCCGGGGAAGTAGGCGGTGACGTCCCGGAAGGGCGTGGTCGGGGGCCACAGCCGGTCGCCCACCAGGCGCCGGTAGTTGAGGTCGCCCTTGAAGAGCGTCAGCGCGGCCGCGGCGAACTCCGCGCGGAGGTCACCGGGCATGTCCGTGTACGGCAGCGGGGCGCACGAGAAGGGGTGGGCGCGTACGGCCAGGCGGCCGTCGGCCATGGCCGCCCACAGGCGCCGCCCGTACGCGGCCGCCGCGCCCTGCGCCGAGGTGAGCCGGCGCAGGCCGTCGACCACGTCGGCGGTCGTGGCGTCGGAGACGTAGTACGGGTACGGCTTGACGTGCAGCACGGCCCGGCCGACGCGCCCCTCGGCGAGCAGGCGGGCGATCAGCAGCAGGTCCGGGACGAGTTCGCGGCCCGCGTTGTCCGCGACCAGGCACAGGGTGCCCGTGCCCAAGGGCGGGAGCAGGGACCACAGGGTCTCGCTGTCGTCGGCGACCAGGGCGGGCACGGCCTCCTTGGCCTCGGCACCGGCGTCGGACAGCCGGAAGCCGAGGTCGGCGCGGTTGCCCCAGAGCGAGCCGTGCAGCAGGGCCCGTGCCCGCTCGTCGGCCGGGCCGTCCTCCAGGGCGTCGAGCGCGGCCAGTTCCTCGTCCGTCTCCTTGGCGTCGAGTTCGGCCAGTTTGAAGGGGCGGAAGGGGTCGATGCCCCGCCAGGCGCCGGGGCCGAAGAAACCGACCGCGTCGAGGAGCCTGCGGTAGAAGTGGCTCTCGGACCACAGCCAGGGGACGTCGAACCAGGACCGGCCGGTGTACGCGTCCATGCCCCACTCCCGCCATCGGTCCCGGTCGGGCGCGTCGGCGGAGAGCGGCTCGATCACGCCCTCGGTGCAGCTCTTGTGCAGCGCGTCGAGCGCGCGGTGCTGCTCGGGGCCGTACGGAAAGGCGTCCCGTACCTGCCGGATGATGGCGGGGTGCCGTTCGGCCAGCACGCTGTGGGGGAACGAACCGGGTTCGTTGCCGAGGATCACGGGTGCGGCGGAGGTGTCGGGCATGCGCGTCACCGTACCGCGCGCGTCAGACGGTTCTGATCTCCCGCTCCAGCTGTGAGGCGAGCGTCAGATAGCGGGCGCGGCGGGGCACCGGGACCAGGCTGCGGATCATGAGGTGCCACATCTCGGCGACTCTGCGCGGCAGTCGGGCGACCGGTTCGAGGGAGCGGCCGGCGACCCGGGTGCCGACGAAGAAGTACACGAGTGAGTGAGCGACGGCATCGATGTCTATGTCCGGGTGCACATCGGACTCCCTGACGGCCCCGAGGAGTTTGCGGGTGGCCAGCTCCAGCCACTCGGCGAAGGGATGCCGCAGCGGCGGCCGTACGGTGACCTCCGCGGTGGCGAGGCGGAGCCCCGCCCGGGGGATGGGCCCCTCGACGGCGAGCCGGGCGATCCCGAACGTGGTGCGCATCAGGGACTCCAGCGAGGAGCAGCCCCGGCTCTCCACTTCCCTCAGCACCTGCCGCGACGCCCTGGACTGGAGCTCCATGATGGCGTGCGCCAGGTCCTCCTTGGCGGCGAAGTGGAAGTACAGCGCCCCCTTGGTGACCTGGGCGTGTTCGACGATGTCACTCAGGCTGGTGGATTCATAGCCATGACGGTCGAACAGGTCGGCTGCGGCTGTGATGATCGTTGATCGGGTCTGCTCGGCGCGTAACTGCCTCGCCATCGACTGGACACTCCTTGCGGTCAGAAACGAACGGGACGTGCCGTTTGTTTTTTACCCCTCGCATACGATAGCTCACCCTGAGAGAACGGGAGTCGGGTGTGCGGGACGGGTGGTCGACACGTGTAACTGATGTGCGGACGGCCGTCGTCACCATCGAGCTCCAACAAACGGACGAAGTCAAAGTACGTCCCTCCCTCGACATCTCCCGTATTTCCGGAGGCTTTGGTGGCCGACGGGCCGCCGCACCGGTGATCGCCACGATACGAGGCGGGCGGCCCGTTCTCAATGGGCCCTTGACGGAACCTCAAAACAGACGGACCGGTCGGTCGTTGACGCCTGGTCGCCTTCGCGAGGATCGGCCGTGATGTACGGCCGTGAGGTGAACGGGACGGGTGTCATCTCCGTACTGCACGGAGCAGACCGTTCCAGCGCCGGCCGAGGAGACGTCCCGGATGACTCGGATGACCTCACACCTCAGGGTCACGGGGGCCGCCGTCGCGGCCTCGGCCCTGCTCTCCCTGTGGGCGGCGGGGCCCGCCCTGGCGCACGGTGCGCCGACGGATCCGGTCAGCCGGGTGTACGCCTGCTCCCCCAGCGGCGGCAGCTCCTCGACCGCGGCCTGCCGGGCGGCGATCGCCGCGAACGGCACGTCCTTCGTGGCGTGGGACAACCTGCGGGTGGCGGGAGTCGACGGCCGGGACCGGCAGCTGATTCCGGACGGCAAGCTGTGCAGCGGAGGACTGTCCGCCTACAAGGGCCTCGACCTGGCCCGCGCGGACTGGCCGTCGACGCGGCTGACGCCGGGCGGGCGGCTGACGATGACGTACGCCTCGACGATCGCGCACACGGGAACGTTCAAGCTGTATCTGACCAAGCCCGGCTACGATCCGGCCGGGCCGCTGAAGTGGTCCGACCTGCCCGCGCAGCCCTTCGCCCAGGTCACCGACCCGGACCTGACGAACGGGGCGTACCACATCACCGCGAAGCTGCCGTCGGACCGGACGGGGCGTCAGGTGCTGTACACCATCTGGCAGAACAGCAGTACGCCGGACACCTACTACTCGTGCTCCGACGTGGTGTTCTCGAAGTCGGCCGACACCTCGGGCGGGGCGGGCGCTCCGGCGAAGAAGCGGGAGAGCGCGAGTCCGTCGAGGAGTGCGAAGCCGAGCCCTTCGACGTCCTCGAAGAGTGCCGACACCCCGTCGGCCCCCGCGGCGGACGCCCCGCAGTCGGCCGCGGGCACCCCCACCGACAGCACGCCGGTCGCCTCCGACACCGCGACCGGCTCGGGCCCGTCCGCACCGCTGATGGCGGGCGGCGCCGCCGCGGTGCTGGTGCTCACCGGGGGCGCCGCCCTCGTACTGCGACTGCGCCGGCGCTGAACGCCGGTCCTCGGAGCGTCAGTTCACGTAGACGGCCGCGCCCGCGTCGGTGACGGGGGCGTACTTCGCGGTGAAGAAGCCGCTGGCGAAGCAGAGCGAGGAGCCGGAGCTCTTGGTGAACTGCTGGTTGGTGAAGGAGATGCTGTTGTCGGCGTTGTCCGCCTTGCCGGTCAGGCTGGCGGCCTGGTAGACGCAGGTGATGCTGCCCAGCAGGGTCTTCAGCTTGACCGTGGTCTGGATGGTGGAGCCGCTCGCCGGGGTGACGGTGAGGGTGCCGTCGGAGGCGACCGAGGTGGTGTACGGCAGGTTGTCGACCGTGATGCTGGTGACGCCGGTGACACCGAGGACGTTGCTGGTGCAGCTGCTGCTGCCGAAGGTCTGCGCGTCGACCGCCTCGGTGGCCGTGCCGGGGGCGGCGGGGTTGTCGGTGACCGTGGCGGTGAACGTCGAGGACGTGCAGGTGACTCCGCTGGTGCCGGTCGCGCTGGAGTAGAGCGTCGCGCTGGTGCCACTGGCCAGCGGCGCGCTGAGCACGTCGCCGACCGCCACGGCGGTGCCGCCGGCGCTGCCCGTGGTGAGCACGGCGCCGTCCGCGGAGGCGGGGACGGTGGCCGCGGCCGTGAGGGCGACGACGGTTCCGGCCAGGGCGAGGAGGGATCGCGTACGCATGGGGGGTGCCTCTTTCCTTGGGTGGGGGCTGCGTGAGGTGAGGTGGGGGGTGAGTCGGGCGCGTGCGGCGCCAGCCGTTGCCGACCCGTTACGCCTTCTCCGTACGTGACGGACCGGCAACGGCAGCCGGCCGGACACCGGCCGGAGACTTCGGGGGGAGAGGTCTCCGGCCGGGCCGGGTGGGGGGCGGCCGGGCACGGACCGAGGGGGGAAGCGACCGTGGCCGTTGCCGCGCCGATGCGGAGCGGTGAAGGGGGGAGGGGGGAGGGGGGTTCGGGCCGGGACGCGGGCTATGCCGCGGCGGCGGATCCGGCGCCACGGATCCGAGGGAAACCAGGGAGAGTTGTAGACCTGAGTGACCGTCAACGTCAAGGCCGATCAAGGGAGTTCAAGGTCGGAGCCACAGCCGGTCCACATTCGACACTCTTTTTTCACAACTCTCTTGACCGTGAAAAGTAACCCCCGGTAACTTCCTCGTCGGCTACTGACGCGTAACGAGAAAGCCCTTGCAATCGCCGGGAGTTGTGAGGAGGCGTGCGCGGCAGCCGCTGTCCGCGCCAGGACAACGTGCCACTGAAGCCCAACCCGCGTTGATTTTGCCCATGGGAGCAGAGATGGCCTCGTCCGCCGACAACATCCCCGAGAACCCGGAAAGCGGTTCCGGGGAACTCACCGAAGGTACTGACAGACGTGGCCGGGTCCGGCTGCGCCGTGCCGCCGTGCTGGCCGTGCCGGCCACCCTGATCGCCGCGGGCCTCGCGGTCCTCACCGCGGAGGGCGCGCTGGGCGTCCAGTTCGCCATCTCCGGCATGCCGTTCACGGTCACGGCGACCAACCTCGACGGCACCGGCTTCGAGCAGTTCGGCAACCTCGACAACATGGCCGAGGGAAGCCCGAACACGGGTGACACGGGCGGTCAGGTGCTGGTGGTCACCTCCGCGATCAAGAACGCCACGCTCACCAAGCTGTGCCAGAGCGTCGACCTCGGTGGCATCAATCTGAAGATCACCGCGGGCGGCGGCAAGGACAAGGTGACGGCGACCGACCTGACCACCGACTCCACCGAGCTGTCGGGCGACGCCGCGTTCGACAACATCGAGATCGGCAACGACGCCAGCACGCTGACGAAGGCCGGGGTGAAGGGCCCGATCGGCGTCTTCAGCCAGCAGGCCGACACCGTGCACATCGGCAACCTGCGGCAGACCAACTACGCCACCACCGCCGGCGTGTTCAAGCTGCCGGGGCTGAAACTCGGCTTCAGCGACTCGGCCTGCTGATGACCGACCGGTCACCGCAGGGGATGCGGCCCGCCTTCCGGCGCTGGCGGGCCCGCCGTCCGTTCTGGGGCGGGCTGCTGCTCGCCCTGGGCGGGGCGGAGGTCCTGCTCACCATGAAGGCGTCGATGAAGGTCGTCATGCACGTCGGCATGCAGGGCCTGGCGGGCTATCTGCTGCCGGCCGTGATGCTGCTGTGCGGCCTGCTGACTTTGTTCAGCCCCGCCCAGCGGATCTTCTACTCCCTCATCGGTGTCATGGCCTCCCTGGGCACCTGGCTCACCTCGAACCTCGGCGGCTTCTTCATCGGCCTCCTCCTCGGCGTCATCGGCAGCTGCCTCACCTTCGGCTGGCTGCCGGACCAGAAGCCCCGGGTGAGCCGGCGCCAACGCCGCCGCCTACGCAAGCAGGAGGCGGCCCGGGCGACGGCCCCCGCCCTTGCGGAGGGCACGGGCGAACCGGTGTGAGCCCGCCGCGCCGGGCTCACACCCCCGGCAGCAGCCGGGGTTCCAGGCGTTCCTCCACCGCTGTGTCGCCGTCCCGCAGGACGACGTACGCGCCCTTGCCCGGGATCTCGGTGACCGCCTCGGTGAGTTCCGTGCCCCGGTAGACCAGGCCGACGCCGTCGTCCGTGCAGTGGCTGGTGGGCAAGGTGCCGTCGGCGACCAGCCGGTGGACCAGGGGACGGCGGCCCGTGTCGGTGTCGTAGTGAACGCCGTTGCCGTACGGCAGGAAGCCGAGCGCGTCGGTGAGCGGGCGAAGTTCGGGGCCGAAGGAGTCGGTGGTGCCGCCCCGGAACCAGCACAGGGAACCGGCGCTGACCCCGCTGAGCACGACACCCGACTCCCAGGCCCGGCGCATGATCCGGTCCAGGCCGTGCACCCGCCACACGGCCAGCAGATTGGCCACCGAGCCGCCCATGACCCAGACGACGTCCTGCGCGAGGACCGCGCCCTCGACGTCGTCCAGGTTGGGCATCGGGAAGAGGTGCAGCGGAGTCAGGTCGAACCCCGCCACCCGCGCCGCCTCCGCCATACGGGCGGTGAAGTGCTCGGCGTCGCCTATCGCCGTACCGACGTACATGACGCGCGGTGGCCGACCGTGGACGCCCGAGAGGTCCACCGCGTGATGGACCAGCGCGTCGAACTCGACCATGGTCCGGCCGCCCGCGCGGTGGCCGCCGGAGGTGGCAAGGATGGTGGGTTCGGAGGCCGGCACGGTGCGGATGCTAGCGGAACCGCCGCTGTCAGCCCGCGGCGGCCGGCGGCTCCGCGGTGTCCGTGACCGGCACCGGGTTATCGTCATTCATCGCCTTGGCCTCGCTCTTGAGGATGCGCATCGACTTGCCCGGGGCCCGCGCGGTGTCGGGCAGCTTCCTGGAGCCGAACAGCACGATGAACACGACCGCGACGATCAGCAGGTGCCAGGGTTCCAGTCCGTTGCGGAGCATGACCGCGCCCTCCTCTTTCTTACGTTTCCCACTCACCGTTGGTTGCTACATTGCGCAACTGCACAACCCGGGGTTGAGACCGTGAGAGGGCGTCGATGCCCATCGCCGGCAGGAGCAGGGAGCGCCGCCGCCCCGGCGGCCGGATACGGATCGCGCTCGCCGGACGACAACCCCTGCGCGAACCTGACCTACGGCTGAGCCCGTTCACGGCGCACCCTGGCCGCCGTCAGCGCGAGGGCGTACAGGCACGACGGGGTCCCGGTCGGTGAGGCGGCCTACCAGGAGTCGTACGACGTCCACCACGTCCGGATCGTCTACGAAGTAGACCTGGCGTCGGCCCTCGCGGTGGGAGCGGACCAGTCCGGCCAGCTCGAGCCTGGTCAGGTGCTGGCTGACCGCGGGCAGCGCGCCGCCGACCCGCTCGGCGAGCCCGGTGACATCGCTCTCGCCCTGCGCCAGCGCCCACACGATGTGCAGCCGGGCGGATGAGGCCAGCAGTCCGAAGGCGGCGGCCGCCTCCGCGAGCACCTCGGCGGAGGGATCCTCGAAGCCACTGCCGACCGGCACCACCGTCGTCGCCCACCTGACGGAACGCTCTCCACGGCTTGTGCGGGCCGCATCAGTCCAGGTCGCCGGGCGGGCGTGGCCCCCGATCCGTTCACCCTCACAATCCGGCTCACAATCCGGCGAGTACGGGCAGGAGCTCCATCGCCGTGGTCACATCGCCCGTGAGTGGGCGGTCCTCGGTGTCCGGTGGGAGGGCGGCGGCCGCGACGGTGAAGGCGGGGACCGTCGGGGGCGTTCGGCTCAGGCGCAACGCCCGTACGGCGGTGACCAGTTCGCAGGCCAGGACCGTGGCGTAGGCGGCCGTGGCGTGCTGGGTCCGGCGGGCGGCCTGGCCGGCGAAGCTGGCGGCCTCCTCCAGGCCCTGCGAGGCCCGGGCCCGGCGGACCCGGTCGAGGGCCTCGGGCGGTACGACGGGTTCGGCGGCCGCGTCGGCGAGCCGGACCAGTCCGGGCACGTCGAGTCCGCGGCCGTCGAGCACGACGCGGGTGTCCCCGGCATCCGGGGGCACCCGCGTCGGGCCGTCGTGGGTCGTGCCCACCCGTGGAACGTCAGCCGAGGCCGGCGGACTTCAGCCAGGCCTTGGCGACGTCCAGCGGGTCCTTGTTCTGCGACTGCACCTGGGTGTCCAGGTCCAGCAGGGTCGCCGTGTCGAGCTTGGCGGACACGGCGTTGAGCGCGTCGACGCCCTTCTGGGAGAGCGCGCTCTTGTAGACCAGCGGCTGGACGTTCTCGAACCCGAACAGGTTCTCCGTGTCCTGCAGGACGACGAACTTCTCCTTGGCGATGGTCGGGTCCGTGGTGAAGATGTCCGCGGCCTGCACGGTGTTCTTCTTCAGCGCCGCCTGGGTGAGCGGGCCGCCCGCGTCGAGCGCCTTGAAGGACTTGAACTCCAGGCCGTACACGGACTTCAGGCCGACCAGGCCCTGCTGGCGGGTCTGGAACTCCGGCGAGCCGCCGATGACCAGGTCCTTGGCGACGCTCTTGAGGTCGGAGACGGAGGACTTGTCCGTCAGGTTGTACTTCTTCGCGGTGGCCGCGTTGACCGTGACCGAGTCCTTGTCCTGCGCGGGCGCCGGCTGGAGCAGCGTCAGCTTGGAGCCGAGCTTGGCCTCGATGGCCGAGGTGGTCGCCTCGATGGTCTTCGGGGCGGCCTTCGGGTCGAGGTAGGCCAGCAGGGCTCCGTTGTACTCGGGCAGGACCGAGATGGAGCCGTTCTTGAGCAGGCCGTAGGTCGTCTCCCGGCTGCCGATGTTCGGCTTGTAACTGACCTTGATTCCCTTGGCCTTCAGTGCCTCGCCGTAGATGTCGGCGAGAAGGATGCTCTCGGCGAAGTTGTTGGAGCCGACGACGACGGTGTCGCCGCTCGCCTTGCCGCCGTCTTCCTTGAGCGGGTCGCCGGCCTTGTCGTCGGAGGAGGAACAGCCCGCCAGCAGGGCCGTAACCGCGGCGAGCGCGACGGCCGCCGCGCCTCGGTGTCTCCGGATGGACCTGCTGGTGTGGGTGGTGGCAGTCACGATTCCCGTTCCGGACTCAGAGGTGGTGGGGTGGGGGGAACAGCGCTGGACGCAGCGCCGGGAACAGCACTCACTGATCCAATCCAGCCGGTTCTCGGTCAGTCAAGTGCCTCTTGGTCACCGATTGGATTCGATCCGTGGCAAGTTGTGGATGGAGAGCGGTTCCTTTGTAACGGATTCTTGATAAAAGGCGAGCCGGTTGGACCTTCAAGGACGCTGTAGTCTCGCGGCAGTTGATATCGGTCACAGCGGTGCACGGGGCCCGCTTCCGTGCCGTTACGCATCAGTTCGGGTGGAGACACCCCGACCAAGGAGGCCCGGTGTCCACGAACGAGGTGGACGCGCCCGCTCGGCCTGCCCGCCCGGGGCGGGCCGAACCACGAGGCTTCGCCGACCGCTGGCCCTTCCGGCGCAAACTCAATCTGCTCGTCGGCGTGCCGCTCGCCGTGATCGCCGTCCTGCTGTCCTACCTCGTCAGCGACCTGATCGAGAAGTCGAACACCACGGAGTCGGCGGCGCGCGTCGTCCGCGACAGCGCCACGGTGGCCCGGCTGGTGGACCGCGTGGAGGCGGAGCACCAGCAGGCCATCCTGCTCTCCGCGCGCTTCGAGTCCGGCTACTCCAAGCCTTCCCTGGCCGCCTACCGCGCGGCCCAGCAGGCGGTGGACGACCAGGTCGAGACGGTGCGCGACACCTTCGGCGACCGGCTGCCGGAGACCGAGACGCAGGCGCTCAGGGAGGTCGAGGGTCTCTCCAGCCTGCGGCAGAGCGTCGAGCGGGGCTATCTGCCGGCCGACAACATCGACCCGGCCTACACCTCCGCGGCCAAGGGCGTGATCGACGGCCTCGGACTGGACCGCACCACCTCGCTCGCGTCCACCTTCACCGGCAACCTGCTGGACTCCCTGCTGCGCGCGGACGCCGCCCACGGCGCCTTCGAGACCAGCGTGTTCTCGGCGACGACCGGGGACACCAACGCCCTGATCGAGTTCACCAACGCGGTCGGCGCGTACGACCTCTACTCCCACCAGGCCGACCGCTTCAACCGGTTCGCCACACAGGACCAGGCGCGCAAGCTGGCGGGGATCGAGCACACCGCCGCGCAGCAGCGCATCGCGGAGTCCTTCGCCGAGTTGCAGATCGACCCCACGCAGCTGGAGGCCGGGGCACAGGACGAGATCCGCAAGGCCGTGCAGGACGCGCTGAGCGAGTACCCCGCCTATCCGGACCAGGCCGCCGCCCGGCTGAAGATCACCACCTCGCTGATCGACGACATCGCCGAACGGGCCGACGAGGCCTCCAACGAGGCACAGTGGCGCGCCCTCCTGCTGCTGAGCGGCACGCTGGTCGGCTTCGCGCTGTGGATCGCCTTCTCCGTGCTGGTCCGCCGCTCGGTCATCCGCCCCGTGCAGTCCCTCACGGGTGCCGCGCGGGAGGTCGCCGACGTGGCCGGCCGGGAACTGGCCCGGGTGGCCGACGACGACGCCGAGGACGACGGGCCGCCCCGGCTGCGCGACATGCCCGTCACCGCGCGCGACGAGATCGGTGATCTGGCCGAGGCCTTCAACAATGTGCAGACGACCGCCGGGGCGCTGCTGGAACGTCAGGTGCTCAGCCGGCGCAACGTCGCCGAGATGTTCGGCAACGTGGGCCGCCGCGTCAGCAATCTGACGACCCGCCAACTGGCCCTGATCGACGCCGTCGAGCGGGGCGAGACCGACCCCGCCCTGCTGGAACGTCTCTACTCCATCGACCACATCGCCGTACGCCTGCGGCGCAACGCCGACAGCCTGATGCTGCTGGCCGGCATCCGTGAGACGGCGCTGGACGCGGAGCCCACGGCCCTGACCAATGTCGTGCGGGCCGCACTCGGGCAGATCGAGGGCTATCAGCGGGTACGGCTGTACGCCGGGACGGACGCCGTGGTCGAGCCGGACATCATCGGCGACCTGACCCTCATGGTGGCCGAACTCCTGGAGAACGCGGTGTCGTTCTCACCCGAGGGCAGCCCGGTCGAGGTCACCGTCCGCTCCGGCGACGAGGCAGCGTACGTCGTGGTCACCGACCACGGACTCGGTATGAGCGCCGAGCGCCTGGCCGAGGAGAACGCCCGGCTGATCCGCCGCGAGCGCCTGGACGTGGTGCCCACCAAGGTCCTCGGCCTCTTCGTGGTCGGCGCCCTGGCCCGCCGCTGGGACATCGGGATCGAGCTGACCCGCACCCCGGGTGGCGGTGTGACGGCCGAGGTGAAGCTCCCCGCGGCACTGCTGCTGACGACGAGTCCGGTGCCGGCGGATGCCTCCGGCAGTTCGGCTATGGACTCGGCCGACGGTGGGACGAACCCTGCGTCGGGCGGTGCCGGTGAGCCGGCCGCCGTGGGTGCGTCCGTGGCGTCGGAGGCGAAGCCCGTGGCCGCGGAAGCGAAAGCCGTGCCCGTGGCCGCGAAAGCCGTGCCCGTGGCCTCGGAGGCGAAGCCCGCGTCCCCGGCCGTCTCCGGGCCCGTGCCCTCCGCCACCGTCGAGGACCGTGCCGCAGCCCCGGACGCTGACCCGGACCACTCCACCGCCCTCCCCCGCCGGGTCCCCCGCCGCGAGTCTCCGGTGACCGACGGGAAGACCCCGCTCGTCCCCGCCGCACGCACCGGGACGCCACCCGCCCAGGACACCTCCCGTCCCCTGCGCCGCCGGGTCCGCGGGGCCACCCTGCGCACCACCGCCGGTGCCGCGCAGGTGCTGCCGCAAGAGGCGCGGGAGCGGGACGCGGAGGCCGTGCGCAGCGCGCTGGAGGAGTTCGAGGCGGCGGTCGAGCGCGCCCAGCGCGACAGCGACACCGGGAACTTCGCCCGCCCCGGCACCGAGGCCGGTCCGGCGGGCGCCTCGCAGACCACGAACCCCCCGCAGGACCAGAACCACCTTCCGGAAGGAGCCGAGCAGTGAGCACGTCGACAGGTGACACCCCGACGGGCGGCACCACACCGACCGACCTGCAGGCCGCCGCGGCCGACTTCAACTGGCTGCTGAACCGTTTCGCGACCGAGACCGCAGGCGTCGTCGACGCCATCGCCGTGTCGTCCGACGGCCTGCTGATCGCGGTGTCCGAGCTGCGTGAGCGCGCGCACTCCGAGCGGCTGGCCGCGATCGTCTCCGGCATCACCAGCCTGGCCGCCGGGGCCTCCGGCAACTATGGGCTGGGCGGTCTGAACAAGGTCATCATCGATCTGGAGGGCGGCCATGTCATCGTCTCCGCGATCGGCAACGGCGCCGTGCTCGGCGTGGTCGCCGACAAGGAGGCCAAGCTCGGCAACATCGCCTACGAGATGACCGTGTTCGCCAACCGCGCCGGTGCCGCGCTCAGCCCGCAGCTCGTGCTCGAACTGAAGAACACCGTCGGTTCGGTGTCGGCGCGCTGACCGGACGCCCGGTCGAGAAAGGAAGCGACCCAGCCATGGCGGACGGCTCCCCGCCACCGGGCCCCGACCCGGTCGGCCCCGCCCCCGCCGTACGGCCGTTCCTGGTCACCGCCGGCCGGGTGGCGGACAACGCCCCCGGCCGGGCGATGCCGGTCGAGACCCAGGTGGTGGCCACCACCGCGGGGCTCGCGGCGCTCGGCCGGCTCTCCTTCGAGCGGCACGACATCGTCGCCGCCTGCCGGCTGCCGCAGTCGATCGCGGAGCTGGCGGCCCGGCTGCGGCTGCATCTCAACGTGGTGCGCGTGCTGGCCGAGGACCTGCGTGACGCCGGGCAGTTGGCGGTGTACCTGCCCGACGTCGAAGCCACCCACGACGCATCCGTCCTGCGCAGGGTTATCGACGGCCTCCGTGCCGTCCCCGACTCCCGAGGGGAACTCCGTGACACCGACTGAACCGCTGGTCCGCGGGACGCAGGCCGCCGTACGGCCACCGCTGCCGGTCAAGATGGTGATCGCGGGCGGCTTCGGCGTCGGCAAGACCACGGCCGTCGGCTCCATCTCCGAGATCGAGCCACTGACCACCGAGGCGGCCATCACCGAGGTCGCGGCGGGCGTGGACGACCTCACGCACACCCCGTGCAAGACCACGACCACGGTGGCGATGGACTTCGGCTGCATCACCATCGACCCGACGCTGAAGCTGTATCTGTTCGGCACGCCCGGACAGGAGCGGTTCGGGTTCATGTGGGACGACATCGTCGAGGGCGCGGTCGGCGGGCTCGTCATCGTCGACACCCGCCGGCTGGACGACTGCTACGCGGCCGTCGACTACTTCGAGCACAAGGGCATCCCGTTCGCGGTGGCCATCAACGCCTTCGACGGGAAGGTGGAGCACACCCTGGACGAGGTCCGCTGGGCCCTCGACGTCGCCGAGGGCACCCCGCTCGTCGTCTTCGACGCCCGGGAACGCGGCTCGGTGCGGGACGCGCTGCTCGTCGTACTGGAGCTGGCACTGGCCCGCGCCGAGGCGTGAGCGTCAGCCGCTGCGCCGCACCCCCGGTGACACCGCGATCCGGCCCACCGCCCAGAACACCGCGATGGTGGCCAGGGCCATCGCGGCGACCAGGGTGGCGCCGCCGACGACCTTCTCGTAGTTCTTCTGGTAGAGGCCGTCGATGATGTAGCGGCCGAGGCCGCCGAGGCTGACGTACGCGGCGATGGTGGCGGTGGACACGATCTGGATGGCCGCCGAGCGCAGCCCGCCCAGGATCAGCGGGAGCGCCACCGGGAGTTTCACCTGGAAGAGGATCCGTGACTCCTGCATGCCCATGCCCCGGGCGGCGTCCACCGGGGACGGGTCGACGGAGCGCATCGCCTCGTAGGTGGTGACGAGGATCGGCGGAACGGCGAGGACGACCAGCGGGATCATCACGATCTCGATGCCGAAGCCCAGCCAGGTGACCACCAGCACCAGCAGGCCGAAGGTGGGCAGCGCCCGGCCGGCGGTGGCGATCAGCGCGAGGGCGTTGCCGCCGCGGCCGTAGTGCCCGGTGACCAGGCCGACCGGCAGTCCGATCACGGCGGCGAGGGCCAGCGCTTCGAGGGAGTACTGGATGTGTTCGGTGATCCGGGTGGGGATGCCGTCGTAGCCCTGCCAGTGGGAGCTGTCGCTGAAGAAGGCGTGGATGAAGTTCAGTACGTTCACCGGGCCGCGCTCTCCTTCGGCATCCAGGGGGTCAGCAGAATGCGCACGGCGACCAGGGCCGCGTCGACCAGGGTCGCCAGCACGGCGGTCGTCACGACGGAGTTCACCGCGAGCACGGGCCGGTTGTAGATCTGCGCGTCGTGCAGCAGGTTGCCCAGCGCGCCCTGGTTGCCGATCAGCATGCCGACGCTGACCAGGCTGATGCTGGACACGGTGGCCACCCGCAGGCCGGCGATGATCGCGGGCACGGCGATCGGCAACTGCACCTGGACATAGCGGCGTACGGGCCCGAGGCCCATGGCGGTGGCGGCCGCCAGGGTCTCCTGCGGTACCGAGCGCACTCCGTCCACGATCGCCGGGACGAGCACCACCAGGCTGTACACGGCCAGCGGGATCATCACCGTGGTCTCGCTCTGGCCGGTGTAGTCGATGAGGACGACGAAGAAGGCCAGCGACGGAATGGCATAGAGCACGGTGGTCACGCCGAGCACGGGCGGGTACAGCCAGCGGAAGCGCACACAGAGCTGGGCGACGGGCAGCGAGACGATCAGGCCCGCGAGGACCGGCAGCAGCGCCTCCCGCAGATGCAGTCCGATCAGGCCGGCGTAGCTGTGCTGGAGGTCGCTGGGGATGTCGAAGAAGCCGTTCATCCGGCGGCCTTCACCTCGTCGACGCGGCCGTCGATACGGCCGTCGGCGTGGGCGTGGCGAATGGCCTCGGCGATGGTCTGCTGCGACACGACCCCGACGACCCGCCCGGTGCTGTCCACGCCGACGGCCCAACCGGTGGGCGACAGCACGGCGCAGTCGAGCGCGGCCCGCAGCGAGTCCTTGCCGTGCACGAAGGGCCGCCCGTGGGACAGCAGCCGCTCGGGCACGATCTCGCCCGCCGTGAGGTCCTGGGGTTCGCCCCAGCCAAGGGGCTTGCCGTCCAGGTCCGTCACGAGGAGATGGGGCACGTCCGCCGAGCCGCGCGCGGCGATCTTCTCGGCGTCGGCGTCCATCGCGACGATCGGAGCGGTCAGCAACTCCAGTTGCCCGGAAGGGAAGAAGGACAGCCGCCGGATGCCGCGGTCGGTGCCGAGGAAGTCCTCGACGAACGCGTCCGCCGGCGAGGTCAGCAGTTCGGCGGGCGGCGCGTACTGGGCGAGTCTGCCGCCGGTGCGCATCACGGCGACCATGGTGCCCAGCTTGATGGCCTCGTCGATGTCGTGCGTGACGAAGACGATGGTCTTGCCCAACTCCTCCTGGATGCGGAGGAGTTCGTCCTGCAGCCCCTTGCGCACCACGGGGTCGACGGCGGAGAACGGCTCGTCCATCAGCAGCACCGGCGGATCCGCGGCGAGCGCCCGCGCCACGCCGACGCGCTGCTGCTGGCCGCCGGACAGCTGGTACGGGTACCGCTTGGCGAGGGCGGAGTCGAGCCCGACCCGCTCCATCAGCTCCGCGGCGCGGGCGCGGGCCTTCTGCTTGCTCCAGCCCAGCAGGCGGGGCACGGTGGCGATGTTGTCGACGATCGTGCGGTGCTGGAAGAGACCGGCGTTCTGGATGACGTAACCCATGGACCGCCGCAGCGTGTTGACCGGCTGCTGCTGGATGTCGACGCCGTCGAGGAGGATGGTGCCCTCGCTGGGTTCGACCATCCGGTTGATCATCCGCAGGGTCGTCGTCTTTCCGCAGCCCGAGGGCCCGACCAGGACGGTGATCGAGCGGTCCGGTATCTCCAACGACAGCCGGTCGACCGCGACCGTGCCGTCCGGGTACCGCTTGGTGACTGAATCTATCCGTATCAAAACGCCGAATACCCTTCGGGTTTGGCAGAAACTGCCCACTTTCGGCCACGGTTGTCCTTGCGCAGGCCGTTGCGGGGACGAGTCTAGACCGCGAGGGTTTCGGCACCGCTCCCTGCCAACGGCACGCCCGCGGTACGCACCACCCGGCGCCCGGCGTCGACCGCGAACACCTCGCAGCCGGGCCGGGCGGCCGCCCACGCCACGCCCTCCTCGCCCATCGCGAAGGCGGCCGTCGCGGTGGTGTCGGCCTCGGTCAGGGTGGGCGCGACCACGGTCAGGCTGAGCAGCCCGGTCGCCGGGCGGCCGGTGCGGCCGTCGAGGATGTGGTCGCCGCGCTCGTAGCGCCCGGAGGTCGCCACCGCCCCGTCCGTGATCTCCAGCACCGCGCACAGCCGGTCCGCCCGCTCGGGATGCCGTAGGCCGACGCGCCAGGGACCACCGGCCGCGACCACGTCTCCCCCGGCGTTCAGGCAGAAGCGCCGTGCCCCGGCCGCCGTCAGCAGATCCGCCGCCTGCTGCACCAACCAGCCCTTGACCACCGCGCAGGGGTCGAGGCCCCGGCCGGGCAGGCGGGCGTCGAAGGCGTCGCCGGTCGCGATCCGCTACTCCTCGCAGACGGCGAGGACCTCGGCGAGGTCCGGGCTCAGCTTCGCGGCGGACAACTCGCCCCGGTCCAGGCGGGACACCTCGCTGTCCGCCTTGAAGGGGCTGAAGCGGGCGTCCACCGAACGCAGCCAGGCGAACACCTCGTCCGCCGCCTCCGCGCCGGCGCCGCAGCCCGCGTCGTCGATCCGCAGCGACACCGGGAAGCCCATGACCTGCTCGACACGCCGCACCTACACGCCCGCCTCGTCGAGCGCGGCCTGGAGGGACTTCTTGTATCCCTCGCTGGTGATCGTGGCCCCGGACACCGTGTCGATGTCGGCGCTCTGCGCCTTCAGGGTCTCCCGGATCAGCGTCGGTACCGCGCCCTGGGTCTGCGGGCTGTTCGGCTGCTTGAGCATGCGTACGGAACCGGTCGCGTCTCCGTCGAGGGTGACCTCGACCTGGACGTCGCCCTTCTCGGTGCTTACCGTGGGGCCCGCGACCACCTGGGAAGAACCGCCGGAGAGGGCGGGCGTCGGAGCGGCCTCGGCCGTCGACGTCGATGTCGATGTCGATGTCGATGTCGATGTCGGGTCGCGGGGCTGACCCGGGGCGGGGACGACTACCTGGTCAAGCCGGTCGAGACCCCGCTCCGCCTTGAGGACACCGACCTGACGGAGCTGGCGCGGGAGGCGGCGGAAGCCTTCCGGGCGGGCCACCCGGACCGCCCGCCGACGGTGAGCGCCGGTCCCGACGCGGTGCGGCTGCGGCTGGACCCCGTGCGCATACGGCAGGTCCTGGACAACCTCCTCACCAACGCGGCCGTGCACTCCGGCCGGCACCGAGGTGTCCGTCACGGTCTCGGCCGCGGGCGGTCTGGCGTCGGTCGGCGTCGGCGACGCGGGCCCCGGTGTCCCGGCCGCCGACCGGGACCGGGTCTTCGACCGCTTCTACCGCGTCGACAAGGCCCGCAGCCGGGACCGGGGCGGAAGCGGGCTGGGGTTGTCGGTGGCGCGGGCGCTGGTGGAGGCGCACGAAGGGACGATCACGCTCGGCGGCGAGGAGGGGACGATGGCGTTCACGGTCACGGTCACCCTGCCGCTCGCCGCACCGTCCACGAGAACCGGGACACCGGTTCGCAGTTGGCGCTGAGGAACTCGGCAGCCGATCCGACTAGCATGGGTGACGTGTCGTCACACGAGGACCACGATCATCAACTGGCTCTGTTCTGCCAGCAGTTGCCGCGACTGCGGCGGATGTACCGGGGGCCGGTGGGCGCGGCGAAACGGCCGGCGATCGACCGCGCGGTGACCGCCGCACGGGCCGGTGAGCCGATCGAGGAGCATCTGGCCGCCCTGGGTCTGCCGCACGGACGTACGGCACCGGATGCGCAGGAGGACGAAGCGCGCTCGACCCTGCCGCCCCGGGTCGCGGATGCCGCGCCGCGCGCACTGCTCGGCGTCCACGTCTGCCCGCGCGGGGTCTGCGCGCGGCGGGAACAGCGGTCGGCCGGTGCGCAGCGGCCGGTGTGCGAGGTCTTCGACCTGGCGCTGCGCTTCGAGGCCGAGAGCTGAGCGGACGGGCATGCTCACCGGATTCGTCACCGACGTAGGACGGAAGCTGGCCGAGCGCTGGGCGGGGGCGGTGGTGCTTCCCGGGCTGCTGTTCACCTGCGCTCTGGCGGCGGGCGTGACGTTACGTCAGGATCACTGGTCCGACGTGGAGTTGCTGCGGCATCGGCTGACCGGGCTGAGTTCGGGTTCGGGCTCGACCCGTACGGCCGTGCTGCTCCTCGGCGCACTCGCCGCTTCCTTCGCCGCCGGGCTGCTGGCCGACGCGCTCTCCGGACCGTACGAGCGTGCCCTGCTGGGGAGTTGGCCCTGGCCCCTGGGTGGGGCGGCCGACGCGCTCACGGGACGGAGGGGCCGGATCTGGCGGGAGCGGGACGAGGCCTGCCGACGGGCCCGGGACGAGGGCGAGGACGGCGTCCGGGTGGGCGAGCTGGAGGTGCGGCGCAACCAGGTGGCGCTGGTCCCGCCGGAGTGCCCCACCTGGACCGGGGACCGGCTGCGTGCAGCCGCGGTGCGGATCCGTCTGGAGCACCGGCTCGAACTCTCCGATGCCTGGCCCCGGTTGTGGCTCGTCCTGCCCGACTCCACGCGCACGCCGCTCGCCGAGGCCCGGCAGCGGCTGGACGAGACACTGCGGCTCGGCGGCTGGGCCGTGCTGTATCTGCTGCTGGGCGCGGTGTGGTGGCCGAGCGCCGCGGCCGGGGCGTGCGCGGCACTGGTGGCCTGGCGGCGGGGCCGTGAACGGGCCGAGGTGTACGCGGAGTTGGTGGAGTCTGCGGTCGACGTCCATCTCCCGGAGCTGTCCGAGCGGTTCGACGAGGAGACCCGTCCGGTCCGGGCGAGCCTGGGACCCGCGCTCACCGAACGGTTCCGGAAGGGGGCGGGGCCGCGGCGACTGTGACGTGACCGGCATCGGGGACGACTCGGATCAGGGGTACGGAACATGACGACGGACACGACGGATCCGGGCCGGCGGCCCGGGGACTTCGACCAGCCGGCCGAGCGCGCGCGGCTGCTTGCGGCCGTACGGGAGCGGCTGGAGGGGACCGGCGGACCCGCCGGCAACGCGCGTCTGCACACCGAGGAGGCGCACGGCGAGACCGGCCGGCTGCTGTGGCACCTGATGGGCCCCGCCCCGGACGGCGGCTTCGGACTCGACCCGGAGGTGGTGTACGTCCTGGGCGTGACGTACCTGTTCCGCGCGCACGACCGGCCGGACGCCCCCACCGCCGAGCGGGAGAGCCGGTACGGCCTGACGCTGCTCGCCCCCTTCTACTTCCACCTGCCGGGACAGGAGGACGTCCTGCCTCCCGACCTGCGTGCCGCGCTCGACGGGATGGCGGGTCCCGACGCCGGGCGGCCCGAGGAGCCGGCGGAGCTCGTCCAGCGGCACGCCGAGGCCCTGACGAATCTGGCGATGCTGGTGATGGAGCTGGCCGTCGCGCTGCCGTATCCGGAGGCCTTCGAACTCGCGGCCGGGCTGACCCGGGACTCCCTTCCGTATCTGTCGCCGCAAGGCCCCGACCGCGCGCTGGCCGGCTGCAACCTCGGATACGCGCTGCTGCTGAGCGCCGTCCACGGGGACAGCGGACCCGAGCGGCTCACCGAGGCCGTCGACGTCCTGCGCACCGCGTTCACCGCGACTCCCCCGGGCCATCCCAACCACGCCCGCTGCGCCAACGGGCTGGGTCTGGCGCTGCTCGCCTCGGCGGAGCAGCGCCAGGACCGCACCCCGGTGCCCGAGGCCGTCGCGATGCTGCGCACGGCGACCCGGGCCGCCACCGAGAGCGATCAGAACAGGGCGCAGATGTACTCCGACCTCGGCTACGCCCTCGTCGTCCTCGCCCGCAGTGCGGAGGACGGCGAAGCGGTGGGTCCGGAGCTGCGGGAGGAGGCCGTGGCCGCGCTGCGGCGCTCGCTGGACCTGACCGGCGACGGGCAGCCGGAGCAGCTGCGCGAACGGCTCGGCCGGCTCGCCGACGCCGAGCTGATCGGCATCCCGGACGACGACCGGCCAGGGGCCGCCGCACAGGCCTCGAAGGCCGCCGGGGCCCTGCGGCGACTGCTCGGGCTCACTCCCGACGGGCACCCGGAGCGCGGTGAGCTCCTGCTGCGGCTGGCCGCGAACCTGGTGGTGGCCCAGCAGCCGCGGGAGGCCGTCGGGCTGCTGACCGAGGCCGGTGCGCTGTTCGCCGGTGACGCCGAGCGGGCGGAGCAGGTGCAGGTGCTGCTGTTCCAGGCGTCGATGCTCCAGGGGGAGCTGGCCTCCCGCTCGGACCTCACACCGGAGCAGCGGGAGGACTGGGAGGCCGTCGACAGCGCCATGCGGTCCGCGCTGTCGGGGGACCCGGCCGGCCATCCGCTGGGCGCGGTGCTGCAGCTCATCGGCATGGGCACGGAGCAGGGCGGCAGCCGCGGCCAGGAGCTGATGGAGCTCGGCACCCTGGTGCTGGGCTACCCGGAGCAGGTCTCCCTGAGCGACCTGTTCGCCAAGACCATGGAGCTCCAGGCCCGGCGCATCGCCCGGCTGCCCGAGGCGGAGCGCGAACAGGCCCTTGCCGACTTCCTGGCGGGTGGGAGCACGTCGTCCGAACCGGACGTCGACGGGCCGGTGGACGCCGGCGCCCTCGACGAACTCCTGGACGTCCACGAGCGGTTGCTCGGCCTGCTCCCGGCCGGCTCCCGCGAGCACGGGCTGCTGAAGGGCAGCCGGAACCTGCTGCGCCTGCAGAAGATCACCTACGAGTCGATGAACGAGCCGGAGGAGGGCCCGGCCCGATTGCGGTCCCTGCGCAGGTCCCTGCCACTGCTGCGGGAGATGTTCGACGACATGCCCGAGCAGCTGCGGCAGTTGGGGATCGCACCCGAACTCTTCGGCGCGCACACGGCGTTGATGTTCTCCTCCGAGTCGCCGTTCGACCAGCTGGAGGCCGTGGAGGACGGGGTGCGGGGCGCCCGCCGCAGACTGACCCGGCTCGCCCCGGGGACACCGGAGTACGACGAGGCCAGGACGTCCCTCGCCGTCTCGCTCTTCTTCCGGAACGCGCTGTGGCCGGAGGAGGCGGACTTCGAGGAGGCCGTGGCGCTCGCCCGCGAGCTGACCGCCGTACCCGATCCCGGGCTGCGCACCGCGATGCTGCTGACGCAGTGGACCTCGGCCACCCGCTCACATCTCGAACAGTCCCGGTCGCCGGATCGACCGGCCTCCCGGTCGTTCAGCCGGATCACCCGGATGGCGTCCGACCGCGCCGCCAGGGCGCTCGACGAACGGGACCCCGTGGACGCGCTGGAGACCCTGGAGGACGGCCGGGCGCACCTGTTGTCCACCGCGCTCAACACCCGTCGCGAACTGGAGGTCCTGCACGGCGCGGACGCCGACCTGCACGCCCGGCTGCGCGCCGCACTGGACGAGGTCCGGGCGCTGCGCCGCAGGGTGGAGCCCGGCCACTGGGCCGACCCGGACGAGTTCGAGGCGGTGCGTGCCGCCTCCGGGGACGCCGCCCGGCTGGTCGCCGAGCTCCAGCGGCGCCCCGGTTTCCGGCGCTTCCTCACCCCGCTGCCGCTCGGCCTGGACGACCTGCTGCCCGCCGCCGCGGAGGGCCCGGTGGTGAGCGTCAACGTCCATCCCCGCCGCTGCGACGCCCTGGCGCTGTGCGCGGACGGGCTGCGCACGGTGCCGCTGCCCGAGCTGGACGCCGCCGACCTGGCGGCGCAGGCCGAGTCGTTCCGGCTCGCGGTCGAGGCGCTCACGGCCGGACCGCGCGATCCGCTGTTCGAGGAGGCGCGGGACATCTTCACGGGCACCCTGGCCTGGCTCTGGGACGTCCTGGCCGAACCGGTCCTGGACGCCCTCGGACTGACCGGCCGTCCCCCAAGTTCTCGGCTGCGCTCGGACAGGGGGGACCCCCATGAGCCGGGAGCGCCGTGGCCCCGGCTGTGGTGGTCGCCGTCCGGTGTGCTCAACTCCTTCCCGCTGCACGCCGCCGGGCACCACGGCCCGGACGCGCCGGCCGGCGCGGCGGTCCTGGACCGGGCCGCCTCCTCCTACACGCCGACGCTGCGCGCTCTGCTCTTCAGCCGGGCCCGCCGGCGCGCGGCACCCGGCCGGCGCAGCACCCTGGCCGTGGCCATGCCGGAGACGGCGGGGCAGGCGCCCCTGTCCCGTACGGTCGCCGAGGCCGCCGAGGCGGTCGCGGCGGGCGGCGGGGTCCCGCTGATCGGAGCGGCCGCCACCAGGGACGCGGTGCGCACGGCCGTGCCGGCAGCGTCCCTGGTGCACTTCGCCTGCCACGCCGACAGCGACCCGGAGGAGCCGGCAGCGGGCCGGCTGCTGCTGGCCGACGGCGACCTGTTCCTCCAGGACATCGCCGAACTACGCCTGGAGTGCGCCGAGTTGGCCTATCTCTCGGCCTGTGGCACGGCCCGTGGCAGCGCCGCGCCCGCCCTGGCCGACGAGGCCATCCATCTCGCCTCCGCCTTCCAGCTGGCCGGATACGCCCAGTCGGTGGCCACGCTCTGGGAGGTCGGCGACGCCTTCGCGGCCGACGCCGCCGCCCGGTTCCACCGCACGCTGGCCCCGTCCCTGCCGCACCCCGGACCCCTGCCCGCAGCGCAGGCCCTGCACCACACCGTGCGCTCGCTGCGTGCGGAACGGCCGGACCTGCCGTGGACCTGGGCGGCGCTGGTGCATGCGGGGGCGTGAGCGGGCGGGGTGAACGTGAGCGGGCGGGGCGAAGCGGCCACGGAGCAAGGATGCCGTGGGGCTCACCACCCCATCTCGGGAGAGCCCTCCAGCGGAATGTGGGAGCCGTGGCGCAGCCGTGGGCGGGCCGCCATGACCGCCACGTCGTCCTCCGCGTTCTTCACGTCGAGGCGACTGACGATGGTCTCCAGGATCTCGTGGACGCCCGCGCCCACCGCGAAGCGGATCTCGGCCAGGCGTTGCAGGGAGCTGTCGATGTCCTCGCCGCGGTGTTCGACGAGGCCGTCGGTGAACAGCACCAGCGTCTGGTCGGGGTCGATCCGGTACGTGGTCGACTCGTAGCCGCCGAAGCCGGTGCCCAGCGGTGGGCCGACCGGGGCGGGCAGCAGTGAGGTGCGGCCGCCGCGCGTGATCAGGGCGGCGGGCAGGTGGCCCGCGCTGGCCACGGTGAGCTGGCCGCGGGCCGGGTCGACACGTGCGATCAGACAGGTGGCGGGTCTGCGGTCCGCCTCACCGGAGGCGATGTCGTCCATCTGGCGCAGCACCCGGTGCGGAGGCAGGTCGGCGGAGGCGATGTAGCGCAGGGAGGAGCGGTACGCGTTCATGTCGACGGCGGCCTCCAGGCCATGGCCCATGACGTCGCCGACGACGAGCAGGGTGCGGCCGAAGTGCAGCCGTACGGTCTCGCACCAGTCGCCGCCGACCAGCGTGCGGGTGCCCGCGGGCAGGTAGCGGACGGCGACATCCAGGTTGGGGTGCGGCCGGCCGGGCTCGGCGAGCAGGGCGCGCTGCAGGTCGGCGGCGGTGCTGCTGACGCGGTCGTACTCGCGGGCCTGCCGGATGTGGGACGCGGCGCGCTCGGCCAGCAGGGCGAGAAGCTCCACCTCGGAGCGGGTGAACGGCGGTCCGTCCCGTGCGCAGACGAGGACGCCGTACTGGAGTTCCCCACTGGTCAGCGGCAGACAGATCGCGGGCCGGGCCCCGTCGTGGGCCGGGTACTCGGTCCACGGCTCCGCACGGCCGTCGGCCGCCGGGGTCGCGGCGCCCTCGGCCACGGCGGCGGCCCAGCGGGCGTCGGGCAGGGCGTCGGCGTCCCCGATGATCGAGTCGTACCCGGAGACGCTTCTGCCGACCCGGTGCATGACGGCCGCCGAGCCGCCGGCCAGCTGCACGACCGCCCGGGCCAGCTCGGCGCAGGTCGTGCTCTCGTCCAGCGTCGTGCCGATACCGGCCGCCGCCACGCGCAGCGCCCTCAGCCCGTTCTCCCGGCTCTGCCCGTCGACCTGCACCGTTCTTCGACGGGACCGGATCCACCGCACGACACCCAACACCCTCACAGAATCTCAAACCAGGGCATTCGGGGCATCCACCGGTTGTGGATGCGGCATATGCCCATGGAGCCATCATGGGAACTGTGAGGATCCCGAGGAGCCGTCCTCCCGAGGCGCCCGGCGACGACAGCGACGACCTGGCACGGTTCGGCTACCGTCAGGAGCTGAAGCGCTCCCTCGGGCCGCTGTCCAGTTTCGCCGCGAGTTTCAGTTACATCTCGGTCCTGACCGGAGTGTTCCAGCTCTTCGGCTTCGGCTTCGCCTCCGGCGGCCCGGCGTACGTCTGGACCTGGCCGCTGGTGTACCTCGGGCAACTCGCCGTCGCCCTGTGCTTCGCCGAGATGGTCGGACAGTTTCCGCTGGCCGGCTCGGTGTACCAGTGGTCCAAGCACCTCGCCCGGCCCCTCACCTCGTGGCTGTCGGGCTGGATCATGGCCGGCGGCGCGGTGGTGACCGCGGCCGCCGTCGCGGTCGCCTACCAGGTCGTCCTGCCGCAGATCTCACCGGCCTTCCAGATCCTCGGCAGCCCCGGCGACGCGGGCGTGACCGACACCCGCGGCGGTGCCCAGAACGCCATCGTGCTCGCTCTCGGTCTGGTGGTCTTCACCACCGTGGTCAACCTGTGCGGTGTCCGGCTGATGGCGAGGATCAACGACTTCGGCGTGGTGGTCGAGCTGGTCGCCGTGGCCCTGCTCATCGTCATGCTGGCCATGCATGTCAGACGGGGGCCGCAGGTCGTCCTGGAGACGCACGGCACCGGGGCCGGCCACTCCTCCGGCTATCTCGGCGCGTTCCTGGTCGCCTCTCTCGCGAGTGCCTACGTCTTCTACGGCTTCGACACCGCAGGATCGCTGGCGGAGGAGACGAGGGAGCCCAGACGCCACGCGCCCCGCGCCATCCTGCGGGCGCTCACTGCGGCGTTCGTCGCCGGCGGGCTGCTGATCCTGTTCGCGATGATGGCGGTCGGTGACATCGGGGACCAGGAACTGCGCAACCTGGGCATGCCCTACCTGGTCAAGTCCACGCTGGGCTCCGGGCTCGGCTCCGTCTTCCTGGTGTGCGTGGCGATCGCCGTCACCGTCTGCTGCCTGGCCGTGCAGACCGCGGCCATCCGGCTTCTGTTCTCCATGGCCCGCGACGGCCGGCTGCCCTTCAGCCGGGCCGTCTCCCGGGTCTCCCCGCATTCCAGGACCCCCGTCGTGCCGGCCCTCCTCACCTGCCTGCTGACCATCGCACTGCTGGTGGTCAACCTCGGCAACCGGCACCTGTTCTACACCCTGACCTCGGCCGGCATCGTGCTGTTCTACGTCCCGTACCTGCTGGTGACCGGCCCCATGCTGGTGCGTCGGCTGCGTGGCACATGGCCTCGTGCCGACCACGGGCCGTACTTCTCCCTCGGCCGCTGGGGCATGGCGGTGAACCTCGTCGCCGTGCTGTACGGCATGGCCATGACCGTCAACGTGGCCTGGCCACGGGCCGCGGTGTACCCCGGGGACGCCTGGTACTACCGGTGGGGGGCCCTGTTCTTCCCCGCCGTCATCACGGCCGTCGGCGCGGCCCTCTACCTCGTCCGGCGACGCGCTCATCCGGCGCCGGAGTGCCGGTAGAACTCCACGGGTTCGGGCGCCAGGGGCTTGTTGCCGAGGATGATGTCGGCGGACTTCTCGGCAAGCATCATCACCGGGGCGTAAATGTTGCCGTTGGTCACGTACGGCATCACGGAGGCGTCCACGACGTACAGCCCCGCCAGGCCGTGCACCGCCATGGTGCCGGGGTCCACGACCGATGCCTCGTCGATGCCCATCCGGCAGGTGCACGAGGGGTGGAGGGCGGTCTCGCCGTCGGCCGCCACCCAGTCCAGGATCTGCTCCTCGGTCTCTACCCCGGGGCCCGGGGAGAGCTCACCGCTGCTGAACTCCTCGAAGGCGGGCCGGCCGAGGATGTGCCGGGTGATGCGGATCGCCTCGACCCATTCCCTGCGGTCCTTGGCGGTCGAGAGGTAGTTGAACCGCAGCGCGGGGTGCGTGCCGGGGTCGCGTGAGACGATCTTCACCGATCCCCGCGCGTCCGAGTACATGGGCCCGACATGCACCTGATAGCCGTGTCCGTGTGCGGGTGAGGACCCGTCGTAGCGGACCGCGGCGGGCAGGAAGTGGAACATCAGGTTGGGGTAGGCCACGTCGTCGTTGCTTCGTACGAAGCCGCCGGCCTCGAAGTGGTTCGTCGCCCCGGGCCCGCGGTGCAGGAGCAGCCACTCGGCGGCGACAAGGGGCCGCCGCCACAGCTTGAGCGCGGGCTGCACCGACACCGGTCTCCTGCTGCCGTGCTGCACATACACCTCCAGGTGGTCCTGAAGGTTCTCGCCGACGCCCGGCAGGTTCAGGACCGGCTCGATGCCGAGCGCTGCCAGCTCGTCCGCGTTCCCCACGCCGGAGAGCTGGAGCAACTGCGGGGAGTTGACGGCTCCGCCGCACAGGACGACCCTTGCGCCGCGGCCCTGCCGCAGCCCGCCGCGGCCCCGCGCGAGGTACTCCACGCCCACCGCCCGCCCACCCTGGAACAGGATGCGGGTGACCGTCGCCCGGGTCCGCACCGACAGGTTGGGGCGGCTCATCACGGGGTGCAGATAGGCCCGGGAGGCGCTGAGCCGACGGCCGCGGTACACGTTCCGGTCGAACGGGGCGAAGCCCTCCTGTCGGAAGCCGTTGACATCGTCGGTCAGCCGGTACCCCGCCTGCTGCACGGCTTCGAAGAAGGCGGTGAACAGCGGGCTGTCGGCCGGTCCCCGTTCGAGGACGAGCGGCCCGTGGTGGCCGCGGAATTCCCCCTCCGGGTCGGCGAGACAGTTCTCCATCCGCTTGAAGTACGGCAGGCAGTGGGCGTAGTCCCAGGTCGCCATCCCCGGGTCGGCGCTCCAGCGTTCGTAGTCCAGGGGATTCCCCCGCTGGAAGATCATCCCGTTGATGCTGCTGGAGCCGCCGAGCACCTTGCCCCGGGCGTGGTAGATCCGCCGGCCGTGCAGGAAGGGTTCCGGCTCGGACTCGTACCGCCAGTCGTAGAACCGGCTGCCGATGGGAAAGGTCAGGGCGGCGGGCATGTTGATGAGGACGTCCCACGGGTAGTCGGGGCGTCCGGCTTCGAGCACCAGCACCCGGTTGGCGGGATCGGCACTGAACCGTGCCGCCAGCGCGCAGCCGGCGGAGCCCCCGCCGACGATGACGAAGTCGTATCGATCTTCCAAGGCCTTGGTCTCCTGCCTGGCCGTGGGGACCGGTCAGCCCCCAGGCATCGACTGCTCGGCCCAGATGACCTTGCCGCGGGGTGTGTAACGGGTTCCCCAGCGCTGGGCGAGCTGGGCCACGAGGAAGAGGCCGCGGCCGCCTTCGTCGGTCATGTCGGCCTGACGCAGATGCGGAGACGTACTGCTGGTGTCGGCGACCTCGCAGATGAGCATCCGATCGCGCAGCAGCCGTACCTGGAAGGGGCCGGTGGCATGGCGGATGGCGTTGGTGAGCAGTTCGCTGAGGATCAGCTCCGTGGCGAAGACGGCCTCTTCCAGGTTCCAGTCGGCGAGCTGCCGAACCACGGCTCCACGTATCTCGGACACGATGGCCGGGTCCGGTGAAAGGCCGTCCCAGCAGGCCATGTCCGAGGCGTCCAGACCGCGGGGGCGGACGACGAGCAGGGTGACGTCGTCCTCGGCCGGCTGGGACGGCGGCAGGGCCGCCACGGCGGCCTGGCAGGTCTCCTCCGGCGAGCGTCCGGGGTGCCCCAGAGTGTGCCGGAGTTCCTCCAGCACGGTCTCGATGCACCGTTCCCGGTCCTCGACGAGCCCGTCGGTGTAGAACACCAGCTGGCTGTCGTCCGGCAGCTCGATCTCGACCGTCTCGAAGGGGAATCCGCCCAGGCCGAGCGGCGGCGCGGCGGGCACCTCGGGGAAGGTCACCGTCCCGTCGCCGGAGATGAGCGCCGGTGGGAGGTGTCCCGCGCGGGAGAGGCTGCAGCGGCGGGTGGTCGGGTCGTACACCCCGTACAGGCAGGTGGCTCCGATGAAGGCGTCCGTGCTGCCGTCCTCCCGGGCCATCCGGGCGACCAGGTCGTCCAGATGCGTGAGGAGTTCGTCGGGGGCGAGCTCGAAGGAGGCGAAGTTGTCCACGGCGGTGCGCAGCCGCCCCATGGTGGCGGCAGCTTGGACGCCGTGGCCGACCACATCGCCCACGACAAGTGCGATACGGGCTCCCGACAGCGGGATCACATCGAACCAGTCACCACTGACTCCGGTGTGCGCGGGCAGGTAGCGGTAGGCAACCTCCAACGCGTTCTGTTCGGGCAGGCCGTGCGGGAGCAGACTGCGCTGAAGGGCGAGGGCGGTGGCGTGCTCGCGCGTGTAGCGGCGCGCGTTGTCGATGCAGAGCGAGGCGCAGGCGACCAGTTCCGCGGCGAGTGAGATGTCGTCGTCCTCGAAGGGCGCGGATCTTCGCGAACGGTAGAAGCCGGCCATCCCCAGGGGCACGCCGCGGGCGCTCAGCGGCACGGTGATGAGCGAGTGTATGCCCCGGGCGAGGATCTTCGCGGCACGTACGGGGTCCTCGGCGGCCCAGCAGCGCGAGGCCTTCAGGTCGGCCTCCATCGCCGCGGAGCCACTGGCCAGACACTGCGCCTGCAGGCTGGTGGGGGCGAAGCCGATCTGCTCGCCCACGCCACTGAAGGGGAAACCCTCCACCCCTCCCACTGCGGCGCGCTGCATCGGCAGCACACCCGCCACCGAGGGCTCGTCGCCGCGGAGCACCGCGGGGTACAGGTCGACGGTGACGACGTCGGCGAAGTTCTCGACCACCACCTCGGCCAGTTCTTCGGCCGTGCGGACGACGTCCAACGTGGTGCCGATGCGGCGGCTGGACTCGCGCAGCAGCTCAAGGCGGCGCCGCGCCGCGAGGGCGAGCCTGCCGATCCCCGGTTCCCCGACGGCCAGCAGCCATCGGTGGCACTGCCCCTCGCCCGCCGTTGCCGTCGGAGCCTCGGGGGGAGCCGGAACCGCGGTGGGAGGACCGCGCCAGGCACCGGGGGCCGTTTCGGGCGTGTCGGTTCGCGGCGCGGCCGGGGTGGAAGCGGGCGTCCCGCCGGCGGAGAACAGCGCACCGCTCGCGGGAACGATGACCTCGACCGCGACCCCCTCGCACACGTCCGCCACCGGGCGCGCCAGGAGCGTGACCACCCGTCCACCGGACACGGGTACCTCGATGGCGGCCCTGCGGCCCGAGGCGATCAGTCCTGCCGCCTTCTCCTCCAGGACCAGCCGGTCGGACCCCGTCAGCAGGTCCTCGGCCGGGGCGCCGAGGACGATCTGCCTTCCGTCCCTGAACTCGGGTGCCCGCACCTGGCGAGCGGTCTGCATGTAGGCGCGCAGCAGCGTGCGCTCCCGGTCGGTCTTCTGCTCCAGCAGCCTGCGTTCGATGGCGTGAGCGGCTTTGCGCGCCATGGTTTCCAGCATCGGAGTGAACTCGGACGACTCGGTCGCGAGGTCCACCACGCCGACGATGCGTCCGCTCAGGGGCTCGTGCACGGGCACGGCCACACAGCCCTGCACGGTCCATGCGTCGGCGAAGTGCTCATGGCCGTAGACGCGGCTGGCACGCCGCTCCGCGAGCGCGAGGCCGATGGACGTGGTACCGCCGAGGGACTCGTGGAAGCTGAAGCCGGGCGCCCCGCCGCCCGCGGTGTCGAGATACCGGGTCATCTGCGGCTCGCCGGTCAGGCAGCGGAGCACCACGCCCTCGCCATCGGTGAGGATCACGGTGGACCAGGTTCCGGCGATCGCGCGGGCCACCTCGTCGAGCACCGGCTCCGCCGCGTGGACGAGTTCCGTGTCCAGGTCGGGTTCTCCCAAGTAGGTGGTCCCCAGACTCGGACGCAGACCGAGGGACTGGCAGCGGCTCCACGAGGACAGGATCTCGCTGCGTACCCCGGCGACCACCGGCCCCCCGGCCAGGAAGCGCTCACGGCTGCGCGCCGTGACGTCATCGCTCCGACCGTCGCGAGCCATCCGGACCACTCCCACCTGTAGACAAATCAGGTGACTTTACGAAAATACACCAGACGGTTTTGTCTCAGCCCTCGTCCGGCGTCATCCGCAAAGAGATCGAGTTGATGCAGTACCGCTGGTCGGTCGGGGTCGCGTACCCCTCGCCCTCGAAGACATGGCCGAGGTGCGAGCCGCAGCGGGCGCAGCGCACCTCGGTGCGCACCATTCCGTGCGAGCGGTCCTCCAGGAGTTCGACGGCGTCGGTGTCCTTGGGGTCGAAGAAGGACGGCCAGCCGCAGTGGGAGTCGAACTTGGTTTCGGAGGTGAAGAGTTCGGCGCCGCAGGCGCGACAGGAGTAGACGCCCTTGGTCTTGGTGTTCGTGTACTCACCGACGAAGGCCGGCTCGGTGCCGGCCTCGCGCAGGACGGCGTACTCGGCCGGGGTCAGCTCCGCGCGCCACTGCTCGTCCGGCTTCTCGACGTCGTACGACATGAGTCTCAGCCCCTCACTGCTGCGACAGGTGATCCAGGATCCGCGGGCCCAGGTCGGTCACGTCACCCGCGCCCATGGTGAGAACGAGATCACCCGGCTTCGCCATTCCCGCGATCACCGAGGGGACCTCCGCCTTGTCGTGCAGGGCCGTGACGACTGCACCCGCCGCGCGCGCCGCGTCGATGATCAGGTCGCTGGTCACGCCGGGGATCGGGTCCTCACGGGCCGGATAGATGTCGAGGACCACGGACTCGTCCGCGAGGGCCAGGGACTCGCCCATCTCCTTGCCCAGCTCCTGGGTGCGGGAGAACAGGTGCGGCTGGAACACGACGAGGATGCGGGAGTCGCCCGCGGCCCCGCGCATCGCCTCCAGGTCGGCGGTCATCTCCGTGGGGTGGTGGGCGTAGGAGTCGATGACCTGGACGCCGGCCGCCTCGCCCTTCAGCTGCAGACGCCGCTTCACACCGGTGTACGCGGCGAGCGCGGGCGCCAGCTCGGCGGCCGGGACGCCCAGGGCGACGCCCGCCGCGAGGGCGGCCACCGCGTTGTGGGCGTAGTGGCGTCCGGGGACGGAGACCGTGAAGGTGAGCTCCGTCCCGTCCAGCAGGACGGTGACCTCGCTCTTCAGGCCCTGCGGGACAACGGACAGGACGCGTACGTCGGCGTCCGCCGCCTCGCCGTACGTCACCGTCCGTACCGATCCGGCCAGGCGCTCGGTCAGCTTCCTGGCGCCCTCGTGGTCGGCGGAGATCACCAGGGTGCCGCCGGGCACGATCCGGCCGGCGAAGGTCTCGAAGGACTCGTAGATCTCGTCGATCGAGGCGTAGTTGGCGTGGTGGTCGAGCTCGACGTTGAGGACGATCGCGACCTCGGGCGCGTACTTGTGGAAGCTGCGGTCCGATTCGTCCGCCTCGGCGACGAAGATCTCGCCGTCGCCGTGCAGGGCGTTGGAGCCGGGGGCGTCCAGGTCGCCGCCGATGGCGTAGGAGGGGTCCAGGCCCAGCTCGGACAGGGAGACCGCGAGCATCGACGTGGTGGTCGTCTTGCCGTGGGTGCCCGCGACCGCGATCGGGCGCAGGCCCTCCATCAGGGCGGCCAGGGCGTCGGAGCGGTGGACCACGGGGATGCCCAGCTCCGCGGCGCGGGCCAGCTCCGGGTTGTCCTTGCGGATCGCCGACGAGACGACCACACAGCTGGCGTCGTCGGCGAGGTGCTCGGCCGCGTGCCCGATATGGACCGTCGCGCCCAGCGCGCGCAGCGCCTCGGCGGTCGCCGACTCCTTGGCGTCACTGCCCGCCACCTTGGCCCCACGCTGCGCGAGGATCTTCGCGATGCCCGACATTCCGGCGCCGCCGATGCCGATGAAGTGCGGTCGGTCCATGGCGGTAGGAAGGCCCGGGGCCATGTGCGTCTCCCTGGAGTGGTGCGGCGAAGCGAACATTCAGCGCACCACCATATGGCCCCGGCGCACCCAACACCTATTAGGTCCGTTACGGGCGGCGGTCACGTCGCGTCCGCCACGGTCGCCGGTCACGCCTTGCTGTGCGAGAACAGCTTGAGCACCGGTACGCCGACCTTGTGGCGGGCCCGGGACGCCCAGTCGCGGTGGAAGAACTCCTCCACGTAGTGGGGGTCGGTCAGGACGATCACCTCGTCGGCGCCGATCTCGTCGACCAGGGCCTTCAGGGCGTCCAGCGGGTGGTCCTCCACCAGCCTGCCCTCCGCCTCGCCGCCCGTCGCGCGCAGCGCCTTCAGGGACACCTCCAGGGCCTGCTCCGCGGGCTCCTTCGCGGCGGCGCCCTCGGGCGTCTCACGTTCGCGAGCCGCCTCGTCGAGCTCGCCGAGCGCGATGTCGTCGATGGCCCGCAGGAGGCGGTCGGCCTGGTCGCCCCGAGGCTGGAGCAGCACGTGGAAGGAGACCTGCTCGTCTCCGTGCAAGGTGGTGACGAACTCCACGTCGGCGGACGTCAGGGCCTTCTCGATCATCAATACGCTTGTGAACACCAGTGCCCCATTCTGCTCCGTGGGCCGTGTCAGGCCCTGCGGAAACCATCCTGCCCCGTGATCGCACGGGTACTGCCGGATTTAGTGTGCCCGTCGAAAGCCAAGCGGAACGGTAGATTCCGCAGATTTCATGACCGGCGGTAGCGACCGAACAGGAACCCGGCCTCTTCCAGCAGCGACACCAGTTCGAAGCGCCGCGGCACCGCGACCGACGGCCCCCCGGCGATACGCTGCGCGTCGCCCGCGGTGAGCATCGGGGAGAGGGTCAGACAGAGCTCGTCGAGCGCTTCGGCGGCGATCAGCTGGCCCAGCAGCCGGGGACCGCCCTCGGTGAGCAGCCGGGTGTGACCGAGGCCGGCCAGGGCCGCCACGGCCCGCGCCGGGTCCACTCCGGCGCCGTCGCCCGCGATCACCACCCGCGCGCCCGCCTTCTCGGCGGCGGCGACACGGTCCGGCGCCGCCGCGGCGCCGGTCAGGACCAGGGTGGGCACCTGGGGGGAGGTGAACAGCGGGAGCGAGTAGTCCAGGTCCAGGCTCGCGGTGACGACCGCGATCGCCGGGGCCGGGGCCTGTCCCGCCGCCTTCCTGGCGTCCGCGAACTCCACACGGGCGCGTGCGGGGCGGTAGGCCTCCTGCCGTACCGTTTCCGCGCCCACGAGGACGACGTCCGCGAGCGCCCGCAGCGTGCCGAAGATCCGCATGTCGGCCGCGCTGGAGATGGGCTGCGAGCGGCCCTCGTGCTGGGCGGCCCCGTCGAGCGTGGACACCATGTTGGCCCGCAGCCAGGTCCCGGGCTCCCCGGCCGCCGGCTCGGGGTAGGCGTATGCGGCCGCCAGCTCGGCAAGACTCCACTCCCGGTCACCGAGGGCCTCGCCGGTCGCGCCGGCCCCTCGGCCCCCACCGCCCTCCTCGGCCGCCTCCGCACCCTCCTTCTCGGTGCCCCCGCCGAGGGGCTGGGCTGCTGTTTCGTCGGTCACAGGGAACAGGCGTCGCATGTCGTGCAGTGTGACACGGCGCTTAGCATGGGTAACCGTGTCGTCATCCACCGCCGCGTCCGCCCTCAGCCCGATAGCCGACGCGACCCCGTTGTCCCTGTGCGCCCGCGAGCCGCACGTCCCCGCGGACCGGCTGGTCGCCGAGATGGTGCCGCCGCCGCGCTTCGACTCGGTCCGCTTCGCCACGTACCTCCCGGACCCGGACCAGCCGAGCCAGACCGAGGCCGTACAGGTCCTCGACGGCTTCGCGGCCGGTCTCGGCGGGGCGCACGCCATCGGCACCGGCCGACGGGGTTTCTTCGGGTTCGGCAAGGCCAAGACGCCCAAGGCGCCGGCCGGACCCCGCGGTGTCTATCTGGACGGCGGGTACGGCGTCGGCAAGACCCACCTCCTCGCCTCCCTCTGGCACGCCACCCCGGCCGAGCCCGCGCTCAAGGCGTTCGGCACCTTCGTCGAGCTGACCAACCTCGTCGGCGCCCTCGGCTTCCAGCAGACCGTCCAGACCCTGTCCGGTCACCGGCTGCTGTGCATCGACGAGTTCGAGCTCGACGACCCGGGCGACACCGTGCTGGTGTCCACCCTGCTCGGCAGGCTCGTCGACGCCGGTGTCGCACTCGCCGCCACCTCCAACACCCTGCCGGGCAAGCTCGGTGAGGGCCGGTTCGCGGCGGCCGACTTCCTGCGCGAGATCCAGGGCCTGTCCGCCCACTTCCGCGCCCTGCGCATCGACGGCGAGGACTACCGCCACCGCGGCCTGCCCGAGGCACCGGCGCCGTACTCGGACGAGCAGGTGACGAAGGCGGCGTACGCCACCGCGGGCGCCTCGCTCGACGACTTCCCGCATCTGCTGGACCACCTGGCCAAGGTGCACCCCAGCCGGTACGGCGCGCTGACCGACGATCTGAAGGCGGTGTGCCTCGTCGGTGTGCGGCCGGTGCCGGACCAGTCGACGGCGCTGCGCCTCGTGGTCCTCGCGGACCGGCTCTACGACCGTGAGGTCCCCGTGCTGGCCTCGGGGCTGCCCTTCGACAAACTGTTCAGCGAGGAGATGCTGAAGGGCGGCTACCGCAAGAAGTACTTCCGCGCGATATCCCGCCTCACCGCACTCGCCCGGGACGCGAAGGCACTCGTGACGGCCGAGTAGCCCACCCGGACCGCCGGGGCAAGTCCCGCGGCATGAGGCGTGGCCGCAGACCAGATACCGGGCATATCGTTGCAGGAGTGGACACAAAGGGCCTCTTATGGAGGAGGTCGTCATGTTCCAGGAACTGCTGGGGGCGATCATCGCGGCCGGTGCCGTCGGACTGGTGTACGTGTCCGCGGGGGTGCGGGTCGTCAAGCAGTACGAGCGCGGGGTGGTCCTGAGGCTCGGCCGCCTGCGGCGCGAGATCCGTTCGCCGGGACTCGCGCTGATCATCCCGGTCGCGGACCGGCTCTACAAGGTCAACATGCAGATCGTGACGATGCCCGTGCCCGCCCAGGAGGGCATCACGCGGGACAACGTGACGGTGCGGGTCGACGCGGTCGTGTACTTCAAGGTCGTGGACGCGGCGGCCGCGACCATCAACGTCGAGGACTACCGCTTCGCCGTCTCCCAGATGGCACAGACCTCTCTGCGCTCGATCATCGGCAAGAGCGACCTCGACGATCTGCTCTCCAACCGCGAGAAGCTCAACCAGGGCCTGGAGCTGATGATCGACAGCCCCGCCATCGGCTGGGGCGTACAGATCGACCGGGTCGAGATCAAGGACGTGTCGCTGCCGGACGCGATGAAGCGCTCCATGGCCCGGCAGGCCGAGGCCGACCGTGAGCGCCGGGCGAGGATCATCAACGCCGACGCCGAACTCCAGGCCTCCAGGAAGCTGGCCGAGGCAGCGCAGCAGATGGCCGACACGCCGTCCGCACTACAGCTGCGCCTGCTGCAGACGGTGATGGCCGTGGCGGCCGAGAAGAACTCCACGCTGGTGCTGCCCATCCCGGTGGAGCTACTGCGCTTCCTGGAAAGGGGCCAGCAGCCGGCCGCGCTCGCCGAGTCGCACCAGCCGGACGGAACCACCGGCTCTCACCCGGCGGACGCCGCCGGCGACCTGCGGCAAAGCGAACCGCAACAGAGCGAACCGCAACCGCCGGACGGCACCGGCGACGCGCAGCGGTCCACCGCCGTCGACGGCACGCAGCAACCCACCGGCATCGGTGACTCCGCGGCCCCCCGGAGCTAACGTTCCGGGCATGCGCCGGAGCTTCCTGATCGCGTTGGTGGCCACCATGGGCCTGCTCCCGGGCTGTGGGAGCGACAGCGGCGGCTCGTCCGCCCCCAGCCCGACCCCCACACCCACCGCCTCGCACCGCATCACGGTGACGAGTTCCGCGTTCGCCGAGGGCGGCACGATCCCGCGCCGCCACACCTGCGACGGCGAGGACGTGTCGCCGCCGCTCGCCTTCTCCGGCGTACCCGCGGACACGACCGGACTGGTCCTCATGATGGAGGACCCCGACGCCCCGCACGGCACGTTCACGCACTGGCTGGTGTGGAACATCGGCCCGCGGACCACGGAGCTGGCCGCCGGGCAGGCGCCCCAGGGCGCGACGCAAGGGCGCAACGGCTTGCGCAAGGCGGGCTACGGCGGCCCCTGCCCGCCCAGGGGCGACAGCCCGCACCACTACGTCGTCACGGTCTATGCCGCCGACCGGCACCTGGACCTCGCCCCCGACGCAACGCCCGACGACGTCCGACGCGCCCTGACCGACCACACCCTGGCCACCGGCACCCTGACGGGCCGATACGGCCGCTGACCGGGCGGAGCGGCCGGGCGGGTGACTCCGGTACGACCGACAGGGCGCGTCGGTCGAATGAGCATATTTACGATCATACCTTCATACGGTGTTCACTCTTGTACGCCGTGTCACCGCCCTCTGCGCCTTTGGCGCCGCCCTCGCCGCCTGCGGCACCGCGAGCACCCCGCACGCCGCCCACCAGGCCCCCACATCGCCCTCCGCCTCCGCTTCCCCTTCACGACCCCCCACCCTCCTCCCGGGCCCCGGCGGCCTCACCCCGGTCTTCACGAACGGCCCGCGCACACAGGGCAGGACCGTCGCCCTCACCTTCGACGCCGACATGACCGCCGACCAGGGCCCGCGAGCGGCCTCCGGCGAGCACTTCGACAATCCGGCGCTCATCGCCACGCTGCGCAATCTGAAGGTCCCGGCCACCGTCTTCATGACCGGCCGGTGGGCCGACCAGTACCCGGCCGAGGCCCGCTCCCTCGGCAACGACCCGCTGTTCGAGGTCGCCAACCACTCCTACAGCCACTACGCCTTCACCGGCGACTGCTACGGCCTGCCGACCGTCGGCGCCGACAGGATGCGGACGGACGTGGAGCGGGCGTACACCGCGATCCACAAGGCCGGGGTGGCGCAGCCGATGCCGTACTTCCGCTTCCCCGGCGGCTGCTACGACCAGAAGGCGCTGCGCGCGCTGAGCGGCCTCGGCGTCACCGCGGTGCAGTGGGACGTGGTGAGCGGGGACGCGTTCGCGACCGACGCCGACGCCGTCACACGGCAGGTGCTGGACGGGGTGAAGCCCGGCTCGGTCGTCGTGATGCACTGCACCCGCAGCGCGGCCCCGACGACGGAGCAGGTGGTGCGCACGGTCGTACCGGAACTGCGTAAGCGGGGCTTCCGGTTCGTGAAGGTGTCCGAGCTGATCGGCCAGACCGGTGGCCACCGGTGACCGGCCTACCCTGAAGAGATGAGCGACGAGGACTACTGCACGATCATCGACACCACCGAGTCGCAGCCCGCGGACGGGCCGCCGTACGCGGAGTGCGTGCTGTGCCGGAAGCCCACGGAGTACCCCGCGTCGTACAGGGGCATCACACTGTGCCCGGTGTGCGAGTGGCAGGAGGCGCAGCGCAGCGCCTGCTCAGGGTGACCGGCGGCGGGTGAGCGCGCAGGCCACGGCGAAGGCCGCGGCGGTCAGCAGCGCCGCCGCGGCCAGTGGCAGCAGCGGCACCGGGACCCGGCCCGACTGTGAGCCGGTGACCAGCCCGTTCACCGCCGCCTGCGCCGGTGAGCCCGCGACGACCACCGACAGCAGCGCGGCCAGCAGCATCGCGGGCACCGCCCGGCCGGGCGAGCGCAGCAGCGGCCAGTTGGTGAGCGCGCCGACGGCCGTGCCCAGCAGCGCGCAGGAGAGGCCGGCCAGGAGCCCGGCCGCGCCCGCCTCGAAGCGGGGGACGTGGGCGCGATGGCCATTGGCCGCCGGGTCGCTGATCAGCGTGACGGCCAGGGTCGCCACGGTGCCGAGCGCCGCCGACGCGAGGAGAGCCGCCAGGAGACAAGCGAGGTGGGCCCTGGCCGGTCCGGCAGCTGCGGCGACGCAGGCGCGGGCCGCGGGCGGCTCGTTGGTGACGCAGATCCGCACCAGCCAGGCGGCGACCGGCAGCAGCGCCGCGGCCGTGTAGCCGAGCGAGTCGAGCACCGGCTGGCCGCTCTGTACTCCGACGGCGAGGAAGGCCGCGTACAGGACGACGGGCGGCAGCCAGCGCTGGGACCGTACGAGGAGTGCGGCCTGGTAACGCAGGAGTGCGGTCATGGGCGGCTTTCGGGATCGGGCGGCGTCTCGGGGGGTGTTCCGGGGCTCACGCTCACCACGTGCCAGGGCGGGCGGGCCGTCAGCAGGGCGCGGAGCAGGACGTCGGAGTGGGACTCGGGGACGGTGAGCCGGTGGGTGCGGGGCGCGGTCGCCTCGGCCGAGGTGACCGTCCGTGCCGCGTCGGGGGGCAGTTGTCCGCCCGAGGGGCCCTGCGCGATGACGACGGCGTACCGGCCGGCCGGTGAACTCTCCTTCCCGGTACGGAGGTTGAGGGCGCCGTCGACGACGGTGTACGTCGCGTCGGGCGCCCCGGCCAGGCGGCGCGGGTCGTGGTCGACGAACACGACGGCACATCCGGCGGCCGTGCGCTCGGCGACCGCCCGCTCCAGTTCCGCCCTGGCCGCGGCGTCCAGACCGGTCCAGGCCTCGTCCAGCACCAGGAACTCGGGCTCCGCGAGCAGGGCCTGGGCCACCGCGACCTTCTGGCTGCTGCCCTTGGACAGCTGGGCCATCGGCGTTTCGGCATGGGCGGCGGCGCCGAAGCGGTCCAGCCATGCGACGGCGGCGCCGGCCGCCGTCCGGCGGGACAGGCCGTGGACCGTGCCGAGGTGGGTGAGATAACCGGCGGCGGTGAACGGGAGCGCCGAGGGGAACCGCTCCGGGACGTACGCCGTGCGGGGGCGGCCGGTGATACGGCCCTCCGTCGGCGCGTCCAGCCCGGCGAGGATGCGGAGCAGGGTGGACTTGCCGCTGCCGTTGGCTCCTTCCACGCGGATGAGTGAGCCGGGCGTGACGGTGAGGTCGATGCCCCGTAACACCCAGGGGCCGCGTATGCCGTAGCGGCGGCCTACGCGGGCCAGCCGAAGATCACGTCGCATGGGGCTATTTTGGCCCGGCTTTAGGGTTGGCTGTTGTGAGCCACGTTTCGACATCCCCCGGTGACAGTCCCTTCCGGTCCGAGCGCAGTGCGCGTGACGAGGCGCCGCAGTTCGTGCTGCCGCTGGTCGTGCGCATCGAACGCGGTGCGCCGCCCGCCCGTACAGATGCGCTGGAGACCGCCGCGCGTTCCGTGCTCATGCTGCTCGCCGACGAGCGGGCGCTGGGGGACGGCGAGTGGGCCGAGGCCGTGCGGGACTGGCAGGACGCCCGGATCCGCAAGGTCGTACGGCGGGCCCGTGGCGCGGAGTGGCGGCGGGCGGAGGCGCTGCCCGGGATCACGGCGACCGGCAGGTCGGCGCAGGTACGGGTCTTCCCGCCCGTCCCGCTGGACGGCTGGCCCAAGGACCTGGCCAAGCTCCAGGTGTCGGGCACCGATCTCGACGACCCGGAGCCGCCTGCCGGACCCGACCGTGCTCAGCCCGTGCTCTGGATGAATCCCGAACTCGGCATGTCGGCCGGAAAGGCGATGGCCCAGGCCGGGCACGGCGCCCAACTCGCCTGGTGGGAGCTGTCCGACGAGGAGCGCGCGGCCTGGCGTGCCGCGGGCTTCCCGCTCTCGGTACGCACCGCGGACCCGGCCGAGTGGCGCCGGCTGACGGACAGCGGGCTGCCGTTGGTACGGGACGCGGGCTTCACGGAGATCGCGCCGGGCTCCTGCACGGTGGTCGCCGATCATCCGGCGCTGCGGCGGGATCCGGTGGACTCGCGGGGCGTGCCCGGGTAGGCCGGGTCCGGGCCGGGTTCCGGGCCGCGCATCTCGGATCCCGCTCGGCCGCGCACCTCACCCCCCGCTCTGCCACGAACCTCAAATGTTGCTCTGAAGGTGTGGGCGGTGTGGTTCGGAGCCGGGCGCCGGGGCGATATCCCCGTCACGCGAAGGAGGGGGAAGGGCCATGCGGCGACTGGGAACGGGGATCGGCTGGCGGCCGGAGATCGCGGACGCCGTGGAGCGCATGCCCGGTATCGACTGGGTGGAGGTCGTGGCGGAGAACGTGTGCCCCGGCCACCTTCCCGAGTCACTGCTGCGGCTGCGTGAGCGCGGGGTGACCGTGGTGCCGCACGGTGTCTCGCTCGGCCTCGGCGGCGCGGACCGGCCCGACGAGGGGCGGCTGACGGCACTCGCCGAGCGGGTGGCGGCGCTGGGCGCGCCGCTGGTCACCGAGCACATCGCGTTCGTGCGCGCGGGCGGTCCGCTGACCGCCTCCCCGCGTCTGGAGGCGGGCCATCTGCTGCCCGTGCCCCGCACCCGGGACGCCCTCGACGTGCTGTGCGAGAACGTGCGCATCGCCCAGGAGGCGCTGCCCGTGCCGCTCGCCGTGGAGAACATAGCCGCGCTGATCTCCTGGCCCGGCGAGGAGCTGACCGAGGGGCAGTTCCTGTACGAGCTGGCCGAGCGGACCGGGGTGCGGCTGCTCATCGATGTGGCGAACCTGCACACCAACCAGGTGAACCGGGGCGAGGACCCGGCCAAGGCGCTCGCCGAGCTGCCGCTGGAGGCCATCGCGTATGTGCATGTCGCGGGCGGCTTCGAGCGGGACGGCGTCTGGCACGACAGCCACGCCCACCCCGTACCGCGACCGGTGCTCGACATCCTGACCGACCTTGCCTCGCGGGTCGCGCCGCCCGGCGTGCTGCTGGAGCGGGACGAGAACTTCCCCGAACCCGGTGAGCTGGAGCGGGAGTTGGAGTCGATTCGGGTGGCGGTGGAGGAGGGACGGGCGATGCGCTCCGGTTCCGGGGCGGCGTCGCGGGCCGGGACCGTGACCCCGCCTGTGGTCGCCGCCGACGACGACACCCGGGAGCGGCTCGCGCTCGCGCAGACCGCGGTGCTGTCGTCGCTGGTCGCCGGGACGCCCGTGCCCGAGGGGTTCGACCGGGTGCGGATGGGGGTGCAGGCGCGGGCGCTCGCCGCGAAGCGGGCGGACGTGGTGGCGAAGATCGCGCCCGAGCTGCCGTTGATGCTGGGGGCGGAGTACCGGCCGGCCTTCCTCGACTACGCCCACGGGCACCCGATGACCGGTGGTTACCGGCAGGACGCGCTGGACTTCGCGGGGCAGTTGCTGTTCGCGGGGCGGATCGAGGACGCGGGGATGCGGCGGGAGCTGCGGGAGTGGTGGCTGGAGCGGTCGGGGCCGGTGCCCCGGTCGCGACGGCCGGTGGTGCGGGCGGCCCGGGCGGCGCGGAGGGTGCTGCTGCGGAGAGGGTGACAGCCGTAACACCGGCATCCCATTTGATGGGTTCGCACACCCTATGTCCCTGCGCCCGCACGGTGGTTGGCCCTGACTCCGCAGTAATATGCCGACTCGCACCCACCCGAGCGCACTGGCGTGCGGTGCCGCAAGCAGGAGGCACCATGCGACGGCGACCCCCGATCAAGGGCAGAGGCATCTTCAGCGGGACCGGGCTCATCATCACGGGCCTGGCCGCGACGCTGGGGGCGCTGCTGTTTCCCGTCTGGTC
Organism: Streptomyces sp. NPDC025638; assembly: GCF_055558775.1. Taxonomy (NCBI): domain Bacteria; kingdom Bacillati; phylum Actinomycetota; class Actinomycetes; order Kitasatosporales; family Streptomycetaceae; genus Streptomyces; species Streptomyces sp. NPDC025638. The sequence goes on along the minus strand of NZ_JBVHLX010000002.1, from coordinate 260,508 downwards.
GTACGCGGACCGGACGGGGACCGCCGGCACCGGCGCCGACGTGCTGAGCGCCCAGACCGTGACGACCCGGTACGGCCCGCTGTCCCAGGCGGACCGGGACTTCGTGACCAAGGTCCGGCTGGCCGGGCTGTGGGAGCTGCCGGCCGGTCAGCTGGCCGAGACGAAGGGCACCACCGAGGCCGTACGGGCGGCCGGGCAGCATCTCGTCGCGGGGCACACGTCCCTGGACGCGCATGTCCGCACCGTCGCCACCCGGCTCGGCCTGCCGCTGCCCAACGAGGCCAACGAGCAGCAGCGGCAGTGGCTCGCCACCCTGAGCGCGGCGCAGGGGCAGGACTTCGACCGCGAGTTCGCCAACATCCTGCGACTGGCCCACGGCAGGGTGTTCTCGGTCGTCGCCCAGGTCCGGGCCAGTACCCAGAACTCACTGGTCCGCCATCTCGCCGACGACGCCAACACCACCGTGCTGGATCACATCAAGGTGCTGGAGGCGACCGGGTACGTGGACTTCGCCGCGCTGGCCCGGGACTTGGCGGCCGCCGCCTCGCCCGTGCCGTCGCCACCGGTGGTCCAGCCCGGTTCGGCGACTCCGGTCGCCTCCCCGCCCTCGCCCACGTACTCGCTTCCGCCGGCCGCCTCCAGCCCGCCGCCGGGCGGCGGCTCCTGATCCACCCGGGAAGCGGAACGTCACGTACCGACAACACTCCGTCCGGATGGTGAAAAGGGCATGGTGTTTCCCAGGCCCCTGGCATAGAAAAACGTCATGTTCTGGGTCCTTCTCCTGCTGCTGGCCTGGGCCGTCGCGGGCACGGCGTGTACGCGGCTGTGCCTGGCCGCCGTACGTGCGGCGGCCGTCGACGCGGAGGGTGCGACCGCGGACCGGGGGCACGATCTGACGCTGTACGAGGCGGCGTTCCTGTCGGGCGGACCCGCACGGGTCGCCGATCTCACCATGGTCTCCATGGCTCGGCAGCGGCGGCTGCTGCTCGCGCACACCGGCTGGGCGACCGTCGTCGACCCGCGGGGCCGGGACGAGATGGAGCGGTCCGTCATAGGGGCCATAGGGCCGGAGGGCCAGTCCCGTATCGAGCCGGTGCGCTCCGCCGCGGCCGGGGCCGACGCCGTGCGCAGCATCGCCGACGGGCTGGTCCGGGCGGGGCTCGCGGTGCCCGACGGGGCGCGTACGACCGTGGCGTCCGGGGTCCGTCAGGTGCGGGTGGCCGCGCTGGCCGTCGTCGTCCTGGGCGCGACCGCGCTGCTGACGCCGACTCAGACCGACATGCCGCGCGACCTGGTCGCCGCCTGGTTCGCGCTTCCCTTCGCCCTGACCCTGAGCTGCCTCGCCATCGCCCGGGTCGAGGTGCATCCGTACTCGCGCTGGGCCTCCCCGGCCGGGCAGCGGCTGCTCGGCGCGCTGGCCCGGCGTGCGACCGGGGCCGTTGACGACCGCACCTATCTGACCTCCGTCGCCGTGCGCGGAATCCGCGCGATCGGCGAACCGGAGCTGCGCGCGGCGTTCGCCCATCGCGACCAGCCCTGGCGGGAGTGACCGCGTCCGCGGGGGCGCACAGGGAGTATTGACGCCGACACCGGCGGGGTGGTGCTTGCCTTCGCCAACGTCCGAACGAAGTATCCCTTTTGTTGACGCAGTGCCAGTGCTGCGGCGCACCGAAGGGATACGCCATGCGAGCTGCCGCCCTCTACTCGGCCGCCGGGTCGTTGCTGCTGACCACCCTCGCCGCCGCGCCGGCCGGCGGCGCGCCCGGTGCTTCGGGTGTCCCGGGCGCGGCGACCGAGACGCGTGGCACGGCGGTCGCCGCCGCGCGTGCCCGTGCGGAAGGCATCGCGTTCGGGAAGTGCCCCGCCGCGGAGGGCCTTCCGGACAGCCTGCAGTGCGGCACGGTGCGCGTCCCGCTGGACTACGCGCATCCCGACGGCAAGCAGATCGAACTGACCGTGAGCCGGACCGCGGCCACGCACAAGGACCCGCGCAACAGCAAGCGGAAGGTGCCCCGGCAGGGCTCGCTCGTCTACAACCCGGGCGGTCCGGGCGCCTCCGGCATGGCCTTTCCCCTCGTCGGCGCACTGCCCGAGTGGCAGCGGATCGCGGCCGCGTACGACCTCGTCGGGTACGCCCCGCGCGGGGTGGGCCGGTCGGCGCCGCTGTCCTGCCAGGCCCCGGAGCGGTTCTTCAAGGGGCCCTCGCAGGCGCCGACGCACCCCTCGGAGTCGTACAAGAAGGAGCGGATCGCGGAGGCGAAGGCGTACGCGCACGACTGCGCCAAGCGCGCCGGAAGCGGACTGCAGTACTACAACTCGCTCAACAACGCACGTGACCTGGACGTCCTGCGTGCCGCGCTGGACGAGGAGAAGCTGACCTTCATGGGCGCGTCGTACGGCACCTACTTCGGGGCCGTGTACGCGACGCTGTTCCCCTCGCACGTACGACGGATGGTGCTGGACGCGGCCGTGAACCCGGACCCGGCGCAGATCTGGTACCGCAGCAACCTGGAGCAGTCGGCCGCGTTCGAGAACCGCTGGACCGACTTCCGTGAGTGGGTCGCCCGGCACGACGACGTGTACGGGCTCGGTGCCACGGCCGAGAAGGTGCAGCGCAGCTACGACCGGGTGCGGGCGGCGCTGGCCGCGGAACCGGCGGGCGGCAAGGTCGGGCCGGGGCAGTTGCAGGGCGCGTTCCTGATGGCCGGGTACTACGACGACGTCTGGCCGAGCCGCGCCGAGGCGCTGTCGGCGTATCTGAAGGGCGACACCGGGCCACTGGTGAAGATCGCCTCATCGGCCGGCGGGACGGGGACGGCCGCCGAGGCCGAGAACGCGAGCGCGGTGTACGCGGCCGTCGAGTGCAACGACGCGCCCTGGCCGACGGACTGGGCGGTCTGGGACCGCGACAACACCCGGCTCGCGCGCGTGGCGCCGTTCGAGACCTGGGACAACGCGTGGGCGAATCTGCCGTGCGCCTACTGGAAGGCACCCCGGCAGGTGCCGCTCGACGTGCGGACCGGGCCGGACGAGCTGCCGCCGACGCTGATCCTGGCCGCCGAGCGGGACGCTGCCGCGCCCTATGACGGGGCGCTGGAGATGAACCGGCGGCTGGCCGGCTCGGTCCTGGTGACCGAGCGGGACGCCGGCACACATGGCGTCGCGGGCGGCCCGAACCAGTGCGTCAACGCCCACCTGGACGCGTACCTCCTACAGGGCCGCCTCCCGAACCGCCACGCGTCCTGCGCCGCCCACCCGGAACCAAGGCCCCGAACATCGGCCGCCCCCTCCCAGCACCAGTCACAACGGGACGCCCTGAAGGGAAAGGCCGACCAGCACTGAGCCCTCCCGGGCCCGGACGGGACCGACGACCCCCACAGCCCCGACCGGACAAGCCCGCGATCAGCTCGCCCATCACCTCGCGACGGCCCGCACGGCACCCGCCGGGGGACAACCCCCGGCCCCCGGCCGACCCGGATGAGGGCACGGCCGATCGCGCAAGCCCGGCGATCAACTCGCCCATCACCTTGCGGCGGCCCGCACGGCACCCGCCGGCAGACACCCCCGACCCCCGGCCGACCCAGAAAACCCGCGCGCCCCATCAGGCAAGCCCGCGATCAGCTCACCGAGCTCCCTCTCGGGCCGACCCACAAAACACCGCGGCCGACCAGGCAGCCCGTTCGATCAGCCCACCGATCACCTTGCGGCGGCCCGCACCGCACCGGCCGGGCCCCCGGCCGGCGTCGGGCCCACGAAAAACCGCGCCCCATCAGGCAAGCCCGCGATCAGCTCACCGAGCTCCTCGCGGACCCACCCACAAAACTCCGCGGCCGATCAGGCAAGACCCGCGATCAGCTCGGCGATCTCCTTGCGGCGGCCCGTGTAGAACGGGATTTCCTCGCGGACGTGCATGCGGGCCTCCGAGCCGCGGAGGTGGCGCATGAGGTCGACGATGCGGTGCAGGTCGTCGGCCTCGAAGGCCAGGATCCACTCGTAGTCGCCGAGCGAGAACGAGGCGACCGTGTTGGCGCGGACGTCCGGGAAGCCGCGGGCCATCTTGCCGTGGTCGGCGAGCATGCGGCGGCGGTCCTCGTCGGCCAGCAGGTACCAGTCGTACGAGCGCACGAAGGGGTACACGCTGACATAGTTGCGCGGCGTCTCGTCGGCGAGGAACGCCGGGATGTGCGAGCGGTTGAACTCCGCCGGACGGTGCAGCGCCATGTTCGACCAGACCGGCTCCAGCGCGCGGCCCAGCTTCGTGCGGCGGAAGAGGTTGTACGCCTCCTGCAGCTGGTCACTGGTCTCGGCGTGCCACCAGATCATGACGTCGGCGTCGGCGCGCAGACCGGACAGGTCATACGTGCCACGGATGGTCACGTCCTTCGCGGCGAGCTGGTCGAACAGCTCCTGGACCTCGTCCGCGTAACCCGCGCGGTCCTCGGGCAGCACGTCCTTCAGCTTGAAGACGGACCACAGGGTGTAGCGGATGACCTCGTTGAGGTCCTTGGCCAGCTTGCCCTTGTTCGGGATCCTGCCGGTCTCGGTGGTGGGTGCGTCGTCACTCATGTCCCTTATTCTCCCGCTCCGCCATGAAGGCTCTGCACCGGGTTGGCGGTGAGCTCCTGCACACCGCTCCAATCGCCGCCCAGCCGGTCCACGGCGGCGTACGCGCTCGCGATGCAGGCCGGGATGCCCACGCCGTCGTACTGCGCTCCGCACACGGCCAGCCCCGGCAGCTTGGCGACGTGCTCACGGATACGGGCCACGCGCGCGTGGTGGCCGACGGGGTACTGCGGCAGGCCGTCGGTCCAGCGGGTCACGACCGTCCGCACGGGTGTGGCGTCGAGGCCGATGGCCGCCCTCAGGTCGTGCCGGGACACGTCGACCAGGTGGGTGTCCTCGTGCTCCAGGATCTCCGTCTCGCCGTACCGCCCGACCGAGGTGCGCAGGACGACGATGTCGGGGTCCTCCTCGGCGATCCAGCCCCACTTCCGGGAGGCGAACGTCGACGCCTTGACGGTGCGGCCGTCCACGGGCGGGACGAGGAAGCCGCTGCCGTCGGGCAGCGCGATCTCGCTGCGCCGGTAGGCGAGGGTGATCAGGGCCATGGAGGCGTACTCGACGGCCCGCAGTTCGGCCGCGGCCCCGGGGGACTCCGCGGCCAGCAGGTCCGCGGCCGCGGGCGCGGGGACGGCGACGACCACGGCGTCGGCGTGCAGGACGCGGTCGCCGGCCGTCACGCGCCAGCCGCCGGCGGCGTCCCGGCGCAGCTCCGTCGCCGGCCGCGAGGTGAGGATCTCGCCCCCGCGCGCGGTGACGGACTCGGCGACGGCGAGGGGCAGCGCGCCGACACCGCCCTCGATGCCCATGAACACGGGCCCGGTCTGCCCGCCGGCCGCCGCCTTCGCCTGGATCTCGCGGACGGCCTCCGTCAGGGAGTCGTGGGTCTGGGCGGCCTGGAAGAGCTGCGGGACCGCCGAGCGCATCGAGATGCGGTAGGCGTCACCGGCGTACACCCCGCCGAGCAGGGGTTCGACGAGGCGGTCGACGACCTCGCGGCCGAGCCGCGCCGCCACGTACTCCCCGACCGCCACGTCCTCCCCGACCTCCGTGCGGGGGAGGTCGGCGTCGCACTCGATACGGGCGAGGCCCTCGTCGGACAGCACACCGGACAGGGCGGAGGCGGTGCCGGGCACGCCCATCACATGCCCCTTGGGCATGGGGCGCAGGGCGCCGCGGGTCCAGATCGAGGCGGCCGCGGTGGCGGGCGGCCGGAGCCGGTCGCCGAGGCCCACCTCGCGTGCGAGCCCGACCGCTTCGGGGCGGCGGGCCAGCATCGACTCGGCACCGAGGTCGACCCGCACGCCCTCGATCTCCCCGGACCGCAGTTTGCCGCCGAGTCTGCGGCCCGCCTCCAGCACGGTCACGCGCGCCCCGCGCTCCAGCAGCCGGTGCGCGGCGGCCAGCCCCGCGATACCGGCCCCGATGACGACGACATGACCCGTGCCCGTAGGTGATCCGCTCATGCCCCCACCCTCTCAGACCCGGCCGACACTCCCGCCAGGGCCATGTGGCCCTGCCGAGTCCCGACCGTGACCGCATCGGGACTCGCCCCGCCAAACGTCCCGGCCCGGCCCGGCGTCCAAGGAGCGTCATCGTCACGACCCTCGGGGGTACTGCCACATGCGCACACGACGTTCCGTACGACCGGCCCGGGCCCTGACCGGGATCCTGCTCGCCGCCACGCTCGCGCTCGCGGGCTGCGGCGGCTCGGACTCCTCCGGTGGAAGCACGAGCGACGCCAAGGCCGCCGCGGGAAGCGCGCCCCAGCGGGGTGCCGCCGACAGCTACTCCGGCGACGCCGCGAAGGGCTCCGCGGCGAAGGCACCCGACCTCACCGCGAACCGCATCATCCGCACCGCCTCCCTCACCGTGCAGGTCAAGGACGTGCCCAAGGCGCTGGACGAGGCCCGTACCACCACCGAGAACGCGGGCGGCTACATCGGCAACGAGAGCACCACCCGCGATGCCCGGGGCCACGAGCGCACCCGCGTGATCCTGCGCGTCCCCGTCGAGAAGTACGACGAGGTCCTCGCCGACCTCCAGGGCACGGGCAAGCTGATCGACCGCACGTCCAAGGCGCAGGACGTCACCGACCAGGTGGTGGACGTCGACAGCCGCATCCGGTCGCAGCGGGCCAGCGTGGCCCGGGTCCGGGAGCTGATGGACAGGGCGACCAAGCTCAGCGACGTGGTCACCCTGGAAGGGGAGTTGAGCAACCGGGAGGCCGGCCTGGAGGCGCTGCTCGCCCGGCAGGCGTCCCTGAAGGACCGCACGAGCCTGGCCACCATCACCCTGTCGCTGTCCGAGACGCCGGTGAAGAAGGCCGCAAAGGACGACTCCCCCGGCTTCGTGGACGCGGTGTCCGGCGGCTGGCACGTCTTCGTCACGATGCTGCGCTGGATCGCCCTGGCCCTCGGCGCGGTGCTGCCGTTCGCCGCGCTGGTGGCGCTGCTGGTGCTGGTGTGGCTGCGGATCGTACGGCGCCGGCTGCCGCTGCGTGCGGCTCCCGCGGCCGGGCCGGGTCCGCTGCCGGCGAGCGGCCGGGAACCCGGTGAGGAGAGTGAGGAGGGCTGACCGAGCCCGAAATGGCCCGTCCCCGTAGCGTGTTCACATGAGCATGAGCGGTGGGCGGGGCGGGACGGAACGGCTGGTCGTGATCGGCGGCGACGCCGCGGGGATGTCCGCGGCGTCGCGGGCGCGCCGGCTGCGCGGGCCCGGCGAGCTGGAGATCGTGGCGTTCGAGCGCGGCCACTTCACCTCGTACTCGGCGTGCGGGATCCCGTACTGGGTGGGCGGGGACGTCCCCGACCGGGACCGGCTGATCGCGCGCACGCCCGAGGAGCACCGCGCGCGCGGGATCGATCTGCGGCTGCGCACCGAGGTCACCGAGATCGACGTGGCCGGGCAGCGGGTACGCGCGCGTGACGTGGATTCCGGCGCCGAGTCCTGGACGTCGTACGACAAGCTCGTGATCGCGACGGGCGCGCGCCCGGTCCGCCCCGACCTGCCGGGCGTGGACGCCCCCGGAGTGCACGGCGTACAGACCCTCGACGACGGCCAGGCCCTCCTCGACACACTGGCACGCACGCGCGGCCGCCGAGCGGTCGTCGTCGGCGCGGGCTACATCGGCGTCGAGATGGCCGAGGCCCTCATCAACCGGGGCTACGAGGTGACGGTGGTCAACCGCGGCAAGGAGCCCATGGCCACGCTCGACCCGGACATGGGCCGCCTGGTGCACAAGGCGATGGAGGGCTTGGGCATCACCATGGTCAATGACGCCGAGGTCGTCGGGATGCCCACCGGACCGGACGGCCGGGTGCGCGCGGTGGCCACGCTGGACGCGGAGTACCCGGCGGACGTGGTGGTGCTCGGCATCGGCGTGCGCCCGGAGACCGCCCTCGCCGAGGCGGCGGGACTTCCGCTCGGCGGGCGGCGCGGTCTGCTCACCGACCTCGCGATGCGGGTCCGCGGCCACGAGAACATCTGGGCCGGCGGCGACTGCGTGGAGGTCCTCGACCTGGTCTCCGGCCAGGAGCGGCACATCGCGCTGGGCACCCACGCCAACAAGCACGGCCAGGTCATCGGCACCAATGTGGGCGGTGGTTACGCCACCTTCCCGGGCGTGGTCGGCACGGCGGTGAGCAAGGTCTGCGACCTGGAGATCGCCCGCACCGGCCTGCGCGAGAAGGACGCGCACCGGGTCGGTCTGCGCTTCGAGACGGTCACCATCGAGTCGACCAGCCGCGCGGGCTACTACCCCGGCGCCTCCCCCATGACGGTGAAGATGCTCGCCGAATGCCGCACGGGACGGCTGCTCGGCGTGCAGATCGTCGGCCGGGAGGGCGCGGCCAAGCGGGTCGACATCGCCGCGGTGGCCCTCACGGCGGGCATGACGGTGGAAGGGATGACGGCCCTGGACCTGGGCTACGCCCCGCCGTTCTCGCCGGTGTGGGACCCGGTCCTGGTGGCGGCGAGAAAGGCGGCGGCGAAGGTGCGCGACCGTGCCTAGGCCGACCCGCTGATCCGCGGGAGTGCGGTCACGCCCGCGCTCGTCGAGGTTGCCGGTGCGGGCTGTTCGCCCGCCGGCCTGGCGTGCGCGGCGGACGGGCGGGTGGACCGCAGACGGTTGCTGACGGCCTCGTCCAGCGTCACCGGCCGCTGCATCTGCGTGGCCAGCCGCCCGGCCTCCTGGCCGAGTCTGGCGACATCCTCCCAGGGAAGCTTCACGACAAGGGAGAGCTCCGCCTCCCCGTCGGGCAGAGCCTGCATCGCAGGAGCAACTCGCTCGTTCATCGCCTGATCCTCACGTCGGTTGACCAGTGATACGCGTGCACGGGCGGGCCCGTTCATCGATTCGCGGGCCGCGTCGGGGGCACTACTTCTGTGTGGTCATCCCCGTGCATGACGTGAACCCGGTACGCCGCACCCCTTGGGTGACGTATGCGCTCATCGCCGCGAACGTCCTCGTCTTCGTGTCCACGCCCGGCATAGCCGGTTCCGTGGCCGGCGGCAGCGACCTGGCCCAGCTGTGCCATCTCCAGGCGTTCATGGACCACTACGCGGCCGTGCCCCGAGAACTGATCCACCATCAGCTGCCCCGGCTGGTCCCGACGGGCGAGGTGAGGCTGGGACCGCACGGCGCCGGGTGCGTGGTGGCGCCGCCGCGCTACGCCAAGTCGCCGCAGCTGTCGGTGTTCACGGCGATGTTCCTGCACGGCAGCTGGCTGCACCTGCTGGGCAACATGCTCTTTCTGCTGATCTTCGGCAACAACGTCGAGGACCGGATGGGCCACATCCGCTACTTCCTCTTCTACGTCGTCTGCGGCTACGCGGCCGGCTACGGCTTCGCGCTGCTCAACGCCTCCTCGGGCGACCCGCTGATCGGCGCGTCAGGGGCGATCGCCGGGGTCCTGGGCGCCTATCTGGTGCTGTATCCCAGGGCGCGGGTGTGGGTCCTGGTCCCGTTCCTGATCTTCCTGCCGCTGCGGCTGCCCGCCTGGCTGGTGCTGGGCTTCTGGTTCGTGCTCCAGGCGGTGTACTCGTCCGGCCACGGTGTCTCCGGCGCCGGGACGGTGGCCTACGCGGCGCATGTGGTCGGCTTCGTGGCGGGGATGCTGCTCGCCTGGCCGCTCAAGCCCGGCACCCCGCCGCCACCGGAGCCGCGCAGCCTGCTGTTCGGCAGGCGGGCCCGGCCCCGGCACACCTGGTGAGTCAGCGGGCGGTCTGCGTGTGGACGTAGTCCACGAGCCGGGTCAGGGCGTCCGGGTCGGTGGAGGGCATCACACCGTGGCCGAGGTTGAAGACGTGCCCCTCCAGGCCGGCGGCCGTCTCGAGCACCTCGCGCGCCTTGGCCTCGACGGCTTCCTTGGTGGCGAACAGCACCGTCGGGTCGAGGTTGCCCTGGAGCGCCTTGCCGGGGCCGACGCGACGGGCGGCCTCGTCCAGCGGGACGCGCCAGTCGACGCCGACGACGTCCGCGCCGGCCTCGCCCATGAGCTTCAGCAGCTCACCGGTGCCGACACCGAAGTGGATACGCGGGACGCCGTACCCGGCGACGGCCTGGAAGACCTTGGCGGAGGCGGGCAGCACCGAGCGGCGGTAGTCCGCCGGGGACAGCGCTCCGGCCCAGGAGTCGAACAGCTGGACCGCGCTCGCGCCCGCCTCGATCTGGACCTTCAGGAAGGCGGCCGTGATCTCGGCGAGGCGGTCGAGGAGGTCGGCCCACAGCTCGGGGTCGCCGTACATCATCGCCTTGGCGTTCTCGTACGTGCGGGACGGACCGCCCTCGACGAGGTAGCTCGCGAGGGTGAAAGGAGCGCCGGCGAAGCCGATCAGCGGGGTGGCGCCCAGCTCGCGGGTGAGCATCCCGATGGCCTCGGTGACGTAGGAGACGTCCTCGGGGCCGAGGTCGCGCAGCTGGGCCAGATCGGCGCGGGTGCGGATCGGGCGCTCGACGACCGGGCCGACGCCGGGCTTGATGTCGAGGTCGATGCCGATGGCCTTGAGCGGTACGACGATGTCGCTGAAGTAGATCGCCGCGTCCACGTTGTGCCGGCGCACCGGCTGGAGCGTGATCTCGGTGACCAGCTCGGGCCGCATGCAGGACTCCAGCATCGGAATGCCCTCGCGCACCTTGCGGTACTCCGGCAGCGAGCGCCCGGCCTGCCGCATGAACCACACGGGGGTGTGCGGCACGGGTTCGCGCCTGCACGCCTTGAGGAAGGCACTGTCGTACGTCGCTGTCGGCTGCTGGCCCGTGGGGCTTGCGTTGGCACTCACGACGGCAAGTCTCGCACGGCCCGGAAGCCGACGTGGCCGCGGCCTTGAGGGTGTCTCTCCCTGCGCGGAGGCCCCGTTCCCCTTAATCTTCCCCGCATGGCTGCGGCTCAGGGACGACTGTCGGACGGCGCTGGCGAAATGGACGACGCGAAGGAGACGGGGGAGGCGGAGCGGCACAAGGACAAGGCGGCTCCGTCGGCCTTCCGGGCCGCGGTCGAGGCGATCAGGAGCGCGCGGCTGCGGCCGCAGGTCGAGGTGGAGCCGACGCCGGCGCCGCAGCGGCTCGCCCCGTTCGCGTACGCCCTGGAGGCCGCGGTGGTCGACGGCGACCAGGAACTCGCCGACGGCCGTCTGGTGCTGCTGCACGAGCCGGACGGGCACGAGGCCTGGCACGGCACCTTCCGGTTGGTGACGCTGGTGCGCGCCGAGCTGGAGCCGGAGATGGCGGCGGACCCGCTGCTGCCCGAGGTGTGCTGGTCGTGGCTGACCGGGGCGCTCCAGGCGCGCGGGCTGTCGTACGGCGAGCCGAGCGGCACGGTCACGCGCGCGAGCTCGCACTACTTCGGCGGGCTGGCCGAGCGCCCGGCCGCCTCGCAGATCGAGATCCGTGCCTCCTGGACGCCCCGTGAGGGCCTGGGCGGAGTCCCGGACAGCGCGGCGCATCTGGCCTCCTGGTGCGATCTGCTGGCCCAGGTCGCGGGTCTGCCGCCGGCCGCCCCGGGCGACGCCTCGGTGGTGACCCTGCCGCAGCGCCGCAGGGGGCCGCAGTCCCGTTGACCGCCGACTTTCGGTTGATCATCATCTCGTTGACCATCTCTTTGTCGATACGGCCACTTTCAGTCCCGTAATCGCCACGACTTGAGCCGACTCGATCTTCGGGTGATCGATCGCGTGTCCGAATTGCACGGATTGTTACTCACTAGATCGTGATCATTCTCTAAAGGCGGACGGGTTTGATGCCGAAGACAGCTGTGACCTTGAAAGCACGGTTCGTCCCGGCTTCATCCCCAGAGCCGGCCCCGTCCCGCACTCCAGGAGGCCTGGTGTCCGTTCTTCTTGAGCAGCCCGCAAGCCTGGTCGCCTACCGCCCGAACAAGCCGACCGCCATGGTGGTCGTGGCCGACCCGCGCGTCCGCTCCACCGTCACCCGTCATCTGTGGGCGCTCGGTGTGCGCGATGTCATCGAGGCCTCGTCCATCGCGGAGGCTCGTCCCCGCATCGGCAACCCCCGCGACATCTGCGTCGCCGACGTCCACCTTCCCGACGGTTCCGGCCTGACCCTCCTCTCCGAGACCCGTGCCGCAGGCTGGCCGAACGGGCTGGCACTGTCCGCCGCCGACGACATCGGCGCCGTACGCAACGCCCTGGCCGGCGGGGTCAAGGGCTATGTCGTCACCGGGACCCGGACCAACATCGGGCTCCCCACCAGACCGGGCACCTCCCCCATCGGCGCGACCGCCGCCCGTATGCACCGCCGCCCCCCGGGTTCCCCGAGCCACCCGGGTGGCTACCGCGAGCTGTCCGGCCGCGAGGTCGAGGTGCTGCGGCTGGTCGCGGAGGGCCAGTCGAACAAGGCGATCGGCGTCTCGATGGGCCTGTCCGCACTGACCGTCAAGAGCCACCTCGCCCGCATCGCCCGCAAGCTCGGCACCGGTGACCGGGCCGGAATGGTCGCGGTGGCCCTGCGCACCGGGATCATCCACTGAACCGGCCGAAACCGTACGCCGAACCCGCCGGAGGCCCCACACCCACCTACCGTGTTCGTTCACTCACGTGAACGAGATGTTTCACCGACCTGACTGGTTTACGACCCCCTGACGCCCGTCGACGGAACGTTCCGTCGACGGGCGCTGTCCACACACAGATACCCTTGACAGGTGACCGACGCCCAAGACACCGCAGCCGACATGCCACTGCGCACCACCGGAGGGACCCCTCCGGACGACGGCGGATCGTCAGCGGCGGGGGCGCCGATCCCTTTGCTCGAACCGCGCGAGGGCATTCCGCCGGTGATCGCCGACGAGGCCTCGCTGGCCGAGGTGATCGCCGCCTTCGCCGCCGGCTCCGGCCCCGTGGCCGTGGACGCCGAGCGTGCCTCCGGCTACCGCTACGGCCAGCGCGCCTATCTGGTGCAGCTGCGCCGCGAGGGCGCCGGTACCGCGCTGATCGATCCCGTCGCCTGCCCCGACCTGTCGGGGCTCGGCGAGGTCCTGTCCGGTGTGGAGTGGGTGCTGCACGCCGCCACCCAGGACCTGCCCTGTCTGCGCGAGATAGGCATGGTGCCCAGCCGCCTGTTCGACACCGAGCTGGCCGGCCGGCTCGCCGGGTTCCCCCGGGTCGGTCTGGGCGCGATGGTCGAGGGCGTGCTCGGATACGTACTCGAGAAGGGGCACTCCGCTGTCGACTGGTCGACCCGGCCGCTGCCCGATCCGTGGCTGCGGTACGCGGCCCTGGACGTCGAGCTGCTCGTCGACCTGCGCAACTCCCTGGAGAAGGAGCTGGACCGGCAGGGCAAGCTGGAGTGGGCCCGCCAGGAGTTCGACGCGATCGCCGACGCCCCGCCCGCGGAGCCGCGCAAGGATCCCTGGCGTCGCACGTCCGGGATGCACAAGGTGCGGCGCCGGCGGCAGCTGGCCGTGGTGCGGGAGCTGTGGGAGACGCGGGACCGCATCGCCCAGCGGCGGGACGTCTCGCCCGGGAAGGTGCTCGGTGACGCCGCGATCGTCGAGGCGGCGCTGTCCCTCCCGGTCAATGTGCACGCGCTCGCCGGGCTGAACGGGTTCGGGCACCGGATGGGCCGGCGCCAGCTGGAGCAGTGGCAGGCCGCGGTGGACCGGGCCAAGGCCCTGACGGAGGCGCAGCTGCCGCAGCCGGGGCAGCCCGTCGCCGGGCCGCCGCCGCCCCGGGCCTGGGCCGACAAGGACCCGGCCGCCGCGGCTCGGCTCTCCGCCGCGCGCGCCGCGGTGTCGGCGCTGGCCGAGCGGCTCACCATGCCCCAGGAGAATCTCATCGCCCCGGACACCGTGCGGCGGCTCTGCTGGGAGCCGCCGAAGTCTGTCGACATCGACTCCGTGAGCGGTGCGCTGTCCGGGTACGGTGCGCGGCCGTGGCAGGTGGCGCAGGTGACGCCGGCGCTCGTCGACGCACTGTCGGTGAAGGACGCGTAGCCGCCACAGCGGTTGGTGACGCACCGCGGCGTCGAGATCACGCCAAGATCCTGGGACGCCCCGGACGAGGACGGACGGCCGCCTTTGACCGGGCGGCCCGGTCCACGCGCTTCCACGCGCTTCCCGATGACGGTCGCATCCCCGCCGATGTGACGTTCGCCGCTCCCCGCGTCAGGGGTGTGCAGCTACGTTACCCACAAGTAGCATGGGTCCTGAGCGCGCGCTCAGCTCTTGCGCGTCGCAGCAGTGCCATCCCGCACCCTGGAGGAGAGCCATCGTGCCTCGTACCGTCAGGGATGTCGTCTTCGTCGACGGCGTCCGCACCCCGTTCGGCAAGGCGGGCCCGAAGGGCATCTACCACGAGACCCGCGCCGACGACCTCGTCGTGAAGGCGATCCGGGAGCTGCTGCGCCGCAACCCCGGTCTCGACCCGAAGAAGATCGACGAGGTCGCCATCGCCGCGACCACGCAGATCGGTGACCAGGGCCTGACCCTCGGCCGCACGGCCGGCATCCTCGCCGGTCTCCCCCAGTCCGTCCCGGGCTACTCGATCGACCGCATGTGCGCCGGCGCCCTGACCGCCGTGACGACCACCGCCGGTTCGATCGCGTTCGGCGCCTACGACGCCGTCATCGCCGGTGGCGTCGAGCACATGGGCCGCCACCCGATGGGCGAGGGCGTGGACCCGAACCCGCGCTTCGTCAGCGAGAAGCTGGTCGACGAGTCCGCCCTGTTCATGGGCATGACCGCCGAGAACCTGCACGACCGCTACCCGCAGATCACCAAGCTCCGCGCCGACGAGTACGCGGTGCGCTCGCAGGAGAAGGCCGCCAAGGCGTACGCCGACGGCAAGATCCAGCAGGACCTGGTGCCGATCTCGGTGCGTCGTACGAACCCCGAGGCCGGCGAGACCGGTTGGGGCCTGGTCACGGCCGACGAGCCGATGCGCCCGGGTACGACCCTGGAGAACCTCTCCGGTCTGAAGACCCCCTTCCGCGTGCACGGCCGGGTCACCGCCGGTAACGCGGCCGGTCTGAACGACGGAGCCACCGCCTCGATCATCGCGAGCGAGGACTTCGCCCGCGAGAACAACCTGCCGGTCAAGATGCGCCTGGTCTCCTACGCCTTCGCGGGCGTCGAGCCCGAGGTCATGGGCTACGGCCCGATCCCGGCCACGGAGAAGGCCCTCGCCAAGGCGGGCCTGTCCATCTCCGACATCGGTCTCTTCGAGATCAACGAGGCCTTCGCCGTCCAGGTCCTGGCCCTCCTGGACCACTACGGCATCGCCGACGACGACGCGCGCGTCAACCAGTACGGCGGCGCCATCGCCTACGGCCACCCGCTGGCCTCCTCGGGCGTCCGTCTGATGACGCAGCTGGCCCGCCAGTTCGAGGAGCAGCCGAACGTCCGCTACGGCCTGACCACCATGTGCGTCGGCTTCGGCATGGGCGCGACGGTCATCTGGGAGAACCCGCACTTCGAGGGGGACAAGTGAGCACCACCGCTGAGCTTCTGAAGGGTGCGGCCGAGCTGTTCCCCGACGAGGTCGTGACGTCCGCGCACGTACGCCACCTCGACCTGCCGTTCGGCGCCGGGCGCTTCGCGCTCATCACGCTGGACAACGGCTTCGACCACACCAAGCCGACCACCTTCGGCCCGGCCTCGCTGGCGAACCTCAACACCGCCATCGACCAGGTCGAGGCGGAGGCCGCGGCCGGCGGCATCGTCGGTGTCGGCATCACCGGCAAGCCGTTCATCTTCGCGGTCGGCGCCGACCTCAAGGGCGTCGAGCTGCTGAAGAAGCACGAGGACGCGCTCGCCATCGGCAAGGGCGGCCACGAGGTCTTCAAGCGCCTCGCGGGCCTCGCCGTCCCGACCTTCGCGTACTACAACGGTGCCGCCATGGGCGGTGGCGTCGAGGTCGGTCTGCACTGCGCCTACCGGACCGTCTCCAAGGCGATCCCGGCGTTCTCCCTGCCCGAGGTCTTCCTCGGTCTGGTCCCGGGCTGGGGCGGCTGCACGATCCTGCCGAACCTGATCGGCGCCGACAAGGCCGTCTCGGTGATCATCGAGAACAGCCTCAACCAGAACAAGCAGCTCAAGGGCCAGCAGGTCTTCGACCTGGGCATCGCCGACGCCCTCTTCGAGGGCGCCGACTTCCTGGAGCAGTCGCTGATCTGGACCGCGAACGTCCTCAAGGGCGACATCGAGGTCGAGCGCCCGGTGATCGACCGCGGCGAGGGCTGGGACCAGGCCGTCGCCAAGGGCCGCTTCATCGCGGACTCCAAGGTGCACGGCGCGGCCCCGGCCGCCTACCGTGCCCTGGACATCATCGCGGCCGCCAAGAACGGCGACCTGCAGCAGGGTTACGACGCCGAGGACAAGGCGCTCGCCGACCTGATCATGGGCGGCGAACTGCGCTCCGGCATCTACGCGTTCAACCTGGTGCAGAAGCGCGGCAAGCGCCCGGCCGGTGCCCCGGACAAGAACCTGGCGCGCCCGGTCACCAAGGTCGGCGTGGTCGGCGCGGGCCTGATGGCCAGCCAGCTCGCCCTGCTCTTCCTGCGCCGCCTGGAGGTCCCGGTCGTCCTCACGGACATCGACCAGGAGCGCGTCGACAAGGGTGTGGGCTACGTCCACGCCGAGATCGAGAAGCTGCTCGGCAAGGGCCGTATCAACCAGGACAAGGCCAACCGCCTCAAGGCGCTGGTCACCGGTGTCCTGGACAAGGCGGAGGGCTTCGCGGACGCCGACTTCATCATCGAGGCCGTCTTCGAGGAGATCGGCGTCAAGCAGACGGTGTTCGCGGAGGTCGAGGCGGTCGCCCCGGCGCACGCGATCCTCGCGACCAACACCTCCTCCCTGTCGGTGACGGAGATGGCGTCGAAGCTCAAGAACCCCGAGCGGGTCGTGGGCTTCCACTTCTTCAACCCGGTCGCCGTCCTCCCGCTCCTGGAGATCGTCCGGGGCGAGCAGACCGACGACGCCTCGCTGGCCACCGCCTTCGCGGTCGCCAAGAAGCTGAAGAAGACCGCGGTCCTCACCAAGGACGCCCCGGCGTTCGTGGTGAACCGCATCCTGACCCGCTTCATGGGCGAGATCCAGAACGTCATCGACGAGGGCACCCCGGTCGAGGTCGCCGAGAAGGCCATCGAGCCGCTCGGCCTGCCGATGTCCCCGCTGGTGCTGCTGGAGCTGGTCGGTCCCGCGATCGGTCTGCACGTCTCGGAGACCCTCAACCGGGCCTTCCCGGACCGCTTCAAGGTCTCCCCGAACCTCGCGGCCGTCGTCAAGGCGGGCAAGCGCGGCTTCTACGTCTACGACAGCGGCAAGCCGGAGCTGGACCCCGAGGTCGCGGCGCTGCTCAAGCAGGGCGATGTCGTCCTGACCGAGGAGCAGGTCCGGGACCGCGTCCTCGACGCGGTGGCCCAGGAGATCGGTCTGATGCTCGACGAGGGTGTCGTGGCCGAGGCCCAGGACATCGACCTGTGCCTGATCACCGGCGCCGGCTGGCCCTTCCACCTGGGCGGCATCACGCCGTACCTGGACCGTGAGGGCGTCTCGGAGCGGGTGAACGGCAAGAAGTTCCTGGCTCCGGGCACGGCGAGCGTCCCGGCGTAACCGGTTCCGCGGCGTTCCGTACGCACGGACGATGCCCGGCGCACCCGAGTGGTGTGCCGGGCATCGGCGTTTCAGGAGGCGGGCGGACTTGCGTCCTCGACATGGACCACGTGCAGTTCCCGGCCGTCCTGGTCGCGCTTGGACCGGCCATGGATCCCGACGGCCAGATGCGAGGGGTCGGCGGGTTCGTCGAGCCCGACGAAGGTGACCACGTCCGGGTGATGGCCCGTCACCAGCCAGCCCTCGTCGTTCTTGAGCTCCAGTACGCGGAAGTCGCCCGCGGGCCCGGCCACGTGCACGGGGCCGAACTCCCGCAGGAGCTCGGTGGCCCGCTCGTCGAGTTGCCCCTCGGGCTCCTCCAGCACCACGCAGGTGCCGTGCTCGAAGAGCACCCACGATTTTCCGGATCCGGCGAGGAGACGGCGCCATGTGTCGATGAGTGTCTCGGTGTCCACGCGGTCATCTTCGCGCACTCAGACCTCCCGCCATGCCTCCAGTGCCAGTCCCGGCTCCTCCTTGCGGCGGGTGACCAGGAGTTGGCCGGTCGACGGGGACAACGTTGCCGCGGCCACGCGGCCGTTCTCGTCCAGCGCGAGGGCCACCACGGCGTCCGCGGGGAGCTGGGGGCCCGACTCGGTCCACCAGGCACCCGCCGTCTCGTCCTGGGTCGGATACGCGGCGAAGACCACGCGGCCGCTCGACGAACGCTGGGCGAGGAGGGTGCAGTCGTGGCCGTCCAGTTCGCAGCGGACCGCCGCGACCGGGCCGTCGCCGGCCGCGGGGAGCAGGGCGACGGGCTTGCCGCCGGGGCGCCAGGCGCAGATGTCGCCCGAGTCGGCGGTGTAGAAGAGGGTGGTGCTGTCGGGGGAGGTGGCCAGGGCGTGCAGGGTGCCCGGGCGGGCCGGTGCCTCCAGCGCCTCCTCCAGGACCGGCTCGGTGCCCGCCTCCTCCTGGCGCCAGTGCAGTACGGCGCCGGGGACGGCCGCGTAGAGCTCGACCCGGCCGGACTCCCCCGTCACGGCCGCGAGTTCCTCCTGGACGTCCCGGCCCTTCAGATCGCGCCAGGGATCCCAGCCGCCCTTCTCCTTCTGGGCCAGCAGGCTCACTCCGCCGCCCTTGTTGCGTACGAAGACATGGGCCCGGCCCTGTGCGTCCACGGCGACCGCCGGGGTGCCGGTGCGGTCGCCCTTCTTGTCGGGGTGTCCGACCGGAGCCCAGTCCAGGGCGGCGAGATGCGGCCGGAAGTGGGTGGAGTGCACCAGGCCCGACTCACCGGCCGCCGTGGGCCGCCAGGAGACCAGATGGGCGTAGCCGTCGGCGCCCTGACCGACGCCGAGCACGGGGTGCAGCCGCTGGTCGCCGCCGACCGTCCGCGGGGCGCCCCAGGGACCACCGGGCCCGCGCTCCGCCCGGCACAGGACGGCTTCGCCCGACGGCAGGTAGACACTGAGCCGACCGTCACGGCCGCGTATGAGCCAGTCGCCGTTCACCGCATCACTCTATGCCGGACGAGCGATTGACCGGGCCCCGCCTCTGCCGGTTACTGCAGCCGGTGCGCTGCACGAACCCGGTGGCGCTCGCCCAGGGGGCAAGCGGAAGACGCCGCCGGCCGGAGGACCAAGGCGCCCCCGATGGGCCGACAGCCCCGCCCGACTCCCTCCGCCAACACCCGCGCCCCGACCGGAAGCCCGAGAGCGGCCACGCGCCGGTGTTCTGTCGGTGTTCGGGGCGCGTCGCCGTGGGAGGCTTGGCGTATGGACGAGGATGCGCCGCTGCTCGTGATCGTCGATGCCGCGAACGTGGTCGGGTCGGTGCCCGACGGATGGTGGCGGGACCGGAGGGGGGCCGCCGAGCGGCTGCGGGACCGGCTGGCGTCGGAGGGGCTGCCCGGTCATCCGAACCCCGTGGAGATCGTGCTGGTCGTCGAGGGCGCGGCGCGCGGCGTTCAGTCCGCGCCCGGACTGCGGGTGGAGTCGGCGCGGGGCAGCGGCGACGACCGTATCGTCGAGCTGGTCGAGGAGAACCGCGGCCGCCCCACCCTGGTCATCACGGCCGACCGCGAACTGCGGTGCAGGGTGACGGAGTTGGACGCGGAGGTGACGGGCCCACGGGCGGTGCTCGGCGGCATGCCCTAGTCCCGCGTCACCCGCGCGTACAGCACCGCCCCGTCCACCTCCCCCACCGGCTCGTACCGTGCCGCAAGGAGTTGGCGCAGGCCCGGGACGCGTTCCGGGGCGTACGGCTTGCCCCTGGAGTCGTCGACCACCAAAGCAGGTGCGTGGGCGGTCATTTCCTCGCGGAAGACGGGCCAGGTGCCCTGGACGGCGTACTGCTCGCCGACCTGGGGGCTGCCCCGGCCGCCGCTGAAGTTGGTGAGGAGCCCCGCGGTGAGATAGCGGCTGGCGGGGGTGCGCTGGGACAGCCAGTACGTCTCCGGGTGTATCCCCCACACGAGGACCCGGTCGGTGAGCGCCGTGCGGTGGGCCACGGCTGAGGCCAGGCGCTGGGCGTGGGTGAGTTCGGGGCGGGGCGCCAGCAGACCCCAGGCCAGGAAGAGGACGCAGCAGCAGGCCGAGGTGAGGACCGCCGCGGTCAGCCGCTGCCGGGGCAGGATCTGCAGCGCGGCCGTCGCCAGCAGGGCGAGCGGCGGGATGAGTTGCAGGTAGTAGTGGCCGAAGAAGTGGAAGCCGAGGACCACGGCCAGGGCCGAGGAGGCGAGCCACAGCCACAGGTCGGCCGCCCCCGTACGGGCCAGCCGCAGTACCCGTACCACCGGCGGGATCAGGCCCGCGCAGGCCACGGCCAGGATCGCCGTGTTGGTCAGCGCCCGGACCAGGGCGTGCAGTTCGGACCCGGTGAAGGAGGCGTACGCCCCCGATCCGGTGACCGTCCAGAAGACGAAGCCGGCCGGATCGGTGACCAGGGCCGCACCCAGCACCGGCAGGGCCACCCCGGCGGCCAGCCGCAGCACCGCGCCGCGCGGGGCGCCGTACCGGTGTGCGAGCCACAGCACCGGCATCAGCACCACCCCGCCGGTCTGCTTGGTGAGCAGGGCGCAGGCGACGGCCACGCCGGCCGTGCCCCAGCGGCGGCGGTCCGCGCACCACATCGCGGCGGCCGTGCAGGGCAGCATGAACACCTCGAACGTGGCGGCCTGCGCGTCCTCGGGGTTGAGCCCCACGGAGACCAGCAGATACAGCACCCCGGCCGTCCGGCCCGCGGTGTCGCCCCACCGGAGCCGGGCGAGCGAGGCCAGCAGGACGGCGGTGAGCAGCTGTGCCAGCACGGCGAGGATCCGCACCGGTGTGAGCGATCCGGAGCCGCCCAGCGCGAACGCGGCCTGGTACAGCCAGGGCACGATGGGCGGCTTGCGGTCCACCACCGTCTCGTACATCTGCCCGCCGTGTGCCAGCATCCGGGCCTGCACGGCGAGAAAGCCCTCGTCGGGGTTCCACAGCGGCCGCGCGAAGGACGGCACACGGGTCACACAGGCCAGGGCCGCCAGCAGCGGCAGCAGCCGCGTCCAGTACGCCTTCCGTGCGACTACGGAACGTGGTGGGGCGAGCGACGCGGCGGACATGGGGAGCACGCTATCCGGCCCCGCGGTCTCCACCGAAACAGGACATACGGGGCCGGTGCGTTCACGGGGCCGGCTACGGGGTGTCTCCGCCCGGCCGCCTTCCGACCTCGTCGGGCGTCGTCTCCTCGTGGCGTCCCAGGCGGCTGTGCGAGCGGCCGTACGCGAAGTACACGACGAAGCCGATCACCATCCAGATGGCGAACCGGAGCCAGGTCTCGGCGGGCAGGTTCAGCATCAGCCAGAGCGTGGCGGCGACGGACAGGACCGGGATGAAGGGCACCCACGGCGTACGGAAGGCGCGGTGCAGGTCCGGGCGGGTGCGGCGGAGGATGATCACGCCGAGCGCGACGACCACGAAGGCGAACAGCGTGCCGATGTTCACCAGCTCGGCGAGTTCGCTCAGGCTGGTGAAGCCCGCGATGACCGCGATGAGCACACCGAGCAGGATGGTCGGCCGGTGCGGGGTCCGGAACCGGGGGTGGACGATGGAGAAGAAGCGGGGCAGCAGACCGTCGCGGCTCATCGCGAAGAACACCCGGGTCTGACCGAGCAGCAGGATCATGCAGACGGTGGTCAGGCCGATGACGGCGCCGAAGCTGATCGCGCCCGCGTACCAGGGGTGTCCGAGGGCCTTGAAGGCGTCGGCGAGCGGGGCGTCCACGGAGAGATCGGTGTAGTGCTGCATGCCCGTGACGACGATGGACACCGCCACGTACAGCGCCGTGCAGATGAGCAGGGAGCCGAGGATGCCGCGCGGCATGTCCCGCTGCGGGTTCTTGGTCTCCTCGGCGGCGGTGGCCACGACGTCGAAGCCGATGAAGGCGAAGAAGACGACGGAGGCGGCGGTGAAGATGCCCATCACGCCGAAGTTGGACGGCGCCCAGCCGGCCATCAGTTGGATGAGCGGCGCCTTGAGAGTGCCCCCGGCCTCCACCGGCTGGGCCTTGGGGATGAACGGCTTGTAGTTGGCGCTGGTGATGAAGAAGGCACCGGCGACGATCACGATCAGGACGACCGTCACCTTGATGGCGACGACCACTTCGGTGACCCGCGCGGACAGTTTCATGCCGATCACGAGGATGGCGGTGAGCACCAGGACCAGCGCGGCGGCGAGGATGTCGAAGCCGAAGCCGTGGGCTCCGTCCCGGCCGGCCAGGTAGTCGGGCAGGTGCCAGCCCGCGTTGTCCAGGAGCGAGCGCATGTAGCCGGACCAGCCGACGGCGACCACCGCCGTGCCGAGCGCGAACTCCAGGACGAGGTCCCAGCCGATGATCCAGGCGGGCAGTTCACCGAGGGACGCGTACGAGAAGGTGTACGCGGATCCGGCCACCGGGACCGTGGAGGCGAACTCCGCGTAGCAGAGCGCGGCAAGGGCGCAGACGACGCCGGCCGCGACGAAGGCCAGGGAGACCGCGGGGCCCGCGTTCTCCCTGGCGACCTTGCCGGTCAGGACGAAGATGCCGGTGCCGATGATGACACCGACGCCGAAGACGGTCAGATCCAGCGCGGACAAGGATTTCTTGAGCGCGTGCTCTGGCTCCTCGGTATCGAGGATGGACTGCTCCACCTTTTTCGTCCGGAAGAGGGAACTGCTCACGGGGTACCTCCCACGCTTGTCGTCCTCGACATGATCGAGAGGGGGCGCGGTACGTATGCCCCGGGGCGTGCTCATTCACGCAAATGGGCCGGTTTCACCACTCTTGACAGTGGCAAAACCGGCCCGGAAGGGCGCCTCTGGTGCTAGTCGCGCGCGGGCTCCACCGAGTCGACCTCGCTCGTCGGGCGGTCGAAGCGGCCGTCCAGCTTGGAGACCAGACCGGTGACCTGGCGGGCGATGTCGGGGGCGGTCAGCCCGATCTCGGCCATGACCTCGGCGCGGGAGGCGTGGTCGAGGAAGCGCGGCGGGATGCCGAAGTCACGCAGCGGGACGTCGACGCCGGCGTCCCGCAGGGCCTGGGCGACGGCCGAGCCGACGCCGCCGACGCGGGAGTTGTCCTCGACGGTGACGACCACGCGGTGCCGCTCGGCGAGCGGGGCCATGGCCTCGTCGACGGGCTTGACCCAGCGCGGGTCGACGACGGTGGTGGTGATGCCCTGCCGGTCCAGCAGGCCGGCGATCTCCAGGCACATCGGGGCGAGGGCGCCCACGGAGACCAGCAGCACGTCCGGGGTGTCGGTGCCCGGTTCGCGCAGCACGTCCATGCCGCCGACGCGTCCCAGGGCCGGTACGGCGGGACCGACCGCGCCCTTCGAGAAGCGCACGACGGTCGGCGCGTCCTTCACCTCGACGGCCTCGCGCAGCTGCGCGCGCACCTGGTCGGCGTCGCGCGGCGCGGCCAGCCTGAGCCCCGGCACGACCTGAAGGATCGACATGTCCCACATGCCGTTGTGGGAAGCGCCGTCGGTGCCGGTGATACCCGCACGGTCCAGCACGAAGGTCACCCCGCACTTGTGCAGGGCCACGTCCATCAGCACCTGGTCGAAGGCGCGGTTGAGGAAGGTGGCGTACACGGCGAAGACGGGGTGCACCCCGCCCGTCGCGAGGCCCGCGGCGGAGACGGCGCCGTGCTGCTCGGCGATGCCGACGTCGTACACCCGCTCGGGGAAGGCCTTGGCGAACCGGTCGAGTCCGACCGGCTGGAGCATCGCGGCGGTGATGGCGACGACGTCCTCCCGCTCATGACCCAGCTTCACCATCTCGTCGCCGAAGACGGAGGTCCAGTCGGCGCCGGAGCTGGCGATGGGCAGGCCCGTGTCGGGGTGGATCTTGCCGACGGCGTGGAAGCGGTCGGCCTCGTCCTGGAGGGCGGGCTGGTAGCCGCGGCCCTTCTCGGTGAGGCAGTGGACGATGACCGGGCCGCCGAACCGCTTGGCGCGGGCCAGCGCCGACTCCAGGGCCTCGATGTCATGGCCGTCGATCGGGCCGACGTACTTCAGGCCGAGGTCCTCGAACATGCCCTGCGGGGCGATGAAGTCCTTCAGGCCCTTCTTCGCGCCGTGCAGGGTCTCGTAGAGCGGCTTGCCGACGACCGGGGTGCGCTCCAGGACCTCCTTGGTGCGGGCCAGGAAGCGCTCGTAGCCGTCGGTGGTGCGCAGCGTCGCGAGGTGGTTGGCGAGGCCGCCGATGGTCGGCGCGTACGAGCGCTCGTTGTCGTTGACGACGATGACCAGCGGGCGGTCCTTGGCGTCGGCGATGTTGTTGAGCGCCTCCCAGGCCATGCCCCCGGTGAGGGCGCCGTCGCCGATGACGGCGACGACATGGTTGTCCTTCTTGCGCAGTTGATTGGCTTTTGCCAGACCGTCAGCCCAGCCGAGGACCGTCGAGGCGTGCGAGTTCTCGATGATGTCGTGCTCGGACTCGGCCTGCGAGGGGTAGCCGGACAGACCGCCCTTCATCTTCAGCCTGGAGAAGTCCTGCCGGCCCGTGAGCAGCTTGTGCACGTAGGACTGGTGGCCCGTGTCCCACAGCACCTTGTCCTTCGGGGACTCGAAGACACGGTGCAGGGCGATGGTGAGCTCGACCACGCCCAGGTTGGGTCCGAGATGTCCGCCTGTCTTGGAGACGGCGTCGACGAGGAAGGTCCGGATCTCCTCTGCCAGCTGTTCCAGCTCCTCCAGACTGAGCCGGTCCAGATCGCGCGGTCCCCTGATGCGGGTCAGCAGCGGCACCCGTGCCTCCTTGCAGTAGAGCTGATCGAGCTGTTGCCGGGCCTGTCGAGTCTAATGTTCCGCCTCTGCGACCGACGCCCGGGCTGTGCGTCGTACGTCACGCGAACGGCCGTACCCACCAGAAGGGTTCCCGAGACACAGCTGTGCCCGGCACCGCCGTTGGTGCCGGGCACAGGGTTCTGATGTGAGCTACGGCGACGGATCTGCGCGTTATGCGCGGCCCGCTGCCTTCTGGCTCTTGCGGGAGACCGAGTCGATGACGACGGCGCCCAGCAGCACTCCACCGGTGATCATGTACTGGATCGAGGTGTTCATGTTGAGCAGGTCGAGACCGGTCTGGATGGACTGGATGACCAGCATGCCGAGCAGGGCGGACCAGACGGAGCCGCGGCCGCCGAAGAGGCTCGTACCACCGATGACGGCCGCCGCGATGGCGAGCATCAGGGTGTTGCCGCCACCGGCGTTGAGCGTGGCGCTCGCGGTCTGGCCGGCGAAGAACATACCGCCGATCGCCGCGAAGCCGCCGGAGATGGCGAACACGGTGATCCGGACCATCGGCACGCTGATACCGGCACGGCGCGCGGCCTCGATGCCACCACCGACTGCAAAAACCTTCCGGCCGTAGGTCGTACGACGCAGCACGAAGTCGACGATCACCAGCGCGGCGAGGAAGATCACCAGGGCGTTGGAGACACCGGAGGCGTTGTTGAGCACGGCCGCGGCGGCGAAGGACGCGATGGCGAGCAGGACGACCCGGATCAGGATCTCGCTGGTGGGCCGGAAGGGCACACCGGCGGCGCGGCGGCGGCGCTGCTCGTTGAAGGAGCCGACGGCCATCAGGACGACACCGAGGCCCGCGAGCAGGTAGGCGCCGACGATGGCTTGGTCCATGAAGAAGGAGCTCTGACCGAGCAGGTGCACCGGGCCGGACTCGGCCGGGATGTTGATGGTGCCGCTGTCGCCGAGGAGCCACAGCATCAGACCGTTCCAGCCGAGGAAGCCGGCCAGGGTCACGACGAACGCCGGTACGCCGATCTTGGCGAAGAACCAGCCCTGCAGCGCGCCGATGGCGATACCGGTCACGACGGACAGGACCAGCGCCAGCCAGCCGTTCATGCCGTGGTTGACGACGAAGACCGCGAACACGGTGGACGCCAGACCGCTGACCGAACCGACGGAGAGGTCGATCTCGCCCAGCAGCAGCACGAACACCAGGCCGATGGCGAGCATGCCGGTGGCCGCGAGGAAGTAGCTGATGCTCGACAGGTTGTCGGCGCTGAGGAAGAGGTCGTTCTTCAGCTGGAAGATCGTCCAGATGACGACCAGACCGACGAAGACCGGCAGCGAACCGAGCTCGCCGCCCTTGATCTTGCGCTTGAACTCGGTGATGTAGCCCTTGAAGCCCTCTTCGCGGACCAGCAGGCGGGGGTCGACGACGGCGACCGGCGCGGCCGTGGGGTCGTCGGCGGGGGCCACGGTGTCCTGGACCGGGGCGGCGGGGTCGACCTTCTCGACCTTGGACGTGTCACTCACTTTGCCGCCTCCGTGGTGCGACGCTCCGCACGACGAGTCACGGCGTTGTCCGTGGCTCCCGTGATCGCGGCGATGATCTCTTCGTGGCTGGTGCTCTTCACAGGGAAGGAGCCGTTGTTCTTGCCCAGACGCAGGACGGCGACGGTGTCCGCGACAGCCTTCACGTCCGCCATGTTGTGGCTGATGAGGATGACGCCGAGGTTGCGCTCGCGCAGCCGCTCGACCAGGTCGAGGACCTGAGCGGTCTGCTCGACGCCGAGCGCGGCGGTGGGCTCGTCGAGGATGACGACCTTCGGGTCGCCGATCAGGGCGCGGGCGATGGCGACGACCTGGCGCTGACCGCCGGAGAGGCTCGCGATCGGGATGCGCACGCTGGGGATGCGGATCGAGAGCGTGCTCAGCAGCTCACGTGCCTGCTTCTCCATCGACACCTCGTCGATGGCTCCCCGGTGCAGCAGCTCGCGACCGAGGAAGAGGTTGCCGACCACGTCGAGGTTGTCGCACAGCGCGAGGTCCTGGTAGACCGTCGCGACACCGAGTCCCTGGGCGTCGTGCGGCTTGTTGATGCTGACCGGCTTGCCCTCCCACTCGATGACGCCCTCATCGATGGGGTGGACACCCGCGATCGTCTTGACCAGGGTCGACTTTCCTGCGCCGTTGTCGCCCACCAGGGCGACCACTTCTCCGGCGTGGACCTCCAGCTCGACGTCGGTGAGGGCCTGAACCGCACCGAATCGCTTGGAGACTCCGCGCAACGCCAGCACGGGCGTAGCGGACACGTGAACCATCTCCTTCGCCGCCTGACCGGCGGGGATGCCGCGCTTGGACAGGCGCGGAGGGACGTGCACGAAGCACGAGGTTTACAAGATGAACATGCGCGAATCCGCTGCCCTTGGCAACGGTTCCGTCCGACGCCCGTCCCGGCAGCGGGGTATGGAGGCCGGGGCGGGCATCGGAGGGGTTTCGCGGGACCGCCGTGAGCGGTCGGGGCCCGGTGCTGCTCGTACGCGCCTCACCGGGCTTGGGCCGAGTGATTACTGGAGGCCGGCGGCCTTGCAGGCCTTGGCGAACTCGGCGGTGCAGATGTCCTGGACCGTGTACAGCTTGTCCTTGATCACCGTGTCCTTGATGTTGGCCTTGGTGACCGACACCGGGGTCAGCAGCTGCGAGGGCACCTTGTCGCCGGAGCCGCTGGTCAGCTCCTGGTTGGCGAGGGACTTGATGTCCTTGCCCTGGAGCAGGTTGACCGCGAGCTGGGCGGCGGCGTCCGCCTCCGGCTTGAAGGCCTTGTAGACGGTGGAGGACTGGGTGCCGGCGACGATGCGCTGGATGCCCGCGAGCTCCGCGTCCTGACCGGTCAGCGGGATGCCGCTGATGCCGGCGCCCTTCAGCGTGGTGGCGATACCGCCGGCCATGCCGTCGTTGGCGGCGTAGACGCCCGCGATCTTCTTGGCGCCCAGCTGGGTGATGGCCGCCTTCATCTTCTGCGCGGCGACGGTGTCCTTCCAGAGGCCGGACTGCTCGTAGGCGATGTCGACCTTGCCGTCGAGGATGTTGTGGGCACCCTTCTTGAACTGACCGGCGTTCGGGTCGGCGTCGTCACCGTTGATCATGACGACCTTCGAGCTCTTGGTGGCCTTGGAGCCGAGCGAGTCGAGCAGCGCCTGACCCTGGAGCTCGCCGACCTTGACGTTGTCGAAGGAGACGTACGCGGAGACCGGGCCCTGGGCGAGGCGGTCGTACGCGACGACCTTGATGCCCTTGTCGACGGCGGTCTGAATGGAGGACTTGATGGCGGCCGAGTCCTGGGCGCTGATCACGAGAACCTTGACGCCCTTGGTGATCATGCTGCTGACCTGCTGGGCCTGCTTGGCCGCGTCACCGGCGGCGTTCGCGTACTCGACCTTGCAGTCCGAGCAGAGCTCCTTGACCTTCGCCTCGAAGAGCGGGTGGTCGAACTTCTCGTAGCGAGCGGTCACGCTGTCGGGGAGCAGCAGACCGATGGTCTTGCTGCCGGAGGAGCTGTTGCTGCTCGACGAGTCGTCCTTCTTGTCGCCGGCCTTGCCACAAGCGGCCATGGACAGTGCCATCGAAACCGCCGCCGTACCGATGACGACTCTGCGCATCGTTGCGTTCATTTGGGGGTGCCTCCCTGACAGGGCCGCAACGCTGCGGCCGAGGTGGCTCGAAGTCAACTCGGCCGCAAGTTCGACGTCAAGAAGTAAATACTTAACGAGATGGCAACGGCGTCATGCGTTCTCTAAGTGAAGGCAGGTGCCGCGGCGGTCAGAGTTCCGTCCAAAAGGGTTGAATCGCCCATCTCGCTGAGGGCGAGAGCGAGCGCACCGAGCACCTCCGCGCGACCTCCGAGCGCCCCTGGGAGCACGGAGAGCCGACGGGCGGCACTGGGGATCGCATAGCGGCTCACGGACTCCCTGATGGGCCCCAGAACCAGCTCTCCGGCCTCCGCGAGATCACCGCCGAGGACCACCCGGCTCGGGTTCAGCAGATTGCAGAGGTTGGCCACTCCGCTGCCGATGTGGCGGCCGACGTCGGCGATCACCCGACGGCAGCCCGGATCGCCGTCCCTGGCCAGCCGTACGACGCCTTCCATGGTCAGGTCGGTGCCATGACTGGACTGGAGCAGCGGGAGCACATAGCGCGCGGCCGCGAACGTCTCCAGGCAGCCGCGGTTGCCGCAGCGGCAGACCGGGCCGGACTCATCCAGGGTAATATGCCCGATTTCACCCGCCGTGCCGCCCGGACCGCGATAGATCTTCCCCTCGATCACCAGACCGGCGCCGACACCGCTCGCGACCTTGATGTAGGCAAGATCACGAACTCCTCGGCCGCTGCCCCAGACCAGCTCGCCCAGGGCGCCCAGGTTGGCGTCGTTGTCCACGTGCACCGGCACGCCGAGCCGCCCCCGCAGCTCCTCGGCGGGTCTGGTGCCGCTCCAGCCCGGCAGGATCGCGGACGAGCCGAGCGTGCCGGACTCCAGATCGATCGGGCCGGGTACGCCAAGACCCACGCCGGCGATCTTGGAGCGATCCACTCCCGTTGCCCCGATCAGGCGGTTGACCAGCTGTTCCGCCCGGTCGAAGCCCTGTGCCGCGGAGGCGTCCACATCCAGCGGCTCGGACTCTTCGGCAAGTACCTGATGAGCCAGGTTGCCGACCGCGACCCGCAGATGCGTATGGCCGAAATCGACACCGATCACAATGCCCGCGTCCCCGCTCAGGGAGACGCTGCGGGCCCTGCGGCCACCCGCCGACGTGGGCGTGACCTCGACCGTTCCGCCGTCCTTCAGCTCCCGCACGATGTTGGAGACCGTTGCTGCGGACAGGCCCGTGGTCCTTGCGATCTCCGCCTGCGTGAGCGACCCGGCGAGTCGTACGGCGCGCACGACCCTCTCCAGGTTGGCTCGGTGCAGTGACGACTGCGACCCCGGAGTCTCCACGACGACCTCCTGCGCGCGGGACCGCCTCGGCGAGGTCCCGTCTATGTCCAACTAGTGAACTCTAAGCTGAGCCGTTCGGGTCGGCTCCCGTCAAGAGGTTGAACTGTTTCCGGGGTCTTGCCCACACGACCGCGCGCCGCCCCCGAACCCGGGAACGGCGCGCGTACGGACCGTTTCGAAGCGCTACGCCGAGCGCCTGTGAACTGGCACTACTTCAGGGTCGCCGAGGTCAGTCCGGCCTGCACCTGACGCTGGAAGGAGAGGTACACGACCAGCATCGGGATCATGGCGATCGTCACGCCGGCGAAGAGAACGGGCAGGTCAGAGGCGTATCCCTGCTGTTGCTGGAGCTGGATGAGGCCCTGGGTGAGAACATAGCGCTCGGGGTCCGAGCCGCTCTGCGGCTGCATGAGGACCGTCGGCAGGATGAACTGATTCCACTGGCCCAAAGTGTTGAAGATCCCGACGCTGATCAGGCCCGGCTTCGCCATCGGAAGCATCACCTGGAAGAAGGTCCGGGTGTGCGAGGCGCCGTCCAGGATCGCCGCCTCGAAGACCGCCGTGGGCAGGGTCCGGAAGAAGGCGTGCATGAAGAACACGGTGAACGGCATCGAGTAGGCGATGTAGACCAGGATCAGGCCCTGGTAGGTGTTCAGCATGTCCAGCCGTTTGACCATGAAGAACAGCGGGACCAGGGCCAGGAACACCGGGAACATGGCGCCGGCGACGAAGAAGTAGTAGAGGAGCCGGTTGCCCCAGAACTGGTAGCGGGCCAGGACGTACGCGGCCATCGAGCCGAAGAGCATCGTCAGCGGCACGCTGAACACCAGCACGATGACCGTGTTCAGGAAGTAGTCGCCGATGCCCTTGTTCCAGGCGCGGTGGAAGACGTCGAAGGACCAGTTGTGCGGCCAGCCGAAGGCCGAGCCGCCGATCTGCGCGTCGGTCTTGAAGGAGCTGATCACCAGCCAGAGCAGCGGCAGCACGATCAGCAGGGCCCACAGGGCGAGGAAGCCGTGCGAGAAGACGTTCAGGACGATGCCCTCGCCGCGCTGCTCGCCGGGGCGTACGGAAACCTTGTCGATAGGCCGCTCGGCGGGAACGGCCTCGGTCTCCTTCGAAGGTGCGCTCATGTCGTCGTATCTCCCGCTCAGAACTCGACGCGCTCGCGGCGGGTGGCGCGCAGCATGACCACGGACAGGACCAGGGTGAGCACCAGCATGACCACGCCCATGGCGCAGGCGTAGCCGCTCTTCCCGAAGTATTGGAAGTTGCGCATCATCACCGTCGACATCACGTCGCTGTGGTGATCGGGGCCGCCGCCGTACGCGCCCATGTTCTGGGTCATGGAGGAAACCAGGACGAACATGTCCATCGCGACGATGCCCAGATAGACCCACGCGGTCTGCACGGTGTCCCACAGCAGGGGCAGGGTGATGCGGAAGAAGGACTGGTTGCGGCCCGCGCCGTCGATGAGGGCGGCCTCGTAGATGTCCTTCGGAATGGACTGCATGGCGGCCGAGAACAGCACCAGATAGAAGCCGACGCCGTGCCAGACCACGGCGGCGATCAGCATCCACAGCACCAGGTTGGGCTCGTTGAGCCATTCCACGGGATTGTCGGTGTCGACCAGTCCGAGCTTGATCAGGAAGCCGTTGAGAAGGCCGCCGCCGTCACTGCGGTACACCGCGTTGAACAGCACCGCGACGATCGCCAGCGACAGCACCTGAGGGAAGAAGTAGACGATTTTGTAGAACCGGGATCCGGCGACGCCCTGCACTCCACCCGCCCTGCTGCGGCCGCCCGCGTTCACCATGAAGGCGAAGAACAGGGCGAGCAGAATGGTGATCACCGGGATGAAGATCAGGAACAGGATGTTGTGCCAGATGGCCTGCATGAAGACGTCGTCCTGGAACAGCGCCTTGTAGTTGTCCAGGCCGACGAACTTGAAGGTCTGCGACTGGCCCTTCCAGTCGGTCAGCGAATAGCCGAACGTCTGGATGTACGGCCAGATCACGAAGATCACATAAAGCGCCACGGGCACGAAGAGAAATCCCGCGACGAATCTGTACTGCCCTTTGCGCATTGGCCTTCCTGCTCCTGGTGTCCTCCCCCGGGCCGGATCGCTCCGGCCCGGGATACGGCGTGCGGTCAGTCCCGGTGATTCTTCTTGGAGGCCGGGTCCTTCGCCTGCTTGTCGACCGCGGCCTGGCACCGCTTCAGCCACTCCTTCGGCTGGATGCGCTTGGCCATCAGCTCGTTGGACGCGGCCTCGATGGCGGCGCCCATCTCGCTGTACCACTCCGTGTAGAGGTAACGGAAGGTGTTGTCACCGGCCGCCTTGGACGCCTCGACCGTGGACTGGGTGCCCGGCCGGAGCTTGACGCTGGGGTCGACGCCGTCCTTGAGGATGGTGAGCGAGTTGGCCTCCTTGGCGAACAGCGTCGACCACTCCTTGGAGAGCATGTGCCGCATGAACTCCTTCGCCCCGGGCAGGTTCTTCGCCTTCGCCGGGATGATGAAGGGCTCGCCGGAGCCGGCCCGGATCGCCTCGAACGGCAGCTTGCTGCCGGGCAGCAGCGGCATCGGCATGAACTTCATGTCGAAGTCCGCGGGCGTCTGCTTGAGCTGCTCGTTCTCCAGCCAGGAGCCGCAGGTGATGAAGGCGGCCTTGTACTGGTTCCAGCGGGTCTGGGACTCGGTGTGGGTCAGGCCGTTGGTGCCGGGCATCAGCAGGCCCTTTTCGACGACCTCGTAGATCGCCTCGACACCGGCCTTGGCCGCGTCCGAGCCCACGAACGCCTTGGGGTCGAGGTTGTCGATCGCCTTCATCGCGTCCAGACCGCCGGTCTTGGCGATCAGGTCCATGATGGCGACGTTGATGTAGTACGGGTACTTGCCCTGGTGGGCCAGGCCGCCGATGCCCTGCTTCTTGGCGTCCTGACAGATGGTGAGGAAGTCGGCCCAGGTCTTGGGCTCCTCCCAGCCCTTCTCCTTGAAGAGCTTGCCGGAGTACCACAGACCCCACACGGTGTAGATGTAGTTGAGGGCGACGATCTTGCCCTCCTGCATGCCCGCGTCCAGGGTGCCGGGGATGATCATGTCCCGGACCTTCTTGGCCGGGTCGTCGACCGACGGGGCGTCGAGCACCGCGGCGAGGTCGAGCAGCTGGCCGTTCTTGTAGAGGACGTCGACCTTGATCTGCTGGGCGCCGGAGTCGTCCACGATGTCCGGCGGGTTGCCGGCGTTGAAGCGCGGCTGGAGCTTGCCCGTGATCTCCTGGGTGCCGGTGTGGGTGGAGGTGATGCCGAGCTTCTTCTGGTAGTCCGACTCCCACGCCTTGGCGTAGTCGTCGCCGTAACCGCCCTTGAAGATGACGACGTCGAGCTTGCCGCCCTTCTTCACGCCGAACGGGTTCGACTTGGACGTCTTGCCCTGGTCGCCGCCGTCGTTGGAACTGTCGCCGCCGCCGCTCGCGCAGGCGGACAGGAAGCCCGCCGTCGGAATGGTGAGCAGACCGAGTGCGGCGGACCGCTTGATCAGATCACGACGGCCCACACCGTCGGCACCATGGTTCGCTGCGGATTGGGATCCCATGCTCAAGTCCTCGCCTTCTCCAGGACTCAGGCGGTGAACCGGATCCTCCCCGGCACCGCGGTCGGGTAGCGCTGGGTCGTGCAGGAAACGCCGACAGGTATAGTCCACTTCCGGCCGACGGAGCAAGATCGAACGCAAGGTTGGCCATGGGTCTTTTCCGAGTTGAGACCTCACGGAAATATGAGCCGCCTGTGACCGCGCTGCCGGAAAAGTCCGCGACATAGGCCCCTGAATGCCACACCCAACACCCTTGACATCAACGGCCACTTGGCCACCTACTGGATCCTGCGCACGAACTTGACAACGTTGTCTGAAGCCCGCGCAGGGAGGGAACCCGTTTTGTTGCAGCGGAGAACTCGGCACAGATTCGGTACGGCGGCCGTGCTCACGGCCGCCTTTGCCATGGCGGTGGCCTCGCAGGGAGCCGCGGTCGCACGGCCCGCCCAGACGCCCGCCGCCGACCGAGAGTTCGCATCCTCGTTCGAAGCTGATGACCCGGCGCCGGACTGGCTGAACACCGTCGACACGGAGCCGGACGGGAGCAAGCGCGCCTCGGGCGTCGACGGCGGCTACAGCACCGGCATCCCGGGCAATGTGACCGACCATGTCACCGATGTACGGGCGAGCGCCGAGAACACCGGCGCGGGCGAGGTGAAGGAGAACCTCGTCGACGGTGAACCGGGGACGAAATGGCTGGCCTTCGAGCCCACCGGCTGGGTCGAGTTCGACCTGGACAAACCCATCGAACTCAGGACGTACGCGCTCACGTCGGCCAATGATTACGACGAGCGCGACCCGAAGGACTGGACCCTTCAGGGCTCGACGGACGGCAAGGACTGGAAGACCCTCGACACCCGCTCCGGCGAGACCTTCTCCGAACGGTTCCAGACCAAGTCGTACGACCTCGCCCAGCCGGCCGAGTACCAGCACTTCCGGCTCGACATCACGAAGAACAACGGCGCCTCGGACATCGTGCAGCTCGCCGATGTGCAGTTCTCGACGGGCGGCAGCACAGGCCCGGTACCGCAGGACATGCTCTCCCTCGTCGACCGCGGCCCGAGCGGCTCGCCGACCGCCAAGGCCCGCGCCGGCTTCACCGGCACCCGGGCCCTGCGGTACGCCGGGCGGCACACGGGGGCCGGCCACGCGTACTCGTACAACAAGGTCTTCGATGTGAACGTGAAGGTCGGCCGGGACACACAGCTTGCGTACCGGATCTTCCCGTCGATGGCCGACGGCGACCGCGACTACGACGCCACGAACGTCTCCGTCGACCTGGCCTTCACCGACGGCACCTATCTGAGCGACCTCGGCGCGAGGGACCAGCACGGCTTCCCGCTCTCCCCGCGGGGACAGGGCGCGGCCAAGGCGCTGTACGTCAACCAGTGGAACAACGTGGCCTCGCGCATCGGCTCGGTCGCCGCGGGCAGGACGGTCGACCGGATCCTGCTGGCCTACGACTCCCCGGACGGCCCCGCCAAGTTCCGCGGCTGGATCGACGACGTGGCTCTCCGGCCCATCGCCCCGGAGCCGCCCAGGGCCCATCTGTCCGACTACGCGCTGACCACCCGCGGCACCAACTCCAGCGGCAGCTTCTCGCGCGGCAACACCTTCCCGGCCACCGCCCTGCCGCACGGCTTCAACTTCTGGACGCCGGTGACCAACGCGTCCTCGCTGAGCTGGCTCTACGAGTACGCGCGCGCCAACAACGACGCCAACCTGCCGACCATCCAGGCGTTCAGCGCCAGTCATGAGCCCAGCCCCTGGATGGGCGACCGGCAGACCTTCCAGCTGATGCCGTCGGCCGCCGCCGGCACCCCGGACACCGGCCGCACCGCACGGGCGCTGGCCTTCCGGCACGAGAACGAGACGGCACGGCCGTACTACTACGGCGTACGGTTCGAGAACGGGCTCAGGGCCGAGATGACCCCGACCGACCACGCCGCCGCGCTGCGCTTCAGCTACCCCGGCGACGACGCGAGCGTGCTCTTCGACAACGTCACCGAGCAGGCGGGCCTCACCCTCGACAAGGACCACGGGATCGTCACCGGATACTCCGACGTGAAGTCGGGCCTGTCCACGGGAGCGACCCGGCTCTTCGTGTACGGGCAGTTCGACAAGCCGGTGACGGACGGCGGCGCCGGCGGCGTCAAGGGCTATCTGAGGTTCGACGCGGGCGCGGACCGCACCGTCACCCTGCGCCTGGCGACCTCGCTGATCAGCATCGACCAGGCCAAGGACAATCTGCGCCAGGAGATCCCCGACGGCACCTCCTTCGACACGGTGAAGGCACGCGCCCAGCGGACCTGGGACCGGCTGCTCGGCAAGGTCGAGGTCGAGGGTGCCACCCCGGACCAGCTGACCACGCTGTACTCCAGCATGTACCGGCTGTACCTGTACCCCAACTCCGGCTTCGAGAAGGTGGCCGGCAAGGACCAGTACGCCTCCCCGTTCTCCCCCATGCCGGGCCCGGACACGCCGACGCACACCGGCGCGAAGATCGTGGACGGCAGGGTGTACGTCAACAACGGCTTCTGGGACACCTATCGGACGACCTGGCCGGCCTACTCGTTCCTGACACCCCGTCAGGCCGGTGACATGGTCGACGGGTTCGTGCAGCAGTACAAGGACGGCGGCTGGACCTCCCGCTGGTCCTCCCCCGGCTACGCCGACCTGATGACCGGCACCTCCTCCGACGTCGCGTTCGCGGACGCATACGTCAAGGGTGTCCGCTTCGACGCGAAGGCGGCGTACGACGCGGCCCTGAAGAACGCCACCGTCGTCCCGCCGACCTCGGGCGTGGGCCGCAAGGGCATGAGCACCTCGCCCTTCCTCGGCTACACCAGCACCGACACGCACGAGGGTCTGTCGTGGGCGATGGAGGGCTACGTCAACGACTACGGCATCGCGAAGATGGGCGAGGCCCTCTACGAGAAGACCAAGGAGAAGCACTACAAGGACGAGTCCGAGTACTTCCTCAACCGCGCCCAGGACTACGTCGACCTCTTCGACTCCAGGGCGGGCTTCTTCCAGGGCCGTGACGCCAAGGGCAACTGGCGTCTGGACTCGTCGAAGTACGACGCGCGCGTGTGGGGCTACGACTACACAGAGACCAACGGCTGGGGCTATGCCTTCACCGCCCCGCAGGACAGCCGGGGCCTCGCCAACCTCTACGGCGGCCGCGGCGCCCTGGGCGACAAGCTCGACGAGTACTTCTCCACCCCGGAGACCGCCTCCCCCGACTTCGTCGGCTCCTACGGCGGCGTCATCCACGAGATGACCGAGGCACGGGACGTGCGGATGGGCATGTACGGCCACTCCAACCAGGTCGCGCACCATGTGATCTACATGTACGACGCGGCCGGCGAGCCCTGGAAGGCGCAGCGGTACGTCCGCGAGGCGCTGTCCCGCCTCTACACGGGCAGCGAGATCGGGCAGGGCTACCACGGCGACGAGGACAACGGCGAGCAGTCGGCCTGGTATCTGTTCTCCTCGCTCGGCTTCTACCCGCTGGTCATGGGCAGCGGTGAGTACGCCATCGGCTCCCCGCTGTTCACGAAGGCGACCGTGCACCTGGAGAACGGCCGGGACCTGGTGATCAGGGCACCGAGGAACAGCGCGAAGAACGTGTACGTACAGGGTCTGACCGTCAACGGCCGTCCCTGGACGTCGACTTCGCTCCCCCACTCGCTGCTCGCCAAGGGCGGGGTGCTGGACTTCCGCATGGGAGCCAAGCCCTCGGCCTGGGGCACCGGCAAGAGTTCGGCCCCGGTCTCCATCACCCGGGGCGACAAGGTCCCGACGCCGCGCGCGGACGTGCTGAAGGGCGACGGCGCCCTGTTCGACAACACGTCGGCGACGGACGCCACGGTCACCTCGGTGGACCTGCCGGTGAGCGGCGCCGCAACGGCCGTCCAGTACACGCTGACGTCCTCCGCGGACCGCACCAAGGCACCAACCGGCTGGACGCTGCAGGGCTCGGCGGACGGCACGACCTGGCAGACCCTGGACCGGCGTACCGAGGAGTCGTTCGCCTGGGACCGGCAGACCCGGGCCTTCACGGTCACCGCACCGGGCTCGTACGCGAAGTACCGCCTGGTCCTGGACGGCGAGGCGGCGCTGGCGGAGGTGGAGCTGCTGGCCTGACCCGTTCCACCGTGAGACAGTCGGCCCATGCAGGAGACGCAGGAAGCCCACCGGCTCCTCGCTGCGTGGGCCGCTGTCGTCCGCGGGCTGGACGAGGGTTATGGATGGTGCGCGCCGGAGTTCGGCAACGACATCTGGTGCCGCACCCGGCTGGCCCGGCTCTGGCCGGTGCTGCCCGCGGAGATCCGCACCGCCGAGAGGCCCTTGCTCGACGGGATCGACGAACAGTTCCGCTCCGTCACCGTCCCCTGGCCCGGCCGGGAGGAGGAGCGGGGCTTCGGCTGGTGGCACCGGCGGGTACCGCGGCTGCTGGAGGCCGAGCCCGGTGAGGTGCTCGACGGTGGCTGGCCCCTCGGCTGGGAGATGATGCCGTTCCCCAAGCCGGACGAGGTCCGGGTCGTCGTGCCGTGAGAAGAGCGTGAGAAGAGGCCGCCCCCGGGAGAACCGGGGGCGGCCTCTTGCCTTGGGGCGGGGCCTCTTGCGCCGGGGCGGCCGGCGGGATGCTCAGCCCACCGCGAGGGTGAACACGTGCAGATCCGTGTCGTCCGGGAGCTTCACGCTCCTGATGGTCTTCCCGGACGGCGCCTCGAACGGCTTCGTCGCGAAGACGTACGTCGCCACCGGGTCCTTGTCCGCGCCCGCGACATTGCGGTACGCGCTCTTGGCGACGACCTCGTTGCCGTACTGGACGGTTCCGCCGCCTCCGCCGACGGTCCAGTCGGTGAAGGAGAGGTCGACGGCCTCGGTGGTGCCGTCGGTGTAGGTGACGGTCGCCTTCTTCTGCTGGTTTCCGTTGACCCCGCTGCCGATGAAGGACAACTTGACGGCCGGGGTGGGCAGTTCGACGCTCTGGCCGGCCGCGGCGGCGTTGTCCGGCCGGCCGGTGGGCGAGTTCGGCCAGGTGAAGGTGAGCCCGTCCACCGTGCCCTGCCCGCCGGGGGTCAGGCCCGCCGCCGCGAGGGCCTGGCGGGAGTAGCTCCAGCCGCCGCCGTCGTAGTCGGCCTCGTCGTGGTCGCCGTTGTCGTCCGAGACGCCGGTGTTGTTGTAGGCGGCGAGGAGGGTGCCGGGGGCGGCCACGGTCAGGGCGACCGGCTGCCCGTACGAGGTGTCGCCCGAAGTCACCGTGACCTTGACGTCGTAGAAGCCCTGACGGGCGCCGTCGGCCGCGGAGAGGGTGATCTCCTGCGAGCCGTCGGTGACCGTGCCCTCGGCGGGCGTGGCCGTGATGCCCTCCGGGGTCTCGACGCGGAAGCGCACCTCGGGGCCGGTGCCGCCGCTCAGCGACAGGGCACGGATGCCGAGCTTCGTGCTGCCGCCGGGGGCGACGGTCGCCGCGGTCGGACCGACGCCGATCTGGTACGGCTGCTCGCCCTCCCGGAAGGACGGGGGCGGGGAAGAGGTGCCCCAGGCCCGGTTCGGGGCGGCGGAGAGCCTGTAGTCCAGGCGGCCGCCGTCACGCACGAAGGAGGCCGGGAGCCAAGGCCGGTCACTGGTACGGCCGTTGACCTTCAGGGACTGGACGTACGGCGCTTCGGCGGCCGCTCCCCTCGCGCGGATCGAGATGTCGTTCCCCTGCGGACGGTCGATCTCGACGCGCTCGAACAGCGGTGACGCGAGGACGAGTTCGGCGCGGGAGGGGACCTGCGGGTACATGCCGAGCGCGGAGAAGACGTACCAGGAGGACATGGCGCCGAGGTCGTCGTTGCCGGGGATGCCCCCGGGCTGCGTCGACCAGAGCTGCCTCATCGCCGCGCGGACCGTCTCCTGCGTCTTGTACGGGGCGCCCGCGTAGTCGTACAGGTAGGGGACGTTGAGGGACGGCTCGTTGTCCAGCTCGGACTTGGCGCCGCCGCTGCCGGTGAAGGCCCAGCTGCCGTCCGCGTTGTGGAAGAAGTCGTCGAGCCGGGCCAGCGCCTTGTCCGTGCCGCCCATCACTGCGAACAGGCCGGCCGGGTTGTGCTGGACCATCCAGGTGTACTGGGCGGCCGTACCCTCGACGAACCCGTTGCCGGTGTCCGGGGTGAAGCCGGTGACCCAGCTGCCGTCGGCCTTGCGGTTGGCGATGTAGCCGCCGGTGGGGTCCGCGGCGATGTTGAAGTTGTTCTGCCACCACTGGGCGCGCCGGGCGAAGGCCGCCGCCGTGTCCTTCTCCCCCGCCGCCGCGGCGAGCCCGGAGAGCGAGAAGTCGGCGGTGGACATCTCCAGGGTCTCGGCCGCGCCGCCCCAGGCGTTGGACACGGACGGCATGTAGTGGTGGGAGAGGTACTTGTCCAGGGAGGGGCGCTGTCCGACCGACAGCACCGGCTTGCCCGCGGCCGACAGGTCCTTGTCGGTCGGCACGGTCGCCGCCTTCACCAGTGAGTCCAGCGCGCCGCGCAGGTCGAAGCGGGTGCCGCCGAACGCATGGATACCGGCCAGAGCGGTGGGCGACGGGTCGCCGTTCATGACGTGCGTGCCGCTCGCGCCGTGCAGCCAGCGGTCCCAGATGCCCCCGTTCTGTCGGGCGAGTTCATACAGCGACTGGGCGATGTCCGAGCCGGTGCGCGGGTCGAGGAGGGTGAGCAGCTGCACCTGGTCGCGGTAGACGTCCCAGCCGGAGAAGGTGCCGTACTGGGCCCGGTGACCGCGGCCCACCCGGTGCACCTTGTCGTCGCTGCCCCGGTATCTGCGGTCGGCGTCGCTGATCACGTTCGGGTGCAGCAGGGAGTGGTAGAGGGCGGTGTAGAAGGTGGTGCGGTCCATGTCCGTGCCGCCGCCGACCCGTATGGCGCCCAGCCGGTGTCGCCAGGCCTGCCGGGCCGCGGCCTCGACCGAGTCGAAGGAGCGGTACGACGGGTTCTCGGCCGCGAGGTTCGCCTCGGCGCCCGCCCGGCTCACGTACGAGATACCGACCTTGACGTTCACCGGCCCGGTTCCGGGCGCGAACTCGACGTACCCGCCCGCGCCCTTGCCCGCGACGGGCCTCCCGCCCTTGGCGAAGCCGCCCGTGCCGCCGGAGGCCGTCGTGGCTCCCGGCTCCAGCCGGTCGTCCTGCCAGGTGCCGGTGGATGTGAAGGCGCGGTCGAAACGGGCGGTGAAGTAGAGGGTGTAGTAGGCGCGTTGGCCCTCCGGGTCCAGGTAGCCGCAGAAGTCGCCGGAGGTGACGGAGCCGGAGATCGTGCGGGTC
Source organism: Streptomyces sp. NPDC025638 (assembly GCF_055558775.1). Lineage (NCBI taxonomy): Bacteria > Bacillati > Actinomycetota > Actinomycetes > Kitasatosporales > Streptomycetaceae > Streptomyces > Streptomyces sp. NPDC025638. The sequence continues at coordinate 219,727 of NZ_JBVHLX010000002.1, read as the reverse complement.
GCCGGGTCGATCGTGACCGTCGAATCGGCCGACCCCACCTCGGAGTTGGCGGTGCGGACGAGCAGCGAGGCCGGCTTGTCCGCCGGGAAGGTGAAGCGGGCCGAGCCGGTGCGCGCGGTCGCGGTGAGGTCGGCGGTGACGCCGGAGGCGAGACCCACCTTGTAGTGGCCGGGTTCGGCGGTCTCGTCGGTGTGGCTGAAGTCGGAGGCGTAGACGGCGTCCTTGGTGTCGCTCGCCGGGGACGAGGTGACCCTGCCCGCGTACGGGAAGAGCGGGATGTCTCCGCTGCCGCCCGCACAGCCCGTGCCGGACATATGGGTGAGACTCAAGCCGCGGATGCGGGTGGCGTCGTACTGGTAACCGCCGGGTGCGGCAGTGCGCATGGCGTCGCCCCGGGTGTTCTCGGGGCTCCAGGAGAGCATGCCGAACGGCACGACGGCACCCGGGAAGACATTGCCGCCGTTCTTGGTGCCGATCAGCGGATCGACGTATGCGGTGGGGTCCTTGACGAGATCGGGCGGTTCGGCGGTCGCCGCCAGGGCGGGGGTGCCGCCGCCCACCGCGAGTACCGCGGCGAGCAGCAGTGACGTGGGACGGAAACGCATGACGCGGCCCCTCCTCCTTCGGACGGGTCGCGCATCACAGGTCGCACAAGCCGCAGGGACAGTAACGCGCGTCGGCAGTACCACGGAAGACCGCGTGCACCGCCGTCGACGCGCCCCGGGATCACTCTGGTGGGTGATCCCAACTCGCTTGACATCGTTGTCGGTTGGGGCGGTAGAGTCATGCACGGACCTGATAGACAACGTTGTCGCCATCGCGGCGTCGACACAAGCCACGCTCCACCCGGGCGGGCCGCACCCCCTCGCCCGCCCGGCTCGCGGACCCGGTGTGCACCGCCACCGGGTCCGCCCAGAGCGACTCAGCCGACCCGGCAGGGCAGAGTCGTCGCGCTGTCACCGCCGGAGCCCTGGACGACGTAGCCGAACGTCGCGCTCCGCCCCGGACTCAGCGAGCCGTTCCAGTCGGCGTTGTGGACCATCACGTCCTGCCCGCTGTAGGTCGCGTTGCCGTTCCACAGGCCGGCCACCGACTGACCGCCCGGCAGCGTCCAGTCGACCATCCAGCCGAGCATCGGCACGTCGCCGCTGTTGGTGACGGTCACCTCGGACTGGCAGCCGCCGGGCCGGCTGTTCGTCGTCCTGCGGGTGGCCGTGCAGGTGCCGGGCGGGGGCTCGGTGGGGTTGCCCGGGTCGTGGACGCCCGTCACCTCGCCGTTGCCGCCGTCGAAGACGACGTCGGAGCCGGAGTAGAAGGTCTCCGCGCTGTCCGAACGCTGCCAGACCATGTAGATGATGTGCCGCCCGGACTTGCCGGCGGGCAGCGTGCCGGTCCAGGAGTAGTTGGCCTCGACCGTGCCCGGGGTGCCGTTGAGCGGCGGGTGGTCGACGTCCAGGAAGGGCTGGTCCTCCATATCGTTCCAGGTGAGCGGCTTGGTCGGGTCGTAGCCGTCCTTGGTGAGATAGACGTGGAACCAACCGGGGTGCGCCGCCCAGGCGTTGTAGGAGAAGTCGACGGTCGCTCCCGCGGTGAGGTGCGTGAGGGGCCAGTCGTTCCGCGGCAGGTCGAACCCGGTGAAGTTGGGGTTGCCGCCGCTGCACAGCTCGCCGTCGGGCACGAAGCCGCGGGTGCGTCCTGCGCCGTCCGAGCGGAGCACCGAGAACCAGTTGTAGAACGGGGTGGTGCCGCTGACCTGCTGGGCCGCCTTGCAGGCGGGGTTGACGGGCTTGATCTCACCGGTGTCGGTGAGCCCGTCCTGCCAGCACAGGAAGGTGCGGCTGCCCGGTTTCATGGGGGTGCCGTGGGCCTCGGCGCGGGTGCCGGTGGCGACGATGAGGCCGAGGGCCGGGACGGTGGCGAGCAGGGCCAGGAGGACCAGGAAGAAGGCCCCGCCACGGGAGGCCGAGTGCGGTAATCGCGGACGTCCCGGGAATCGGGGACCGCTCAGTGTTGTCGTAGGCATGACAGTTCCACGTTCATCATGGGGACGCCCGAAGGCCGTGCCGAAGGTGTGCGGATGCGCGCCGAGGGGCGCGTGGGGCGGGAGCGGGCCCGCACGGCGGGTTCCGGTCCACTGGGTGGGAGCGCTCCCACCCCACTCTCCTGCGAAAGTAGCGCGGACCGTGACAGCTGTAAACGCCCGATACGCACGGGCGGGTGACCCCCCAGGAGGCAAGGCAAGTTTCCGGTAAGAATTTTTGGTTAAAAAAGGGGCTTTCTACAGAAAGGACGCGGCGGTGCCGTCCGTAAAGGGGGGTGACGCTGTCCGCACATTGGACCGGGCCATAGCCAGGGGGAATCACCGGTGCTACAAATATCGCATGGCGGACCGATTCGCCCGGTTTCGACGCTTCTCCTGGCGCTCGCTTGCCGGCAAGAGCCCGCGCAGCGTCGCCGGGCAGGTCTTTGTACTGCAGCTGACGCTGGTCGCGTTGCTGGTGGTCGGTGCCGTCTTCGCCCTCGTCCTGCAGTCGCAGCGGGACACCAGCACGGAGGCCAAGCGCCGCTCCGTGGCCGTCGCGCAGACCTTCGCGCACTCCCCGGGCGTCCTGGAGGCGCTGAAGACCAAGAAACCGTCGACGGTGCTCCAGCCGCTGACCGAGGCGGGACGTAGGTCGGCGGGCGTCGACTTCATCGTGGTCATGGACACCAAGGGCATCCGCTACACCCATCCCCTGCCGGACCGGATCGGCAAGCGGTTCGTGGGGAGGATCGAGCCGTCGCTGGAAGGCAAGGTCTACACCGAGAGCGTCCACGGCCCGCTGGGCCATGAGGTGCAGGCGACCGTGCCCATCGAGAACGCCGACGGCAAGGTGGTCGCCCTCGTGTCCGCGGGGATGAAGGTCAAGAACGTGACCAGCGAGGTGAACCGGCAGCTGCCGATCATCCTCGCCGCCGGAACCGGTGCGCTCGTGGTGGCGACCGGTGGAACGGCGCTGGTGGGCCGGCGGCTGCAGCGGCAGACCCACAGCCTGGCGCCGGACGAGATGACCCGCATGTACGAGCACCACGACACGGTGCTGCACTCCGTACGGGAAGGAGTGCTGATCGTCGGTGAGGACGGGCGGCTGCTCCTCGCCAACGACGAGGCGAGACGGCTCCTTGAGCTGGCCCCGGACGCGGAGGGGTGGCACGTGTGGGAGCTGTCCGACCTCGAACCCGACATGGTGGACCTGCTCGTCTCCGGGCGCGAGGCCACCGACGAGGTGCACTTCGCCGGGGAGCGGCTGCTCGCGGTCAACCAGCGGCCCACGGACCGCGACGGCGGCCCCAGGGGAACCGTGGTGACGCTCCGCGACTCCACCGAGCTCCAGGCGGTGTCGGGCCGCGCGGAGCTCGCTCGTGAGCGGCTCAAGCTGCTGTACGACGCGGGACTGAGTATCGGCACCAGCCTCGATGTGCTCCAGACCGCCGACGAGCTGGCGCAGGTCGCCGTCCCCCGCTTCGCCGACTTCGTCACCGTGGACCTCGCGGACGCCGTCATCCACGGCGAGGAACCCGCCCCCGCGGCCACCGACATGCGGCGGGTCGCCGTGTGCGGCATCCGGGGCGACCATCCGCTCTACGAAAAGGGCCGGCTGATCGACCTCGTGCCCTCCACACCCCAGGCACGCGGCTATGACACCGGCCGCTCCGAGCTGGTGACGAACCTGTCGGACGCGGCGGACTGGCACGCACAGGACCCGGAGCGCGCACGGGAGATCGTTATGTACGGCATCCACTCGCTCATCGCCGCGCCGATCCAGGCCCGCGGCGTCGTACTGGGCATGGCCAACTTCTGGCGCTCCAAGCGGCACGAACCCTTCGACGAGGAGGAGCTGTCGCTGGCGGAGGAGCTGGTCGCCCGTGCCGCGGTGAGCATCGACAACGCCCGCCGCTACACCCGCGAGCACGCCCTGGCGGTCACGCTCCAGCGCAGCCTGCTGCCGCGGGCCCTGCCCGAGCTGAGCGCCCTGCAGGTCGGCTACCGCTACATCCCCGCCCAGTCGGGCGTGAGCGGTGACTGGTTCGATGTGATCCCGCTGCCGGGGAACCGGGTGGCGCTGGCCGTCGGCGACGTCGTCGGGCACGGTCTGCACGCCGCCGCGACGATGGGGCGGCTGCGGACCGCGGTGCACAACTTCTCCACGCTGGACCTGCCGCCGGACGAACTGCTGAGCCACCTGGACGACCTGGTCGGCCGCATCGACCAGGACGAGGCGTGCGCGGAGGCGTCCGAGGTCGTGGGCGCCACCTGCCTGTACACGATCTACGACCCCGTGTCCCGCCGCTGCGCCATGGCACGCGCGGGACACCTGGCACCCGCGCTGGTCCATCCCGACGGCACCGTCACCTTCCCCGACCTGCCCGCCGGACCCCCGCTCGGCCTGGGCGGCATGCCCTTCCAGACGGCCGAGGTGGACATCGCGGAGGGCACCCAGCTGGTCCTGTACACCGACGGCCTCATCGAGGACCGGGCGCGCGATCTGGACGTGGGCATGGAGCTGCTGCGCCAGGCGCTGGCGGGCCACCCCGACCGGCCTCCCGACGAGAGCTGCCGGGCGGTGGTGGAGGAGCTGCTGCCCGGGCGGCCCAAGGACGACGTCGCTCTGCTCATCGCGCGCACCAGGGCGCTGCCGTCCGACCAGGTCGCCGACTGGGACGTGCCGCGCGATCCGGCCGCCGTGTCGGGGATGCGCAGTGCCGTCTCCGAGAAGCTGGACGAGTGGGACCTGTCCGAGCTGGGCTTCGGCATGGAACTCGTCCTGAGCGAGCTGATCACCAACGCCATTCGCTATGGCTCCGAGCCGATCCATGTACGCCTGATCCAGGACCGCACGCTGACCTGCGAGGTGTCCGACGGCAGCAGCACGTCGCCGCATCTGCGGTACGCCGCGACGACCGACGAGGGCGGCCGGGGCCTGTTCCTGGTCTCCCAGATGGCCGAGCGCTGGGGCACCCGGTACACCCCGCAGGGCAAGGTGATCTGGGCCGAACTGGCCCCACCGGACCCCAACGAGGTCGGTCTGCTGGACATCCCGGACGACCTCTTCCCGGACTGACCCACGATCGGCGATCGGCGATCGGCGAGAGCGTGACGCGGGGCCGTGATCCGCGGCCGGTGCTCACCGCAGTGAGGCCCTGGGCCGGCACGTCGGCGCGTCCGCCCCCCAGTCGCCGACCGACGGGAGCACGACCGTGAACTCCGTGCGCCCGGGCTCGCTCCGCACGTCGATACGCCCCCCGTGCGCCGCCGTGACGGCCGCCGCGATCGCCAGCCCCAGCCCCGATCCGCCCTCTGCCGCCCCGGCCCGGGTGCGGGAAGTGTCCGCCCTGGTGAAACGCTCGAAGACGGACGGAACGAGTTCCGGCGGGATGCCGGGGCCGTCGTCGTGGACGCGGATGACGTGCTGGGCGGACGTGGACTCGACGGAGGCGGTCACCGTCGTGCCAACAGGTGTGTGCACACGCGCGTTGGCCAACAGGTTGGCCACCACTTGCCGGAGTCGGGCCCCGTCGCCCCTGACCAGGGCGGGGGTGTCCGGGGAGAGGCCGAGTCGCCAGACATGGCCGGCGCCCGCGGCCCGTGCGTCCCACACCGCCTCGGCGACCAGCGCGGCGAGGTCCACCTCGGTGCTGTGCAGCGGGCTGCCCTCGTCGAGGTGGGCGAGCAGCAGCAGGTCCTCGACCAGCTCCGTCATGCGCGCCGACTCGGCGAAGACCCGGTTCCAGGCGAGGTCGGGGGCGACACGGTTCATCAGCTCGGCGTACCCGGCGATGGAGGCGAGCGGGGTGCGCAGTTCGTGACTGGCGTCGGCGACGAACCGGCGCATGCGTTCCTCGCCGCGCCGCCGTTCGGCGAGCGAGGCCTCGACGTGGTCGATCATCCGGTTGAGCGCGGCACCGACCTGCCCGGCCTCGCTGCCGGGGTCGGTGTCGCGCTCGGGGACCCGGGGCAGCGCGCTGACCCGGCCGTGGCCGAGCGGTACCCGGGAGACCTCGACGGCGGTGGCGGCGACCCGGCCGAGCGGGCGGAGCTGGCGCCGGATGACGACGGCGCAGACGCCGCCCGCGAGGGCGAGTCCGGCGGCGCCGACGACCGCCTCGATCTCGACCAGTGTGCCGAGCGTGGCCCGGACGTCGTCCATGGGCAGACCGGTGAGGACGCGGATGCCGCTCGCGTCGAGGGCGGTGACCCGGTAGGTGCCGAGTCCGGGCACCGTCCGGGTGTGCAGCGAGCCGTCGGGGCGGATGCCGGCGAGGGCGGCGCGCTGGGCGGAACCGAGAGTGCGGGGGGCCGCGTCCCGGGTGACGACCGCGGCGGAGACGAGGTGCCCGGCGGCGTCGAGCCGGGCGACGAGCAGGCCCTCGGTGTGACCGCCCTCGTCGAGGAAGGCGAGGTCGGCGGGGAGTTCGGGGTGCAGCGCGGCGCCGCCCACGCTGCGTTCGGCGGCGTCGTTGACCCGGTCGTCCAGGTTGCCCATGAGATAGGCGCGTTGGGCGAGGACGGTGGTGAGGGCGAGCGCGGCGCACACGCACACGAGGGTGGCGGTGACGAGGACCAGGAGGCGTGTGCGCAGCGAGCGGGCCCACGGGCGGCGGCTCATGTACCGATCCTGTCCCGGTTCGCTGGGGGAAGCCTGTGTTCCGTCTGAGGGTGGGTGATGACCTTCGTGCCGCCTTCGTGCTGCCCTTCGTGATGACCTTTGTGCGGCCCTTCGCCGTACCCGGCCCGGACACGGCGAAGGGCCGCACCCCCGTCACCGGGGATGCGGCCCTGTACCGCCGTACGCTGCCGCTTACTTGCGGATCAGGTTGCGCAGGACGTACTGCATGATGCCGCCGTTGCGGTAGTAGTCGGCCTCACCGGGGGTGTCGATGCGGACGACGGCGTCGAACTCGACACCGGTGTCGGTGGTGACCTTCACCGTGCGCGGCGTGGTGCCGTTGTTCAGCTCGGTGACGCCGGAGAAGGAGAAGGTCTCCTCACCGGTCAGACCGAGGGACTCGGCGGAGGCACCCTCCGGGAACTGCAGCGGCAGGACGCCCATGCCGATGAGGTTCGAGCGGTGGATGCGCTCGTACGACTCGGCGATGACGGCCTTGACGCCGAGCAGCGCGGTGCCCTTGGCGGCCCAGTCGCGGGACGAGCCGGAGCCGTACTCCTTGCCGGCCAGGACGACCAGCGGGATGCCCTGGTCGATGTAGTTGCGCGAGGCGTCGTAGATGAACGACACCGGCGCGTCGGCCTGGGTGAAGTCGCGGGTGTAGCCGCCCTCGGTGCCCGGCGCGATCTGGTTGCGCAGGCGGATGTTGGCGAACGTACCGCGGATCATGACCTCGTGGTTGCCACGGCGGGAGCCGTAGGAGTTGAAGTCACGACGCTCCACACCGTGCTCGGTGAGGTACTTGCCGGCCGGGGTGTCGGCCTTGATGGCGCCGGCCGGGGAGATGTGGTCGGTGGTGACCGAGTCGCCCAGCTTGGCGAGCACGCGGGCACCGGCGATGTCGCTGACCGGGGCCGGCTCCATCTCCATGCCGTCGAAGTACGGGGGCTTGCGGACGTAGGTCGACTCGGCGTCCCACTCGAAGGTGTTGCCGGTCGGGATCGGCAGGGACTGCCACTGGGCGTCGCCCGCGAAGACGTCCGCGTAGGACTTGTTGAACATGTCCTCGCCGATGGCGTTCGCCACGACGTCGTTGACCTCGGCCTCGGTCGGCCAGATGTCGGTCAGGTAGACCGGCTTGCCGTCCTGGTCGGTGCCGAGGGCGTCCCTGGTGATGTCCACCTTCATGGAGCCCGCGATGGCGTACGCGACGACCAGCGGCGGGGAGGCCAGGTAGTTCATCTTGACGTCGGGGTTGATACGGCCCTCGAAGTTCCGGTTGCCGGAGAGGACCGAGGTGACCGCGAGGTCGTGGTCGTTGACGGCCTTGGAGACCTCCTCCGGCAGCGGGCCGGAGTTGCCGATGCAGGTGGTGCAGCCGTAACCGACCAGGTTGAAGCCGACCTTGTCGAGGTACGGGGTCAGACCGGCCTTGTCGAAGTAGTCGGTGACGACCTTCGAGCCCGGGGCGAGGGTGGTCTTGACCCACGGCTTGCGGGTCAGGCCCTTCTCCACGGCCTTCTTCGCGACGAGCGCGGCGGCGACCATGACGTACGGGTTCGAGGTGTTGGTGCAGGAGGTGATGGCCGCGACCGTCACCGCACCGTGGTCGATCGTGTAGGTCGTGCCGTCGGGGGCGGTGACCTGGACCGGGTTGGACGGCGCGCCGTTCGGGTGGACGGCCGGGGAGTCGGAGGCGGGGAAGGACTCCTCGCCCGCCTCGTCGGCGGTGGTGACGTAGTTCAGGACGTCGGACTTGAACTGCTCGGCCGCGTTGGCGAGGACGATACGGTCCTGCGGGCGCTTCGGGCCGGCGATGGAGGGGACGACCGTCGACAGGTCAAGTTCGAGCTTCTCGGAGAAGTCGGGCTCGGCCTGCGGGTCCAGCCAGAGGCCCTGCTCCTTGGCGTACGCCTCGACGAGCGCGACCTGCTGGTCGGAGCGGCCGGTCAGGCGCAGGTAGCTCAGGGTCTCGCCGTCGATCGGGAAGATCGCGGCGGTGGAGCCGAACTCCGGCGACATGTTGCCGATGGTGGCGCGGTTGGCGAGCGAGGTGGCGGCCACGCCCTCGCCGTAGAACTCGACGAACTTGCCGACGACACCGTGCTTGCGGAGCATCTCGGTGATGGTGAGCACGAGGTCCGTGGCTGTCGTACCCGGCTGCAGCTCACCGGTCAGCTTGAGGCCGACGACGCGCGGGATGAGCATGGACACCGGCTGGCCGAGCATGGCGGCCTCGGCCTCGATGCCGCCGACGCCCCAGCCGAGGACACCGAGGCCGTTGACCATGGTGGTGTGCGAGTCGGTGCCGACCAGGGTGTCCGGGTAGGCCTGCCCGCCCCGAACCATGACGGTCCGCGCGAGGTGCTCGATGTTCACCTGGTGGACGATGCCGGTGCCCGGCGGGACGACCTTGAAGTCGTCGAACGCGGTCTGGCCCCAGCGCAGGAACTGGTAGCGCTCGCGGTTGCGGCCGTACTCCAGGTCGACGTTCTGCTTGAAGGCGTCGCTGGTGCCGAACTTGTCGGCGATGACGGAGTGGTCGATGACCATCTCGGCCGGGGAGAGCGGGTTGATCTTCGCCGGGTCGCCGCCGAGCGCCGCGACGGCCTCACGCATGGTCGCGAGGTCCACGACACAGGGGACACCGGTGAAGTCCTGCATGATCACGCGGGCCGGCGTGAACTGGATCTCCTGGCTGGGCTGGGCCTGCGAGTCCCAGCTGCCGAGAGCGCGGATGTGGTCGGCGGTGATGTTCGCGCCGTCCTCCGTGCGGAGCAGGTTCTCCAGCAGGACCTTGAGGCTGTACGGCAGCCGGGCCGAGCCCTCCACCTTGTCCAGCCGGAAGATCTCGTACGACTCGTCGCCCACCTGCAGCGTGCTGCGGGCGTCGAAGCTGTTCGCCGACACGACAGTCTCCTTCATTGATGTGCGCGTACTCACCACGATCCTGCCGCCACGGCATCTCGGCCAATCCGCTAAGGTAAGGCTAAGTTAGGTAACCCTTACCAGGGTGGCGGCTGCGGTGCTCCTCGCCAGATATCTCGATGTCGAGATAACTCTAGTACACGGGGGCCGAATGGTCATGCCCGGACCGAATCCACCGCCTCGATATTCAGTGGCATGGCCCACACAGCACACACGGGATGTTATTCGCAAATCAGTACGCAAGACTCCTGTACGATATAACCTGACGAATCCCCTTCATCCAGAAGTGCACTGACACCTCATCACCCGAATGGACCCCCCAACGGGCGCCATCTCATATCTGAGATAGCCTCAGCCTCATGGCAGACGACTACCTCGTACGCATCGGCAAGCTCATCCGTGACGCCCGGCAACACCGTGGCTGGACACAGGCGCAGCTCGCGGAAGCGCTCGGCACAAGTCAGAGCGCTGTCAATCGCATCGAGCGCGGCAACCAAAACATCAGCCTTGAGATGATCGCTCGAATCGGTGAAGCCCTGGACAGTGAGATCGTCTCGTTGGGCTACGCGGGCCCGATGCATCTGCGAGTGGTCGGCGGCCGCCGGCTGTCCGGGGCCATCGATGTGAAGACCAGCAAGAACGCCTGCGTGGCCCTGCTGTGCGCGACCCTGCTCAACAAGGGCCGCACGGTGCTGCGTCGGGTCGCCCGGATCGAGGAGGTGTACCGCCTGCTGGAGGTGCTCAACTCGATCGGCGTGCGGACCCGCTGGATCAACGACGGCGTCGACCTGGAGATCGTGCCGCCGGCCGAACTCGACATGGACGCCATCGACTCCGACGCGGCCGTGCGCACGCGCTCCATCATCATGTTCCTCGGCCCGCTGCTGCACCGTATGGACGGGTTCAAGCTGCCGTACGCCGGCGGCTGCGACCTCGGCACGCGGACCATCGAGCCGCATATGATCGCGCTGCGCCGCTTCGGGCTCGACATCGCCGCCACCGAGGGCCAGTACCACGCCCAGGTGGACCGTTCCGTACGGCCCGACCGGCCCATCGTGCTGACCGAGCGCGGCGACACCGTGACCGAGAACGCGCTGCTGGCCGCCGCCCGGCACGACGGCGTCACCGTCATCCGCAACGCGTCCTCCAACTACATGGTCCAGGACCTCTGCTTCTTCCTGGAGGTGCTGGGCGTCAAGGTCGAGGGCATCGGCACGACGACCCTCACCGTGCACGGTGTGCCGGACATCGACGCCGACGTCGACTACTCCCCCTCCGAGGACCCGGTCGAGGCGATGAGCCTGCTGGCCGCCGCGGTCGTCACGGAGTCCGAGCTGACGGTGCGCCGGGTGCCGATCGAGTTCCTGGAGATCGAGCTGGCGGTCCTGGAGGAGATGGGCCTCGACCACGACCGCACCCCGGAGTACGTCGCCGACAACGGCCGCACCCGACTGGTGGACCTGACCGTGCGGCCCTCCAAGCTGGAGGCGCCGATCGACAAGATCCACCCGATGCCGTTCCCGGGCCTGAACATCGACAACGTCCCGTTCTTCGCGGCCATCGCGGCGGTCGCCCAGGGCAAGACGCTGATCCACGACTGGGTCTACGACAACCGGGCCATCTATCTGACGGACCTCAACCGCCTCGGCGGCCGGCTCCAGCTCCTCGACCCGCACCGCGTGCTGGTCGAAGGCCCGACCCGCTGGCGCGCCGCCGAGATGATGTGCCCGCCCGCGCTGCGGCCCGCCGTGGTCGTGCTGCTGGCGATGATGGCGGCGGAGGGCACCTCCGTGCTGCGCAACGTGTATGTCATCAACCGGGGTTACGAGGACCTCGCGGAGCGCCTCAACTCGATCGGGGCGCAGATCGAGATCTTCCGGGACATCTGACGTCCCGGATCGGAACGACGGACCGGCCCGGCGAAGCTCCGCCGGGCCGGTCGGTTCAGTCAGGTGGTCAGGCCTCGCGGAACCACGCCGTGTTCGGGCGGTCCTCGCGGAGCAGGGTGTCGGCGTGGCCGAAGCCGTCGGCGATGCTGATGAGGCGGTACTGCCGGTCGTGGAAGACCCAGGTCCAGGTCTGGCCGTTCATCCGGTACTTGCCGGGGACGAAGTGGAAGGCGTCGACCTTGGTGACATCCCGCAGGGAGGTCCACTGGGTCAGGTCGCGGTCGCTGCGGACCACTTCGTCGGTGTGCATGCCGCCGTCGGCGATGGAGATCAGACGGTAGCGCCGGCCCTGCGCGGTGGTGTGGAAGAGCCAGTACTGCGTCTTGCCGTCGACGCGACGCTGGTCCGGCACCGGCAGCACCGCGTCGACCCGGGTGACGTCCTTGAGGGAGCGCCAGGCGCTGAGTGCCCGGTCGTCGCCGACGCTGCGGCTGGCGTGCCGGGCGTCGCAGGAGATGTAGATGCGGCGGTAGACCTGGGTGCCGCCCACCGTGTGGAAGAGCCAGTAGCTGCTCTCGCCGTTCACGGACTGCTCGTCGGGGACCGGCACGATCGCGTCGACCTGTTCGACCCCGGCCAGCGCGGGCCAGGTGGAGAGGTCCGCGGCGGTGTCCACGACGACGCCGGTGCGGTCGTCGCTGCCCGTGGTGAGCGCACCGGTCTCGGCGGCGCCGGTGCCGACGACACGGACGGTGCGGCCGGAGAAGGTCCAAGCCCGCTCCTCCGTGTCCGGCCAGGGCAGGATCTCGTCGACCGGGCCGGGTTGCACGGGCGGCTGCGGCGGGCGGGTCTGTCCGGTGCCCGTCGTCGTCCACTCCTGGCTTCCGTTCTGCGTGCCGCCGATCGAGGTCGCGGCCTGCAGCCGGCCCTGGGTGAGGCCGCGCAGGGTGGTGATCGACGGGGTGAAGGCGTAGACGGAGCCCTCGGTGGTCACGAAGGGCCGGAAGGACAGCACAGTGGTCTTCCGGTCGCCGTTGGTGCGGCTCTCGAAGGCGATCTCACCGGTGGTGACGTCGGGCAGCAGACCGCTGATCATCGGGTCCGGTCCGGGCATGGGGTCACGGTCGTGCGGGAAGTTGGGGTCGTTGACCCAGTCCGCCTGGATGAACTCGAACTGACGGGCCAGGTCGGCCTGGTAGCAGACGAAGACCAGGCCGCGTGGCTCGTCGGGGCCTCCCCCGTCCTCGTTGGCGGGGTCGAACGGGGCGCCGAAGGGGATGCCGCGCCGGATGATGCGGCGTACGTCCATGAACTTCTCGTCGACCGGTTCGCCCTTGTCGACCAGTCCGTCGCGCGGGGCGGTCTTGCGCAGATGGGAGAAGAGCGGGGTGATGACGCCGTCGGGGTCGTCCCTGAAGCTGAGGTCGTTGTCGGCATCGGTGCCGGGCGGGGGCGCCGCGTCCGGGAACCTGGCGACCGAGGCGCCGCAGCGCCAGCGGCCCACCAGACGGGCGGCGAGCCATTCGCTCTTCGTGTCCTGGCCGACCACCTTGGCTTCCCGCAGCTTCTGGAGTTCGGTGCCGACCTGTGCCCACCAGCCGGGAACATCCTGGCCGAGACGCCGTACGACCTGGAAGGAGCCGTACTTCATCCAGTCGGGCGCGCCGTCGGGCAGGGGGGTGTCGTCGGTGCCGAGGACGAACTGGCCGGCCGGGATCATCCGGTCGCTCTTGGCCTTCGCCGGGTCGTCGAAGCCGATCACGGCCGGTTCGCTGACGCCGTCCTTGAAGCCGAAGTGCTCCTTGCCCCGGCGCTTGCCGGGCAGCGTGGCGCCGTTCTGCTGGTGGACGATCAGCACGCCGGCCCGGGAAGCGGCCTCCAGCTGCCGGTTGAGTTCGGTGTTGCGGTCGGTCTCCAGGTCGGCGGCGATGGTCAGCACGGCGTGGATGGGCGGGCGGTGGTCGGCGCCGAAGGCCCAGTTCGCCGGTGCGTTGCAGCCCTTGTCGCCGAGGGCCCCGGCACGGGTGGCGGACCCCTGCACGAACGCCTCGACGGTGCCGCCGAGGGGCACGTCGGCGAACACCTCGGTCTTGCCCGTCAGGCGCTGCAGCCCCGCATGGGTGAGGCTCAGGCCCAGCCAGGTGGCCTTGAGGTTCTTCGGGTCGTCACCCGCGGAGGCCTCTCGGGCGTCGTGGAACTTGGCGTTGAAGTTGGCGACCTGTTCCGTGGTGGCGATCCGGGGGACCAGCTCCGTCAGCCAGTTCCGGGCGGCGGCCACATCGCCGAACTGGAGGAAGAGCAGGGTCATGTAGTCCTTCTTGAACCCGGCGAGGATGTCGCCCTGGATCTCTGTGCTGTCGCGCAGCGGTAGTTGAGCGGACATGGAACTCCCTTGGTGGGACGGACGAGGGGAGGAACCGGACGGCACCGGGCAGCGGCAGGGGCACCGCCGCCCGGGAGTCCGGCGGCAGGGGACGAAGACGAAAGCGTCGGGGACGGAACGTCAGGGGACGGCGGATTCAGGGACGGAGCTGGACCCACTTGGCGACGCTGGGCACGCCCCGCTGGTCGAGCAGGAAGAGCAGGTAGTACCCGGGCGGCGCGTCGTTGGCGGACGGCGGGGTCGTCAGTTCGAGCTTGTTGCCGGCGCGGCTGGAGATGTCCAGTTCGATGCGGCGCTGGCTGGTGTCCACGGAGTGGGTGGAGGTGATGGGCGCCATCAGGACGGCCTTCGCGGCCCGGGTGGGCGTGGCCGTGCTGACCCTCAGCCCGGCGTTGTAGCCCACGGTCGGGTTCGCCACGTCCGTCAGCGTCGGGCGGTCGCCCTGGTGCAGATACGGCGGCTCGTAGATCTCGATGGTGCCGTTCATCCCGGACTTGATGTCTGGGTTGTTGGCGATCTCCTGGAGCTCGTCGCCGGTGACCATGATGCGGCCGTCGGGCAGCAGCACGGCGTTGGAGTGGTAACCGCGGGGCAGCCGCTGGACCGGGCCGAGCCGCCAGGCGCCGTCCAGGCCGCGTAGTTCGGTCTGGCGGTACTTCTCGTCGGCGTTGGGGTTGTACAGGCCGTTGCCGTAGTCGCGGATGTCGTAGCCGCCGTTGACGGTGAACAGCCGGCCGTCGGGGAAGATCAGCGTGTCGTCCTGGGTGCGGCCGAAGGCCCGGGAGGTGCCCTCGGTCCAGCGGCCGCCGGAGAACTTGTACGTCTTGGGGTCGTTGCGGTCGCCGCCGAGGATCAGCACGGAGTCGGGGCCCTGGCCCTTGGTGGTGCTGGGCAGGGCCACCGCCGAGCCGTAGTTGCGCATGCCGCCGCCGGGGCGGCTGAGCAGCGGATGGCTGGTCTCGGTCGCCGGGTCGAAGACGAACTGCTCGTTGTAGTTGCGGCCGAAGCCGTAGATCCTGCCGTCCCGCAGCGAGAACAGATGCGGATAGTCGGCCATGTACTCCGCGTTGACCGGCCACTTGTCGAGCGCCTGGCCGACGGGCTTGGTCTTCGGGTCCGTCGAGACCGGGGTTGTCTTGGCCGGGAAGCGCTCGATCGTCATGGAGAGCTTGCCCCAGCCGGTGTCGCCGTGGCCGGAGGTGATGAACTGCCGGCCGTCGGCGCCGGTGACCACGGACGGGTACCAGCGGCCCTCGGCCATGTCCTGCTGCCGGTACCAGGTCTCGGTCCACGGGTCGAAGACCAGGGCGAGGTGGGCGCCGGTGCCGTGGTTGCCACCGAGGTTGCCGCCGAAGACGCCCACCATGCCGTTGGGCAGGTAGGAGTGCCCGGCGCAGAAGATCGGCGCGGCACGCGGTTCGTCCAGGCCGTCGTCCATGTTCACCACGGGCGGCGGTACGGCCTTGAAGGCGGCGGCGCCGGTGCCCTTGGCGGGGTCCCAGACATAGGCGCGTCCGGCGTTGTCGCGGCCGATGACCTCGGTGGGCGCGGTCTCCTTGTTGGGGCTGTCCTCGACGGCCTCGAAGGAGAACAGCAGGATCTTGCCGGTGGGCAGCAGGGCGACGTGGTCGCCGTAGTCCGGGCTGGCGAAGTAGTCGGTGAACTTCCCGAACGTGGCCGGGTCGAACGCCGCGTTCTGCTCCCGCTGCGAGTCGGTGAGCCGCTTGAGGCTGCGGTTCCGCATGGGCTGGGGGTAGCCCCGGTCGACGGCGCGCAGGCCGATGCGGTCGCGGGCCATCTGTTCGGCGCGGGCCTTGCCGAATGCCTTGACCTCGTCGGGGCGGATCTCCTCGGCGAGCTCCGCCTTCGAGATGTGCACCCCGTGCGGGTGCGGATCGGCCGGCCGTGCCGAGGACGGCAGGGGGACGAGACGGAACGGGGCGGCGCGGCCGGCGGGGGCGGTGAGTGACAGAACGACCGCGGCGCAGCCTGCCGCGATCGTCCACCTCCCTCTGCGGGGCATGGGGACTCCTCTTGGGGACACGGGATGCCCTGAGCCGGTACGGGGCACTACAGGGCGACCACGTAGAGTGACGGAATGGCGCCAGTAAATCACACAGCGTAGCGATAAGTGACCGCTTTCTCGAAAGATTGACCGCTTTGCCCCGATGGGGTGCAACGCTGCGTGTCCGGCGGAGGCCTGGACGGGACGACGGCTGCAATGGTCCAGGCCAGTCCCCCTGTCCCCTTTGCGAGGAGCACCCCCATGCCCCGAACACGTACCGCCGTCACCGTGGCCGCGGGAGCCGCGGCCCTGCTCGTCTGTGCCGCCCCCGCCGTGGCCGATCCACCCCAACCGCCGCACCACTTCTCGGTGTTCGTCCCCGGCGGTGCCGACGGCCGGCCGCACGAGGCGCTCTGCCCGGCCGCGCAGCACGCCTACAGCGGCGGATACACCATCAGCGCCAAGCAGGACGCGGTCCTCGGCACGGACCGGACCGATGTCACCGAGGACCGTATGAACGACCACGCCACCGGCTGGATCATCACCGCGCGCAAGGCCCAGACCTGGCCTTTCCTCAGCCGCTCGGCCCCGGCCGACCTGACGATCCACATCGCCTGCACGGACGACGTCATGAGCCACGGAGCGGCCTGAGCGCGCACGCGGCGGCCCGGCGCACCTGGTGCGCCGGGCCGCCGCGTGCGCGCTCAGCCCTGGCCGAGCGTCACCTCCTGCTCCTGGTGGGCGTGGAAGTACGGCAGCGGCAGACCGCCCTCGGGGCGCAGTTCCATCACGGTGGCCTCGACGCGGGCCGCGCCGGGCCGAAGCCGGTCCTTTTCGACCTTGCCGGTGTTCACCCAGGTGTGTGCGGCGCCGTCGCACACCGCCTCGGTGCCGCCGATGCCGTAGCGGACGGTCGAGGAGTCCTGGCCGACGGTGCTGCTGACGAACACCGGTCCCGTGCCGCCGGTGCAGCGATAGGTGCCGGAGAGGGTCACGGTGCCGTCCGCCGCGACGCGGCCCGTCGGATCGACGGTGACGGTCTCGTTCGGGTCGGCGGTCGCGGGGACGACGGCGGCGCAGAGCAGCGCGGCGGCTCCGGCGGCGGCCGCGGCGAGGGCGGGACGTACGGGCATGGGGGGCCTTTCCGATCGTGCAGTGGGGGGTTCCCACTGGTACCGGGCGGGCGCGGCACCGTGTGTGAACGTCACTCCATCGGGGGCGAGTCACGGCGGTCGTGGAACGGTCAGGGAGTTGTCCGCGAGTTGTCACACTTCGCTTCAGGCCGTTCCGAGGAGTTCACGAGGGGGGCATGGTCTACTCGTGCCGGGCGGCGAACAGGCCGCAGGCACCCGTCACATCCGACGCGGAGGTGTGCCATGTGTTCCCACCGGACCCCGACTCACGACAGCGGCGCCCCGCACATCGTCGCAGCCCACCCCGAGCAGGGCTGGAGCTTGCTGTGCGACGGGGGGATCGTCTTCGACGACACGGGTGAGCTGCACGCCGACGGCAGTGTCGTGCCGCCGCACCGGGCACCGGCCGAACGGCAGACGGTCGCCGCCTGAGCTCCGGTTCAGAAAGGCTCTGGAACTCCGGCTCAGAAAGGCTCTAGGACAGCACCGCGAAGCCGTCGAGCTCGACCAGCGCCTGCTCGTCCCACAGCCGTACGACCTCCACGACCGCCATGGCCGGATAGGTGCGGCCCGCCAACCGGCGCCAGATCCGCCCGAGTTCGGGGGCCTGGGTGCGGTAGGCGGCGACGTCGGTGGCGTACACGGTGACGCGGGCGAGGTCGGCGGGGGTGCCGCCGGCCGCGCGCAGGGCGGTGAGGAGATTGCCGAGCGCCTTCTCGAACTGCTCGGGGAGGGTGTCGCCGGTGACCTTGCCGTCGGTGTCGAGGGCGGTCTGGCCCGCGAGGAAGACCACGCGGGTGCCGGTGGCGACGACCGCGTGGGAGAAGCCGGCGGGCGGGGACAGGTCGGGCGGATTGACGCGCTCGGTCGTCACGGACGGGCCTCCCGGTCGGCGGTGGCGTACAACTCCTTGGCGATGATGCCGCGTTGGACCTCGCTGGCACCCTCGTAGATACGCGGGGCGCGCACCTCGCGGTAGAGGTGTTCGAGCAGATGGCCCCGCTCCAGCGCCCGGGCGCCGTGCAGCTGGACGGCCGCGTCGACGACGTACTGCGCGGTCTCGGTGGCCAGCAGCTTCGCCATTGCGGCGCGCTTGGGGACGTCGGGGGCGGACTCGTCGTACGCCGTCGCCGCCGCGTAGACCATCAGGCGGGCCGCCTCCGTGCGGAGCGCCATTTCCGCCACCTGATGAGCGATCGCCTGCAGATCCCTCAGCTTGCCGCCGAACGCGTCCCGTCCGGCCGTATGGACGAGGGTCGCGTCGAGCGCCGCCTGGGCCATGCCGACGGCGAAGGCACCGACGCTCGGGCGGAAGAGATTGAGTGTGCCCATCGCGACCCGGAAACCGCGGTCGACCTCCCCGAGCACGTCGTCCTCGGTCACGGGTACGGCGTCGAAGTCGAGGCTGCCGATGGGGTGCGGGGAGAGCATCTCCAGGGGCGAACCGGTGAGGCCGGGCCGGTCGGCGGGCACCAGGAAGGCGGTCACCCCGCGGGAACCGGCATCGGGGGTGGTCCGCGCGAAGACGGTGTAGAAGTCGGCCTCGGGGGCGTTGGAGATCCAGCACTTCTGCCCGGTGAGCCGCCAGCGCCCCGCTCCCCGCGGTTCCGCCCGCAGGGCGAGCGCCGCCGCGTCCGAGCCCGCCCCCGGCTCGCTCAGCGCGAACGCGGCCACCGCGCTGCCGTCGGACACCCGGGGCAGCCAGCGGTCCCACTGAGCGGGGGTGCCATGGGCGTGGACCGGGTGGGCGCCGAGACCCTGGAGGGCCAGGGCGGTCTCGGCCTCCGTGCAGACCTGGGCCAGGGACTCGCGCATCAGACAGAGGTCCAGCGCGCCGGAGGTGAACAGGCGCGACAGCAGACCGAAGCGGCCCAGTTCCGTAAGGAGCGCCCGGTCGACCCGGCCGGGCTCACCCTTCTCCGCGAGCGGGCGCAGCCGCTCCGCGGCCAGGGCGCGCAGCTCGGCACACCAGGCGATCTGTTCCGGTTCGAGCGAGAATGCGGGCACTGCCGGTCCTCCCTCCACGGCGGGCCGCCATCGACCCCCATTCGACGGTATCGCGTACTGTTGACTGCCGTCACCAACACGATACGCTCCTTGCGCGAGCGCACCACGAGCCCACGCGAGCCCACCAGGCAAGGGGGCGAACCGTCATGAACGTCTCGGCGCACGTCGACGCCTTCGCGCGCGACAACCTGCCACCACCCGACGAGTGGCCGGAGCTCCACTTCGACCTGCCGGAGCTGCACTACCCCGAGCGGCTGAACTGCGCCGTCGAGCTCCTGGACCATGCCGACCCGGCGCGTCCCGTGTTCCACGCGCCCACCGGGGACACCTGGACCTACGGCGACCTCCGGGCCCGCGTCGACCGCATCGCGCATGTCCTCACGCGCGACCTGGGCGTGGTCCCCGGCAACCGCGTCCTGCTGCGCGGCCCCACCACGCCCTGGCTCGCGGCCTGCTGGCTGGCGGTGCTGAAGGCGGGCGCGGTGGCCGTCACCGTGCTGGCCCAGCAGCGCCCGCACGAACTCGGCACGATCTGCTCCATCGCCCGGGTGGGCCACGCGCTGTGCGACATCCGCGCCGTCGACGACCTCGCCAAGGCCGAGATCCCCGGGCTGCGCATCACGACGTACGGCGGTGACGCCCCGGACGACCTCCTCAACCGCCCGGCGCCCGGCACCCCGTACCCCGCCGTCGACACCGCGTCCGACGACGTCGCGCTGATCGCGTTCACCTCCGGCACCACCGGTCGCCCGAAAGGGTGCATGCACTTCCACCGGGATGTGCTCGCCATAGCGGACACCTTCTCGAAGCATGTGCTCAAACCACATGTGGACGATGTCTTCGCGGGCAGTCCCCCGCTGGGCTTCACCTTCGGTCTCGGCGGGCTCGTGGTGTTCCCGATGCGGGCCGGCGCCAGCGCGCTGCTCCTCGAACAGGCGACCCCCAAGCGGCTGCTGCCCGCGATCGGTGAGCACCGGGTCTCGGTCCTGTTCACCGCGCCCACCGCGTACCGCGCGATGCTCGACGACCTGGACGGCCATGACATCTCGTCACTCAGACGCTGTGTGTCCGCCGGGGAGAACCTGCCCGCCGCGACCTGGCGGGCCTGGCACGAGCGCACCGGCCTGCGGATCATCAACGGCATAGGCGCCACCGAGCTGCTGCACATCTTCATCTCCGCCGCCGACGAGCGGATCAGGCCCGGGACGACCGGTGTTCCGGTGCCGGGGTGGCAGGCGCGCGTGCAGGACGCGAACGGGGATCCGGTGCCGGACGGGGAGGCCGGGCTGCTCGCCGTGCGCGGGCCGGTCGGCTGCCGGTACCTCGCCGATCCTCGGCAGCGGGACTATGTGCGCAACGGCTGGAACGTCACCGGCGACACCTACGTCCGCGAGGACGACGGCTACTTCCGCTATGTCGCCCGCGCCGACGACATGATCATCTCGGCCGGGTACAACATCGCCGGACCGGAGGTGGAGGACGCGCTCCTGCGCCACCCGGACGTGGTCGAGGCGGCGGTGATCGGGCAGCCCGACGAGGCCCGCGGACACGTGGTCGTCGCGTATACCGTGCTGAAGGAGGGCGCGGAGCGGGACGCCGACGCGCTGCGCGGTTTCGTCAAGTCCGAGCTGGCGCCGTACAAGTGCCCGCGCGAGATCGTCTTCCTCGACGCTCTGCCGCGCACGGCGACCGGCAAGCTCCAGCGCTATCGCCTCCGTACCGAAGGTGACCAGCCGTGATGCCGAAGACCTAAGATGATCAACGTGTCCGAGCAACACGCACCACGGTCCCTCATCGTCACGCTCTACGGCGCGTACGGCCGCTTCACACCCGGTCCGGTACCCGTCGCCGAGCTGATCCGGCTGCTGGCCGCGGTCGGCGTGGACGCGCCCTCCGTACGCTCGTCGGTGTCCCGGCTCAAGCGGCGCGGCCTGCTGCGGCCCGCCCGTACGGAGCAGGGCGCGGCCGGGTACGAACTCTCGCCCGAAGCACGGCAGTTGCTCGACGACGGCGACCGGCGCATCTACGCGACCGCACCGCCCGAGGACGAGGGCTGGGTGCTCGCCGTGTTCTCGGTGCCGGAGTCGGAGCGGCAGAAGCGGCACGTGCTGCGCTCCCGGCTGGCGGGCCTGGGCTTCGGCACCGCGGCCCCCGGGGTGTGGATCGCCCCGGCACGGCTGTACGAGGAGACCCGGCACACCCTTCAGCGGCTGCGGCTCGACCCGTACGTCGACTTCTTCCGCGGCGCGCACCTCGGCTTCGCGCCCACGGTCGAGGCGGTCGCCCGCTGGTGGGACCTGGCCGCGATCGCCAAGGAGCACGAGGCGTTCCTCGACGCGCACGAGGGCGTGCTGCACGACTGGGAGCGGCGCACGGACACCCCGCCCGAGGAGGCCTACCGCGACTACCTCCTGGCCCTGGACACCTGGCGCCACCTCCCCTACACCGACCCCGGCCTCCCCGTGCACCTGCTGCCCGCGAACTGGCCGGGCGCGCGGTCGGCCGAGGTGTTCCGGGGACTCCACGAGCGGCTGCGGGACGCGGGAGCCACGTTCGCCGGGCTGTGAGCCCGGCCACAACCAGCGTCCCTCATGGAACCCTCAGCTCCTTCCGTCCCTCTTCTCAGGTTTCCTACCGGCGTTCAACGAGCCGTACGCCCTGGTCAGAGAAGAGGACTGTTGCGCATGACCACCACGGCAAGGGCTCAGGGAGCCACTGTCTGGCTCACCGGGCTGCCGAGCGCGGGCAAGACGACGATCGCCCGCCTCCTGGGAGACCGGCTGGCGGCCGAGGGACACCGGGTGGAGGTCCTCGACGGCGACGAGATACGCCGCTTCCTCTCCGCCGGCCTCGGCTTCTCGCGGGCGGACCGGAACACCAACGTGCAGCGCATCGGGCTCGTCTCCGAGGTGCTCGCGCGCAACGGCGTGCTGCCGGCGCCGCCGAGCTGACGGCGAACGGCCTGGGCCGGATCACCCTGCGCACGGCCGAGCCGCTGGCCCTCGACGACTACGCGGTCTCCCGGCGCACCGGCGCGTTCATCCTGATCGATCCGGCGGACGGCGCCACGCTGACCGCGGGCATGGCCGAGGTCAACTCTCCAGGGTGAGCCGCGGCTTGGGGGCGTCCGTGCGTCCGGTCTGCGGGGGCCGGCTGCCCGCGCGGTACGGGTCGGGCCACGCGACGCCCGGACCTTCGTACCCCTGATCGGCGGCGGCGTGCAGTGTCCAGTGCGGGTCGTAGAGGTGAGGTCGGGCCAGCGCGCACAGGTCCGTACGCCCGGCCAGAATCAGGGAGTTGACGTCGTCCCAGGAGGAGATCGCGCCGACCGCGACGACCGGGACGCCGACCTCGTGCCGGATCCGGTCGGCGAACGGCGTCTGGTACGACCGCCCGTACTCCGGCTCCTCCTCGGCCACCACCTGCCCGGTCGACACGTCGATCGCGTCAACGCCGTGGGCGGCGAAGGCGCGGGCGATCTCGACGGCGTCCTCGGCCGTGGTGCCGCCCTCGGCCCAGTCGGTGGCGGAGATGCGCACGGTCATGGGCCGCTCCTCCGGCCACACCCCGCGTACGGCGTCGAAGACCTCCAGCGGGAAGCGCAGCCGCTTCTCCAGCGAGCCGCCGTAGGCGTCGGTGCGCCGGTTGGTCAGCGGGGAGAGGAAGCCGGAGAGCAGATAGCCGTGGGCGCAGTGGAGTTCGAGCAGATCGAAGCCGGCGCGGGCGGCACGCCAGGCGGCGGCGGTGAACTGCTCCCGGATGTCGGTGAGTTGGGCGCGCGAGAGCTGGCGCGGCAGCTGACTCTCGGGCTTGTACGGGAGCGGGGAGGCGGCCACGAGCGGCCAGTTGCCGTCGGGCAGGGGCTCGTCGATGCCCTCCCACATCAGCTTCGTCGAGCCCTTGCGCCCGCTGTGGCCGAGCTGCACGCCGATCGCGGTGCCCGGTGACCGGTCGTGCACGAACTCGGTGATCCGCCGCCAGGCCTCGCCCTGTCTGTCGGTGTAGAGACCGGCGCAGCCTGGGGTGATCCGGCCCTCCTCGCTGACGCACACCATCTCGGTCATCACCAGACCGGCGCCGCCGAGGGCGCGGGCGCCCAGGTGGACGAGGTGGAAGTCGCCGGGGATGCCATGGACCGAGGAGTACATGTCCATGGGCGAGACGACGACCCGGTTGCGCAGGGTCAGACCGCGCAGCCGGAAGGGGGTGAACATCGGGGGCGTACCGGGCGGGCAGCCGAACTCGCGCTCCACGGACTCGGTGAAGCCGGCGTCGCGCAGCCTGAGGTTGTCGTGGGTGACGCGGCGGCTGCGGGTGAGCAGGTTGAAGGCGAACTGGCGGGGCGGCTGGCGCAGGTACAGCTCGATGTTCTCGAACCACTCCAGGCTGGCGCGGGCGGCGCGCTGGGTGGAGGCGACGACGGGTTTGCGCTCGGTCTCGTAGGCCGTCAACGCCTCGGCCAGGGTGGGCTGTTCCTCCAGACAGGCGGCGAGCGCGAGGGCGTCCTCGACGGCCAGCTTGGTGCCGGACCCGATGGAGAAGTGGGCGGTGTGGGCGGCGTCGCCGAGGAGGACGATGTTGCCGTAGGACCAGTGTTCGTTGACGACGGTACGGAAGTTGATCCAGGCGGACTTGTTGGAGCGCAGGGGCCGCCCGCCCAGCGCGTCCGAGAAGATCTTCGCGCAGCGCTCGACCGACTCCTGCTCGCCGAGTTGGTCGAACCCGGCGGCCCGCCACACCTCCTCGCGCATCTCGACGATCACGGTGGAGGCGTCGGCCGCGTAGGGGTAGCCGTGCAGTTGCATCACGCCGTACTCGGTCTCGGCGATCTCGAAACGGAAGGCGTCGAAGGCGAAGTCCGCGGCCAGCCAGATATAGCGGCAGCGGTGGGTGGCCACATGGGGCTGGAACACATGGGTGTAGGCCTCACGGGTGGTGCTGTTCACGCCGTCGGCGGCGATGACGAGGTCGTAGGCCTCGGCGAGCCAGGCCGGGTACGGTGCCTCGCTGCGGAAGCGCAGCTCCACGCCCAGGTTGCGGCAGCGCTCGTGCAGGATTTCGAGGAGGCGTTTTCTGCCGAGGGCCGCGAAGCCGTGGCCTCCGGAGGTTTGGCGGGTGTTGCGGTGGACGATGTCGATGTCGTCCCAGCGGACGAAGTGTTTCTGCAGGGCCTCGTAGACCGTGGGGTCGGCGTGTTCGATGCCGCCGAGGGTTTCGTCGGAGAGGACCACTCCGAAGCCGAAGGTGTCGTCGGGGGCGTTGCGTTCCCAGACCGTGACGTGCCGTCCCGGATCGAGCCGCTTGAGGAGAGCGGCGGCGTACAGGCCGCCGGGGCCGCCGCCGATGATTGCGATGCGTTGGGGGTGGCCGGTCATGTGCGGCGGCTGCGGGTTCGATGTGGCTGGTCGCGCAGTTCCCCGCGCCCCTGGGGTTGGCACAGCTGAGGTCGGCATGAACTATCGCCCCCTCCACTTCGGAGGCCTCTTCTCCGTGAACGCCGCGTGGAACTCCGCGTAGTCCTCGCCGTTCATCAGCAGCGCCTGTGTCGAGGCGTCCAACTCCACCGCCGCCGCCATCGGCATGTCCAGCTCTGCTGTGAGCAGGGCCTTGGTCTGGGCGTAGGCGAGGGCCGGGCCGTTGGAGAGGCGGTGGGCCAGGGCGAGGGCCGCTTCGTCGGTGTGGCCCTCCTCGGTCAGTTCGCTGATCAGGCCGATCCGCTCGGCCTCCGCCGCCCGCACCGGCTCGCCGAGCATCAGGAGGCGGGTCGCGTGGCCGAGGCCGACCACGCGGGGCAGCAGATAGGCCGCGCCCATGTCGCCGCCGGACAGGCCGACGCGGGTGAAGAGGAAGGCGAAGCGGGCCGAGGGGTCGGCGATGCGGAAGTCGGCCGCGAGGGCCAGTACCGCTCCCGCTCCGGCCGCCACCCCGTGCACCGCCGCGATCACCGGGAACGGGCACTCCCGTACGGCGCGCACGACCTGCCCGGTCATCCGGTTGAAGTCGAGGAGTTGCGCGGTATCCATGGACAGCGTCGCGCCGATGATCTCGTCGACGTCGCCGCCGGAGCAGAAGCCGCGGCCCTCCCCGGTCAGCACCAGGGCGCGGACCGACCTCTCGCGGGACAGCTCGGCGAGCAGGTCGCGCAGGTCGGCGTAGGCGCCGAAGGTGAGGGCGTTGAGTTTCTCGGGGCGCGCGAGGGTGACGGTGGCGACTCCGTCGGCGATCTCCACCCGCAGATGCTCCCAGTCGGAGGTGCGGGCGGCGGAGCCGGTGAAGGGACTCATGACGGCGGCCTCCCAGGGCGGCGGTGCCTCACGTAGCTCTACCCCACGAAGCTATCACCCATTTATGACTGTCGTCACGAGCACGCGACACGAGTGGCGCATTTGGCCGAGTGCGGTCACGCCGGTCACGGGTCGTCGACAGGGAGGTAACAGTGGGAGCGGCCGCGCTAGGCGCAACGTGGTAGCGGGTAAGCCGCCCGGTACCGGGGCCACAGGCCCCCTGCGGTGCCCCTTGAGAGACGCTGAAGCGGGGCGCCGTACCATCTCTTGGGTTGAAAGCAGGACAGCCTGCTCCATGAACGGAACCGCCTTGTACGAGAGCCCCTCCGCCCCAGCCTCGTGGCGCATCGCGCTGCCGCACACCGCCGCCGCGGTGCCGGTGGCGCGTGCGCTGGTCCGTACGGCACTGGCGGAACTGGAGCATGCGGCCGACAGCGACACCGCTGAGCTGCTCACGGCCGAGCTGGTCGCCAACGCGGTGGAGCACACCTCGGGCAACGGCCCGATAGAGCTGGTGGTGGAGCTGCGGCCGACCGGCTGCCAGGTCGAGGTGCACGACCCGGACCCGGCGCCGCCCGGCCATTTGACCCGGCCCGTCGTCGAGCAGCCCGACCCCTGGCAGGAGCACGGGCGCGGTCTGCTGCTGCTCCGCGCCCTCAGCTCGTCCTGCGGCCACCGCCCGACCGAGTCGGGCAAGGCGGTCTGGTTCAGACTGCCTGTGGTACCGCGTCAGCGGCGTCCCGCGTGACCTCGGCGTCCCGCGCCGTGGTGAGCGTGGAGTTCCGGCGCCCGTAGAGGACGTACACCAGGAATCCGGCCGCGAGGAACACCGCGAACTGGATCCAGGTCGTCCAGCCCGTCTCGTACATCAGGTACAGGCAGAAGCCGACGCCGAGCAGCGGGACGACCGGGTAGAGCGGTACCCGGAAGGAGCGGACGAGGGCCGGTTCGCGGCGGCGCAGGGCGATCACCGTGATGTTGACGACGGCCATGATGGCGAGCGTGCCGATGGTGCACAGGTTCATCACGGCGTCCAGCGGGGCGAGGGCCGCCGGGAGGGCGAAGACGACCGCGACGATCAGGGTGCCGGCGACGGGCGTGGAGGTCCGGGGCGACACCTTCTCGAAGACGCGCGGGATGAGTCCGTCCCGGGACATCGACATCAGGATGCGGGTCTGGCCGTACATCACGGCGAGCACGACGGAGGCGATGGCGACCACCGCGCCGAAGGCGATGACCCCGCCGCCGATCGCCGAGCCGGTGACCTGGTTGACGACGTAGGAAAGGGCGGCGGGCCGGTTCGCGACCCGGTCGCCGCCGACGGCGCCGATGGCGGCGACGGCGACCGCGCAGTACAGCAGGGTGACCAGGCCCATGCAGACGAGGATCGCGACCGGGATGTCGCGGCGCGGGTTCTTCGCCTCCTCGCCGGCGGTGGTGATCGCGTCGAAGCCGATGTACGAGAAGAACGCGGCCGTGGTGCCGGCGCCGATGCCGCCGAGCCCGGCCGGGGAGAACGGGGTGAGGTTGCCGTGCTTGAAGGCGCTGTAGCCGATGGCGCAGAAGGCGACGAGGATGGCCAGCTTGACCGCGGCCATGGCGGCGGTGGCCCGGGCGCTCTCGCGCACACCGCGTACCAGCAGCCCGGAGGCCAGGGCGATGACGATCACGGCGGGGACGTTGACGATCCCGCCGTCGGCCGGACCGGCGCAGAGCGCGGCCGGGAGCTGCAGGCCGGTGAGGCTGTGCAGCAGTTCGTTGACGTACTGGCTCCAGCCGACGGCGACGGCCGAGATCGAGATGCCGTACTCCAGGAGCAGGCACCAGCCGACCAGGAAGGCGGTGGACTCGCCGAGGCCCGCGTAGGCGAAGGAGTACGACGATCCGGAGACCGGGATCGCGCCACCCAGCTCGGCGAAGGAGAAGGCGGTGAAGACGCAGGTGATCGCGGCGAGGATGAAGGAGACGACGACCGCGGGACCGGCCTGGGCGACCGAGTCGGAGAGGCCGACGAAGATGCCGGTGCCGACGATCGCGCCGACGCCGAAGCAGATCAGCTGGAAGAGGCCCATCGTGCGCTTGAGGCCGTGGCCTTCGCGGTCGGCGCCGGACTCGGCGATCAGCAGGGCGGGGGACTTGATACGCAGCTTGGTGGGCTGAGCGGGCATACGGGTGGTGCTCGTTTCTGGTGGTGCGGGCGCGATCCGGTGTCGATCGCTGCGGCGGCCGTGGCAGGGGTGGCGCCGGGCCGCCGGACAGGATAAGGCCTGGTGAGGCCGGTCAGGCAACGTCGCGCGCGGCAGGCCGCCCGAGGGTGGCCACCAGGACGGCCTTGATGGTGTGCATCCGGTTCTCCGCCTCGTCGAAGACGACGGAGTGCTCGGACTCGAACACCTCGTCGGTGACTTCCAGCTCGGTCAGTCCGTGCCGCTCGTGGATCTCGCGGCCGACGGCGGTGCCGAGGTCGTGGAAAGCGGGCAGGCAGTGCAGGAACTTCACCTGCTCGTTGCCGGTGGCGCGGAGCACGTCCATGGTCACGGCGTACGGGCCCAGCAGCGCTATGCGCTCGTCCCAGACCTCCTTCGGCTCGCCCATCGACACCCATACGTCGGTGGCGATGAAGTCGGCGCCGCGCACGCCCTCCTTCACGTCGTCGGTGAGCGTGATCCGGGCGCCGGAGGCACCGGCGAGCTGCTGGGCCACCTCGACGATGGTGTCGTCCGGCCACAGCAGCCGGGGCGCGACGATCCGGACGTCCATGCCGAGCAGGGCGCCGGTGACGAGGTAGGAGTTGCCCATGTTGTAGCGGGCGTCGCCGAGGTAGGCGAAGGCGGTCTCGGTGAGCGGCTTGTCGCTGTGCTCGGTCATGGTGAGCACGTCGGCGAGCATCTGGGTGGGGTGCCACTCGTCGGTGAGGCCGTTGTAGACGGGGACCCCGGCGAAGGCGGCCAGCTCTTCGATGACGCCCTGTCCGTGCCCGCGGTACTCGATGGCGTCGAACATCCGCCCGAGGACCCGGGCGGTGTCCTTGACCGACTCCTTGTGGCCCAGCTGCGAGCCGGAGGGGTCGAGATACGTCGTCGAGGCGCCCTGGTCGGCGGCGGCGACCTCGAACGCGCACCGGGTGCGCGTCGAGGTCTTCTCGAAGACCAGCGCGATGTTCCTGCCCCGCAGGTACTGCGTCTCGGCCCCCGCCTTCTTGGCGGCCTTCAGCTCCGCGGCCAGCTCGACCAGGCCGCGGAACTCCTCCCGGGTGAAGTCCAGCTCCTTGAGGAAGTGGCGGCCGGCGAGGGCGGTCGGGACTGTCGCCATGGGGGGCGCTCCAGGGGTACGAGATCACAGGACGGCTGGAAGTCTATACGACAGACCACATTTCTATACAGCATCCCGTTCCACCGGACAGCTCATACAGCGCGGCCCGCCTCTGCCCCGGCCCAGCTCGCTGCCCGGGATCTCGATGACCTCGATGCCCTGCTTGCGCAGATGCGTGTTGGTGGTGGAGTTGCGCTCGTAGGCGACGACGACGCCGGGCTCGACGGCGAGGACGTTGCAGCCGTCGTCCCACTGCTCGCGCTCGGCCGCGTGCACGTCCTGCGTGGCGGTCAGGACACGGATCTCGCTCAGCCCGAGGGAGGCGGCGATCGCCCGGTGCATGTGCTCCGGCGGATGGTCGGTGACCTTGAGCTCCTTCTCCACGGCGCCGGGTTCGATGGTGTACGAGCGGAGCATGCCGAGCCCCGCGTACTGGGTGAAGGTGTCGCCGTCGACCATCGTCATCACGGTGTCGAGGTGCATGAAGGCGCGCCGCTTGGGCATGTCGAGCGCGACGATCGTCCGCGCCGAGCCCGCGGCGAACAGCTTGTGCGCGAGCATCTCCACGGCCTGCGGGGTGGTGCGCTCGCTCATGCCGATCAGGACGGCGCCGTTGCCGATCACCAGGACGTCGCCGCCCTCGATGGTGGACGGGTAGTCGGCCTGGCCCGCCGACCAGACGCGGAAGGCTTCGTCCCGGAACTGCGGATGGTGCCGGTAGATCGCCTCGAAGTGCACGGTCTCGCGCTGCCGGGCGGGCAGGCGCATGGCGTTGATGGCGACCCCGTCGTAGATCCAGGCGGAGGTGTCCCGGGTGAAGAGGTGGTTCGGGAGCGGGCCGAGGAGGAAGTCGTCCAGGTCCATCACATGGAAGCGGACGGAGGTGGGCTCCTCGTGCGCGTCCAAGAACTCCCGCTTGGTCATGCCGCCGACCAGGGCCGCGGCCAGTTCGCGCGCGGGCAGGGTCTCGAAGGCCGCCCGGAGGTGGTCGGTGGCGAGGGGGCCGTACTCCTTCTCGTCGAAGACCCGGTCCAGGACGAGCGTCCTGGCCTCCGGGATCTCCAGGGTCTCGGCGAGCAGGTCACCGAAGAGGTGGACGGTGACACCGCGGTCGCGCAGCACGTCGGCGAACCCGTCGTGCTCGGCACGCGCCCGGCGCACCCACAGCACGTCGTCGAAGAGGAGGGCGTCCTTGTTGCTGGGGGTGAGCCTTTTGAGCTCAAGATCCGGCCGGTGCAGGATGACGCGGCGCAGCCGCCCGGCCTCGGAGTCGACGTGGAATCCCATGCCTCCATCCTGACCACAGAAGACCGCCTTCACCCTCTGCTCGACCGTTTCGGAATCTTCTTGTTTTCGTCCCGTTGACGACAAGTGGTCCCTCCGTTTATCGTCTACATGACGAAAACAGGAGGGGGTTCCATGGCCGACATCACCCGGCGCCTCGGCTGGCGCCATCTGCGCGGCGCCCCGACGGCGCACATCAGACACCACCGGTCGGGAAGGCTCGCGCACGACGGCCCGGGGCTCAGCTTCTGGTACCGCTCACTGACCGCCGCGCTCTCGGAGGTGCCGGTCGACGACCGTGAGCTGGCGATGACCTTCCACGCCCGCACGTCCGACTTCCAGGACGTGGCCGTGCAGGCGACGGTCACCTACCGGATCGGCGATCCGGCCGTCGCCGCCGCCCGCCTGGACTTCTCGATCGACCCCGACACGGGCGTGTGGCGGGGCGCGCCCCTGGAGCAGCTGGGCACGCTGCTCACCGAGACGGCCCAGCAGCACGCGCTGGCCGTTCTCGCCCGTACGCCGCTGTCGTCGGCGCTGGCCGACGGGGTGAGCGCGGTGCGCGAGCGGATCGCGGAGGGGCTGGGCACCGAGCCCCGCTTGCCGGCCATCGGCATCGAGGTCGTCGCCGTCCGTGTGATGGCGCTGCGGCCCGAGCCCGAGGTGGAGCGTGCGCTGCGCACCCCGGCCCGGGAGCAGATCCAGCAGGAGGCCGACCGGGCCACCTACGAACGGCGGGCGGTGGCCGTCGAACGGGAGCGGACGATCGCCGAGAACGAGCTGGCCAGCCAGATCGAACTCGCCCGCCGCGAGGAGCAGCTGGTCGAGCAGCGCGGCACGAACACGCGCCGCGAGGCCGAGGAGCACGCGGCGGCCGACGCGGTGCGCGCCCGGGCGGAGGCGGCTCGGACGGTCAGGCTCGCCGAGGCCGAGGCGGCCCGCTCGGTGAAGCTCGCGGAGGCGGAGGCCGACCGGTCGGTGCGACTGGCCGACGCCGAGGCGCGGCGCACCGGGCTGCTCGCCGAGGCGGAGGCCGCGCGGACGGCCCGGCTGGCGGAGGCGGAGGCGGCCCGTTCGACACGGCTCGCCCGCGCCGAGGCCGAGGGCGCGCGCGAGGTGGGTGAGGCGCGGGCACAGGCGCGGGCCGCATGGCTGCGGGTACACGCGGACGCCGGAGTCGACGGTGTCGCGACCCTGCACGCCCTGACAGCCACCCGGCTGGCGGAGAACCTGCCCCGGATCGACAGCGTGACCGTGTCGCCGGACGTGCTCACCGGACTGCTGGCGAAGCTCGGCGGCACCGGGACGGAGGAATGAGTCTCGCCCCGCGTGCCGTGCTGGTCCATCGCACCACGGAGTACGAGGAGTTGGTGGCCCGGCACGGCACGCACGGCCAGGCCGCCTTCTTCCTCGCCTCCCGCGGCCGTGACATCGACGAGGTCGCGGAACGCCACCACCGCACGCGCCGGGCGCTGGCCGAGGTCGCCTCGGCGGTCCCGCTGACCTGGCGGCAGAGCCGCGTGGAACGGTCCGACCTGGACCGTTTCCTGTTCGCGCCCGAGGACGTGGTCGTGGTGGTGGGCCAGGACGGGCTGGTGGCGAACGCCGCCAAGTACCTCGCGGGCCAGCCGGTGCTGGGCATCGACTCCGATCCCGGCCGCAACCCCGGTGTGCTCGTCCGGCACCGGCCCGCGGACGCGGCGGCACTGCTGCCGGCCGCCCTGGCCCGGGGCACCGGCGCCGAGGAGCTCACCATGGTCGAGGCCGTCGCGGACGACACACAGCGCCTGGTCGCGCTCAACGAGATCTATCTGGGGGCGGCCGGACATCAGACCGCCCGGTACCGCCTGGGCCTCGACGGCGACGGGGGTGTCGTCGAGGCCCAGGCCTCGTCCGGGGTGCTGGTGGGGACCGGGACCGGGGCCACCGGGTGGCTCCGGTCGGTGTGGCAGGAGCGGGTCAGCCGGCTTGCGCTCCCCTCCCCCACCGAGGACCGGCTGCTGTGGTTCGTACGGGAGGCCTGGCCGTCACCGGCCACCGGAACGTCCCTGGTGGCGGGCGAACTCGCGGCCGCTCAGGCCCTGTCGGTCACCGTCGAGTCCGATCGGCTGATCGCCTTCGGCGACGGGATCGAGAGCGACGCTCTGGAGCTCACCTGGGGGCAGACGATCCGGGTGCGGGTGTGCGGGCAGCGGCTGCGGCTGGTCGGCTGACGCCCGGCGTCCACAGGCTCGCCGCCGCCAGCAGCGCCACCACCGCCGACCCGAGGAGCACGGGCACATTGCCGATCCCGGCGGCCAGCGCACCGCCCGCCAGCGCTCCGACCGGCACCGTCCCGAGGAGCGCGGCCTGCACGAACCCGGCGACACGGCCCTGCATGCCCACCGGTGTGGCCAGCTGCTGCAGAGTGGTCATGGAGATCGCCCACACCGTGACGGCGAGCCCGTAACAGGCCTGGTAGACGAGCAGCAGCGGAAATGCGGGGCCCAGCGCGGCCGCCGGAACCAGAAAGACCGCGCCCCCCGCCAGCAGCGCGCAGATCCTGGTGGCCGACCACAGCCCCGCCGTCCGGGCGAAGCGGCCCGCGACACCCACCCCCACCAGCGTGGCCGCGCTGTGCACGGCGTACGAGATGCCCAACTGCCAGGCGGACAGGGCGAGATCGCGGGTCGCGTAGTACACGAGGAGCGCACCCGCCGCACCGCTGCCGAGGTTGAGCCCGGCGCCCGCGAGGACCATCCGGCGCAGCCTCGGTTCGCCGCGCACCACCTCAAGTCCCGTGCGAAGCAGTGCCGTCGGCGACTGCGCACCCCTTGGCTCGGCCGGGTCGTTCAGTGCCGCGGGCAGGGCCAGCAGGAGCAGTGCCTCGACGGCGTAGGCCGCGCTGCCCGCCAGCAGGGCCGGGGCGGGTCCGAGGATCCCGACCAGCACACCGCCGAGTGCCGGGCCGCCGATCAAACCGGCCGTACGGGCCCCGGTGAGCGCGGAGTTGGCGGCCAGCAGCCGGTCCGGTCCGACGACCCGGGGCAGCGCCGCCTGCAGGGCGACCGAGAGGGTGAAGGTCAGCGCGCCGGAGACGACGGCGACGCCGTACAGTTGCGGACGGCCGACTCCTCCCAGGGCGTTCGCGAGCGGGACCGAGCCCACGACCAGGGCCTGTGCGGCGGTGACCACGACGAGCAGCCGGCGCAGCCGCACCCGGTCGACGAGCACTCCGGCGAAGGGGCTGAGCAGGGCCCCCGGCAGATAGGTCAGCGCGAGCACCGCGGCCGCCCCGAACGGCCCCGTGTCCAGATCGGTCACCGCGAGCAGCGCCACCGCGAGGGCGGTGACCTGGCGTCCGACGGAGCCGGCGATCTGCTCGCCGCACAGCAGCACGAAGGCCCGCTGCCGCCGCAGCGGGAGCGGCCGTGCCTCGGCGGTCGCCGCGGCCACTCCTCAGATCCCCGTGCAGGGCACGGGCCAGCGGTTGATGCGCGGCGGCAGGGCCACCGCCCATCCGTCGGTGACCAGGGCCAGCCGCTCGGCGGCCAGCAGTCCCGTGGCCTCGCGCGGGCCGGGGTCCAGCTCGTGCAGGGGCGTGGGGTTCAGCAGCGTGTGGAAGGCGGAGAGCAGATCGGGGTGGTCGAGGGTGAGCCGTACGGCGGTGCCGGGCTCCCTGCGGTCCATGACGGCGACGAAGTCCGGCCCACGACGGTGGTAGAGCATCCCGTACGCATACCCCGCCCGCCACTCTTTCAACTCACCTGGCTCATCGGACACTTGAGCGGGCGGGGGCAGATGGCGCAGGAGCCCGATGTCGTACGGCGTCTCCCCGTCGGCCGCCGTCCAGTTCACCCGGAGTCCGAGGCTCTGGCACTCGCGCAGGAACTGGACCGCCAGCGCACTGCGTTGCCCGCCCGCGCCCAGGCGGACCGGCTCGGTCGCCTCGACCCGGCGGCCGGTGACCCGGTGCGGGACGGCGGTGGGCAGCCCGGTCATCCGGCGACCCCCGCCCCGTCGGCCACGCGGACCGTCTCGTCCCAGGTGGGCAGGGAGACATAGGTCCGGCCGTCGCGGAACAACAGGCCGAGGGAGAAGGTGTGTTGGAGCCAGTCGTGCAGGGCTTCGGGGCTGACGCAGTGGCCGTCCTCCGTCAGCAGCCGGTGCAGTGCGGACTCGGTGCGCCCGTCCTCCAGGCGGCGCAGCGCGGCCGCCGCCCAGCCGGTGAAGCGGTGGGTGGCCGGCGGCCGGCCGTGGCGCCGGTCGTGCACGAGCAGGGCGGCCGCGTCCGCTCCCTCTCCCACATCTCCCTCGTCTCCCTCGGCCTCCTCGGCCTCCTCGAACAGCAGCCGCGAGGTGTGATGTCCGGCGCGCCACTGCGCCACGGCCGCCTTGAGCCGGTTCTCCGTCTCGCCCCCGATGCCCGCGTCCTCCGTGTCGAACAGGTAGACGAGGTCGGTCAGTTCGTCCTCGGGCAGGTCGTAGACGTGCTGGTACATCGCGGCCGGGCGCCGCTTGCCGAAGCCCAGGCCCGGGTCGGTGAAGTGCGGGCTGAACCGCTCCAGTTGGATGCGGTGGGCGCCGCTGGGCGGTTGCAGATGGACGAGTGCCGGGAGCTGGTCGACGACATGGGCGTAGTCCTCGGCGGTCTCGCCGGGGAAGCCGTACAGGAGGTTCCAGGAGCAGGTGAGCGCGTGGTTCTCGCACTCGCGGAGGGTGCGGATGTTGCGGGCGCCGCTCACGCCCTTGTCCATGAGGTCGAGCACCCGGCTGCCGAGGCTCTCGATGCCGGGCTGGATGTGCACGGTGCCCGAGCGGCCGAGGAGGCGGAGCTGGTCGGGGGTGAGGTTGGACTTGACCTCGTAGTGCAGCCGCAGGTCCCAGCCGCTGTCGACGACGCGCGGGAGGAAGTCCCGGAAGTAGGCCATGTCGATGATGTTGTCGACGGTGACGATGTCGAGGATGCGGTGCCGTCGTACGAGGCGGTCGATCTCTTCCCACAGCCGCTCGCCCGGCTTGGCGCGGAAGGCCATGGACGAGCCGTTGAGCCCGCAGAAGGTGCAGTGGTGCTTCTCCCCCCACCAGCAGCCCCGGGCCCCCTCGACCACCAGCTTGGGGTGGACGTACTCCAGCACCGGCGAGGCCTCCAGGGCGGCCTGCCACTGGTCGTAGTCGGGCGAGGGTATGTCGGCGGGCACCACCGTGCGGCGGGTCTCGGTGTTGGCGCGGGATATGTCTCCGTCCCACCAGCACAGGCCGGGGACGTCCACGGGCGGGGTGCCCGCGTCCACATGCCGCAGGAGCGCCGGTAAGGCGTACTCCCCCTCGCCGCGCACCACATGGTCCACGAACCGGTGGTTGCGGTGCAGGGCGTGGCCCATGGGGCCGTCGCAGTTGCTGCCGCCGAAGACGACGGTCAGCTCCGGGCGGCGGCGCTTGAGCTCACGGGCCAGCGCCAGGGAGGACACGTTCTGCATGAACGTGGTGGTGAACCCGACGACGTCGGGCTCCGCCGCG
Source organism: Streptomyces sp. NPDC025638 (assembly GCF_055558775.1). Classification (NCBI taxonomy): domain Bacteria; kingdom Bacillati; phylum Actinomycetota; class Actinomycetes; order Kitasatosporales; family Streptomycetaceae; genus Streptomyces; species Streptomyces sp. NPDC025638. The sequence continues at coordinate 184,356 of NZ_JBVHLX010000002.1, read as the reverse complement.
AGCACCTCGGCGGCGCACTCGTCGATGAACCCGGCCGCGTACGGCCGCATGTCGAGGGCGGTGCCGATGAAGACGTCCCGGGCCGCCGCGTAGGCGCGCAGCCGGGCCGAGCCCCAGTCGGGGTCGTCGTACAGGACGCCCGAGAACACCCAGTCGCCGAGGCCGTGGAAGATCGAGTCGCTGCCGACCGCCACATAGTCGCCCGGACGAAGCCGCCCTCCGGAGTGCTCCAGGAGGAACTCGGCCCAGCGCAGGGAGCCGTGGAACTCGGTCACCTCGTCGGCCGGGCGGGCCTGCCGCACCAGTCGGTGCAGCAGGCCCACCTGCAGCGAGGGGAGGTCGATCGGATGCCAGGGCATCGTCACCAGGTGAACGCGCATGCCGCCCCTTCGGTCAGCGGGTCGGCCGCTTCTCCAGGATCGCCGGCCGACGGCTGGTGCTCTGGTCCTCGCGGACCACGACCTTCTTGATCTCCATGTTCCCTCACTCCCTCCGGTGTCCGAACACACGTACGTCGCAAGGCGTTTCACCATATGGACACATACGTGTGAGGCACAAGGGCGTGGGGGGAGGGACGGTTCACAAGCGCGGGTCCACCGGCTCCGACTCCAGCGCCAGTACCCCGAACACGGCCTCGTGCACCCGCCACAGCGGCTCGCCCTCCGCCAGCCGGTCCAGGGCCTCCAGCCCCAGCGCGTACTCGCGGATCGCCAGTGACCGCTTGTGGTTGAGGAACCGCTTGCGCAGCCGGTCCAGGTTGTCCGGCCGGGTGTACTCGGGGCCGTAGATGATCCGCAGGTACTCGCGGCCCCGGCACTTGATGCCCGGCTGGACCAGACGGCCCTCGTCGCTGCGCACCACCGCGCCGACCGGCTTGACGACCATGCCCTCGCCGCCCCGGCCGGTCATCTCCAGCCACCAGTCGACACCCGCCCGCACCGACTCCGGGTCGCCGGTGTCGACGTACAGCCGCCGGGTGGTCTGCAGCAGCCCGGTCCCGTCGTGCTCGACGAGCCGGTCGATCAGCGCGAGCTGCTCGTCGTGCGGCAGCGCGGCCAGGCTGCGGCCCTGCACGGCCAGGATCTGGAACGGGGCGAGGCGCACCCCGTCCAGGCCGTCCGTGGTCCAGCAGTAGCGGCGGTACGCGTCCGTGAACAAGGCCGCGTCGGCGGCCCGCTCGCGCTGCCGGGAGAGCAGCCCCGTCACGTCCACACCCCGTGCCGCCGCGCCCTCCAGGGCGGCCAGCGCGCCCGGGAACACCGCGCCGGAGGCGGCGCCCACGGCCGCGTACTGCGAGCGCAGCAGCCCGGACGCCTTCAGCGACCACGGCATCAGCTCGGCGTCGAGCAGCAGCCAGTCAGTGTCGAGTTCGTCCCACAGGCCCGCCTCTCCGATCGCCGAGCGGACGCGTCCGAGGATCTCCTCGGTCACGGCCTCGTCGTCGAAGAAGGGCCGGCCGGTGCGGGTGTAGAGCGACCCGGTGGGCCCGTCCACGCCGAACCGCTTGCGCGCCGCCTCGGCGTCCCGGCACACCAGGGCCACGGCCCGCGAGCCCATGTGCTTCTCCTCGCACACGACCCGGGTGACGCCGTCCTGCGCGTACTGCGCGAAGGCCTCCGCCGGGTGCTCCAGGAAGTGTCCGTCAGCGGCTCCGCCGCGGGCCTCGATGTGACTCGTGGCGGTCGGCGCCATGGTCGGCGGGAGGTACGGCAGCAGGCGCGGGTCGATCGCGAAGCGGCTCATGACCTCCAGGGCCGCCGCCGCGTTCTCCTCGCGGACCGCGACCCGGCCCGCGTGCCGTGTCTCCACGACCCGTCGGCCGTGCACGTCCGCCAGGTCCAGCGGCCGCCCGTCGTGCCCGCCGGGCGCCTCGCTGCGCAGCGGCTTGGCCGGCTCGTACCAGACCCGCTCGGCCGGTACGTCGACCAGTTGCCGCTCCGGCCAGCGCAGCGCGGTGAGCTTGCCGCCGAAGACGGCGCCGGTGTCCAGGCAGATGGTGTTGTTGAGCCACGTGGCCTCCGACACCGGGGTGTGGCCGTAGACCACGGCCGCCCGGCCCCGGTAGTCCTCGGCCCACGGGTAGCGCACCGGCAGCCCGAACTCGTCCGTCTCCCCCGTCGTGTCGCCGTACAGCGCGTGCGAGCGCACCCGGCCGGACGTCCGCCCGTGGTACCGCTCCGGCAGACCCGCGTGGCAGACGACGAGCCGGCCGCCGTCGAGGACGTAGTGGCTGACGAGGCCGTCGAGGAACTCCCGGACCTGTGCCTTGAACTCCTCGCTCTCGCCCTCCATCTGCTCGATGGTCTCGGCGAGCCCGTGGGTGTGCTGCACCTTGCGGCCCTTGAGGAAACGGCCGTACTTGTTCTCGTGGTTGCCGGGCACGCACAGCGCGTTGCCCGACGCGACCATGGACATCACGCGGCGCAGCACGCCGGGGGTGTCCGGGCCGCGGTCGACGAGGTCGCCCACGAAGACGGCCGTACGGCCCTCGGGGTGCACGCCGTCGGTGTAGCCCAACTTGGCGAGCAGCGACTCCAGTTCGGAAGCGCAGCCGTGGATGTCACCGACGATGTCGAAGGGGCCGGTGAGGTGGGTCAGGTCGTTGAAGCGCTTCTCGGTGACGACGGTGGCGCCGTCGGCCTCCTCGACCCCGCGCAGGATGTGCACCTTGCGGAAGCCCTCGCGCTCCAAGTGCCTGATGGAACGCCGGAGTTCACGGATGTGCCGCTGGATCACCCGGCGCGGCATGTCGGCCCGATCGGTGCGGGCAGCGTTGCGCTCGGCGCACACCTCCTCGGGGACGTCGAGCACGATGGCGATGGGCAGCACGTCGTACTTCCTCGCCAGTTCGATCAACTGGCGCCGGCTGTCCTGCTGCACGCTGGTGGCGTCGACGACGGTACGGCGGCCGGCGGCGAGCCGCTTGCCGGCGATGTAGTGCAGGACGTCGAAGGCGTCCCTGGTCGCGCTCTGGTCGTTCTCGTCGTCGGAGACCAGACCGCGGCAGAAGTCGGAGGAGATGATCTCGGTGGGCTTGAAGTGCCGGTGGGCGAAGGTGGACTTGCCCGAGCCGGAGGCGCCGACGAGCACCACGAGGGAGAGGTCGGTGACGGGAAGCACCCGCCCCTTGCGTGTCTCTGTCATGCTGCCTTCGCCTCCTTCTCGTTCGTGGTCCTGATGCTGAACACGGCCATCTGCGTGGGCGGGCCCACCTCGGGGTCGTCGGGTCCGACGGGCCGGAACTCCACGTCGTAGCCGTGCCGTTCGGCCACCGTCCCGGCCCAGGTGCGGAACTCCTCGCGGGTCCACTCGAAGCGGTGGTCGCCGTGCCGGACGTGCCCGGCCGGCAGGGACTCCCAGCGGACGTTGTACTCGACGTTCGGGGTCGTCACGAGGACCGTGCGCGGCCGGGCCGCGCCGAACACCGCGTACTCCAGGGCGGGCAGCCGGGGCAGGTCGAGGTGCTCGATGACCTCGCTGAGCACGGCGGCGTCGTAGCCCTTGAGCCGACTGTCGGTGTAGGCGAGCGAACCCTGCTGGAGCGTGACGCGCGAGGCCTGCCGCTCTCCCATCCGGTCCAGCTTCAGCCGCCGTCCGGCGATGGTGAGGGCCCGCATCGACACGTCGACACCGACGATCTCGGTGAACCGGGGGTCCTTGAGCAGCGCCTGCACCAACTGGCCCTGTCCGCAGCCGAGGTCGAGGACCCGGGCGGCGCCCGACTCGCCGAGTGCGGCGATGATCGCGTCCCGGCGCTGCACGGCGAGCGGGGTCGGCTTCTCCTCCGCCTCGCTGTCCTCCTCGACGGCGTTGTCGATCTCCTCGACCTCGCTGTCGTCCGCCTCCGCAAGGCGTACCAGCTCCAGGCGCTCCATCGCCTGCCGGGTGAGCGACCAGCGGCGGGAGAGATAGCGGCTGGTGATGAGCTTCTGCTCCGGGTGGCCGGGCAGCCAGCCCTCCCCGGCCCGCAGCAGCTTGTCGACCTCGTCGGAGGCGACCCAGTAGTGCTTGGCGTCGTCGAGGACCGGCAGCAGCACATACAGGTGCCGCAGCGTCTCGGCGAGGGTCAGCGCCTCCGACTCCAGGACCAGCCGCACATAGCGCGAGTCGCCCCACTCCGGGAACGCGGTGTCCAGGGCCACCGGCTCGACGGTCACCGCCCAGCCGAGCGGCTCGAAGAGGCCTCGTACGAGGTCGGGGCCACCGCGGGCGGGCAGCGCGGGCACCTCGACGCGCAGCGGCAGCGGCTGCGTGGCGCGCTCCGGGCGGGCGGTGCACACGCCCCGCATCGCGCTGGAGAAGACGCTGCTCAGCGCCACGGCGAGCAGCGAGGAGGCGGCGTACGGGCGGTCGTTCACATACTGCGCGAGCGCCGCGTCGGGCGCTCCGCCCCGGCCCTTGCCCTTGCCCCGCCGCACCAGCGCCACGGCATCCACCTCCAGCAGGAGCGCCGCCGTGCAGCGTTCCGCGTCCGCCTCTGGGTAGAGGACGTGCGCCTTGCCGTAGGAGGTGGAGAACGCCTGCGCCTTCTCGGGATGCTTGTGCAGCAGAAAGCCGAGGTCGGTGGCGGGGCGCTCCGGGGTGCCGGTGGTGCCGATGGTCAGGAACATGCCCTGAGTCTCCCTGGCCAGGGCGCCGGTGACCAGCGGTTTTCATAGGGTGGCGGACCGACGACCGACCGTTGTGACGCCCCCGAAGGCCGGTCGTCGTACGCCCGCACTGGTTACTCCTATGACTCCTATGACTCCTGTGCCAGCTGCGACTGGACCTGGGAGGAGATCAGCTCCAGGTGGTCCAGGTCCGTGAGGTCGAGGACCTGGAGGTAGATGCGCTGCGAGCCGATCGCGGCGTACCGGCCGATCTTGTCGACCACCTCGGCCGGGGAGCCGGCCAGACCGTTGGTCTTCAGCTCGTCGACCTCGCGGCCGATCGCGGCGGCCCGGCGGGCGACCTCCCGGTCGTCCCTGCCGACGCACACGACGAGGGCGTTGGAGTAGGTCAGGTCGTCGGCCCCACGACCCTCGGCCTCCGCCGCGGCGCGCACCCGCCCGAACTGCCGCTCGCTGTCCTCGATCGAGGCGAACGGCATGTTGAACTCGTCCGCATACTGCGCGGCCAACCGCGGGGTGCGGGTGGCGCCGTGGCCGCCGATCAGGACCGGGATCTTGGCCTGGGCGGGCTTGGGCAGCGCGGGCGACTCGGTGAGGTCGTAGTGCGTGCCGTGGAAGTCGAAGCTCTTGCCGGCCTCGGTCGCCCACAGACCGGTGACGATCGCCAGCTGCTCCTCCAGGCGGGCGAACTTGTCCTTCGGGAAGGGGATGCCGTACGCCTTGTGCTCCTCCGCGAACCAGCCCGCGCCCAGGCCGAGTTCGACCCGGCCGCCGGACATCTGGTCGACCTGGGCCACCTGGATGGCGAGCACGCCGGGCAGCCGGAAGGTGGCGGCGGTCATCAGGGTGCCGAGTCGGATCCGCTTGGTCTCACGGGCCAGACCGGCCAGCGTGATCCAGGCGTCGGTGGGTCCCGGGAGGCCGTCCACGTCGCCCATCCGGAGGTAGTGGTCCGACCGGAAGAAGGCATCGAACCCAAGGTCCTCGGTGGCCTTCGCCACGGCGAGCAAGGTGTCGTAGGTCGCCCCTTGCTGGGGCTCGGTGAAGATTCGAAGGTCCATACATCCATCCTGCACGCCGACGGCTCCACCAACCCCATCGGCACCACGAGCCCCTTGCCGGGTGGGCGAGGCTGCCGCCCTCAACCCGGCTCCTTCTCCGGTAGCACCTCCTCGCGCGCCGCCAGCTTTCGCAGCATCTCCAGGACGCGGTCCCGGGACTCGTCCGCGGCGTCGATCGCCTCCATGCACTGCCAGTACCTCGCCTGGTCGTCCGCCGAGCTGGCCATGCCGACGAGGGCGATGCCGACCTCGCCGAGGAGGCCGCCCAGACCGAGAAGGGTCTCGCGGGCGTCGTCCAGTTCGGTGAGCTGGGCTGCGCGCAGGTCGCCCGGGTCGAGCTGCGGTGCGTCCAGGACGCCACAGCCGCGGCCCGCCAGTTCGGTCAGGCCCAGTGCCTCGCCCCGTAGTTCGGGTGGGCCGGAGACGGCCAGGCGGCTGCCGATCGCCTGGGCCAGGGCCTGGGCCTGCCACACCTCCGCCAGGATCTGAGGAGCGTCGCCGCTTCCCGCCAGGGCGCTTCTGCTCGTCACGATGAGTCGCATCGCTTCCATGGGCCGTCCCCGTCCGCCCGACGTGCTCGCGCACGCCTCCGCCCGAACTCCCTTGTTCACTACCCAGAGTGAGGGGCGCTGAGACAGAAAGCCAGAGGAAGACGGAAATCTGTGGACAACAATTCGGATTCGGACGACATTTTGACTCCGGAGAGTGATTTCGGAATCAAGAATTCCCTACGCGTCGCCCTCCCCCGGCACCGGAAACCTCCGCTCGTTCCGGTCGATCTTGGCGTCCAGGGCGGCCAGCGGTTCGATGCCGAGCACCTCGCACAGCTGCAGGAGGTAGGCGAGCACGTCGGCCACCTCGTCCGTGACGCGGTGCGCGGTGTCGGGGTCGTCCATGACGCGCGCGGACTCCTCGGGCGTCAACCACTGGAAGATCTCGACCAGTTCGGACGCCTCCACGCTGAGGGCGGCCGCGAGGTTCTTGGGGGTGTGGTACGGCTGCCAGTTCCGCGCGGCCGCGAACTCGGCCAGCCGGCGCTGCAGTTTCGCCACGTCCAGGTGTTCCGTCACGGGTTCAGGTGTACCACCGTGACTCCTTCGGTCTCCGCGGCCCACGAGGCGTCGCTCACCGCGCCCACCAGGCGGATGTGCCCGAGGCCGCACATCCGGGTGGCGAGCCGCAGCAGTTCCGTGCGCTGACGGCCGTCCAGCGCGCGGTCGAAGCCGTCGGCGAGGACGGTGAGGGCCCGCATGGCGTCGGGGACCTCGCCGGGTGTGTCGACGTCCAGCACGCCCGGGCCGGTGAGCAGCACCAAGGCCAGCGCGAGATATCTCAGCTCGCCGTCCCCGAGCCGGCCGAGGTCGGTCCGGATCCCGTCGCCGCGGTCGAGCAGCGCCCGTACCGTGCCGTCGCCCAGCGGTTCGGCGGCCAGGTCGGCCACGGGCCCGGCGCATCCGGCGTGCACCGCGGCGACGAGTCGGGCGTGCCGGCGCCCGCATTCGGAGCGGGTGCGCCACAGCACCTCGGCGAGGTTGTCGCAGCCGGGCAGAAGGCGTCCGGAGCCCAGCGGGACGGCCTCGCGCATCCGGTCGGGACGCGGGTCGCAGGCGAAGACCGAGCGCAGGGCGACCACCGTCTGTTCGGCCGCGGCCAGCACCTGGCGCTGGCCGTCGGTCTTGCCGGCCACGCGCAGCGGGAGGAGAGCGGTGCCGAGACGGTCGTCGGGGAGCGGGGCGCGGGTCACCGGTGAGGATCCCGCGGTGTGCCAGGCGGCCTGTACGGCGGGGCGGCCCGGGTCACGGAGCGCCGTCTCCAGGAGGACGAGTCCGCCCGCGGTCAGCCGCTCGCCGACGATGCGCAGTTCGGGCTCGGCCTGTACGGCGACGTCGAGCCGGACCGGACCCTCGGGACCGTCCGTCGTACAGCCGATGCGGAAACCGCGCCGGCGCTGCAGGTCGGGCCGGGCGCGCTCGGGCACACAGGCCGCCGGATCCGGGAACACCGCGGCGAGCGGCGCGCCGCCGCCGAGCCGGGCGAGCGCCTCGTACGCCCGCAGCGCACTCGACTTGCCGCACCCGCTGGGCCCGGCGAAGAGCGTGAACGCCCCGACGGGAAGCCCGGCGCCCCGATGCCCCGCGAACGCGGACAGCCGCAGCTCGGTGACCCGCGGCCGCGCCCATCTGTCCCGACGGGCCGGGCCGTCGAGGACCGCCGGCGCGGACGGTGGCTGCGGTGGGGCCGGGGCCTGCTCCCGCTTCGGGCCGGGTGGGGTGGGCCCGGGTGCTCGGTCCGGAGGGACGGGTGTGGGGGGTGCGGTCATATCCGGACCGTAGGGGGCCCGGTGGAAGGGGAACCGTTCCGGCGTCGGGACCTTCCTACGAACGGGGGACCGCCCTCAGGTGCCGGAGACCCCGGCGCCCTCCATGAGCCCGCTGACCTCGGTCCCGGGCGGGGTGAGCAGGAACACGTTCCGGTCCACGCGGTGCATTCCGCTGCCCAGGCCGAAGACGACACCGGTGCTGAAGTCGAGGACGCGCTTGGCCACCTCGGTCTCCGCGCTGGAGAGGTCGAGCAGGACCGGCACGCCCGCCATGAGCGTCTCGGCCACCTCGCGGGCGTCCGCGAAGACATTGACCCGCAGGACGACGAACCGCCGCCGGGTCTCGGTCTCCGCGTCCGGGAGGGAGCGGTGGCTCACCGCGGACGGCCAGGCGTCGCGCCCCCTGAGCGGCACGACCTGCGCGAGCCCTTCCCACTGTTCATCGGTGACGTCGTAACGGCTCACCGGATCCCCCCGAACTGACTCGCACTCCATGCCTGCACCTGCCAATTCTTACGCCAAGTCACCCGTCCGGCCCAACAGCGACACGAAGCGCGACCCGACCGACGGGGTCCTTCCTTCCGTCACCTCCTGCGACACATGTGCGAAATAGCCCGCTTCTTACCGCCCTCACACCGGACTCTTCACCTCCTGCGATCCCCCGCTCACCGGCCGCGATTACGGTCCGATGTCGTGCACTTGGCAGAAAAACAGCTGGTGACACCCGGCCGGCGGACGCAGTCGGCGGTGTCCGCCGCCCCGGGGCTCCCGGCACAGTGGCATCGCGTCCTGACCCTCCTCGCCGACGTGAGCCTGTTCATCGGGACCCGTGCGGTGTGGACACAGGCGGCGACCCACCGTCTCGTCCTCGCGGCGGTCATCTCCGTCTGCTACGCCTCGATCCTGGTGACCGGCGTACTGGCCCTGACGGTCCGCCGCGCCCGCTCGCTGGCCCGCCTGGACCTGGTGGTCCTGGTGACCGCCGTGGCGCTCACCCTGTGCGGCTGGGCGCTGAACCACAGCGGCGGCGACGAGGCGGTCCTCACCACCCAGGCCGCCAAGGAACTGGTCGCCGGGCACACCGTCTACGGACAGCCCTGGCCCTGGCTCTTCAGCGGCAAGGGCGTCGCCATCACGCCGACGATAAACGGCGGGTACGACTTCACGTACGGCTACCCCCCGCTGGCCCCGCTGCTGGCCGCCCCGCTGCTGTGGCTGGGGCACGGGGGCACGGCCGCGACGGCGGTCGGCACCGGCGCGCTGGTCGTCGGCGCGGTCGTGATGTGGCGGATGCTGCCGGTGCCGTGGCGGTCGGCGGCCACGATGGCCTGTCTGGGCTTCGGGTTCCTGCCGTCGTACGCCCGGCTCGGCTATCCGGCGATCCTCGGCATGGCCCTGCTGGTGCCGGTGGTGGTGCGCTGGCCGCGGATCGGGAGGGGCGGGCGGCTCGGTGCCGCCGGGATCGCGCGGGCCGTGTGTCTGGGGGCCGCGTGCGCGGCGCAGCAACTTCCCTGGTTCGTGGCGCCGTTCCTGCTGGCCGGGATCTACGCGGTGCGCCGCGGCGAGCTGGGCGGGCGCGCGGCGGGGCTGGTGGTCCTGCGGGTGGTGGGGATCGCTGTCACGGTATGGCTGCTGATCAACACGTACTTCATCGTCTCCGAGCCCGGCCCGTGGCTGGCGGGGATCGCCCTGCCTCTGACGCAGGGCGCGGTGCTGCACGGCCAGGGCCTGGTGGACATCTCGCTGTACTTCACCAACGGCAGTGACCGGCTCGACTGGTACTCGCACGCGAGCATGCTCCTCGCGGCGGCCCTGCTCGCGCTGTTCGTCCTGTTCGTACGGCGGCTGGGCCCGGCGGCGACCGTGCTGCCCTGGCTGGCCTTCTATCTGGCGACCCGTTCCCAGGACGGCTACTACCTGATGATGACCCCGCTGTGGCTGGCCGCGGCGGTCACCGCGCCCCTCGCGGAGTTCGAGAACGCCTGGCAGCCGCGCCCGGGGCCGCTGACCGACCCCCGGCGCCGCCCTGCCCTGGCCGCGGCGATCGCCCTGCTGGTCACCCCGGCCCTGGTGTGCGCGGCGCTGGCGGTGTCGGGCAGGCCGCCGCTCAGGATGGAGGTCGCCTCGGTGCGCCGGGCCTCGGCGAACGCGATCTCGGCACTGACCGTGCGGGTGGTCAACACGGGCGACGCCGCGCTCACCCCGCACTACACGCTCACCACGGGCCAGGGCATGAACAAGTACTGGTCGCTCGCGCGCGGTCCGGCCACGATTCCCGCCCACGGCACGGCGAACGTGGAACTCCGCCCGCCCAAGGGCAGGTTCCCGCTCCCCCGACCGAGCGTCCGCATCCGGCTGCGCGCCTTCACGGCGTCCCCACAGACGCTGTCCAGCCAGGACATACGACTGCGCAAGACCACCACCAAAGCAGGCTGACCGGACCGATCAGACCCCCGCGCGCGCGTGAACCGCAGCGTGGCGGTCACCGTCGCCAGGCCGCGGATCATCCCCAGCGATTCCGCCCACGTCGATCCGCGGCCGACCGATGCCCCGCACGGCGAGCCGACCCGGCAGGCGCCGCGGCACCGCCCCGCAGCCCGGCGCCGGCACACCCCCACGGCGTCCCCCTGGACACCGACCAGCCACCGGACCGATCAGGCCCCCGCGCGCGTGAACCGCAGCGTGGCCGTCACCGTCGCCAGGCCGCGGATCATCCCCAGTTGGTTCCAGGTCATGCCGAAATCGGCGCGGTCCACGGTGAACTCGGTCTCCAGCGTGAGCGCGTCGGCGGTCGCCGCGGTGACCCGCGCGGTGAGGGACTGCGGGCGGCTGATGCCGCGGACGGTGAGCTGGCCGTTGACGTGTGCCGTGTCGCCGTCGCGCAGTTCGGCGCCGCGGACGGCGAAGGTGATCTCCGGGTGGTGGTCGGCGTCGAAGAAGTCGGCCGAGCGCAGATGGGTGTCGCGCTTGGCGTGCTTGGTGTCCAGCGAGGCGACGTCCAGGGTCAGGGTGCCCGTGGCGGACCCGTCGGACCGGACCTCGCCCTGACCGGCGACGGCGGCGAAGGTGCCCTTCACGGCCCCCAGGCCCCAGAAGGTCTTGTGGCTCAGGGCCACGGTGGTGGCGGTCGGGTCGAGCTGCCAGACACCTGTTTCCACGGCGACGGTCATGGTCGTACTCCCAAGTGATGCATCCGAGTGGCGATGCGTCCGAGTGGTTCAAATTTGGATGACTGCACGCTAGCCCATCATCCAAATTTGGACAACAGGTAGACTCGAAGCCATGGCCGCCCCCGACGAGCACCCCGCCGACCAGCCCGAATGCTGTGCCCGGGAGGGCAGTGAGCTGCTCCCCGGAGAGCTGCGCGCCTGGATGCTCCTGCTGGCCGCGACCGGGGCGGTGGAGCAGCGGCTGCGCTCCGCGGTGAAGGAGAACCTCGACGTCTCCCACGACGAGTTCCTCATCCTGTGCCTGCTGGCCGAGCACCCGCGCGACGGCCTGCGCATGACCCGGATCGCCGACCTCCTGGGCCGCCCGAAGACCCGGCTCACCTACCAGATCGCCTGCCTCCAGCACGCCGGCCTGGTCACCCGCCAGACGGTCTGCGGCGACAAGCGGGGCGTCCAGGTCACCCTCACCGAGAAGGCCCGGCGGCTGCTGAGGGAAACCTCCGGACTGCTCGCCGCGACGGTCAAGGAGGCGCTCGCCGAGTTCGTCGGACCGGAGCAGCGCGACGCGGTGAGCGGACTACTGCCCGGACTCGCCGACGGGACCTGCTGACGACCCCGCGAACAACCCCTGCTGACGGTACGAAAGCGGGCGTACGGCACCGGAGAGGCACAGGTCACAACCGCGAGGAGGGAAACGTCACAGCCCCCGCGCCACTGCCATTTGAGCGGCCTGCCCTAGCATCCGAGCATGACGGTCCTGCCTGACGACGGGCTCTCACTGGCCGCCGAGTTCCCTGACGCGACACACGAGCAGTGGCAAGCCCTGGTCGAGGGTGTGCTGCGCAAGTCGGGCAAGGAAGTCTCGGGCGCGGCAGCTGAGGACGCTCTGTCCACGACGCTGGAGGACGGGCTGCGCACCCGTCCCCTGTACACCGCGCGCGACACCGCGCCCGACCCCGGCCTGCCCGGCTTCGCGCCCTTCGTGCGCGGCGGCCGCTCCGAAGGCAGCACCGCGGGCGGCTGGGACGTACGGCAGCGGCACGCGGCGGCCGAGGACGGCGCGATCCTGACCGACCTGGAGAACGGCGTCACCTCGCTGTGGCTGCTCGTGGGCCAGGGCGGTATCCCCGTTTCCGGCCTCGCCCGCGCCCTCGACGGTGTCTACCTCGACCTGGCCCCGGTGGTGCTCGACGCCGGACGTGACGTCGAGGCCGCCGCGGCGGAACTGCTGCGGCTCTACGAGGAGCGGGGCGTCGACCCGAAGGCGGTGCGCGGCAACCTGGGCGCCGACCCGCTCGGCCACGAGGCCCGCACCGGCACCTACCTGGACTTCGCGCCGGTCGCCGCCCTCGCCGCGCGGTGCGCCGCCGAGTACCCGGGGCTGCGCGCGCTGACCGTGGACGCGCTGCCGTACCACGACGCCGGCGGCTCGGCCGCGCAGGAACTGGGCACCTCCCTGGCCACCGGTGTGGCCTATCTGCGTGAGCTGACCGAGGCGGGCCTCACGGCCGAACAGGCCCTGGCGCAGCTGGAGTTCCGCTACGCGGCCACCGCCGACCAGTTCCTGACCGTCGCCAAGCTGCGCGCGGCCCGCCGGCTGTGGGCACGGGTCGCCGAGGTGTGCGGGGCGCCCGGCGCGGGCGCGCAGGTGCAGCACGCGGTGACCTCGCCGGTGATGATGACCCGCCGCGACCCGTGGGTGAACATGCTGCGCGCGACGGTCGCGACGCTCGCGGCCGGGGTGGGCGGGGCCGACTCCGTCACCGTGCTGCCGTTCGACCACGCGCTCGGCCTGCCGGACGCGTTCGCCCGCCGGATCGCCCGCAACACGTCGACGATCCTGGTCGAGGAGTCCCACCTGGCGCGGGTCATCGACCCGGCGGGCGGCTCCTGGTACGTGGAGTCGCTCACCAACGAACTCGCCCGCGCGGGCTGGGAGTTCTTCCGGTCGATCGAGCGCGACGGCGGCCAGGCGGCCGTGCTGCGCTCGGGCCGGATCCGTACGGACCTGGCCACGACCTGGGCGGAGCGCTCCAAGAAGCTCACCAAGCGGCGTGAACCCATCACCGGTGTCAGCGAGTTCCCGTACCTGGCGGAGAAGCCCGTGGAGCGCGAGCCCGCTCCCGAGGGGCCCTCCGGCGGGCTGCCGCGCGTGCGCCGCGACGAGGCCTACGAGGAGCTGCGCGCCCGCTCCGACGCCCACCTCGCGGCGACCGGCTCCCGCCCCCGGGTCTTCCTCGCCACGATCGGCTCGGCCGCCGCGTACACCGCGCGCTCGACGTTCGCCGCCAACCTCTTCCAGGCGGGCGGCATCGAGCCGGTCACCGAGGGCGGCTTCGAGGACAGCGGCGCCACCGAGGCCGTGCTGTGCTCCAGCGACGCGCTGTACGAGGAGCAGGCCGAGCAGCTGGCCCGGTCCCTGAAGGCGGCGGGCGCCCGGCACGTGTTCCTCGCGGGCCGCCCCGCCGAGTACGCGGACATCGACTCGTACGTCTTCGCGGGCTGCGACGCCGTCGCCACGCTGTCCGCGACCCTCGACCGCATGGGAGTGTCCTGATGGGAATCCCCGACTTCTCCGGGATCGAGCTGGGGACGCCGGTCGCCGACGGCGGTGCCGAGGAGTGGCGTACGGCCGTCAAGCGGGCGACCGGCGCCGAGGAGGCGCTCTGGGAGACCCCGGAGGGCATCGGCGTCAAGCCGCTCTACACCGGCCGTGACCTGGAGGGCCTGGACTTCCTGGGCACCTACCCGGGCATCGCGCCGTATCTGCGCGGCCCGTACCCGACGATGTACGTCAACCAGCCCTGGACGATCCGCCAGTACGCGGGCTTCTCCACCGCCGAGGAGTCCAACGCGTTCTACCGGCGCAACCTGGCGGCCGGTCAGAAGGGCCTGTCGGTCGCCTTCGACCTGCCCACGCACCGGGGTTACGACAGCGACCACCCGCGCGTGACCGGTGACGTCGGCATGGCGGGCGTGGCGATCGACTCGATCTACGACATGCGGCAGCTGTTCGACGGGATTCCGCTGGACAAGATGACCGTGTCGATGACGATGAACGGCGCCGTGCTGCCGGTGCTGGCGCTGTACATCGTGGCGGCGGAGGAACAGGGCGTACCGCCCGAGAAGCTGGCCGGAACCATTCAGAACGACATTCTGAAGGAGTTCATGGTCCGCAACACCTACATCTATCCGCCGAAGCCGTCGATGCGGATCATCTCCGACATCTTCGCGTACACCTCGCAGCGGATGCCCCGCTACAACTCCATCTCCATCTCCGGCTACCACATCCAGGAAGCGGGTGCGACGGCCGATCTTGAGCTGGCGTACACGCTCGCGGACGGTGTGGAGTACATCCGGGCGGGCCGCGAGGCGGGCCTGGACGTGGACGCGTTCGCGCCCCGGCTCTCGTTCTTCTGGGCGATCGGCATGAACTTCTTCATGGAGATCGCGAAGTTGCGGGCGGCCCGGCTGCTGTGGGCCAAGCTGGTCTCCCAGTTCGAGCCGAAGAACACCAAGTCCCTGTCCCTGCGCACCCATTCGCAGACCTCGGGCTGGTCGCTGACCGCGCAGGACGTGTTCAACAACGTCACGCGCACCTGTGTCGAGGCCATGGCGGCGACCCAGGGCCACACCCAGTCGCTGCACACCAACGCCCTCGACGAGGCCCTGGCCCTGCCGACCGACTTCTCGGCGCGCATCGCCCGCAACACCCAGCTGCTCATCCAGCAGGAGTCCGGCACGACCCGGGTCATCGACCCGTGGGGCGGCAGCGCGTACGTGGAGAAGCTGACGTACGACCTGGCCCGCAAGGCCTGGGCGCACATCCAGGAGGTCGAGCAGGCCGGCGGTATGGCGCAGGCCATCGACGCCGGTATCCCGAAGCTGCGCGTGGAGGAGGCGGCCGCGCGCACGCAGGCCCGCATCGACTCCGGCCGCCAGCCGGTGATCGGCGTCAACAAGTACCGCGTCGAGAACGACGAGGCGATCGAGGTCCTCAAGGTCGACAACTCCTCCGTGCGCGCCCAGCAGATCGAGAAGCTGCGGCGGCTGCGCGCGGAGCGGGACGAGACCACGTGCCGGGACGCGCTGGACGCGCTGACCCGGGCCGCGGACGGCGAGGGCAACCTGCTGGAGCTGGCCGTGCGCGCGGCCCGCGCCAAGGCCACCGTCGGCGAGATCTCCGATGCCCTGGAGAAGGTGTACGGCCGCCACGCGAGCCAGATCCGTACGATCTCCGGCGTGTACCGCAACGAAACCGGGGAGTCCCCGTCCGTGGACCGCACCCGCGCCCTGGTGGACGCCTTCGAGGAGGCCGAGGGACGCCGGCCGCGCATCCTGGTCGCCAAGATGGGCCAGGACGGCCACGACCGCGGCCAGAAGGTGATCGCCACCGGCTTCGCCGACCTCGGCTTCGACGTCGACGTCGGCCCGCTGTTCCAGACCCCGGAGGAGGTCGCCCGTCAGGCGGTCGAGGCGGACGTCCATGTGGTCGGCGTGTCCTCGCTGGCCGCCGGTCACCTCACCCTCGTACCGGCGCTGCGCGAGGCGCTCGCCGAGGAGGGCCGGGAGGACATCATGATCGTGGTCGGCGGGGTGATTCCGCCGCAGGACGTGCCGACGCTCCTGGAGATGGGCGCCACGGCCGTGTTCCCGCCCGGGACGGTGATCCCGGACGCGGCGTACGACCTGGTGAAGCGACTGTCGGCCGATCTCGGCCACGATCTGTAGAGCCCCATGGCAGCGATCGATCTCGACACGTATGTGAAGGGTGTGCTCGACGGGAAGCGGGCGATCGTGGCCCGTGCGATCACTCTCGTCGAGTCCACCCGGCCGCAGCACCGGGCGCTGGCACAGGAGTTGCTCACCGAGCTGCTCCCGCACAGCGGCCGGGCGCGGCGGATCGGCATCAGCGGGGTGCCGGGCGTGGGCAAGTCGACGTTCATCGACGCGTTCGGCACGCTGCTGACCTCACTGGGGCACCGGGTGGCGGTGCTCGCCGTGGACCCGTCCTCCACCCGCACCGGCGGCTCCATCCTGGGCGACAAGACCCGGATGGAGCGCCTGGCGGTGGACCCGGCGGCCTTCGTACGCCCCTCCCCCAGCGCGGGCACGCTGGGCGGGGTCGCCAAGGCCACCCGTGAGTCCATGGTCGTGATGGAGGCGGCGGGCTACGACGTGATCCTGGTGGAGACCGTCGGTGTCGGCCAGTCCGAGACCGCGGTCGCCGACATGGTCGACTCCTTCCTGCTGCTCACCCTGGCCCGCACCGGCGACCAGCTGCAGGGCATCAAGAAGGGCGTCCTGGAACTGGCCGACGTGATCGCGGTCAACAAGGCGGACGGCCCGCACGAGCGCGACGCCCGCGCCGCCGCACGGGAGTTGGCGGGCGCGCTGCGGCTGATGCACGGCAAGGACGCCTTCTGGACCCCACCAGTGCTCAGTTGCAGCGCCCGCGAGTCGACCGGCCTGGAGGTCGTCTGGGAGCGCCTTGAGCAGCACCGTACGCTCCTCGACTCCACGGGCCGGCTCACCGCCAAGCGGCGGGATCAGCAGGTCGGCTGGACCTGGGCGATGGTGCGCGACGAACTGCTGGGCCGGCTGCACGCCGATCCGGCGGTGCGGGAGGCCGCGCCCGGCCTCGAACAGCGGGTCAGGGAGGGCTCGTTGACGGCGACACTGGCCGCCGAGCGGATCCTGGAGGCGTTCCGGGGGCCCGTCGGCTGACCTCGTGGTCCTCGGCGGTGCTCATACCGGCTGGTTCCCGTGTTTGCGGGACGGCATCGTGGCGTGCTTGGCGTGGAGCATCGCCAGGGAGCGGATGAGGACGGCCCGGGTGTCCGCGGGGTCGATGACGTCGTCCACCAGGCCGCGTTCGGCGGCGTAGTAGGGGTGCATCAGTTCCTCCTGGTACTGCTGGACGCGCTGCGCGCGTGCCGCCTCCGGGTCCGGCGCGGCGGCGATCTCGCGGCGGAAGACGACGTTCGCGGCGCCCTCCGCGCCCATCACCGCGATCTCGTTGGTGGGCCAGGCGAAGGTCAGGTCGGCGCCGATGGACTGGCTGTCCATGACGATGTACGCGCCGCCGTACGCCTTGCGCAGGATCACCGATATACGGGGGACGGTCGCGTTGCAGTAGGCGTAGAGGAGTTTGGCGCCGTGGCGGATGACGCCGCCGTGCTCCTGCTCGCGGCCCGGCAGGAAGCCCGGGACGTCGACGAGCGTGACCAGCGGGATGCTGAAGGCGTCGCAGGACTGGACGAACCTCGCCGCCTTGTCACTGGCATTGATGTCCAGGGCGCCCGCGAAGGAGGCCGGCTGGTTGGCCACGATGCCGACGACATGGCCGTCGAGCCGGGCCAGGGCACAGATGATGTTGGTGGCCCAGCCCGCGTGCACCTCGAAGATCTCACCGTCGTCGACGATCTCCTCGATGACGGGACGCATGTCGTACGAGCGTCCGGGGTCGCCCGGCACCAGGTCGAGCAGGTCCTCGCCCCGGCGGGTCGGGGAGTCGTCCGGCCGTACGGCGGGCGGCAGTTCGCGGTTGTTCTGCGGCAGCATCGACAGCAGATAGCGCACCTCGGCGAGGCATTCGGCCTCGTCCTCGTACGCGAAGTGCGCGGCGCCGGAGACGGTGGCGTGCACATCGGCGCCGCCGAGCCGGTCGTGGCTGATCCGCTCGCCGGTGACGGCCTGCACCACGTCCGGGCCGGTGATGTACATCTGCGAGGTGCCGCGGACCATGAACACATAGTCGGTGAGGGCGGGCGAGTACGCGGCACCGCCGGCGCACGGGCCGAGCATCACGCTGATCTGCGGGATGACGCCGGACGCGGCCACGTTGCGGCGGAAGATGCCGCCGTACCCGGCGAGCGCGGTGACGCCCTCCTGGATGCGAGCGCCGGCGCCGTCGCTCAGCGCCACCAGGGGCGCGCCCGCGGCCAGCGCCCGGTCCATCACCTTGTGGATCTTCGAGGCGTGCGCCTCGCCGAGGGAGCCGCCGAAGATGCGGAAGTCATGGGCGTAGACGAAGACCGTGCGGCCCTCCACCGTGCCCCAGCCGGTGACCACGCCGTCCGTGTGGGGCCGCTTGTCCTCCAGCCCGAACCCGGTGGCGCGGTGCCGGCGCAGCGGCTCGATCTCCTGGAAGCTCCCCTTGTCCAAGAGCAGTTCGAGGCGCTCGTGGACGGTCAGCTTGCCCTTGGCCCACTGCTGCTCGGTGGCACGCGGACCGGGGCCCTCACGCACCGTCTGCTTGACCAGTTCGAGCAGGGCCACCCGGGACCGCGAGTCGGGGCGCGACGGTGGCTGGGTCATGGGGGCGAGTGAGGCGGTCTCCTCGGTCACGGTCATGGGTCACCCATCCATGCGGCTCAGGGTATTCGGACCGTCAATTCAAACCGTGCGGTCCGGCACGGGGCCACAGCGCACACCCCCTATGGTCGGCGTCCGCCCCCCTACTAAGGGTGGCGGACGGGGCCGAACAGGGGTTGGTGGGGCCTTGCCGAGTGGCGCTTGCAGCGCGTGCGGTCGCCCCCGGGCTGACGCACACCGCCCGGCTGACGCACACCGCCCGGCTGACGCACACCGCCCGGCGGCCGTCACCGTCACGTCGGCATGCCGCGCTCGGCGAGGCCACTCTCACACACGATGATGACCAACTGCGCGCGGTCCCGGGCGTACAGCTTCGCCAGGAGGCTGCCGACGTGGGTCTTCACCGTCGGCGTGGGCGGGCACGATCCGGTAGAGCGCGACCACCCGGCCGGCCTCGGTGAGGTCCCCGGCCTCCGCCAGGCCGGCCCAGCGGGCCGTCACACCTGTGCGTGACCGGCAACTTCCCCTCGTCGCACGTCATGTAGCCGGTGTCGAGGAAGTCGACCACGTTGCGGCAGAGCCGGCCTCGTCAGCCGGCGGCGGCGATCGCCTCGCCGAGCGCGGCGAGGGAGTCGGCGAGCTGGTCCATCCACAGCGAGACGGACTGGCCGCCTTCGGAATGGAGGGCGACGAACGCGCCGTCGTAGCCGGCCATTCCGAAGGGAGCGAGGGTCTCCGCGATGTTGTCGGCGGTCTCTTCACCCGCGCTCACGAAGGACGAGCGGATCATGTGCGCCATGTAGGCACGCCCCTCGTCGCGGACCGCGATCACGGTCTGCAGCGCCTCGGGGGCCTCTGCCGCCTCTCGGCTCATCACCAGCACGAACAGCAGACGAAGGAACTCTCGCCGTTCTCGATGACGTCGCCCGTTCGGCGCATGTACCAGCGGAGCAGGTCGCGGGGGCTGCCCTCCGTGGGCGGGTTGCGGTGTGCTTCGCGCATGGCGGCGAAGAAGGCGTGCGCGCCCTGCTCCATGACCGCCGAGAGCAGCCCGGCACCCTGAGAACCCACCCCTGCCGGGCAGCCCGACGTCCCGGTGGTCGGCGGCGGAATCGGCCGACTCGGCACCGCCTTGCCCTGTCCCGCCAGGGACTGCGGGTACGCGTCCTCGAACAGGCCCCGGAGTACGGCGAGGTCGGCGCCGGCCTGCAGATCGCCCCCAACTGCACCCGCCGCTCTCCTCGGCGACGCCCGAGGACCGGGCGGCCTGACCACCCCACGCGCCCCTGACCATGGCCGGGTGTGACGCGACAGGCGTCGCGCCCGGCCTCAGCGCGTCGTGCGGGCTGTTCGCGCAGGGGCGACACGGGACCGCTGCGAGCCTGCCGGTCCCTTGTTCAGGGGCGTCGGCGGGCGAGAGTGGAACCCAGGGCCGTGGCCGCGGCGCGTACGGCGTTCGCGTGGGATTCGGGGCGGAATCGTCCGACCGGGCCGGTCACGCTGATGGCGGCGACCGCTGTCGGACCGTCGGGGGTGAGGACCGGCGCGGCGACGCAGAGCAGGCCCGGTGTCGACTCCTCGCGTTCATAGGCGACACCAGTCTCGACCGCCTTCACCAGCTGCCTGCGCAGCAGGCCCGGGGCGATCACGGTGTGCGGTGTGCGGCGTTCGAGCGGCGCGGTCAGCACGGCGGTCCGCTCGTCCTCCCCGGCATGGGCCAGCAGCACCTTGCCGATCGCCGTGCAGTGCACCGGCATCCGCCCACCGGTGCGGGAGGGCGCCTTGGCCTGACGGTGTCCGCCGATCTTGGCGACGTAGACGACCTCATGCCCCTCGAGCACGCCGAGGTGCACCGTCTCGTGGGTGCGTTCGTAGAGATCCTGCAGAAACGGCATCGCCAGCTCCAGCAGGGTGCGTTCGGTGGCGGCGCGCAGGCCGAGCTCGAAGAGGCCGCCGGAGAGCCGGTAGCCGTGGTCGGTCTTGTCGAGCAGCCGGTGGTGGACCAGGTCCCCGGCGACGCGGTGGACGGTGCCCTTCGCCAGACCAGTACGCCGCACCAGCTCGGCGAGCGGGAGCACGGAATCGGCCGGGCCGAACGCGCGCAGGATCCCCAGTGCCTTGCCCAGGACGGTGTCGCTCTCCTCCATGGAAAAGAGCGTACCGCTGAGTGGAACGCCGTCCTGGAGCTCGCTGCGCCCGTACCGCAGATTGGACGACATGCCCCAGAACCATCCCACTGTCGGCACCGACAGCATCGCCGCCGCCGCGGCCCGGCTCCGTGAGGCCGCTGCCACCGGCACCCCCGCCGCCCCCGTGCGCGATCTGATCGGCCGCGACGACATCGAGGCCGCGTACGCCGTGCAGCAGCGGCTCATTGCCGAGCGGATCGAGGCCGGTGCCACGGTCGTCGGCCGGAAGATCGGCCTCACCTCCGCGGCCGTGCAGCAGCAGCTCGGCGTCGACCAGCCCGACTTCGGCTTCCTCTTCGACGACATGGAGTACGCCGACGGCTCGGTCGTGCCGGCCGACGCCATCCTCCAGCCACGGGTCGAGGCCGAGATCGCCTTCGTGCTGGGGGCCGACCTGGCCGAGGGACCGCTCGACGACGCCCAGGTGCGCGAAGCCATCGACCATGCCGTGGCCGCGATCGAGATCTGCGGCAGCCGGGTGGCCGACTGGGACATCAGCTTCGGGGACACGGTCGCCGACAACGCCTCGGCCGGCGGCTACGTCCTCGGCGCGCAGCGCGTCCCGCTCACCGGGTTCGACCCCGTCGCGGCCGAGATGGCCATGACCGTCGACGGCGAGACCGTCTCCACCGGCAAGGGCGCCGCATGCCTCGGCGACCCGGTCGGCGCCGTCGTCTGGCTCGCCCGCCAGGCCCACGAACTGGGCGAGCCGCTCCGCGCGGGCCAGGTCGTCCTCTCCGGGGCCCTCGGCCCGATGCGTCCCGTGACGCCGGGCGCCGCCGTCCACGCCACCGTCACCGGCCTCGGCACGGTGTCGGTCACCTTCTCCCGTTAAGGAACGACGATGAGCAAGACCAAGGTCGCCATCATCGGATCGGGCAACATCGGCACCGACCTGATGATCAAGATCATGCGTACCGCGCAGCACCTGGAGATGGGGGTCATGGTCGGCATCGACCCAACCTCCGACGGCCTGGCGCGCGCCGCGCGTCTCGGGTTCGAGACCACATCCGAGGGCGTGGACGGGCTGCTGAATTCGCCGCAGATCGACGAGATCGGCATCGTCTTCGACGCCACCTCCGCCGCTGCGCACAAGACCAACGACGAGAAGCTGCGCCCGCTCGGCATCCGCATGATCGACCTGACGCCGGCCGCGATCGGTCCGTACGTCGTCCCGGCGGTCAATCTCGAGGAGCACCTCGACGCACCGAACGTCAACATGGTCACCTGTGGTGGCCAGGCCACGATCCCGGTCGTGGCCTCGATCAGCCGGGTCGTCCCGGTGGCGTACGCGGAGATCGTCGCCTCGATCGCCGCCAAGTCGGCCGGCCCCGGCACCCGGGCCAACATCGACGAGTTCACCGAGACCACCTCGTCGGCGATCGTGCGGGTCGGCGGCGCCGAGCGGGGCAAGGCGGTCATCATCCTCAACCCTGCCGAGCCGCCGCTGATGATGCGTGACACGGTCTTCGCCCTGGTCACCCTGCCCGAGGGCGAGGACGGCGCGACCGCGAAGGCCCAGATCACCGAATCGGTCCGCAAGATGGTCGCCGAGGTCTCGGCGTACGTACCGGGCTACCGGATGGTCCAGGACGTCCAGATCACCGCGATCCCGGCCGACCAGCCCGTCGAGACCCTGCTCGCCGACGACGCGACCACACGGCCGACCCACCAGGTGTCGGTCTTCCTCAAGGTCGAGGGCGCGGGCATGTACCTCCCGGCGTATGCCGGGAACCTCGACATCATGACCTCGGCCGCCGTGCAGATGGCCGAGAAGATCGCCGCCGCCAAGGAGGCCACGCAGTGAGCACCCCGATCTTCGTCCAGGACGTCACCCTCCGCGACGGCATGCACGCCGTACTGCACCGCATCACGCCCGACGACGTCCAGCGCATCGTCGTGGCCCTGGAGGAGGCCGGTGTCGACGCGATCGAGGTCGCCCACGGCGACGGCCTCGCCGGCAGCTCGCTCAACTACGGCCCGGGCTCACACACCGACTGGGAGTGGATCGAGGCCGCCGCCTCGGTCCTGAAAGCCGCCCGTCTCACCACCCTGCTGCTGCCGGGTGTGGGTACCGTCCACGAACTCAAGCGCGCCTACGACCTCGGCGTCCGCTCGGTGCGGGTGGCCACCCACTGCACCGAGGCCGACGTCTCCGCACAGCACATCGCCGCCGCCCGCGAGCTGGGCATGGATGTCTCCGGCTTCCTGATGCTCTCCCACATGGCCGAACCCGAACAGCTCGCGCAGCAGGCCAAGTTGATGGAGTCGTACGGTGCCCAGTGCGTCTACGTCACCGACTCCGGCGGCCGGCTGACGATGAACGACGTCGCCGCCCGGGTGCGCGCCTACCGCGACGTCCTCGAACCGGCGACCGAGATCGGCATCCACGCCCACGAAAACCTCTCGCTCTCCGTCGCCAACTCCGTGGTCGCCGTCGAGAACGGCGTCTACCGCGTCGACGCCTCCCTCGCCGGACACGGCGCGGGCGCGGGCAACTGCCCCATCGAAGCCTTCATCGCCGTTGCGAACCTGTCGGGCTTCAAGCACAACTGCGACCTGTTCAAGCTGCAGGATGCAGCCGACGACATCGTCCGCCCCCTCCAGGACCGCCCGGTCCGAGTCGACCGCGAAACTCTCACACTGGGCTACGCCGGTGTCTACTCCAGCTTCCTGCGGCACGCCGAGACCGCCGCGCAGCGGTACGGAGTCGACGTCCGCGACATCCTGACGGAATCTGGCCGACGCCGGCTGGTCGGCGGCCAGGAGGACATGATCCTCGACATCGCCCTCGGCCTGGCGGCCAGCCGCTGAAATCTGCTCCGTCGGTCCGGTTCACGGTCCGCACACTCGAAGAAACCGCAGGTCAGAGGCCCTTTTCAGCAGGCTCCAGAATCGCCACGCACTCCACATGATGCGTCATGGGAAACAGATCGAACGCCCGCAGCGTCCGCACCCGGTACCCGCCCTCGCGGAAGTAGCCGAGGTCCCGGGCCAGGGCCGCCGGGTCGCAGGCCACGTAGGCGATGCGGCGGGCGCCCAGTGAGGTCAGGTGGGCGACCGTCTGGCGGCCGGCGCCGGCGCGCGGGGGGTCGAGGACGATCAGGTCGACCTCGGTGATGCCGGTGCGGGGCAGGACGGACTCGACCTTGCCCTGTTCGATGCGGACGCGGGGGAAGTCGGCAAGGTTGTGGCGGGCGTCCTCGACGGCGCGCTTGCCGGACTCGATGCCGAGGACCGCGCCCTTCTCGCCGAGGCGGTCCGCGAGGGCGCCGGCGAAAAGGCCGACACCGCAGTAGAGGTCCAGGGCCATCTCGCCCTTGCGCGGGAGCAGGCCCTGCATGACCGCCGTCACCAGGGTGTCCGCCGCCTTCGGGTGGACCTGCCAGAAGCCGCCGCTGCCGACGCGGTGGGTGCGGCCGTCCGCGCGCTCACGGACGAAGGGGCGGCCGTGGACGCGGTGCACGCCGCCGTCCTTCTCGCCGACGCGCATCACCGACACCGGCTTGTCCAGCTCGACGATCGGGAGGCGGGCACCGGGCCGCGGCGTCAGGATCACCTGGCGGTCCTGCGAGCCGGTCGCCGCGATCGCCTCGATCGACTCCATGCCGGACCAGTCGCGCTTCTCGATGCCCAGCTCGGTGACACCGGCCGCCGCGATCATGCAGTGGTCGATGCGCTCCACCTCGTGCGAGCGGTGGCGGCGCAGGCCGGCGTGGCCCTCGGCGTCGACGGCGTACTGGACGCGGGTGCGCCACTGGGGCACCTCGCCCGCCGGCAGCTTGTCGCCCTCGGCGGGCATCACCGTGCCGTCCCAGCCCGCCTCCTCGGGCGTGAGGCCCGCGAGCCGCTGCAGCTGCTCGGCGATGACCTCGCCCTTGAGGCGGCGCTGGGCGCCGGGCTTGGCGTGCTGCCAGTCGCAGCCGCCGCAGCTGCCGGGACCGGCGTAGGGGCAGGGGGCCTCGATACGGTCCTTGGAGGCCTCCAGCACCTCGACCGCGTCCGCCCGCAGATACCGGGCACCCTCCTCGCCCTCCGTCACCCGGGCCACGACCCGCTCGCCCGGCAGCGCGTGCCGGACGAACAGCACCTGGCCCTCGGACGTACGGGCGATGCAGTGGCCGCCGTGGGCGACGGCGCCGACCTCGACCTCGTACTCCTCGCCCACCAGCGACTTCTTCGGTTCTGCCTGCATGGCGGGGTGACTCCAGATCGAGGGGCGGTACAACAGCCCACCAGTCTACGTCGTCACCCGCACCGCTCAGTTCCCGGCGGTCGGCTCCTTCGGCCGCTGCTGGGCGGGACCGCGTCGCACCGCACCCGGCGCGTTCCACTCCTGCCGCTTACGGGCACGAACCTTGGCCGCCTCGGAGGACTCCAGCTGGTACGGCACCGAGGTGACCATGACGCCCGCGGTGAACAGCAGACGGCCCTTGAGCCGCAGGGCGCTCTGGTTGTGCAGCAGGTGCTCGTACCAGTGGCCGACCACATACTCCGGGATGATCACCGAGACCGCGTCGCGCGGGGACTCCGCGCGCAGGCTCTTGACGTACTCGATGATCGGGCGCGTGATCTCGCGGTACGGCGAGTCGAGCACCTTCAGGGGCACGTCGATGCCGCGCCGCTCCCACTCCTCGCGCAGCGCCTTCGTCTCCGCCGGGTCGACGTTGACGGTGAGTGCCTCCAGGGTGTCGGAGCGCATCAGCTTGGCGTAGGCCAGGGCGCGCAGGGTGGGGCGGTGGATCTTGGAGATGAGGACGACGGAGTGGACCCGGGAGGGCCGCACGCTGTCGTCGCTCGGGCCCTCGGGGGCGGCGATCTCCTCGGACACACGGTCGTAGTGGCGGCGGATCGCGGTCATCGTCGCGTAGAAGATGACCATGCCCAGCAGGGCCACCCAGGCACCGTGCGTGAACTTGGTGACGAGGACGACGACCAGGACCAGGCCGGTGAAGAAGGCGCCGAAGGCGTTGATCGCCCGGGAGCGGACCATGTGGCGGCGCTTGGCCTGGTCCTTCTCGGTGGCGAGGTGGCGGTTCCAGTGCCGGACCATGCCGGTCTGGCTGAGCGTGAAGGACACGAACACGCCGACGATGTACAGCTGGATCAGCCGGGTCGAGTCGGCGCCGTAGATCACGACCAGCAGGGCCGCCGCGCCCGCGAGCAGCACGATGCCGTTGGAGAAGGCGAGGCGGTCGCCTCGGGTGTGCAGCTGGCGGGGCAGGTAGCGGTCCTGGGCGAGGATCGAGCCGAGCAGCGGGAAGCCGTTGTACGCGGTGTTCGCCGCCAGGAACAGCACCAGGGCGGTGGCGGCCGCGAGCAGGATGAACAGGAAGCTGCCCTTGCCGAACACGGCCTCGGCGACCTGGGAGATCACCGGGTTCTGGACATAGCCCGGACCGATCGGGACGCCGTTGTGGATCAGGTCGCTGCCCGGGTTCTCGGCCATGCGGACCTTGGTCGACATGGCGAGGGCGATGATGCCGCAGAACATGGTGACGGCCAGCAGGCCCATCATCGCGAGCGTGGTCGCCGCGTTCTTGGACTTGGGCTTGCGGAAGGCGGGGACGCCGTTGGAGATCGCTTCGACGCCGGTGAGCGCGGCACAGCCGGAGGAGAAGGCGCGCAGCAGCAGGAAGACGAGGGCGAATCCCGCCAGACCCTGGTGTTCCGCCTTGATGTGGTAGTCGGCGGTCGGCGCGCGCATGGTGTCGCCGAGGACCAGGCCGCGGAAGGCGCCCCACGTGATCATGACGAAGACGCCGCCGACGAACACGTACGTCGGGATCGCGAAGAGCTTGCCCGACTCCTTCACCCCGCGCAGGTTCATCAGCGTCAGCAGCACGATCACCGCGCTCGCGCAGAGCACCTTGTGCTCGACGACGAAGGGGACCGCGGAGCCGAGGTTCTCGATGCCGGAGGCGATGGAGACGGCGACGGTGAGGACGTAGTCGACGAGCAGCGCGCTGGCGACGGTGAGGCCCGCCTTGGGCCCGAGGTTGGTGGTGGCCACCTCGTAGTCGCCGCCGCCGCTCGGGTAGGCGTGGACGTTCTGCCGGTACGAGGCGACCACGGTGAACATCAGCACGACGACCGCGACCGCGATCCAGGGGCTGAAGTGGTACGCCGACACGCCCGCGATGGACAGGACCAGCAGCACCTCCCCCGGGGCGTAGGCCACGGAGGACAGCGGGTCGGAGGCGAAGACGGGGAGTGCGATGCGCTTCGGCAGGAGCGTTTCGCCCAGCCGGTCGCTGCGCAGGGCGCGCCCGATCAGGATCCGTTTGGGCACGTCGGTCAGTTTGGACACGACAGAGAATGCTAAGCCTTCGAACTGGCTGTCGCCCACCCGCGTCCACCGATCTGCCTCAGCGCGTCCACCGATCTGCCTCAAGAGTGAAAACAGCCACGACTGGAACTGCGGATTCCGCGGTCGGCGCGATCATCGTGTCTATATGACAGACGCCGCCTGTCGCCGACCCCGGAGGTCCCATGCCCGCGACCGCAGAGCTCATCGGTGCCGCGTCCGCCATCGTCGGCCTCGGAATCCTCACCCTGTGCAGCGTGCGCAGCATCACTCGCCGCCGGGCGGTCAGGCGGTCGTCCGGGTACGCGGCCGAGTCGCGGTTCTGAACCCGGACCCGGTTCCGCGAACCGGGCACGTCGGCCGGGCCTTCACCCGCGCGGTCCAGGCTCCCTGGAGGCACGAGCCGGGCTGTCGGTCCGTGCCGTTACGGTGGACTTGGGCACACACGGGCAGCGATCCGTACCCGCGGGGGATCACATGGGCGATTCCCCGGCATGATGTTGCCCGGTGGACCGTGAAACAGGTCCCCCGACCCGTTGCCCCGGCGAGCCGAGAGAAGGATATGAGCACTGCGTTCACGCAAGTCAGCGGCCTGAGGAGTGCGGGGTAAGACCGTGCACATCGTCATCATGGGCTGCGGAAGAGTGGGCTCCGCTCTTGCCCAGACCCTGGAACAGCGGGGCCACACGGTCGCCGTGATCGACCAGGACCCCACCGCCTTCCGTCGGCTGGGCCCCGGATTCGGCGGGCGCCGGGTCACCGGCGTCGGCTTCGACCAGGACACGCTGCGCGAGGCCGGCATCGAGGAGGCGGGCGCCTTCGCCGCCGTCTCCAGCGGAGACAACTCGAACATCATCTCCGCGCGCGTGGCCCGCGAGATGTTCGGCGTGGAGAACGTCGCGGCCCGTATCTACGACCCCCGCCGCGCGGAGGTCTACCAGCGCCTGGGCATCCCCACCGTGGCGACGGTCCGCTGGACCGCCGACCAGATGCTGCGTCGGCTGCTGCCCTCCGGGGCGGAGCCGCTGTGGCGCGACCCCACCGGCGGCGTCCAGCTCGCCGAGGTGCACGCCTCCGCGAAGTGGGTCGGCCACAAGATCAGCAAGCTGCAGGAGGAGACGGGCGTCCGCGTGGCGTTCCTGACCCGCCTCGGCGAGGCGATCCTGCCCACCTCGCAGGCGGTGCTGCAGGAGGGCGACCTCGTCCACGTGATGATGCGGACGGACGACGTCGAGAAGGTCGAGGCGGCGTTCGCCGGGGGTCCCGAAGAGGAGGGCGGTCACTGATGAGGGTCGCCATTGCCGGTGCCGGCGCGGTCGGCCGTTCGATCGCCGGCGAACTGCTGGAGAACGGCCACGAGGTCCTGCTCATCGACAAGGCGCCGACCGCCATCTCGGTCGAGCGCGTCCCGCAGGCGGAGTGGCTGCTGGCCGACGCCTGTGAGATCACATCCCTGGACGAGGCGGCGCTCCAGCGCTGCAACGTGGTGATCGCCGCGACCGGCGACGACAAGGTCAACCTGGTCGTCTCCCTGCTCGCGAAGACGGAGTACGGCGTCCCGCGTGTCGTGGCCCGGGTGAACAACCCCAAGAACGAGTGGCTGTTCAACGAAGCCTGGGGCGTCGATGTCGCCGTCTCCACGCCGCGTCTGATGTCCGCCCTGGTCGAGGAGGCGGTGAGCGTCGGCGATCTGGTCCGGCTGCTGCGCTTCAGCCACGGCGACGCCAACCTCGTCGAACTGACCCTCCCGGAGGAGTCGGCCCTGGCCGGCACGCAGGTCGGCGACGTCGAGTGGCCCGAGGACACGTCCCTGGTCACGATCATCCGCGGCACCCGCGTCCTCACCCCCTCCAGGGACGACTCCCTGGAAGCGGGCGACGAACTCCTCTTCGTGGCCGCACAGGCCCGGGAGGAGCAGCTGGAGGACCTGCTGTCGGTCCGGCGGGACAACGGCTGACGTTCGAGGGTTACGACGATGGGGGCGCCCGGAGATCGATCTCCGGGCGCCCCCATCGTCGTATGCGAAGTACGTGAACTCCGTGGGGTGGGCGAAGTGCGCGGAACTACCCGTCCCGGCGGTGCCGTCCGCCCGTGGTCTCGCCCCGCTCCGCCGCCAGTGCCGCCCTGCGCTCCTCCTCGGCCTTCTCCTCCGCCTCCATCTCCGCGAAGACGTCGATCGGCGCGGGCGCCTTCGCCAGGAAGACCCAGGTCAGCCAGACCGCGAGCAGGAAGGGCGGGATCTTGAGGGCGACCAGGACCCAGCCGAGCTGAGCGGTGTTCGCCCACCAGTAGAGCGGGAAGAGGATCGCGCACTTGGCGAGCAGGATCAGGCCCCAGGCCCAACTCGCCTTGGCGTAGGCTTTCTTGCGGCCGGGGTTGCGGGTGCGCCAGGAGAGGTTCTCCTTGAAGACCGGGCCGAGGATCAGCCCGATCAGGGGGACGCCCGCGAGGGTCGTGATGATGTACGCCAGCGCCAGGCCCAGCGTGTAGAGCATGCCGGGGAGGTAGAAGTCCTTGGCGTTGCCGGTGAACATCGCGAAGACCACACCGAAGGCGACGCCGAAGACACCGCTGAAGGCGTGCTTGACGGTGTCCTTCATCGCCAGCCGGACCACGACCAGGACGAGCGACACGGCCAGCGCGGCGATCGCGGACCAGTGCAGGTCCTTGTTGATCGTGAAGATCGTGACGAAGAGAAGGCCGGGCAGGACCGTCTCGACCATGCCCCGGACACCGCCGAACGCCTCGAACAGCGCGGCCTCGGTGACCGCCCTGGCTTCGTCCTGCTGAGTGGTGTCTTCGGTCGGCTTGTCGAGTGACGTCACGGGCTACTCCCGTCCGAGGGGTCTCAGTTCGTACTTGGGGTTGAACAGCACGCGGCGGCCCCGGCTCATCGAGATCCGGCCCGACGCGATCAGCTTGCGCCCCGGTTCTATCCCCACGATGGAGCGCCTGCCGAGCCACACCACGTCCAGGGCGGCGGAGCCGTCGAACAGCTCGGCCTCCAGGGCCGGCACTCCGGCGCGCGGCCGCAGGGTGACCGTGCGCAAGGTACCAGTAACCGTGACGATCTGCCGGTCGTGGCAGTCGCCGATCCGGATACAGCCCGCGATGTCGGCGTCCTCCCGCAGCTCCTCGGACTCCAGGTCCTCCTGGGAGGAGGAAAGCCGGTCGAGCATGCGCCGGAACCGGCCCACCGGCTTTTCGGAACGAGGAACAGCACTCATATCTGAAGCGTACCGGGGAGCACTGACGGCCACGTACCCGCGGCCCCACGCCCCGAACCCGCGCCGCCCCGGCTCACCTCTCGAACCGATAGCCCATCCCCGGCTCCGTGATGAAGTGCTTGGGGTGCGAGGGGTCCGCCTCCAGCTTGCGGCGCAGCTGGGCCATGTACACGCGCAGATAGTTCGACTCGGTCCCGTACGACGGCCCCCACACCTCCTGCAGCAGCTGCTTCTGGCTGACCAGGCGGCCGGTGTGGTGCACCAGCACCTCCAGCAGATGCCACTCGGTCGGAGTCAGCCGTACGTCCTTCCCGGCCCGGTTGACCTTCTTTGCGGCCAGGTCGACCGTGAACCCCTCGGTCTCCACCAGCACGTCGTCCTCGCCGCCCCCGGCGACCGGCTCGGCCCGGCGCACGGCGGCCCGCAGCCGGGCGAGCAGCTCGTCCATGCCGAAGGGCTTGGTCACGTAGTCGTCGGCGCCGGCGTCGAGCGCCTCGACCTTCTCGTCCGAGGTGTGCCGGGCCGACAGGACCAGGATCGGCACCCGGGTCCAGCCGCGCAGGCCCTTGATCACCTCGACGCCGTCCATGTCGGGCAGGCCCAGGTCCAGGACCACCGCGTCGGGGTGGCGGGAGGCGGCGAGTTCGAGGGCGGTACGGCCGTCGGCGGCCGCGTCCACCTCGTACTTGCGTGCCTTGAGATTGATCACGAGGGCGCGCACGATCTGCGGCTCGTCGTCGACCACGAGCACCCGGGTCATGTGACCTGCCTTTCCGGTGGTACGGGGGTGAGCTGTCCGGCACGCGATCCTGCCGCGCGCAGGCTCAGGACCATGGTGAGACCGCCGCCGGGCGTGTCCTCGGCGTCGAGGGTGCCGCCCATGGCCTCGGCGAAGCCGCGGGCGACGGCCAGGCCGAGGCCGACCCCGGCGCCGCGCGGGGCGTCGCCGTAGCGCTGGAAGGGTTCGAAGATGCGTTCCTTGGCCGCGTCCGGGACGCCCGGCCCCCGGTCCACGACCCGCACCTCGACCCGGTCGGCGATGGCGCTGCCGGAGACGAGCACGGGCCGGTCCGACGGGCTGTACTTGACGGCGTTCTCCACCAGGTTGGCCACCGCGCGTTCGAGCAACCCGGCGTCGACGGCGACCATCGCCAGGCTCTCGGGGATGTCCAGGTCCACGCTGCCCTCGGGCACGCCGCCCAGGGCCATCGGCACCACCTCGTCGAGATCGATCTCGCGGATGATCGGGGTGACCGTGCCGGTCTGCAGCCGGGACATGTCCAGCAGGTTGCCCACCAGGTGGTCGAGCCGGTCGGCGCCCTCCTCGATGCCCTCCAGGAGCTCCGCTTGGTCCTCCTCGGACCAGGCCACGTCGTCGGACCGCAGCGAGGAGACGGCCGCCTTGATGCCGGCCAGGGGCGTACGGAGGTCATGGCTGACGGCGGCCAGCAGCGCCGTGCGGATGCGGTTGCCCTCGGCCAGCGCGCGGGCCCGGTCGGCCTCCTCCTGGAGGCGCCTGCGGTCCAGCACGACGGCGGCCTGCGCGGCGAAGGCCGCCAGCACCCTGCGGTCCTCGGCGGGCAGCACCCGGCCCGTCAGCGCGAGTGCCAGGTGGTCCCCGACCGGCATGTCGACGTCGGCGTCCTCCGGCCGCTCCAGCGTGGGCCCGAATCCGGCACGGCCTGCGCAGGTCCAGGGCTCGGTCTCGCCGACCCGCTCCAGCAGGGCCGCCGACTCCATCCCGAAGGTCTCCCTGACCCGCTCCAGCACCTCCTCCAGGCTGGTCTCGCCGCGCAGCACATTGCCGGCCAGGAAGGAGAGGATCTCCGACTCAGCGCGCAGCCGGGCCGCCTGGTGGGTGCGCCGGGCCGCGAGGTCGACCACCGAGGCGACCGACACCGCGACCCCGAAGAAGATCACGATGGCAACGATGTTCTTCGGGTCGGCGATCGTCAGCCGGTGCAGCGGCGGTGTGTAGAAGTAGTTCAGGAGCAGTGACCCGAAGGCCGCCGAGGCGAGGGCCGGCAGCAGCCCGCCGAGCAGGGCCGCCGCGACCGTGAGGGTCAGGAACAGCAGCATGTTGTTGGCGAGGCCGAGGTTCACGTTGGTCAGCAGCACCGCCAGGACGGCGGGGCCCGCAAGTCCCACGGCCCAGCCCCAGATGATCCGGGCGCGGCCGAGCCGCGCGCCCCGGGCCACGGGCAGTCCGCGGCCCTTGGCCACCTCTCCGTGCGTGACGATGTGGACGTCGAGGTCGGGCCCGGACTCCCGGGCGACCGTGGCGCCGACGCCGGGCCCGAAGACGTACTGCCACGCCTTGCGCCGCGAGGAGCCGAGGACTATCTGGGTGGCGTTGACCCCGCGCGCGAAGTCGAGCAGGGCGATGGGTATGTCGTCGCCGACGACGTGGTGGAAGGTGCCACCGAGGTCCTCGACCAGCGTGCGCTGGACGGCGAGCTCCTTCGGGGAGGCCGAGGTCAGGCCGTCACTACGGGCTATGTAGACGGCGAGCACCTCGCCTCCGGCGCCCTTCTCGGCGAGACGGGCGGCCCGGCGGATCAGCGTGCGCCCCTCGGGGCCTCCGGTCAGGCCGACGACGATCCGCTCCCGGGAACCCCAGATCGCCGAGACCCGGTGCTCGCTGCGGTACTGCTTGAGGTACTCGTCGACCCGGTCGGCCACCCACAGCAGCGCCAGCTCGCGCAGCGCGGTCAGATTGCCCGGCCGGAAGTAGTTGGACAGGGCCGCGTCGACCTTGTCGGGCTGGTAGATGTTGCCGTGCGCCATCCGTCGCCGCAGCGCCTGCGGCGACATGTCGACAAGCTCGATCTGGTCCGCCCGCCGTACGACCTCGTCCGGCACGGTCTCCCGCTGCCGTACACCCGTGATGGACTCGACGACGTCGCCGAGCGACTCCAGGTGCTGGATGTTGACGGTCGAGATCACGTCGATGCCGGCGGCGAGCAGCTCCTCGACGTCCTGCCAGCGCTTGGCGTTGCGCGAGCCCGGGATGTTGGTGTGGGCGAGTTCGTCCACCAGGGCGATGGCGGGCGCGCGACGGAGGACGGCGTCGACGTCCATCTCGGTGAAGACGGCGCCGCGGTACTCCAGCTCCCTGCGCGGGACCTGCTCCAGGCCGTGCAGCATCACCTCGGTGCGCGGCCGGCCGTAGTGCTCCACGAAGGCCACCACGCAGTCGGTGCCCCGCTCCACACGCCGGTGCGCCTCGGACACCATCGCGTAGGTCTTGCCCACGCCCGGTGCCGCACCGAGGTAGATCCGAAGCTTGCCGCGTGCCATGGCCCCATTGTCTTCCGGTTACTGCCGCATACGCAGCGTCGACCTTACGGCCAACAATCCCGGCCAATGGGGCACGGGGTCCGGCAGCGGGCATCTTTGACGCAACCCTGACGGGCTGCCCCGACGTGCTCCCCCGATCTGCCGCCCTGATGTCCTGTGCGCTCAGCGCTCGACCGCGTGCTCAGTACTCGACGATCTCGCCGTCGCCCAGTTCCAGCACCCGGTCGGCCAGGTCGAGCAGGGTCGCGTCGTGCGTGGCGACCAGCGCCGTGACCCGCTCGCTGTGTACGACGGCCCGCAACAGCTCCATCACGGCGTGACCGGTGTCGGCGTCCAGCTGGCCGGTCGGCTCGTCGGCGACGAGGAGCGCGGGGCGGTTGGCGAGGGCGCGGGCGATGGCGACGCGCTGCTGCTGGCCGCCGGACAGCTCGCCGGGCCGCTGGGCCGCGTGGTCGGCCAGGCCGACGAGGGAGAGCAGCAGCTCGACACGTTCCTCGCGCTCGCGCGGGTCGGCCCTGCGCAGCCGCATCGGCACGCCGACGTTCTCGGCGGCCGTGAGGATGGGAATGAGCCCGAAGGACTGGAAGACGAAGCCGATCCGGTCGCGGCGCAGCGCCAGCAGCCCGCTCTCGCCGAGCTCCGCAAGGTCCCGCCCGTCGACGGTGACCCGCCCCCGGTCGGGCGTGTCGAGCCCGCCGACGATGTTCAGGAGCGTGGTCTTGCCGGATCCCGAGCGCCCCTTGAGGGCGACGAGCTCGCCGCGCGGGACCTCGAAGGAGACACCGCGCAGGGCGTGCACGGCAGCGGCTCCGTGGCCGTAGGACCTGTGGACGTTCTCGACGCGCACCATGGTCTCGGTGACCACCTGGCTCATGTCGCCTCCCCCGTGGACCGGGCGCCAGTATCGCCGCCGGACGCCCGGCCGTTCAACGGGTTCGTCAGCCGGGGTTGTCGCCGTGGGTGAGGGTCTCCCAGGCGACGAAGAGGTTGTTGCTGCCCGCCGGGCGGTTGTTCAGGGTCAGCGCCTGGGTGTTGGTCATGGCGATGCCGAGACGGTTGTGCAAGGCGTTGTAGCCGACCTCGGTGACCGGCCCGAGCCCGAGCTTGAGCGACCCGCCGCACAGCCAGCTCGGGGCGGCCGCGCCCAGCTGGTACTTGGACTGGAATCCGAGCGCCTGCCGCAGCCGCTCGCCGACGTCGGTGCCGTACAGGTCCTGGCCCTGGATCCGGCTGGTCTCGGCGATGTGCGAGATCGCGGAGATGCCGTAGCCGGTGTGCACGAAGTCCCGGCAGGTCTCCTGGGTGAGCCCGGTGACGAAGGTGGACTGGCCCTGCCAGTAGGCGACGATCTTGGCGGTGGTGTCGAGGTGCTGGCTGGGCACGGTCTTCGGCACGGAGCCGTCGGAGGACAGATAGACGTAGGCGGCCGCGCGGGTGCGGAACTTCGCCATGGCCGTGTCGTACGACGTCTTGTCGTCCAGGAAGACGGAGATGCCGACGGCGGCCTCCATCATCGACAGCTCCCAGTTGCCGTTGGAGTTGGAGCCCTTGATGACGACCGGGAGGTAGACGTTGCGGAGCATGGTCGCGAAGCGGCCCTGGTTGGCCCAGCCGCCCGTGTACGTGTACTTGATGATCTCGGCGGCCTTGGGCCAGGAGGAGCCCGCCCAGCCGGTCTGCAGGGGCGCGTTGCTGTTGGTGTGACTGGTGATCGTGCTCGACCAGGCGTCCATGATCTGGATGGCCTTCTGGGCGTAGCGGGTGTCCCGGGTGATGTACCAGGCGAGGGCGTCGGTGTACGCGGCGATCGCGTCCTCGCGCTCGTCGGTGCAGCCGTAGTCGGGGTTGGAGTAGGAGCCGCACTCCACGGTGGCACGGGGCTTCGGGGTGCGGTTCAGGTCGGCGTACTTGCTGGCCAGCATCCGGTCGTAGGCGCCCTTCCAGGGCTGGGCACCGGCCAGGACCTTGTCGCGGGCGAAGTCCAACTGGCCCTTGGAGACGGTGACTCCGGGATGGACGAAGGCGGTGGGGGCGGAGTGGGCGGCGGGTGCCGCCAAGGCGCCCAGCAGCAGGGAGGCCACGACTGCGGGCAGTGCGGTTCGGCGCACGGTGACTCCGTTCTCATATATGAACGCGGAGCGCCTTTATGAACAGAGGCGTTGGCCGGAGACCGTAGGTACAGACCATTCACGCGTCAAGGGGTCACGCATACGAAAGGCCCGCACCCGACATCGGGTACGACCCTTGGACCGCCCGGCCGAGCGCCCCGCCCAGGTCCTGCCACCCGCGGGGCGGGCCCGGCGGGCGGCAAGGGAGAGTCCCCTGCTCGAAGAGCCCGGGCGTGCGTGCGGGGCGTCGCGGGGCCGACGGGAGTGTGACGACGGCACGCGAAAGGGCCGCACCCGGCATCGGGGTACGGCCCTTGAACCGCTCAGCCGCGCGCAGCGCCCAGCGGACTTCAGCGTCGCCGGGCCGCGCTGCAGCCGGCCCATACCGCCGGAGAAGCGCAAGGACTCCCCCCGCTGAACACCTTCGGGGGCCGCCGGTACAGCCCGTTCGCCCGTCAACGCGTCACCCACGCGAAAAGACCGCACCCCCACACCGCGAGACGGCCCTGAACCGCCCAGCCGAGCGCACCGCCCAGGCCCTGTCGTCACACTCGCGTCGCCGGCCGCCGGGCCGACGGGAGTTCGACGACGGCGCGCGAAAGGGCCGCACCCGGCATCGGGGTACGGCCCTTGAACCGCTCAGCCGCGCGCAGCGTCTAGCGGACCTCGGTGATCTCCGGGCCGCGCTGCAGTTGGCCCATGCCGCCGGAGAAGCGCGAGGACTCCTCCTGCTGGACGCCTTCGGGGACCATCTGGGCGTCGTTGGGCAGCTTGAGGACGATCGGGTCGCGGGGCGCCATCGGGCCCTCGCCGCGGACCACGACCGTGTCCCGGAAGATCTGCTCGAGCAGACCGGCCGCCTGCGGCTGCACCGCGCCCTGGCCGGAGATCACACCGCGCAGGAACCAGCGCGGGCCGTCCACGCCCACGAACCGCACGACCTGGAAGCCACCCGTGCCGTCCGGCAGCTGCACCGGCACCTGGGCGCGCAGCTCCCAGCCCAGCGGACCCTCGACCTCGTCCACGATGCCGCCCTGCTGGGTGATGCCGGTCGCGATCTCCTCGCGCACCTCGCCCCAGATGCCCTCGCGCTTGGGCGCGGCGAAGGCCTGCAGCTGGACGGCGCTGTCGCGCAGCACGACCGTCGCCGCGACGATCGCGTCGCCCGCGACCTCGACGCGCAGCTCCATGCCGTCGACACCGGGCACGAGCAGACCGCCGAGGTCCACCCGGCCCTCGCCCGGCTCGCGCACCTCGGAGTCGTCCCACGGCCCGTCGGGCCGGGGCTCCGGCTCAAGGCGTACGCGCTCGCGCTCGCCCTCTTCCTTGTCCGCCTCGGTGTCGACGCTGTCGACGACCTGCTCGGCCTCGCCGGCCGCGTCCTCGGCGGCACCCTTCTTCTTGCGACGTCCGAACACGTCACTGTCCTTCCCGGTCGGATACGACCGAAGCGTATCGATTCCCACCCGTCTGACCGCCTACGGCGGCCTGACCGTTTGTGCCGCTCACGTCGCCCACCGCGGCATGACCGCCGGTGGACCCGAAGCCCCCCTCGGCCCGTGCAGAACCGGGAAGCTCCGCGACCTCCTGGAAGCGGACCCTCTCGACCTGCTGGACGACCAGTTGGGCAATCCGGTCGAAGCGCTCGAACCGCACGCACTCGCGCGGGTCGAGATTCACCACGATCACCTTGATCTCCCCACGGTACCCGGCATCAACCGTCCCCGGGGCATTCACGAGGGCGACACCGCAGCGGGCTGCGAGACCGGATCGAGGGTGCACGAACGCCGCGTACCCCTCAGGGAGGGCGACAGACACTCCCGTGGGCAGGACGGCCCGCTCCCCCGGCTTCAAATCGCAGCCCTGAGTCGTCCGCAGATCGGCTCCCGCGTCACCGGGGTGCTCGTACGCCGGAAGCGGTACGTCCGGGTCGACGCGGCGGATCAGCACGTTCAGGGGCTCACGGCTCACGGGTTCACCTCGAAGGCACGAGCGCGCCGGACCTGGTCCGGGTCGCTCATGGCCGCCTGGATCTCTTCCTTGCGGCCGTTCTTGACGAAGTGATCGACCTCGACCTCGATGAAGAGGGCGTCGGCGCGGACGGCGACGGGCCCGTCGGGGCCGCCGATCCGGCCGGTGGCCCTGGAGTAGATCTTCCGCCCGGCGACGGCGGTCACCTCGGCCTCCAGATGCAGCGCCGTCCCCACCGGCACGGGCCGCACGAAGTCCGTCTCCAGCCGGCCGGTGACGGCGATGGTCCGCAGCAGCCAGTTGAGCGACCCGAGCGTCTCGTCGAGGGCGGTGGCGAGCACCCCGCCGTGCGCGAGGCCGGGTGCGCCCTGGTGGGCGGGCTGCACGGTGAACTCGGCCGTGAGGGACACACCCTCGCCGGCCCGCGCCTCCAGATGCAGCCCGTGCGACTGCTCGTGGCCACAGCCGAAACACTGTTCGTAGTGCGCACCGAGCGCCTCACCGGGCGCGGGGGCATCGGGGTGCCGCACCGGCTTCACGGCATCGGCGGGAGGCTTGAGACCTGCGGAACTACCACTCACAGCCGCAGACCTTACCCGCGCGTCGGCGGTGCCCGGACACCGTGCCAAGCTTGGCTCCATGCAGCTCTCCGCCAGCCCCTACGAAGAACGCCTCACCGCCCCCCGCTCCTGGTGGCTGATCAGCTTCCTGACCGGGGTCTCGTTCGCCCTGATCCTGCTCCCCTTCGGCCCGTTGCCGGCGCTGGGCGGCCTGGTGGGTGGCACGGCGGCGGCCGCGGTCGTCGCCAGCGCGTACGGCTCGCTCCGCATCCGCGTCGTGGGCGACTCCCTGATCGCCGGCGAGGCCAAGATCCCGGTGTCGGCCCTCGGCAAGTCGGAGATCCTGGACCCGGAGGAGGCCCGCGCCTGGCGCACGTACAAGGCCGACACCCGCGCCTTCCTCCTCCTGCGCGCCTACATCCCCAGGGCCCTGCGGGTCGAGGTCACGGACCCGGACGACCCGACGCCGTACCTGTACCTGTCCACACGGGACCCGGAACGCCTGGCGGCGGCCATCGAGGCGGCACGCGGGGGGACGACGGCGTAGGCCGTCCTACGGGGACGTGTGGCAGGAGGTGGCGGGGCAGGGCGCCCGACGGCGGGACAGGGGGCTCAGCGCCCCAGTTCCTTGGTGATGTCCCCCATCGTCAGCGGATGCTCCGGCGCCTCCAGCGGGGGCAGTTCGGCCAGGGCGTCCCACGGGACCTGGACCTTGCGCAGGTCCGCACGGATCCGTGCCGCGAGTCTCCTGGTGTCCCGGCGGTTCATGACCGCCCCGACCGCCGCGCCGACCATGAACGGCATCAGAGTGGGCAGGTCACGCACCATCCGCTTCATGATCTGCTGGCGCAGCTCGCGCTTCATCTGGCCGCCGAGGGCGCGGTCGTACGTCGACGGCTTCAGCATCCGGATCCCGCGCTCCCCCGACCAGGAGGACAGATACGCGGTGCTCCGGTCCTTGAGGTTGCCCGGCGGCCGTACGCCGTAGACCTCGTGCAGCTCGGCGATCAGCTTCAGCTCGATCGCCGCGACCCCGGTGATCTCCGCGGCCAGCTCGGTCGGCATGGCAGGCGGCACCGGCAGCATCGCCGCGGCCCCGATCCCGGCCCCGACGGTCGAGGTCCCGTAGGCCGCGCCCGCCACGAGCTTGTCCGCGAGCTCCTCGGGCCCGAGGCCGGGGAACTGTCTGCGCAGCGTGGCGAGGTCACGTACGGGAATCCGCGGGGCGATCTCGATGATCCGGTCCGCGAGGTACCCAAGGCCCGCCTTGGCGCGGCTGCCGCCCTTACGGGCGCCTTCCCGGGCCATGTCCCAGGCCTTGTCCCGGATGACCGCGGCCCGCCGCCTGGCGACGGGCGCGGGCACCTGGGCCGACGCCGGGAGGTCACCCCGGTCGGCCACCGGTTCGAGCGAGGCTCCCATGCCGGATGAGCCCCGCTCGTCGTCACGCGCGCCGAGCGGGCCGTCGGACGGCCCCTGGTCCGCTCCCGTCAGACGGAAGCGGCGCTTCCTGGGAGGGGTCGAGCCAGTCACGGCCGACCCCTCCTCAGTCGCAGTCGCGGCAGATCGGCTGACCGTTCTTCTCCCGGGCCAGCTGG
This sequence comes from Streptomyces sp. NPDC025638, assembly GCF_055558775.1. Classification (NCBI taxonomy): domain Bacteria; kingdom Bacillati; phylum Actinomycetota; class Actinomycetes; order Kitasatosporales; family Streptomycetaceae; genus Streptomyces; species Streptomyces sp. NPDC025638. Next base: position 144,618 of record NZ_JBVHLX010000002.1, on the reverse strand, counting down.
CTGCGGTGATGCACCAGGAAGCAGCTCATGCAGGTGAACTCGTCCTGCTGCTTCGGCAGCACCCGGACGGCCAGCTCCTCGTTCGAAAGGTCGGCGCCGGGCAGCTCAAGACCTTCGGCGGCCTCGAACTCGTCGACGTCCACCGCGGAGGTCGACTTGTCGTTCCTCCTGGCCTTCAGCTCTTCGAGACTGTCCGAGTCGACGTCGTCGTCGGTCTTGCGTGGAGTGTCGTAATCGGTTGCCATGTCGCTCTCCCCCTCTGGGTGTCTGCGGTGTCTCCAGCGCACGTAACGCGTGAGAGGCCGGACTTGTGCCCGACCCGAGGCGGAGATTTTGCCTCACATCAAGGTCTGTTACTCAATCGACACCCAACCGGACTCCTCAAGAGTGATCGGCTTGGATGGCGATGGGGACCGTACACGGTCCTAATGCCGCACCTCAAAGGCGTCTCACCGTGTACTTCCCGTGATCAAGACCCCTGAAAACCCGGATTTTCCAGGCTTTCTGCCCACAATCATGATCACGGAGAGTAGATGGCCGGAAAACCGCGCATGTGATCGATCACACACGCGGAAGCCCGTCCGGTCTCCCGAAAATTCCGCGCAAAGCGAACACCCCCGCGTGTGTCGAAACACGACCAGTTGTGGATCACACCGGCAGGGTGACCCGCATCACGAGACCGCCCCCCTCGCGCGGCTGCGCAGCGATGTGGCCGCCGTGGGCGCGCGCCACGGAGCGCGCGATCGACAGGCCGAGGCCCACACCCTTGTCGCTGCCCGTCCGCTCCGTACGCAGCCGTCTGAAGGGCTCGAAGAGGTTGTCGATCTCGTACGCCGGCACGACCGGCCCGGTGTTCGACACCGTCAGCACCGCCTGCCCGTGCTGGATCTCGGTGGTGACCTCCACCCAGCCGTCCTCGGGCACGTTGTAGCGCACCGCATTCTGCACCAGGTTCAGGGCGATCCGCTCCAGCAGGACGCCATTGCCCTGGACGACCGCCGGCTTGCGCTCGCCCTCGATCCGCACGCCCTTGGCCTCCGCCTCGGCATGCACCTGGTCGACGGCCTGCGAGGCGACCTCGGCGAGGTCTACGGGCTTGCGCTCGACGATCTGGTTGTCGCTGCGGGCGAGCAGCAGCAGACCCTCCACGAGCTGCTCGCTGCGCTCGTTGGTCGCCAGCAGCGTCTTGCCGAGCTGCTGCAGCTCCACGGGCGCGTTCGGGTCGGACAGGTGCACTTCCAGGAGCGTGCGGTTGATCGCGAGCGGGGTCCGCAGCTCGTGCGAGGCGTTCCCGACGAAGCGCTGCTGGGCGGTGAAGGCCCGCTGCAGCCGCTCCAGCATGTCGTCGAAGGTGTCCGCCAGCTCCTTCAGCTCGTCGTCCGGGCCGTCCAGCTCGATCCTGCGGGACAGGTCCGAGCCGGCCACCGCGCGGGCGGTGCGGGTGATCCGCCCGAGGGGGGAGAGCACCCGGCCGGCCATCGCATAGCCGAACGCGAAGGCGATGATGGCGAGGCCCAGCAGGGCCAGCAGGGAGCGGCTGAGCAGGTTGTCCAGTGCCGCCTGGCGCTGGTCTTCGGCGCATCGGCTGATCGCGCCGTTGAAGTCCGCCAGCTGCAGGGTGTTGGTGATCGCGGGACAGTTGTCGCTGGAGACCTGCAGCTTCTGGAAGCTGACGATCTTGAACAAAGGCGCGTTGCCGGTGGTGATGGCCTGCGCGGCCAGCAAATAGATGATCGACAGCAGCAGGATGCCGGCGATCAGGAACATGCCGCCGTACAGCAGGGTCAGCCGTATCCGGATGGTCGGGCGCAGCCACGGGAAGGGGGGCTGCGGCCTGCGGGGGTCCCAGGTGGGCTTCGGGGGCGCCTGGAGCGACGTGGGAGAGGCGGCCATGGCGATCAGATCCGGTAGCCGGAGCCGGGAACGGTGACGATGACGGGCGGCTCGCCCAGCTTGCGGCGCAGGGTCATGACCGTCACGCGGACCACGTTGGTGAACGGGTCCGTGTTCTCGTCCCAGGCCTTCTCCAGCAGCTGCTCGGCCGAGACGACCGCGCCCTCGCTGCGCATCAGCACCTCCAGGACGGCGAACTCCTTGGGCGCGAGCTGGACCTCCTTGCCCTCGCGGAAGACCTCGCGGCGGTTGGGGTCGAGCTTGATGCCGGCGCGCTCCAGGACGGGCGGCAGCGGGACGCTGGTACGCCGGCCAAGGGCGCGCACGCGCGCGATGAGCTCGCTGAACGCGAAGGGCTTGGGGAGATAGTCGTCGGCGCCGATCTCCAGGCCCTCGACGCGGTCGCTGACGTCGCCGGACGCGGTCAGCATGAGCACGCGCGTGGGCATGCCCAGCTCGACGATCTTGCGGCAGACGTCGTCGCCGTGCACGAGCGGGAGGTCGCGGTCGAGGACCACCACGTCGTAGTCGTTGACGCCGATGCGCTCCAGGGCGGCCGCACCGTCGTACACGACGTCGACGGCCATGGCCTCCCGGCGCAGTCCGGTGGCCACCGCATCGGCGAGCAGTTGCTCGTCCTCGACGACGAGTACGCGCACGTCGCTTGTCCTTCCTGTGTCCACCCGCGTAGCGCTCCGTGAGCGCGCGTGGGCAGGGGGCTTCGTGGGGTGTGACCTCCATCCTGCCCTTTTCGGCCATAAGTCGGCTGTAAGACGGGGGCGCCGGCCGGACGGATCGGGCCGGGCGGACGGGAATGCGAGATTTTCTCCTCCTGTTGAGGTTTCCGCGGAAGGGAGTGGGGGGAGGACGGCTTTACACCCCACGATCACGCTCTGCATGTGCCGCAACACCATGCGGTACATCGCGATCCGCTTTTCCGCGGAGCGGGCGTGGGTGTCCGGCACCGTCGCCGCCCAGCAGGGCAGCGCTGGGCACCCGCAGGAGACGTGATCGTCCCTTCCGAACGGCACACCCCCGTGCCACCGACCCACGACCCAGGACGAGGGGGCGCAGCATGGACGCATTCACCGCAGGACTTCTGCAGCGCATAAAGGCGACCGAGTCCGACCTCACGCGGGCTCGTGACGAGGGCGACGACTTCCTCGCCGAGGTGGAGCAGGCAGAGCTCGACGACCTGCACCGCCTCGCCGCCGAACACGGTGTGGAGGTCAGCGCCTAGCGTCTGATCGCGCGTGAGCACGACAACGGGGCCCCCGGCGAATCCAGCGCCGGGGGTTCCTTTTTTGGCTCGTTCGCCTTCGGGGCGCCCAAGCCGGTGTCGAGGGTCTGACCGTGCTCAGTCGTGCCAAGCCCCGAAGTCCTCCAGGAGGCGCTGGAGGGGTTCGAAGACGCCGGGCGTGCCCGCGACCGTCAGATCGCGTGCGGGGCGTTCTCCGGGGCGTCCGCCCGTCAGTGCGCCGGCCTCCCGGGCGATCAGGTCGCCTGCGGCGAAGTCCCAGGCGTTCAGGCCGCGCTCGTAGTAGCCGTCGAGGCGGCCCGCGGCCACGTCGCACAGGTCGACCGCGGCCGAGCCGCTGCGGCGGATGTCGCGCAGCAGCGGGATCAGCCGCGCGGCGATCTCGGCCTGGTGGGCGCGGACCTCGGAGACGTAGTTGAAGCCGGTTGACACCAGGGCCTGCTCCAGGGGCGGCGCGGGGCGGCAGGCCAGTCTGCGTTCGCCGTCCCAGGTGCCGGTGGCCCAGGCGCCGCCGCCGCGTACCGCGTGGTACGTCTCGCGGCGCATCGGGGCGGCGACGACCCCGACGACGGTCTCGCCGTCCTGCTCCGCCGCGATCGACACCGCCCAGGTGGGCAGCCCGTAAAGGTAGTTGACCGTGCCGTCGAGCGGGTCGATCACCCAGCGGATGCCGCTCGTGCCCTCGACGGAGGCGCCCTCCTCACCGAGGAAGCCGTCGTCGGGGCGGTGGCCGGCGATCAGGTCGGTGATCAGCTTCTCCGCCGCGATGTCCATCTCGGTGACGACGTCGATCGGGCTGGACTTGGTGGCGGCGACCGCGAGGTCGGCCGGGCGGCCGTCCCGCAGCAGGGTGCCGGCTCGGTGGGCGGCCTCCTGCGCCAGCCGCAGCAGGTCGGAATGCGGGGCGTCGGTCACGGGGCTCCTCACGCGTAGGGGCTGTCGGCGCCCGCGGCGGCAGGGCGGGGGGTGCGGGCGGGGCAGCAGCCGACCGGGCAGAGGTTGTGGCTCGCGCCGAGCGTGCCCAGGGCGCACGGCGTGACCTCCTGCCCCTTCTCCGCGGCGGCACGCTCCAGGACGAGCTCGCGGATCGCGGCGGCGAACCGCGGGTCGGCGCCGACGGTGGCCGAGCGGCGCACCGGCAGGCCCAGCTCCTCGGCCTTGGCCTTCGCCTCGGTGTCGAGGTCGTACAGGACCTCCATGTGGTCGGAGACGAAGCCGATGGGGGCCATGACGACGGCCGGGACCCCGGCCTCGTGCTGCGCCTCCAGGTGGTCGCAGATGTCGGGCTCCAGCCACGGGATGTGCGGGGCGCCGGAGCGGGACTGGTAGACGAGCCGCCAAGGGTGGTCGACGCCCGTGCGCTCGCGGACGGCCTGGGCGATCAGCTCGGCCACGTCCAGGTGCTGTTCGAGGTACGCGCCGCCCTCGCCGTGGTCCTCGACCCGGCCGGAGGTGTCCGCGGCGGAGAGGGGGATCGAGTGGGTCGTGAACGCGATGTGGGCGCCGTCCCGGACGTCGGCGGGGAGGTCGGCGAGGGATTCGAGCACCCAGTCGATCATGGGCTGCACGAAGCCTGGGTGGTTGAAGTAGTGCCGCAGCTTGTCGACCTTGGGCAGCTCCAGGCCTTCGGACTCCAGGGCGGCCAGCGAGTCGGCGAGGTTCTCGCGGTACTGGCGGCAGCCCGAGTAGGAGGCGTAGGCGCTGGTGGCCAGGACCAGGATGCGGCGGCGGCCGTCGGCGACCATCTCGCGCAGGGTGTCCGTCAGGTAGGGGGCCCAATTGCGGTTGCCCCAGTAGACGGGCAGGTCCAGGCCGTGCTCGGCGAAGTCCTTGCGGAGGGCGTCCAGCAGGGCGCGGTTCTGGTGGTTGATGGGGCTGACCCCGCCGAACAGGAAGTAGTGCTGTCCGACTTCCTTGAGGCGTTCCTTGGGGATGCCGCGCCCGCGTGTCACGTTCTCCAGGAACGGAACCACGTCGTCCGGGCCTTCCGGGCCGCCGAAGGAGAGCAGGAGCAGGGCGTCGTAGGGGGTGGCATCGAGCGCGTCTGGCATGGATCCGATCCTGCCACCCGGCACTGACAGCCGGGAAACAGCGGGGTGACGAGTGCGGTTCGGGGCGGTGCGTCAGGCTTGCCTAACCCGTAAGCTGTAACGACTCTCTTCACACCTTACGGAGCCCCGCGTGCCCAGCCCTTACCGCGCCCTGTTCGACGCTCCAGGCACCAAGGCCTTCTCCGCCGCGGGCTTCGTCGGCAGGATGCCGCTGTCGATGATGGGCATCGGCGTGGTCACGATGATCTCCCAGCTCACCGGGCGGTACGGGCTCGCGGGCGCGCTGTCGGCGACCATCGCACTGGCCGCGGCGGCGGTCGGGCCGCAGGTCTCGCGGCTGGTGGACCAGTACGGGCAGCGCCGGGTGCTGCGCCCGGCGACACTGGTCGCGCTCGCGGCGGCGGCCGGGCTGCTGTTCGCCGCGCACTACGGGTGGCCGGACTGGGTGTTGTTCGTCTGCGCCGCCGGGATCGGCTCCGTACCGAGCCTGGGCGCGATGATCCGGGCCCGCTGGGCGGCCCTGTACCGGGGCACCCCGAAGCTGCACACCGCCTACTCGTTCGAGTCCGTGGTGGACGAGGTCTGCTTCATCTTCGGGCCGATCGTCTCCATCGGACTGTCCACCGCCTGGTTCCCGGAGGCGGGGCCGCTGCTGGCCGGCTGCTTCCTGGCCGCCGGTGTCTTCTGGCTGACGGCCCAGCGCGCCACCGAGCCGGAGCCGCACCCGCGCGAGCACCACGGCGGGGGATCGGCGCTGCGCTCCCAGGGACTCCAGGTACTGGTGGCCACCTTCGCGGCCACGGGGGCGATCTTCGGGGCGGTCGACGTGGTCACCGTGGCCTTCGCCGACGAGCACGGCCAAAAGGCCGCCGCGAGCGTCGTCCTGGCGCTGTACGCGGCCGGTTCCTGCCTGGCCGGGGCCGTGTTCGGGCTGCTGCGCTTCGCGGGGGCGCCCGAACGCCGGTGGCTGCTGGGCATATGCGCGATGGCCGTGAGTATGATCCCCCTCCTACTGGTCGGAAACCTGCCGCTTCTGGCCGTGGCGCTGTTCGTTGCGGGCCTGTCCATCGCGCCGACGATGATCACGACGATGTCCCTCATCGAAGAGCACGTACCTCGCGCGAAGCTCACCGAGGGGATGACCTGGGTGAGCACCGGCCTCGCGGTCGGGGTCGCCGTCGGCTCCTCCGTGGCCGGCTGGGTGATCGACGCGGCCGGCGCACGCGCCGGGTACGGGGTTCCGGCCGTGTCCGGAGCCGTCGCGGTCGCGGTCGGTTTCCTCGGGTACCGCCGGCTCAGCAGGCCGGCCGCGGGTCGGGGAGGCACCGTTGAGCACTACAGCGAGCGGGAAGAACGGCACGTGGCGTAACTGGGGAGGCAATGTCGCCGCCCGTCCCGCCCGGGAGGTGACGCCCGCCTCCGTGGAGGAGCTGGCCGCTGCCATGCGCCGGGCCGCCGAGGACGGCCTGAAGGTGAAGGCGGTCGGCACCGGGCACTCCTTCACCTCCATCGCGGCCACCGACGGCGTGTTGATCCGCCCTCAACTGTTGACCGGTATCCGCACCATCGACCGCGAGGCCATGACCGTCACGGTCGAGGCCGGCACCCCGCTCAAGAGGCTCAACATGGCTCTGGCGCGCGAGGGTCTGTCGCTCACCAACATGGGCGACATCATGGAACAGACCGTCTCCGGGGCCACCAGCACCGGCACCCACGGCACGGGCCGCGACTCCGCCTCCATCGCCGCCCAGATCAAGGGCCTGGAGCTGGTCACGGCCGACGGCTCGGTGCTCAGTTGCTCGGCGAAGGAGAACCCGGAGGTCTTCGCGGCCGCCCGAATAGGCCTGGGCGCCCTGGGCATCGTCACCGCGATCACGTTCGCCGTGGAGCCGCTCTTCCTGCTGACGGCCCGCGAAGAACCGATGTCCTTCGACCGGGTGCTCGCCGAGTTCGACGAACTCTGGGCCGAGAACGAGCACTTCGAGTTCTACTGGTTCCCGCACACCGGCAACACCAACACGAAGCGCAACAACCGCAGCGCGGGCCCGGAGAAGCCGGTGGGGCAGCTGGCCGGGTGGTTCGAGGACGAGTTCCTCTCCAACGGCGTGTTCCAGGTGGCCCAGTGGGTGGGCCGGGCGGCGCCCGCCGCGATCCCGACGATCGCCCAGGTCTCCAGCAAGGCCCTGTCCGCACGCACTTACACGGACATCCCCTACAAGGTCTACACATCGCCGCGCCGGGTGCGGTTCGTGGAGATGGAGTTCGCCGTCCCGCGCGCGGCGGCGGTGGACACGCTGCGGGAACTCAGGGCGATGGTCGACCGTTCACCCCTCAGGATCAGCTTCCCGGTGGAGGTCCGCACCGCGCCCGCCGACGACATCACCCTGTCCACCGCCTCCGGCCGGGACAGCGCCTACATCGCCGTCCACATGTTCAAGGGCACGCCCTATCAGGCGTACTTCACCGCCGCCGAGCGCATCTTCACCGCGCACGAGGGCCGGCCGCACTGGGGCAAGGTGCACACCCGGGATGCGGAGTACTTCGCCCAGGTCTACCCGCGCTTCGGCGAGTTCACCGCCCTCAGGGACCGGCTCGACCCGGACCGGCTGTTCCAGAACGACTACCTGCGAAGGGTTTTGGGGGCGTAAGGAGGCTTACGGGCGGAATACGCCCGGAACAATTGATTCCGTTTGCGGTAATTGTGTGAAACGGCCCCGTTCATGATCGGGAAAATCCGCTTGCGCACGGCCAAGTCGCATCCCTTGCCAGAAGTTGGGCGGCGCGGCAATCCACGCACGTGGCCCGAATGGAGTACTGTTGCGAGCCTTGGGCCCGGCCTCCCGTCAGGGTGTCCGCGGTCCTGCAGGACCGCCGAGAGGGGGGCTAGTTGCACAGGGTGACGGAGTTGGTCACTTAGCGTTGCGAATAGGTAACCGTGCCAGAACGGCGGTCCAGGGCCCGTGCCCGACACGCCGGGCAACTCGGCAAGGTTGTGGCAGGCTGCACCCGGGCAGGCCACACTCGACTAGCGGAAGCAGCGACGCACGTGACGTCGGCAGGCACCACCCGGGAGGTCCCCATGCCCGAACTGCGTGTCGTGGCCGTCTCGAATGACGGCACACGGCTGGTGCTCAAGGCTGCCGACTCCACGGAGTACACGCTTCCGATCGACGAGCGGCTGCGCGCCGCCGTGCGCGGCGACCGGCCCCGCCTCGGCCAGATCGAGATCGAGGTCGAGAGCCATCTGCGGCCCCGCGACATCCAGGCACGTATACGTGCGGGCGCGACCGCGGAAGAAGTCGCGCAGCTCGCCGGCATCCCCGTGGATCGCGTACGGCGGTTCGAGGGCCCGGTGCTCGCCGAGCGCGCCTTCATGGCGGAGCGGGCCCGCAAGACCCCGGTCCGCAGACCGGGCGAGAACTCCGGTCCCCTGCTCGGCGAGGCCGTCCAGGAGCGACTGCTGCTGCGCGGTGCCGAGAAGGACACCGTGCAGTGGGACTCGTGGCGCCGCGACGACGGCACCTGGGAGGTCCTGCTGGTCTACCGGGTCGCGGGCGAACCCCACTCGGCGAGCTGGACGTACGACCCGCCTCGGCGGCTCGTGCAGGCCGTCGACGACGAGGCGCGCTCGCTGATCGGCGAGTCCGACGACCTCGCCGTACCGGAGCCGAGCTTTCCGTTCGTACCGCGCATCGCCCGGCTGCCCCGCGATCGTGCGCTGGACCGTGCCATGGACCGCGAGCGGCCGAGTCTGCCGGCGCAGGCATCCGAGCCCGCCGAGGAGAGCACGGGCGAACGGGACTCGCTGACCAGCCTGTTGGAGGCGGTGCCGAGCTTCCGGGGCGACATGGTGGTCCCGGAGCGCCCGGCGGAGGTGCCGGAGGAGCCCGTCATCGAGCCCGAGGCGGAGGAGCCTCCGGCCCCCGCGGCCTCGGCCGGATCCGCCTACGCGGACGTCCTCATGCCGCGCTCCGTCGGCAGCCACCGCGACCGCCTCATCGGCGCCACCGACCGCCAGGCCGAGGCCGACGGCGTCCGCCCGGGCCGCCGGGCGGCCGTCCCCAGCTGGGACGAGATCGTCTTCGGGACGCGCCGCAAGAAGCAGGAGTAACCGGCCGAGAAGCAGGAGTGGCCGGTCTCGTACGACCGTGCGCAGAAGGGGCCCCGCTCACGAGCGGGGCCCCTTCTCCTGCCGTTACTGGGGGTCGGGCCCCACGGCCACCGGCCGGGACGGGTCCCCGGACCACTCCGACCAGGAACCCGCGTACAACGCCGCCGGAATGCCCGCGATGGCAAGCGCCAGTACCTCGTGCGCTCCCGAGACGCCCGAGCCGCAGTACACGCCGACCTCCGCGTCCTCGGACGCCCCGAGGGACTTGAAGCGGGCCCGCAGCTCCTGAGCGGGCAGGAACCGCCCGTCCGCCGCCACGTTCTCGGTCGTCGGCGCGGACACGGCCCCCGGGATGTGCCCGCCGACCCGGTCGATCGGCTCCACGTCGCCCCGGTACCGCTCCCCCGCCCGCGCGTCGAGCAGCACACCGGAGCGGGCCAGCGCGGCGGCGCCGTCCGCGTCCAGCAGCCCCACGGCACCCGGCGCGGGCACGAAGTCGCCCTCGGCGGGCGTGGGCACGTCCGTCGACAGCGGCCCCTCCCAGGCGGGCAGTCCGCCGTCCAGGACCCGCGCATCCGGATGACCCGTCCAGCGCAGCAGCCACCAGGCACGGGCCGCAGCCCAGCCCTGACCACCGTCGTACACAACCACCGGCCGGCCGGTGGTCACACCCGCCCGGCGCATGACGGCGCCGAAACCGGCCGTGTCCGGCAGCGGATGCCGGCCATTTTTACCCGGGGGCGAGGCGAGTTCCCGGTCCAGGTCGACGAAGACCGCGCCGGGGATGTGCCCGGCCTCGTACTCGGCCCGGCCGTCGAAGGCCGGTGCTCCCGCCGCCTTGGCCAGGCTGAGCTGCCAGCGGACGTCGAGCAGCACCGGCGGGTTGTCCCCGGTCAAGTCGTGCGCGAGTCGCGTTGCGGTGATGATGGCTTTCATGGCCTCCATCCTTACGTCAGGGGTGGCCGCATCGTCCAGGTCCGACTACTCTGCTCGGCCGGACAGGATCGATCACCAGGCGTACGGGATCGGGCACATGCTGTGCAGCTGATGGACACCCGGCGGCAATCACCCGGAAACGGGAGAGAAAAGGCAGAGCAGGCATCCTCGCGGCGGCGCCGCACGGCAGCGGCGCGGCCGCGGCGCGCGATGTCACGGAGGGTGCGAGCATCGGCACGGGGCGTGCGCGCGACTGCGGCACACCGATCCGGAGAGCGGAAGCGACACGGCCACCGCGAGGGGCCGGGGAGAGAGTGACGATGACCGAGGCACGGGGGTCGGCGGGCCCGAACGGCACGCGAACTCGGCGCGAGCCCGGCACGCCCTGCTGGGTGACCCTGATGGCACACGGCCTGGCCGCGACCGAGGAGTTCTACGGTGCGCTGTTCGGCTGGGAGTTCGAGCCCGGTCCCCAGCAACTCGGCCCCTATGTGCGGGCCCTGCTCGACGGGCAGGAGGTGGCAGGCATCGGTCAACTACCGCCGGACCGTCATCTGCCGATCGCCTGGACGCCGTACCTCTCCTCGGACGACGTGGACCGGATGGCCGAGACCGTACGGCTGTGCGGCGGCACCGTGGGCGTGGGCCCCCTGGACATGGCCGAGGCCGGTCGGCTGCTGATCGCCTCCGACCCCTCGGGGGCGGTGTTCGGCATCTGGCAGGCGGCGGAGCACCACGGCATGGCCGTCTCCGGCGTGCCCGGCACGCCCTCCTGGAACGAACTGCTCACCTTCGAGACGGCGAGCGTCGCCAAGTTCTACAAGACGGTGTTCGGCTTCCAGGAGGAGGCAGTGGTGTCCGCCGGCTTCGACTATGTGACGCTGCACGTCGGCGGGCGCCCGGTGGCCGGCATCCACGGCGTGGGCAACGCGCTGCCCCGCGACCGGGGCCCGCACTGGCTGACGTACTTCGAGGTCGCCGACACCGACGAGACGCTGCGCCGGGTCGCCGAGCTTGGCGGCCAGGTGCTGAAGCCGGCCCATGACACCGAGCACGGCCGGGTGGCGACGGTGGCGGATCCGGAGGGCGCCGTCTTCTCCGTGGTCCAGAGCCCGCGCTGAGCCCCGGTGGGGCGCCTCAGTCCGTCGGGACCGGCAGGACGTCCGGGGACAGTGCCGCCGCACGCGCCGTCGCGGCCGTCATTCGGCGCCGGTGGTGTCGGCGGCACAGCACCTCGTAGCCGACCTCGTCCCTGGACTGATTGACGTCGCCGACGACCACCTGGGCACCCTCGACGACCATTTCGCCGCCGACCGTGCGCGCGTTGTGGGTGGCGCGGGCTCCGCACCAGCACAGGGCCTCGACCTGGAGGACCTCGACCCGGTCGGCGAGTTCCACCAGCCGCTGGGAGCCGGGGAACAGCTTGGAGCGGAAGTCGGTCGTGATGCCGAAGGCATAGACGTCGACGGCCAGGTCGTCGACGACGCGCGCCAGTTGGTCTATCTGCTCCGGGGCCAGGAACTGCGCCTCGTCGGCGATCACGTAGTCCGCGCGGCGGCCCTGGGAGAGATGGTCGACGAGATACGCGTACAGGTCCTGGCCGTCCTCGACCTCCACCGCGTCGGTGACCAGGCCGAGACGTGAGGACAGCTTGCCCTCACCGGCCCGGTCGTCGCGCGTGAAGATCATGCCGACGAGACCGCGCGCGGAGCGGTTGTGCTCGATCTGGAGAGCCAGCGTCGACTTCCCGCAGTCCATCGTTCCGGAGAAGAACACCAGCTCGGGCATGGGGAGTTGAGCACCTTTCGGCGAGGCGAAGACGGGCGGGACGGCGGGCGGTGCTTCGGGAGCGAACTTCGAGCGTCAGGAGCGTACTTCGAGCAGAGGCACCAACTGCTCGGCAGGGGTCATCGAACCGTGGTTGCCGATCAGCGCCGACTCCTTCGGCTCCCGCTCGGAGGCGATGATCAGGACGTCGTCGTGCGCGGCCGCGACCACATCGCCGATCCGTGCGTAGACGCGGTCGTCGACCCGGGGGCCGAACCAGCCCGCCGCGATCGCCTCGTCCCGCGAGGCCACCCAGAACTGCTCGCCGAGCACCTCGCGCCAGCAGGTGAGGACGTCGTTCTCGGCGCCCGGCAGCGCGTAGACATGGCGGGCGCGGCCCTCGCCGCCCAGCAGGGCGACCCCGGCGCGCAGCTCCCAGTCCTCGTCGAAGTCGAAGCGGTGCTGCTCGTCGGAGGGCACGTCGACCATGCCGTGGTCGGCGGTGACGTACAGCGCGGTGCGCGGCGGGAGCTGCTCGGCCAGCCGCTGGACGAGGCGGTCGACATACATGAGCTGGCCGCGCCAGGTGTCTGAGGCGACGCCGTAGCGGTGCCCGGCGCCGTCCAGCTCGGCGTAGTAGGTGTACACCAGGGAGCGGTCGGCGGCGGCCAGTTGCTCGGCCGCGATGTCCATGCGGTCCTCGCCGGTCAGCCGTCCGTGGAACGCTCCGCCACTGAGTGCGATCTTGGTCAGCGGGGTGTTCTGGAAGGCGGGGGACGACACCTGGGCGGCGTGCACGCCCGCCTCGTGGGCCAGCTGGAAGACGGTGGGGTACGGCTGCCAGGCACGCGGGTCGGTGTACGGCTGCCAGCGGAGCTGGTTCATCAGCTCACCGGTCTGCGGGTTCCGGGCCGAGTAGCCGGGCAGGCCGTGCGCGCCCGGCGGAAGGCCGGTGCCGACGGAGGCGAGGGAGGTCGCGGTGGTCGCCGGGTAGCCTGCGGTGATCGGGCGTCCCGTGCCCCCGCGCGAACTCGCCAGCAGCGAGGTCATGAAGGGGGCCTCGTCCGGGTGGGCCTTCAACTGCTCCCAGCCGAGCCCGTCGATCAGGAAGACACAGTTGCGGTCGGCCGCGGTCAGCTCCTGGATCCCGGCGGTCATACCCGGTACGGCCATACCGGCGGCCAGGGTGGGCAGGAGATCGGCGAGCGAACCGCTGCCGTACTCGGGGAGCGGCGCGGTGCCGAGGGCGAGCGGTTCCGGGTGGTCCCAGGCGGTGGGGTACGCCATCAGTGTGTGACGTCCGCTGTTGCTTCGGAGATGGCCTGCGCGAAGGCGAGTGCCTGACGCACCGTCTCCGGGCCGTCCCCGGCCTCGCTGACGCGCAGGCTCAGGTCGTCCGCCGTCGAGTTGCCCGTGTAGCCGTGATCGGCCTCGCAGTTGGGGTCGCCGCAGGCGGCGGGCTCCAGGTCGATGCGGGAGACGGCACCCCAGCCGATGGTCAGCACGACCTCGCGGGGCAGCGAGCCCGGCGCGTACTGCTCCGGGTTGGCGACCACTCGGCTGACCACGACGGACGAGATCCGGCCGAGCTTCACGGACTCCGTGGACGTCGTGGCGTACGGCGTCGGGGAGGTGCTGTCGGCGGCCTGCTCGTCGGTGTGGCTGACGATGAAGCGGTTGCCGGTGAGGACGAGCACGGTCACATGCCGCCGCACCTCGTTCTGGTCGAACGTCGTCTCCTGGTGGACCAGGTACGACCGGATGGGCTCGCCGCCCACAGCGGCCTCCACCGCCTCGGCCACGAGGGCCGGGTAGTAGCCGCTGCGCTCGATCGCCGCGCGCAGCCCCTGGGTCGTCGTACTGGTCTTGGCCATGACGTCCATCCTAATCCGTGGGCAAGGGGGCTCCGGGCCAGTCGTGGGCGGCCGGGGCGGTATGAGCGCCCGCGCGCGCGTGCCGGAGGACGAGCCCGGGCCGGATGTCGAGCCGTTCCGCGGCGATCAGACAGGAGACGGGCTCACTGCCGCCGGCGTCCGCTTCGAACGCGACCACCAGGGGCGGTGTTTCGCCGAGCGTCCGCGCGAGACGTGCCGTCTCCCCGGTGGTGGGCGGGCGGAAGACGGGGTCCTGGAAGCCGAGCGGACAGGACACGAAGGCCGGGGCGACGAAGACCAGCTCCAGGCCGTGGTGGTAGGTGAGGTCGTGCCCGGCGGCCAGGCGGAGCTGCCCCGCGCCCCAGACGATCACTTTCCAGTCCCACCAGCTGCCGTCGGGCAGCTCCCGTCCGGCGATCTCCATGCGCTCCCCCTCCCCCGCTCAGTAGGCCGGCAACGTGCGCGGGCCGAGGTCGTCACGGGCGGGCGGCGGCGCGAGCCGCAGGGTGGCGCCGAGGACGCTCACGCCGTGCGGGGCGACGACGACCGGCTCCAGGGTCACGGCGACGACCTCCGGGTGGTCGTCGACCAGCCGGGACACGCGCAGCAGCAACTCCTCCAGGGCGGGTGTGTCGACGGGGGTCGACCCGCGCCAGCCGAACAGCAGCGGCGCGGTCCGGATCGACCGCACCAGCGAGGTCGCCTCCCGGTCGGTGACCGGGACCAGCCGGTGCGCCATGTCGCCGAGCAGCTGGGAGGCGGCTCCGGCGAGCCCGAAGGACAGCACTGCTCCGGCCGCCGGATCGATCACGGCCCGTACGACGGTGTCGACGCCCCGGGGTGCCATCGACTGCACGACCGGCCGCAGCCCCTCCGGCTTCCCGAACAGCTCGGTCAACTCCGCGTACGCCCGGCGCAGTTGTTCCTCGTCCGCCAGGTCGAGCCGGACCCCGCCCAGGTCGGCGCGGTGGCGCAGATGGGGGGCGGTGGCCTTGAGGGCGACTGGGTAGCCGAGGGTCCGGGCGGCTTCGGCGGCGGTGTCGGGGGTGGGGGCGGGCAGCGCGCGGCGGACGTGGATGCCGTACTTCCCGAGCAGCTCGCAGGTCTCCTCCGAGCCGAGCGTGAGTCCCTGCCCGCGCTCCAGCAGCCCGCCGATCAGCTCCGCGGCGCCCTTCTCGTCGATGTCGTCGTACTCGGGGACCCGGCCCGGATCGGCGGCCTCGCGTCGCCACTGCGCGTACTTCACGGCTTCGGCGAGGGCCCGGGCGGCCCGCTCCGCGGCGGGGTAGGCGGGGATCAGGCGGGAGCCGTTCCGGGCGGTGTCCGCCTGAACCGGTACGGCGCTGGGGGACGGCTGTGCCTCTCCCGCGCCGGGCGTGCGGTCCGTGGGGCGGTTCGGTGCCGTACTGGCCGCGGCCGACAACGCCTCCGCGAGCCCGCCGAGCTCCACGTGCACGACGAGTGCCGGTTTGGAGGGAGCGGCAGCGGCGGCGGACCGCAGTGCCTCGGCCAGCTCCGCGTCCCCGGGCGACCCCTCCCCGATGGCCGGTATGGCCGTGACGACCACCGCGTCGCACGAGTCGTCGGCCAGCGCCTGGGACAGCGCCCGCCGGAAGTCCTCAGCGGTGGCGCCGGTCGTCAGGTCGAGGGGCCGCTGCGGCCGCAGCCCCTCGGCGAGGCACGCGTCGTACGTCAGCTGTCCCAGGGACTCGGAGTTCCCCAGGATCGCCACCCGCGGCCCGCCGGGCAGGGGCTGCCGGGCGAGCAGCAGCCCCGCATCCACCAGTTCGGTGATCGTGCCGACCCGGATCACCCCGGCCTGCCGCAGCAGCGCGGAGACGGTCGCGTGCGACAACTGCGTGGCCCGTACCGCGTGGCCCTGTGGAGCGGACCCGGCCCCCTGCACCACGACGAGCGGCTTGGCGACGGCCGTGCGCCGGGCGAGGCGGGTGAACTTGCGCGGGTTGCCGATGGATTCCAGGTACATGAGGACGACGTCGGTGTCGGGGTCGTCGTACCAGTACTGGATGACGTCGTTGCCGGAGACGTCTGCGCGGTTGCCGGACGAGACGAAGGTGGACACGCCCGTGACCCCGGTGACTCCGCCGCCGCGCCGGTGCAGCCGGGACAGCAGCGCGATGCCGATCGCCCCGGACTGGGCGAAGAGCCCGATCCGGCCGGGGCGGGGCAGCTCCGGCGCCAGGGACGCGTTGAGCCGCACCTCCTCGGAGGTGTTGATGATCCCGAAGGCGTTGGGCCCGATGATGCGCATGCCGTACGCGCGCGCCTGCCGGACGAGTTCACGCTGCCGCTCGCGGCCCTCGGGTCCGCTCTCCGCGTATCCGGCGGACAGTACGACGAGCCCCTGCACGCCGTGTTCCCCGCACTCGGCGACCACCTCGGGCACGCGTTCGGCCGGTACGGCGACGACCGCGAGGTCGACGGGGCCGTCGATGTCCCGCACCGAGCGGTGGGCGGGCACGCCGTCGATCTCCTTCAACTCGTCCGGGAAGGCCTTGTTCACGGCGTGCAGGCGGCCGGTGAACCCGGCGTCCCGGATGTTGCCGAGGACACCGCGGCCCACCCCGCCGGGCGTGCGTCCGACGCCGACGACCGCGACGGAGCCGGGCGCGAGGAGCCGCCGTACGGACCGCGCCTCCGCGCGCTGCTCCCGCGCGCGCTGCACGGCGAGCGAGCGGTCGGTGGGTTCGAGGTCGAATTCCAGGCGTACGACGCCGTCCTCGAAGCTGCGTTTCTGGGTGTAGCCGGCGTCCGTGAACACCTTGATCATCTTGGTGTTGGCGGGCAGCACCTCGGCGGCGAACCGGCGGATGCCGCGCTCGCGCGCGACGGCCGCGATGTGTTCGAGGAGGGCGGAGGCGACCCCGCGCCCCTGGTGCGCGTCCTGCACGAGGAAGGCGACCTCGGCCTCGTCGGCGGGGGCGGAGGCGGGCATGCCGCCGACGCCAATGCGGTCATAGCGTACGGTTGCGATGAACTCGCCGCCGATGGTGGCCGCGAGTCCCACCCTGTCCACAAAGTCGTGGTGCGTGAAGCGGTGGACGTCCTTGGCGGACAGTCGTGGGTACGGCGCGAAGAAGCGGTAGTACTTCGACTCGTCCGAGACCTGCTCGTAGAAACTGACCAGGCGGTCGGCGTCATCAACGGTGATGGGCCTGATGCGCGCGGTACCCCCGTCGCGCAGCACTACGTCCGCCTCCCAGTGAGTGGGGTACTCGTGCCGGTCCTGCCGGCCCGCCGAGGTCTGCATGGGCCCCAGAGTACGGCTCGCGTCGGACAACGGCGCGAGGCAGTCTGTGGAGGACGGAAGTCGGATCGAGGCCGAGGTCCGACGTCATCTCCGGAGCGGAACACAGGCCCGCTCCGGGCATGCTTCACGATATGGGAAACTGGTCTAGACAACCCTGAACAGTGAAGGGCAGCATCACATGGCTGAGCGCCGCGTCAACGTCGGCTGGGCCGAGGGCCTCCACGCCCGCCCCGCCTCCATCTTCGTCCGGGCCGCCACGGCCTCCGGCATCCCCGTGACGATCGCCAAGGCCGACGGCAACCCCGTCAACGCGGCCTCCATGCTGGCCGTCCTCGGGCTGGGCGCCCAGGGCGGCGAGGAGATCGTCCTCGCTTCCGACGCCGAGGGTGCGGACGCCGCCCTCGACCGTCTCGCGAAGCTCGTCGCCGAGGGCCTGGAGGAACTGCCCGAGACCGTCTGAGCCACCGCGCCGAACGCCGGAGCCGCGTCAGCCCTTTCGGGCGGCGCGGCTTCGCCGTATTCTCATGGAAATTCCGGGCGTACGGAAATCAGGGCAGCGGAAATGCACCTCCGCCGAATATCCCTTCTTTGTATACGGCGCCCGTGTTAATGCCGCAGGCCCGACATGTTTACGGCATGTTGCGAAGTCCTCACACGGTCCGAACGGTCCCCGCCGCCGGGAAAGCGCAATCGGTGCGCGGATGTCGCGCGCTCGGTGTGCAGCGCCGTGATCGCCCGCGCGCGCTCGCCGTCGCCGCGCGCCACCGCGTCCACGATGGCGCCGTGCTCCGTCCAGGACTCCACCGGGTTGGCGGGCGCCTCCACCGTGTACATCCAGGCGATCTTGTGCCGCAGCTGGGTCAGCATCGAGGTCAGGGCGTGACTGCCGGAGGCCTGCGCGAGCGTCTCGTGGAACCAGCCGCCCAGGGAGCGCAGATCCTCGTGGCTGCCCCGCCTGGCCCGCTCCTGGCCCAGCCTCACCAGGCCGCGCAGCACCTTGAGATGGGCCTCGGTGCGCCGCTGCGCGGCCCGGGAGGCGCCGAGCGGCTCCAGCAGCATGCGCATCTCCAGCAGGTCGGCGGCCTCCTGCTCGGTCGGTTCGGCGACGCACGCGCCCGCGTGCCGCCGCGTCACCACGAAGCCCTCGGCCTCCAGGGTGCGCAGTGCCTCGCGGACGGGGACGCGCGAGACGCCGTAGCGGCGCGCGAGGAGTTCCTCGGTGAGCCGGCCGCCGCGCTCGTAGACACCGGCGACGATGTCGTCCCTGATCGCCGTGCATACCGAGCTCGCCGGAATACGCATGACCGACCTCCGCTTTAATCCCCGTGAAACGTCGCCGATTGACGTGTGTTCCGTGACTCTATTGCAATCAACGGGAATTTCCGATGGCGTGCCGGAATCCATGGATATTTTTTGGACAGCGGGGCGGCCGAAACGGCGAAAGCCCCGGCTCGGGGAGCCGGGGCTTCGGGAAGCGGTGCGCCCTGCCGTCAGACGTTCACGCCGTGCTTGCGGAGGTAGGCGACGGGGTCGACGTCCGAGCCGTACTCCGGGGTCGTCCGGGCCTCGAAGTGGAGGTGCGGCCCGGTGACGTTGCCGGTCGCGCCGGAGAGGCCTATCTGCTGGCCGGGAAGGACCTTCTGGCCCACGGAGACGCCGATGGACGACAGATGGCCGTACTGGGTGTACATGCCGTCCGCCATCCGGATCACGATCTGGTTGCCGTACGACCCGCCCCAGCCGGTCGACACGACCGTGCCGGAGCCCACCGCGTGCACGGTGGTTCCGCTGGAGGCGTGGAAGTCGATGCCGGTGTGGGAGCCGGAGGACCACAGGGATCCGCCGGTCTTGTAGCCGGTGGAGACATACGAGTTCGCGATCGGCGCCACGAACGCGTTGAGCCGCTTGCGCTCGGCCTCGCGGGCGGCGCGCGCCTTGGCCTCGCGCTCCTTCTCCGCCAGGGCGACGGCCTTCTTGCGCGCGGCCTCCTCGGCCGCCTTCTGCTCGGCGGCCTGCTCCTGGGCCGCGGCCTGGGCATCGATCTGCTCGGCGACCGAGTCGCCCATGGTGATGACCGGCGTGAGACCGGTGTCCGCGGGGGCGGGCTCGGCGGCGAGGGCCGGAGAGGCCGCGAGGGTGCCGACGGCACCGGTGGTGGCGAGGGCCGCGACGCCCGCCGCGCGGGCGGTGGTGCGGTGCATCCGGCCGGGACGGCGGTGCTTCCCGGTGGCGCGGGTGAACGCCATGTAGTGGCTGGTCCTTTCCTTCCCTCTCGCCTACCGGGTTAGCTGACGGGTTCGGAGCAGGAAGGTCTCCTACGGACCCCCTCGCGGCACGCGCGGGTGTCCGATTCACCCCAGGGACTGCGTGGGTCCCCGGCTCCCCTGGCTCGCGCCGTACGGGGACTCGGCGATGACTGTCCGGTGCCGCGGGTGCGGCGCACTGCCCGACGAACAGCCTGGACGACGCTATGCGGGCGGTCTTTGGATCCCCAAACCGAAGCCGGATTTTGTAGCGCATCCCACAGGGCAGACAGGCAACCTCCGCCCCAATTCGGACATCTTGGAGAAACGTTCGTGGGTCCTGACGACCCGTCGGCCGACAGGACCCACGCGCGCGTGCCTCTACTCGGCCGAGACGACGGTGACTTCGCCGATGCCGAGAGCCTCGACCGGCTCCTTGATCTGGGCGGCGTCGCCCACCAGGACCGTCACCAGACGGTCCACCGGGAAGGCGTTGACCACCGCGGCGGTGGCCTCCACGGTGCCGGTGGCGGCGAGCTGCCGGTACAGCGTCGCCTGGTAGTCGTCCGGCAGATACTGCTCGACCTGGTCGGCCAGCGTGCTCGCCACGGCCGCCGCGGTCTCGTACTTCAGCGGCGCGACCCCCACGAGGTTCTGCACGGCGACGTCGCGCTCGGCGTCGGTGAGGCCCTCGCCGGCGAGCTTGCGCAGCACCGCCCACAGGTCCTGCAGCGCGGGACCGGTGTTCGGGGTGTCCACGGAGCCGCTGATGGCGAGCATCGAGGCACCCGCGCCGTCCGGGGCGGACCTGAGGACCTGCCCGAACGAGCGCACACCGTAGGTGTAGCCCTTCTCCTCGCGCAGGACGCGGTCCAGGCGGGAGGTGAGGGTGCCGCCGAGGCAGTACGTGCCGAGCACCTGGGCGGCCCACACGCGGTCGTGCCGGTCCGCGCCGACCCGCCCGATGAGCAGCTGCGTCTGGACGGCTCCGGGGCGGTCCACGATGACGACCCGGCCGGTGTCGTCGGCGGTCACCGGCGGCACGGGCCGCGGCTGCGCCGAGGAGCCGTTCCAGTCGCCCAGGGTCTCGCCGAGCAGCGCGTCCAGGTCGATGCCGGTGAGGTCGCCGACGACCACGGCGGTGGCCGTGGCGGGCCGCACGTGCCGGTCGTAGAAGCCGCGGACGGCCGCCGCGTCGATCTTCTCGACGGTCTCCTCGGTGCCCTGGCGCGGGCGCGACATGCGCGCGGTCGCCGGGAACAGCTCCTTCGAGAGCTCCTTGGCGGCACGGCGGGAGGGGTTCGCCAGCTCGTGCGGGATCTCGTCGAGGCGGTTGCGCACCAGCCGGTCCACCTCGCTCTCGTCGAACGCGGGTGCCCTGAGGGCGTCGGCGAGCAGGCCGAGCGCCTTGCCGAGGCGGGAGGCGGGGACCTCCAGGCTCAGCCGGACGCCCGGGTGGTCGGCGTGCGCGTCCAGGGTCGCGCCGCAGCGCTCCAGCTCGGCGGCGAACTCCTCGGCGGAGTGCTTGTCGGTGCCTTCGGAGAAGGCCCGCGCCATGATCGTGGCGACACCGTCGAAACCGGCCGGCTCGGCGTCCAGCGGCGCGTCCAGGAGCACCTCGACGGCGACGACCTGCTGGCCGGGGCGGTGGCAGCGCAGAACGGTCAGGCCGTTCTCCAGCGTGCCGCGCTCGGGGGCCGGGAAGGCCCACGGCTTCGCCTCGCCCGCACGGGGCTGGGGGTGGAACTCCATCGCGGCGAGCTCGGTCACTTGGCCGCCTCCTCGTCCTCGTTGTGGTCGGCGGTGGGCGCTTCCACGGTGGCTTCCGACTCCGGGTCCTCGGGGAAGTCCTCGTCCTGGGTGTGCTCCGCGGACTCGGCGGAGAGCGGCTCGTAGACGAGCACCGCGCGGTTGTCCGGGCGCAGGCGGGCCTTGGCCACCTCCTGGACCTCCTCCGGCGTCACCTCCAGGACGCGCTGGACGGCGGTCAGGGCGAGCTGCGGGTCACCGAACAGGACCGCGAACCGGCACAGTTCGTCGGCGCGGCCGGCGACCGTGCCGAGCCGGTCCAGCCACTCGCGCTCCAACTGGGCCTGGGCACGCTCCATTTCCTCGGGCGTGGGGCCCTCCTCCGCGAAGCGGGCGAGTTCCTCGTCGATGGCGGTCTCGATGACCGGCACCTCGACGTCGCCGGAGGTCTTCACGTCCAGCCAGCCCAGGGAGGGCGCCCCGGCCAGCCGCAGCAGGCCGAACCCGGCCGCGACGGCCGTACGGTCGCGGCGCACGAGCCGGTTGTACAGGCGGGACGACTCGCCGCCGCCCAGGACGGTGAGCGCCAGGTCGGCGGCGTCGGACGCGCGCGTGCCGTCCTGCGGGAGCCGGTAGGCGGCCATCAGGGCGCGTGCCGGGACCTCCTCCACGACGACCTCGCGCAGCTGCTCGCCGATGACCTCCGGCAGCGAGCCGTCGCGGGGCTCGGGCTTGCCGTCGTGGGAGGGGATCGAGCCGAAGTACTTCTCGATCCAGGCCAGGGTCTGCTGCGGGTCGATGTCGCCGACCACGGAGAGCACGGCGTTGTTGGGCGCGTAGTACGTCCGGAAGAACCGGCGCGCGTCCTCCAGCGTGGCCGCGTCCAGGTCGGCCATCGAGCCGATCGGCGTGTGGTGGTACGGGTGGCCCTCCGGGTAGGCGAGGGCGGTGAGCTTCTCGAAGGCGGTGCCGTACGGAACGTTGTCGTAGCGCTGCCGGCGCTCGTTCTTGACGACGTCCCGCTGGTTCTCCATGGACTCGTCGTCGAGGGCGGCCAGCAGCGAGCCCATGCGGTCGGCCTCCAGCCAGAGGGCGAGCTCCAGCTGGTGGGCGGGCATGGTCTCGAAGTAGTTGGTGCGCTCGAAGCTGGTGGTGCCGTTGAGCGAGCCGCCGGCGCCCTGCACCAGCTCGAAGTGACCGTTGCCCTTCACCTGCGCGGAGCCCTGGAACATCAGATGCTCGAAAAGGTGAGCCAGGCCGGTACGGCCCTTGACTTCGTGGCGGGAGCCGACGTCGTACCAGAGGCACACCGCCGCGACCGGGGTCAGGTGGTCCTCGGAGAGCACCACGCGCAGACCGTTGGCCAGGCGGTGCTCGGTCGCTGCCAGGCCCCCGGAGCCTGCCTCGGCCTTGGTCGTGTGACCCATGGGCATGTACGTCCCTTCGATCGCGGAAGCGGTTGTGCAACCGCTGTGTTCCTGCCGGTCCTGCCACTGTATGCAAGCGGCCGCAGCCTCGGTGAAGTTCCCGCCGGACGTACGCCCACAGCGGATCGCGTAGCCTGCGGGAGTCGTGCCGCGGGGCGGCTCCTCCGGCGCCGCGCGCCACCGGGAAGGGCCGCCTGCACCGGGTCCTGGCCCGGCTTGTCAGTACCGCGGTCCACAATGGTCCGATCAGACCCGTTCACGCTTCAGAAAGAGTGAGCCGAAGGGGTGCGTCGACACCGACGTGAGCGACCCGTAGGCGAGCGACCAGAAAAGAGGAGCCGGCAGCGATGGCCCGCCGCAGCACGAAGACCCCGCCGCCCGACGACTCGTACGAGGAGAAGATCCTCGACATCGACGTCGTGGACGAGATGCAGGGCTCCTACCTCGAATACGCGTATTCGGTCATCTACTCGCGTGCCCTGCCGGACGCCCGTGACGGCCTCAAGCCGGTGCACCGCCGGATCGTCTACCAGATGAACGAGATGGGCCTGCGCCCCGACCGCGGCTATGTGAAGTGCGCGCGTGTCGTCGGCGACGTGATGGGCAAGCTCCACCCGCACGGCGACGCGTCGATCTACGACGCCCTGGTGCGCATGGCCCAGCCGTTCTCCATGCGCGTCCCGCTGGTCGACGGGCACGGCAACTTCGGCTCGCTGGGCAACGACGACCCGCCGGCCGCCATGCGGTACACCGAGTGCCGGATGGCCGAGGCCACGAGCCTGATGACCGAGTCGATCGACGAGGACACGGTCGACTTCGCCCCCAACTACGACGGCCAGGAGCAGGAACCGGTCGCCCTGCCCGCCGCCTTCCCGAACCTGCTGGTGAACGGCGCGTCGGGTATCGCGGTCGGCATGGCCACGAACATGCCGCCGCACAACCTCGCCGAGGTCGTCGCGGCCGCCCGGCATCTGATCCGCCACCCGAACGCGGACCTGGACACACTGATGAAGTACGTCCCGGGGCCCGACCTGCCCACGGGAGGCCGGATCGTCGGCCTCTCCGGGGTCCGGGACGCGTACGAGACGGGCCGCGGCACGTTCAAGATCCGCGCCACGGTGACGGTGGAGAGCGTGACGGCGCGCCGTATGGGCCTCGTCGTCACCGAGCTGCCCTTCACGGTCGGCCCGGAGAAGGTCATCACCAAGATCAAGGACCTGGTCAACGCGAAGAAGCTGCAGGGCATCGCGGACGTCAAGGACCTCACGGACCGCGCGCACGGCCTGCGTCTGGTCATCGAGATCAAGAACGGCTTCGTGCCGGAGGCGGTCCTGGAGCAGCTCTACAAGCTGACGCCGATGGAGGAGTCCTTCGGCATCAACAACGTGGCCCTGGTGGACGGCCAGCCGCTCACGCTGGGCCTCAAGGAGCTCCTCGAGGTCTATCTCGACCACCGCTTCGACGTCGTGCGCCGCCGCTCGGAGTACCGCCGCGGCAAGCGTCGCGACCGGCTGCACCTGGTGGAGGGCCTGCTCACCGCCCTCGTCGACATCGACGAGGTCATCCGTCTGATCCGCTCCAGCGAGAACAGCGCGCAGGCGAAGGAGCGCCTGATGGAGCGCTTCTCGCTGTCGGAGATCCAGACCCAGTACATCCTCGACACGCCGCTGCGCCGCCTCACCAAGTACGACCGCATCGAGCTGGAGGCGGAGAAGGACCGGCTCAACGCGGAGATCGCCGAGCTGACCCGGATCCTGGACTCGGACGCCGAGCTGCGCAAGCTGGTCTCCGCCGAACTGGCCCAGGTGGCCAAGAAGTTCGGCACCGAGCGGCGTACGGTCCTGCTGGAGTCCTCGGGCGCCCCGGCGGCGGCCGTGCCGCTGCAGGTGGCGGACGACCCGTGCCGGGTGCTTCTGTCGTCGACGGGCCTGCTGGCCCGCACCGTGAACGGCGAGCCCTTCGCGCAGGACGCCGAGGCCAGACGCTCCAAGCACGACGTGATCGTCTCGGCGGTGCCGGCCACGGCGCGCGGCGAGGTGGGCGTGGTGACGTCGGCGGGCCGCCTGCTGCGGCTGAACGTGGTCGATCTCCCGCAGCTGCCGGAGACGGTGGCGGCGCCGAACCTCTCCGGAGGGGCGCCCCTCGCGGAGTTCGTCTCCCTGGAGGACGACGAGACGGTGATCTGTCTGACCACGCTCGACGAGTCGTCCCCGGGCCTCGCGCTCGGCACGGCACAGGGCGTCGTCAAGCGTGTGGTGCCCGACTACCCGTCCAACAAGGACGAGTTGGAGGTCATCACGCTCAAGGAGGGCGACCGGATCGTCGGCGCGGTGGAGCTGCGCACCGGCGAGGAGGACCTGGTGTTCATCACGGACGACGCGCAGCTGCTGCGCTACCAGGCGTCCCAGGTCCGTCCCCAGGGCCGGCCGGCGGGCGGCATGGCGGGCATCAAGCTCGCCGAGGGCGTGAAGGTGATCTCCTTCACGGCGGTCGACCCGGCGGTGGACGCGGTGGTCTTCACCGTCGCGGGCTCGCGCGGCACGCTGGACGACTCGGTCCAGACGACCGCCAAGCTGACCCCGTTCGACCAGTACCCGCGCAAGGGCCGTGCCACCGGCGGCGTGCGCTGCCAGCGGTTCCTGAAGGGCGAGGACTGCCTCTCCCTGGCCTGGGCGGGCGCGCTCCCGGCACGGGCGGCACAGAAGAACGGCACCCCGGTCGAGCTCCCGGAGATCGACCCGCGCCGGGACGGCTCCGGCACGTCGCTGGCGAAGACCGTGTCGGTGGTGGCGGGTCCGGTCTTCTGACCGGCCCGATCCGGTCTGGCCGGCAGACCGATCCGGTCGTCCAGCAGGCCGGTCCGGTCCGCCGGCTAGACCGGCGGGGCCCCTTCTTCGGGGTCCCGTACGTAGCGCAGGACACCCCACATGCCGCGCTCGTCGGCGTGTGGGGCGTCGTTCCCGCACGCCTCCAGTTCCTTGGCGAGGGTGGCGGTGTCGATGCCGGAGCCGATCAGGACGAGCTGGGTGAGGCGTGCCTCCCCGGGCGTCCAGGGCTGCGGGTAGAAGCGCAGAAACCGCCCCACCGCGTGGACGGCGTAGCGGTTCAGGGCGTCGTGGGGCCCGAAGTCGACGTACCCCTTGATGCGGTAGAGCCCCTCGGACCGGCTGTCGAGGAACTCCATCAGCCGACGCGGGTCCAGGGGGACCTCGCAGACGAAGGACAGGCTGTCGTACGCCGTGTGCAGATGCCCGGCGTGCTCGTCGTCGCTGTCGTGGTCGTGGAGGTCGTCGAAGGACAGCTGCCCGACGCGCTCCTCGCTCGGCCTGCAGTCGAAGAGGAACTCCGGGTCGATGCGCCCATAGGTGGCGGGGACGACGGCGGCACGGTCGGTGAGCGAGCCGACGATGCCGAGGACGCGATCGGCATCGGCCGCCCGGTCGAGCTTGTTGACCACGACCAGATCGGCGAGGGCGAGGTGCCGGTCGATCTCGGGGTGTTGCTCGCGGGTGGTGTCGAACTCGGCGGCGTCGACGACCTCGACGAGTCCGCCGTAGACGATCCCGGGATGCTCGCTGGCGAGCACCATCCGCACGAGCTCCTGGGGTTCGGCGAGTCCGCTGGCTTCGACGACGATGACGTCGATGCCGGCCGACGGGTTCGCGAGCCGCTCCAGATACAGATCCAGTTCGCTCGCGTCGACGGCACAGCACAGGCATCCGTTGCCCAGGGAGACCGTGGAGTCGCCGAGTGCGCCGGCCACGGCCATCGCGTCGATCTCGATGGCCCCGAAGTCGTTGACGATCGCCCCGATGCGGCTGCCTCCGCTGCGGTGCAGGAGATGATTGAGCAGCGTGGTCTTCCCCGAGCCCAGGAACCCGGCCAGTACGACGACCGGGATCTGCTGCGGACCTCGGCTTTGCCCCACTCTGTGACCTCTCTCACGCGGACGCGTGCACCGGCTCTCGGCCCGGCGCACGAACGACGATGGGAATGCCGACTCAGGATACGAGCGGGAAGAAACACCGCGAAGTGAACGATTGTTAGCACCTCTTGCGGGGCAGACGATGGGCAGGCGCCGGAGCGTGCGACCCTCGCTTCCTTCCGTGCGCCTCCTCTCCGCCTCCCCGCCGATCAGAGCCGCTCGGCACACTCTGGGAGACGGCAAGCGCCGCCCACCGCTCGCCGGTCCCCTCCAGTCGACCCGCACCCCGACGACCGGCGGACGGCCGCCTGATTCGGGGGTTGACATGGCCACACAGAGTTCAGGGATAGGGAGGATCGTTTCGGCTGCCAAAGCAAAGCTCGCAGCCGTCATCGACTCCATCGGCACGCGGAGGGCACGTCACCGCAGAAGGGCCGCTCTCACTCAACAACACCGGCTCCACTTCGACCTGATGTGCAAGGCCATGGACGATCCCGCCCTGGCCGCGGTGCTCGACACCTACGAGACCGACATTCCGCTGGAGAAGCAGCGCCAGTTCCTCTTCGCGAACGCGCTCTACATCAATGCCCTGTACTTCCACCGGATCGAAGCCCTGTCCAAGGCGGAGCTCTACGGACACCTGCGGATCATGTGCCAGAACAGAGTGTTCCGCGAGTACTGGGAGGCGACCCTCCACCACAGGCAGAGCCTGCCCGAAACGTCGGAGGAGTTCCTTCTGGGCCGGATGATGGACGATCTCATCCAGGAACTGGCCGATTCCGACACGGACGAGTGGTGGGTGGTGGGCGAACCCCCCAGTGACCCGTCCTGATCGCGCCGGCACCTCCTTCACCCCTTCCCGGGGTCCGTCAAGAGGCAGTGATCGAGCTTCACTCGACTGCCTTGTCGCAACTCGGCCCCCGCGAGCACCAAAGTCGCTATCTTGTCGCTTGCCCTCTCCGGGCACTCCGACGAACACCCCTGCGCTCGGAGACAGACCGCTCCGACGCACACACCTGCCCGGAGACCGCCACGCTCGGAGGAGACCTACTTACTCTGAGCCACAAGGCGGGTATCTCCCTGTGAAGATCGTGCGACGTGTCGGGGCCTCGCCTCGCGAGCGTGGCAGCAGCACCGGTCAGTCATGCCCCGACATCTTTGAACTCAGTAACGGCGATTTCGCCGTCATTGGGCGCGAAGCCACCGCTGAACTCGACCCTGAGCTCCCTCCGGACGCCGCACGTGCCGACTATGAGCGCATCGTCGTCATCACACGCGAGACCTTGGTACGGGCCAAAAGCGACATCCCCGACGCCTGACACCGCCGAGCACAGCACCACCAGCCCTTTAGTCACCGCCCTCGCATGCTCGACCCGGTTTCTGCGGCACTGCGCGGGGAACCATCGTGGTCGACCCGAGGGGGACGTTTGACGCGTGGGGCAGGCTGGAACTCGGTTGCCAGGTACGGCACTTGGCTGGTCGCGGCGGTCATCGCGATCGTCTTGGTGTGTTTGGCCTCCGTTGCCGTGAGCGGCTGGCTGATAGACGGCGTCGAGCGAGCGAACGGCGGCCTGCGAAAGGCCGCCCAACGCAGCGTCCTCGGCGAGTACTTCGGCGCCGTCAGCGCCGTCTTCTCGGGCGTCGCCCTGCTCCTCCTGGTCGTCACACTGCTCTTCCAGCAACGTGAGCTGCACTTGCAGCGCCGGGAACTCGCCCTGCAGCGAGAGGAACTGATCGCCTCACGCGACGAACTCCGCAGGAGCGCCGCCGCAGATCTGCGAGCTCTCCATCTCCAGCTCACACAGATGCAGATGGCGGATCCGGCGTTGGCCGAGGTCTGGAACGACTGGCCCGGCCAGCCTCCCGCGGACGTACGGCAACTGCTCTTCGCGAACCTCACCTACGGCCATTACATGCTGGTGTACGAATGGGGAAGCACCACCGAGGACGAGGTACTCGCCCACGCACGAAGGCTGGTGCAGAGCCCCTCGTTCCGTCGCTACTGGCTGCTCTCCCGTGAGGCAAAGGCCGCCCTCCCGCCGGACAGCGTCGAAGGACGCTTCTTCCGGCTCTTCGACCGGGCCGTCAGCGAAACGCAGACCGGAGGTTCACCACCGGCCTGACCGCCGCTCGCGTCACCCCGCCGTGGGCACCGCCACCGGCGGCTCCGGGCCCACATACCGGGCCGCCGGGCGGATGATCTTCGAGTCCTGGGCCTGCTCCAGGATGTTGGCGCTCCAGCCCACCACGCGGGCCGCGGCGAACGTGGGGGTGAACATCTCGCGCGGCAGGCCGCACAGTTCCATGACCACGCCCGCGTAGAACTCGACGTTCGTGTGGAGTTCGCGTCCGGGCTTCAGCTCGGCGAGGATCGCCTCGACATGGCGCTCGACCTCGACGGCGAAGTCGACGCGCGAGCCGCCGAACCCCCGGGCGATGTCCCGGAGCATCCGCGAACGGGGGTCCTCCGTGCGGTAGACGGCGTGCCCGAAGCCCATGATGCGGTCACCGGCGAGAACGCGCCCCCTGATCCAGGAGTCGATCCGGTCCGGGGTCCCTATCGCGTCCAGGGTGTCCAGCGCGCGGCTGGGCGCACCCCCGTGCAGCGGCCCGGACAGCGCACCGACCGCTCCCACGAGACACGCCGCCGCATCCGCGCCCGTCGACGCGATGACCCGGGCCGTGAAGGTTGACGCGTTGAAGCCGTGATCAATGGTTGAGATCAGGTACTGCTCGATCGCCCGGGCCCGCCGGGGATCAGGTTCCACACCCGTGAGCATGTAGAGGTAGTTGGCCGCGTACGACAGGTCTTCGCGCGGCTCCACCGGGTCGAGCCCCTGCCCGAGCCGGTACAGCGAGGTGAGCAGGGTCGGTACGGCCGCGCAGGCGGCGAGGGTGTCCGCGCGACGCCGGTCCGCGTCGACGTCGTACACCGGCCGGAATCCCTTCGCCGCACCCAGCAGCGACAGTGCCGTGCGCAGCCCGGCCAGCGGGCCGGAGGTGCGGCTCGCGGCGGCGACGGCGGGCAGGGCGGCCCGGACCTCGTCCGGCAGGCTCCGCAGCGCGGCGGTCCGGGCGGAGAAGGCGGTGCGCCGCTCGGCGTCCGGCAGTTCGCCATGGACCAGGAGATGCCAGACGTCCTCGAAGCAGCGGGTCCGCGCGAGTTCGACGGCCGAGTACTGGCGGTAGTGGTAGAAGCCTTCGAGCCCCCGGACGTCGCCGATCTCGGTGTCGGTGACGACGACGCCCGCAAGTCCGCGCGGGACGTCGACGAGGGTGGCCGCGGCCCTGTTGATGGACATCATTTTCCTCCCTGGACTTGATTCCACTGTCAATGCTTGACTATTTCCCTGTCAATATTGATTCAGTCAATATGCCGGGAGGCGGCTACGGTGACCCCCATGCGCGATCAAGAACCGGCTTCCGGCCGCCCCGGGCGGAGGCTGAGCACCAAGGAGACCGCCGAAGCGCTCGGCGTGAAGCCGGAGACCGTGTACGCGTATGTGAGTCGCGGTCAGCTCAGCAGCAGGCGCGAGCCCGGCGGCCGCGGCAGCACCTTCGACGCCAAGGAGGTGGAGGCCCTCGCCCGGCGCAACAGGCGGGAGAGCAGCGTGCGTTCGGGCTCCGGCGGCGAACTGTCCGTACGCACCCGCATCACACTGATCGACAAGGACCGGTACTTCTTCCGGGGCGTGGACGCCACCCGGCTCGCCGCCGACCACTCCTACGAGGAGGTCGCCGAGTGGCTGTGGACCGGGCGGATGCGCCCCGGCGTCACCTTCACCGCGCCGGAGGCCGTCGTCGCCGTCGTCCGCCGCGCCGTGGACGCCCTGCCCGAACACACGGCGCCCATCGACCGGCTGCGGGTCGCGGCGATCGCCGCGGCGGCGGAGGACCCGCTGCGCTTCGACCTGTCCGAGCAGGCCGTGCTCGGCACCGCGCGCGTCCTGATCCCCACACTGGTCGCCGCCCTGCCGCCCCACCCGTACGCCCACCACCACGACGACGGTCCACTGGCCCACCGCCTATGGGGCCGGCTGACCGGGCACGAGGCCGACGAGGCGTCACTGCGCGCCCTGGACACGGCACTCGCCCTGCTCGTCGACCACGACCTGGCCGCCTCGACGCTCGCGGTGCGGGTCGCCGCCTCGGCCCGCGCCCACGCGTACGCCGCCGTCTCGGCCGGACTCGGCGTGATCGAGGGCCCGTTGCACGGCGCGGCCAGCGGACTCGCCCACCGGATGCTGCAGGACGTGCTCGAACGCGGCACCGCGGTCCCGGTGATCGCGGACGAACTCCGCGCCGGCCGCCGCATCCCCGGACTCGGCCACCGGCTCTACGCGGGCGAGGACCCACGCGCGCGTGCCCTGTTCGCCCTCCTGGAGCGGGTTCCGCGCGCGGAACCCGCCCTGCTCGCGGCCCGCGACGTCGTCACCACCACCGCCCGCCACACCCCGCTGCACGCGAATGTCGACCTGGCCCTCGCCGTGCTCACCGTGTCCTCGGGCATGCCCGCCACGGCGGGCGAGACGATCTTCGCCGTGGCCCGGACGGCCGGCTGGATCGCCCATGCCCTGGAGGAGTACGGGGAACGCCCGTTGCGCATGCGGCCCAGCGGACACTACGTGGGACCGAGACCGCCTCAACCACTGCCTGAGTAGGACACCAGCCCGGCTGGAAGTCACTCCGAGGAAAGTCAGGTTAGGCTCACCTCTGTGAGTAGGTGTGCGACCGTCTCCCGGAGCCTCGAAGAGCCCGTCTCCGGTACCGCGGCCACTGCGACGACATGGCTGCTGCTGGAACAGCCCGGTCCCTGGGGTGCCAAAGCGCTCGCTTCGAGCCACCTGGACCCCGCGCTGGGGCGCGCCCTGGAGGCGGCCGCCGAGGGAACCGGCGTACGGATCGCGCTGATCCGGCGTCCCGGACGCCACGCCGACCTCGGCAGGCCCGCCATGCGGCAGGTCTACGCCGCCCACACCGTTCCCGGGAACACCTGGCTGCGCAGCGCCACGACCTGCGACCCGGAACAGCTGCGTGCCCTCGACTTCGCCGCCCTCGGCGCGGGTGACCACCGTTCGTTCGACGTGGCACTGCGCGCCCAGGCGCATCCGGACGGCCCGCTGGCGCTCGTCTGCACCAACGGCAAACGCGACCGCTGCTGCGCCCTTCTGGGCCGCCCCCTCGCGGCCGAGCTCGCCGCGTCCGGTGTGCGGGGCACCTGGGAGGTCACCCATCTGGGTGGTCATCGCTTCTCGCCGACTGTGCTCGTGCTGCCGTACGGCTACGCCTACGGCCGGGCCGAGGCGCACGCCGTCAAGGAGGTGCTGCACGGCGTGCGGGAGGGCCGTGTCGTCATCGAGGGCTGCCGCGGCTGCTCGGCCTGGGAACGGCCCGGCCAGGCTGCTGAACTGGCCGTGCGCACGGCCGCCGACGAGTACACGGCGGGCACGCTGAGCGTCGTAGGGACAGAAGGCGGGGCGCCGCGCTGGGAGGTGACCGTGGCCCATGTCGACGGCCGCCGGTGGCGCGTCACCGTGGCCCAGGGCGCCTCGCTGCCTCCCCGGCCGGAGAGCTGTGGGGCAGCGGTGCTCGGTACCCCGGCCCGGATGGACGTGGTGGCGGTGCACGAGCTGACCACGACGGCCCTGGCGAGCTGACGACGGCAGCCCCGGCGAGCCGACGGCCCCGAGCGGGGCCCGCCCGGTTCTCCCGGCTCTCCCAAGGTCCGGGTCAGGAGATCCACGCCACACCCTCTACGGCAGGGTGCGCCCGGCCACGTACCGTCGTGGGTATGAGGCCCACTCCCCCCGCACGCCGTCTGCGCCTCGGTCTGCCGCGGCGGGTGTTCTCCCAGGTGCTGCTGATGCAGGTGGCGATCGCCGCGGGAGTCGCGGTGCTCGCGACCGGGCTGTTCCTCGCGCCGCTGAGCAAGCAGCTCGACAACGAGGCCATGCGCCGTGCGCTGGCGATCGCGCAGACCACCGCGCAGGAGCCGCAGGTCGCGACGGACCTGCAGAACACCCCGCCGACCGCCGACGGCCCGGTGCAGCGGGAGGCGGAGCGCATCCGGCGCGCCACCCACGCCGAGTACATCGTGGTGATGGACCTGCGAGGCATCCGCTGGTCGCACACGAACCCGCGGCAGATCGGCCTGAAGGTCTCGACCAACCCCGAGGAGGCCCTCGCCGGCAATCAGGTCATGGAGATCGACACCGGCACCCTGGGCCGCTCCGCCCGCGGCAAGGTGCCGCTGTACGACGCCGACCACCGGATCGTCGGGGCGGTCTCGGTGGGCATCGCGTACGACAGCGTGCGGGCCCGGCTGATCAGCGCGATCCCGGGGCTGCTCGCCTACGCGGGCGGCGCGCTCGCGGTCGGCGCGCTGGCCGCCTGGCTGATCTCCCGCCGGGTCCAGCGGCAGACCCGGGACCTGGCCTTCTCGGACATCTCGGCGCTGCTCGCGGAGCGCGAGGCGATGCTCCACGGCATCCGGGAGGGCGTCGTCGCCCTCGACCGCACCGGCCGCATACGTCTGCTCAACGACGAGGCGCGGCGGCTGCTGGGCATCGGTGACGAGGCCGTCGGCCGGACGCCGGACGAGGCGCTGGGCGCGGGCCGTACGACGGACGTCCTGGCCGGGCGGGTGACCGGCACCGACCTGCTCACCGTCCGAGGCCAGCGGGTCCTGGTCGCCAACCGCATGCCCACCGACGACGGCGGCGCCGTGGCCACCCTGCGCGACCGCACCGAACTGGAGCAGCTCGGCCGCGAACTCGACTCCACGCGGGGCCTCATCGACGCCCTGCGCGCCCAGGACCACGAGCACGCCAACCGTATGCACACCCTGCTGGGCCTGCTGGAACTGGAGATGTACGACGACGCCGTGGAGTTCGTCGGAGAGGTGGTCGGCGCCCACCGGGTCACCGCGGAACAGGTCACCGAGAAGATCCAGGACCCGCTGCTCGCCGCCCTGCTGGTCGGCAAGGCGACCGTCGCGGCCGAGCGGGGGGTCGCCCTGTGGGTCTCGGACCGCACCCGGCTCCCGGACCGGCTGATCGACCCCAGGGGCCTGGTCACCGTCGTGGGCAATCTGGTGGACAACGCGCTCGACGCCGTCGCGGGCACTCCGCACGCGCGCGTGGAGGTCGAGTTGCGCATCGAGGGGCGTACCGCCGTCCTGCGGGTGTGCGACACGGGTCCCGGCATACCGGCGGAGCAGCGGGAAGTGGTCTTCACCGAGGGGTGGTCCACCAAGAAGCCGCCCGCGCACGGCAAGCGCGGCATAGGGCTCTCCCTGGTGCGCCGGCTCGCCGAGCGGCAGGGCGGGAGCGCGAAGGTGAGCGAGGCGGACGGCGGGGGCGCCGAGTTCACGGTCGTACTGCCGGAGGCCCTGACCGAGCCGGGCCTGGCACCGGCACTGACCGCACCCGTGGCGTCCGCCGACGAGGAGGCGTGATGATCGAGGTCCTGGTCGTGGACGACGACACCCGGGTCGCCCGGGTCAACGCCGCCTACGTCGAGAAGGTGCCGGGCTTCCATGTGGCCGGCGAGGCGCACAACGCGGCCGAGGCGCTGCGCCGGATGGAGGAGCTGCCACGGCTCGACCTGGTCCTCCTGGACCACTACCTGCCCGACGAGACGGGTCTCGCGGTCGTCCGGGAGATGCGCCGGCGCGGCCACCAGACCGACGTCATCATGGTCACGGCGGCCCGGGACGTGTCGACCGTGCATGCGGCGATGCGGCACGGCGCCCTGCAGTACCTGATCAAGCCGTTCGCCTTCGCGGGCCTGCGGGCCAAGCTGGAGGCGTACGCGCGGCTGCGCCGCACCCTGGACGGCGGGGGCGAGGCCGAACAGGCGGAGGTGGACCGTATATTCGGCGCACTGTTCGCGCCGTCGGAGCCGGGGCTGCCCATGGGCCACTCCCCCACCACCGCCGGGCTGGTGCGGCAGTCCCTGATGAACGCCGAAGGCCCGCTGTCGGCCCAGGAGATCGCCGAGCGGACCGGGGTGAGCCGGCAGACCGCCCAGCGCTATCTGAAGCTCCTGGAGCGCACGGGACGGGCCCGGCTGACCCTCAAGTACGGCGACGCGGGCCGCCCCGAACACCGTTACGTGTGGGCGACCCGCGTCTGACCGCGGCCGTTGCGTCCGTCGGCCGGCCTACTTCGCGGCCTTCTCCACGAATTCGGTCGTGTACGTCTTGCTCAGGTCCACCGTGGCGTTCTTGATGGTGGGGTTGAACGCCTTGAGGACCTTCTCGACGGTCTCGGGGCCGTTCGTGGGCATCACACCGTCGTCGGTGAACATCGGAAGGGTGCTCTTGATGGCCTCCGAGTAGAGCGTCTTGTTGCCCTGGGAGTAGTCGGCGGGCATCTTGGCCGCGATCTCGTCCGCGCTGTGGGTGGACATCCACTTGAGCGTCTTGACGAATGCATTGGCCAGCTTCTGGACGGTGTCCTTGTGGCTGTTCACCCAGTCCGTCTGCATGTACAGACTTGACGACGGGTACGGGCCGCCCAGCGCCTCCTGCGAGCCCTCGGGGGTCCGCATGTCGACGAGGATCTTGCCCGCCTTCTTGTCCAGGATCGTGGCGACGGTCGGGTCGGTCGTCATGCCGGCGTCGATCGAGCCCTGCTGCAGCGCGGAGATGAACGTCGGGCCCGCACCCACGGCGACCGGGATGAACTCGCTGGTCTTCACGCCGTTCTTGACCGCGAGGTACTTGGTGAGGAAGTCGGTCGAGGCGCCGAGACCGGTGACGCCGAGCTTCTTCCCCTTGAAGTCCTTGGCCGAGGTGATGTCCTTCGCCTTCTTGGTGGAGACGACCTCCACCTCGCCGGGGGCGTGCGAGAACTGCACGACGGACTCCACGGCCTTGCCCTTCACCTGGAGGTCGAGGGTGTGGTCGTAGAAGCCGACGGCGCCCTGGACCTGGCCGGAGACGAGCGCGGTCTCCGCCTGGACACCGGCGGGCTCGCTGAGCATCTCCACATCGAGGCCCTCGGCGTCGAAGTAGCCGAGCCGCTGGGTGAGCATCGCCGGCAGGTAGATGACCTTGTCCAGGCCACCGACCATGATCTTGACCTTGGTGCCCTTGCCGTCGCCCTTGCTCCCGGAGCCGGCGGAGGCGGTGCCGGCCGCGTCATTGGCGCACGCGGTGAGCGAGGAGAGGGCGAGCAGGCCGACGGCGGCGAGCGACGCGTATCTGGCGGACTTGCGCATGGCGGTTCACGTCCTTGTGAGAGGGCGGTGCGGGGATGAAAGGAAGGTCTGTGGGGGGCGTTCAGCTGGGCGGGTCCGGTCGCCGGGCGAGGCCGGTCCGCCGGGCGAAGCGGGTTCGCCGGATGAAGCGGGTTCGCCGTGCGGCTCGGATCAGCCGTCCGAGCCGGCCGGCTTCCATCGGAAGATGCGGCGCTCGGCGAAGGTCAGCAGGCCCTCGGCGAAGAGTGCGACGACCGCGAGGATCACCATCGCGGCGTAGACGCCGGCCGCGTTGAAGGTGCCCTGCGACTGGGCAACGAGCAGGCCGATGCCCTTGGTGGCGCCGATGTACTCGCCGACGATGGCGCCGATGAGGGCAAAGCCGAAGCTGACGTGGAGGCTGGTGAAGATCCAGGAGGTGGCCGACGGGATGACCACCTGAAGGGTCACCCTGCGATCGCTCGCACCGAGGATCCGGGCATTGGCGACCAGGTTGCGGTCGACCTCGCGGGCGCCCTGGAAGGCGTTGAAGAACACCGGGAAGAACACCAGCACCACGGCCGACGCGATCTTGGAGGCCGGGCCCAGGCCGAACCAGATCACGAAGATCGGGGCGAGGACGATCCTGGGGATGGAGTTGAGCACCTTGATGTATGGACCAAGGACATCGGCCAGGAAGGCGATCCGTCCGAGGGCGATACCGAAGACCACACCGGCGGCGACACCGATGATCCAGCCGAGCAGCGCCTCGTGGAGCGTGTACCAGATCTGCTCGCCGAGGGAGCCCTGCGCGGTCCCGTGCATGATCCACGTGTAGATCTGGTCCCAGATCTTCGACGGCATCGAGAAGTTGAACGGATCGATGACGCCGGCCCGGGACAGGGCCTCCCACAGGCCGAGCACGGCGACCAGGACCAGCACACGAGCGCCGGTGACGACGATCTTGCGTCTGCGGGCGGCCTGCGCCCGTGACTGCGCACGGTCCGGTGTCTTGACGGTGTCGACGACGGGCGTGGTGATGACCTCAGGCGACATTGGCGGCACCCCTTTCGCGGGTGATGCGGACCTCTTCGCCGAGGGACTCCCAGATCTCGCGGTAGATCTCGATGAACCGGGGCTCCAGACGCACCGACTCGACCTTGCGCGGCCGGGGCAGGTCGATGTCGAAGACCTGCTTCACGGTCGCGGGTCCGGCGGTCATCACGACGACCTTGTCGGCCAGCGCGATGGACTCCTCCAGGTCGTGGGTGACGAAGACGACCGAGGCGCCCGTGCCCTCCCACAGCTCCAGGAGCTCGTCCGACATCAGCGCCCGGGTCTGTACGTCGAGCGCGGAGAACGGCTCGTCCATCAGCAGGATCTCGGGGTCGTTGACGAAGGTGGCGGCGAGAGCGACGCGCTTGCGCTGTCCGCCGGAGAGCTGGTGCGGATAGCGGTCCTCGAAGGCGGCGAGCCCGACCCGGGCCAGCCACTCGCGGGCCTTCTCCTTGGCCTCCGCCTTCGGCACGCCCCGGAAGCGGGGGCCGGCCATGACGTTGGACAGGACCGTGCGCCAGGGGAAGGTGGCGTCCTGCTGGAAGACGAATCCGACCTTGTCACCGACGCCGGAGACCGGCTGCCCAGCCACCAGCACATCGCCCTCGGTGGGCTCCTCCAGCCCGCTGACCAGGGTCAACGTGGTCGACTTACCGCAACCGGTCGGGCCGACCACAGCCACGAACTCACCGCGTCCGACGGTGAGGTCCAGGTCCCGGACGGCCGTGTGCAGACCCCCCGAAGGGGTCCTGAAGATCTTGCTCGCGCCCCGCAACTGGATGGCGGGGCTGGTGTCTGCGCTCATGGCCCGGGACGGTAGGTGTGGCCCCGGCCACAGCAGCAGTCTTCTGAGCGCAAGCCGTTCTTTTGCTCGCAAGAGCCTGTTGTGCTCATTTTGCTCGCGCTACAACTGCGGAGCACGAAACACGGGCTTAACGCTCGCCGGCCTTGAAGGAGAGGCCTGATGATTGACGTCCTGGTCGTGGACGACGACTTCCGTGTCGCCGAGATAAACGCCAAGTACGTGGGAAAGGTTCCCGGATTCCGGGTGGCCGCCCGCGCGCACAGCGCTGCCCAGGCCCTGGCCACCGTGGAACGCGGGGGCATCGACCTGGTGCTGCTCGACCACTACCTGCCGGACCGGACCGGCCTCGAACTCGTCCACCTGATGCGGGAACAGGGCCACGGCACCGACGTCATCATGATCACGGCGACCAGCGATGTGACGACCGTGCAGAAGGCGATGCGGCTGGGAGCCCTGCACTATCTGGTCAAGCCGTTCACCTTCGCCGCCCTGCGCACCCGCCTGGACTCCTACGCCGCCCTGCGCCGCACCGTCGACCGGGTCGGCGGCCGGGGCCTGACCGGACAGGAGCAGGTCGACCGCATCTTCGGCGCGCTACGGACCACGCCCGCGCCGAACGCGCCCGGCCTGCCCAGCGGTCAGTCCGAGCCCACCACGGACCTCATCTGCGGCGTCCTGCACCGCGCCGCCCACCCGCTGTCCGCCCACGAGGTCGCCGCCGAGACCGGCCTGAGCCGCTCCACCGCCCAGCGCTACCTCCGCCACCTGGAGCAGGCGGGCCGGCTCCGCCTGTCCCTGAAGTACGGCGACACGGGACGCCCCGAGCACCGGTACGCATGGGTGGCACCGTGACGCGTCGACGCCCTGGCGCACGGATGACTCCGCAGCGGCTCACCGCCCTGGCACGCGGGCCGCACTACACGGCCCCCGCTCCGGTCAGCGACCGCACCTCGGTCTCCGCGTGTTTGGCCTTGTCCGGGACCTCGGCCGAGGTGACCGTCCCCAGCCAGCCCGCGAGAAAGCCCAGCGGGATGGAGACGATGCCGGGGTTCTGCAACGGGAAGTACTGGAAGTCGACGGCCGGGAACAGCGAATCCGGGCTGCCGGA
Organism: Streptomyces sp. NPDC025638; assembly: GCF_055558775.1. Classification (NCBI taxonomy): domain Bacteria; kingdom Bacillati; phylum Actinomycetota; class Actinomycetes; order Kitasatosporales; family Streptomycetaceae; genus Streptomyces; species Streptomyces sp. NPDC025638. Next base: position 105,961 of record NZ_JBVHLX010000002.1, on the reverse strand, counting down.
CACCACCGGCGACAGCAGGACGAGCCCCAGAGCCGGAACAAGCCCTCCGTATACGGCCCATGCCGCGCCGCGTGTGGTGAAGCCGCGCCAGAACAGCGAGTAGAGCAGCACCGGCAGATTCGCCGACGCGGCCACGGCGAAGGCCAGGCCCACCAGGAAGGCCACGTTGAGGTCGCAGGCCAGCAGGCCCAGCCCGATCGCGACCAAACCGATGCCGACCGCCGCGACCCGGGCCACGGCCACCTCGCTGCGCGGCTGACCACCACTGCGCCGCAGCGAGGCATACAGGTCGTGGGCCACCGACGCGGAGGACGCGAGGGTGATCCCGGCGACCACCGCAAGGATCGTGGCGAAGGCGACGGCCGCGACGACCGCGAAAAGCACCGTTCCTCCGGTGGAGTCGGCGCCGCCGCCCAGATTGAGCGCCAGCAGCGGAACAGCCGTGTTCCCGGCCGCGTTCGAGCCGCTCACGGCCTTGGGCCCGACGATCGCGGCCGCCCCGAACCCGAGCACGATCGTCATCAGGTAGAACCCGCCGATCAGCCCGATCGCCCACACCACCGAACGGCGTGCGGCCCGCGCGGTCGGCACGGTGTAGAACCGGGACAGGATGTGCGGCAGTCCGGCCGTGCCCAGCACCAGCGCGAGGCCCAGGCTGATGAAGTCGAACCGTGCCGTCCAGTCCCCGCCGTACTTGAGGCCGGGCGCCAGGAACGCGTCCCCGTGACCGCTGCGCTCGGCGGCCGTGAGCAGCAGTCGGTCGACGTCGCCGTGGAACCGCAGCAGGACCAGCACGGTCAGCGCGATCGTCCCGCCGAGCAGCAGAACCGCCTTCACGATCTGAATCCACGTCGTGGCCCGCATCCCTCCCAACGACACATAGATCACCATGAGCGCGCCGACCCCGATGACGGTCCATGCCTGCGCCGCCTCACCGCTCCGCCCGAGCAGCAGCGCGACCAGGCTGCCCGCCCCCACCATTTGCGCCACCAAATAGAGAACGGACACGGTGACCGAGGACGTTCCCACCGCGATCCGCACCGGACGCTCGCTCATCCGCGCGGCCACCACGTCGGCCAGCGTGAACCGCCCGCAGTTGCGGACCAGTTCGGCGACCAGGAACAGCACCACCAGCCAGGCCACCAGGAAGCCCACCACGTACAGCAGTCCGTCGTAGCCGAACAGGGCGATGAGACCGGTCACTCCGAGGAACGAGGCGGCCGACATGTAATCGCCTGCAATGGCAAAACCATTCTCCATGGGCGAGAAGAGCCGCCCGCCAGCATAGAACTCCTCCGCGGAACCACGCCGGTTACGGCTCACCCAGGTGGTGATCGCCAGCGTGATCGCCACAAAGCCACTGAACAGCAGCAGCGCCAGTGTCTGGTGATGGCCCGTCATGACGCACCACCCTGCACACCACGCGTCAACTCCTGTGTGTCCCAGCGCAGATCGAGCGCCGCCCGGTCCCTGTGCAACCGCGCATGCCGGGTGTAGGCCCAGGTGAGGAGGAAGGTGGTGGCGAACTGCCCGAGTCCCGCGAGTATCGCCACGTTCACCACGCCCACCACGGGCCTGGCCATGAACCCGGGCGCCGTCGTCGCCGTGACCACATACCCCACGTACCAGGAGAAGAAGACCGCGACCCCGGGCACCACGAACCTGCGGTACCGGCTGCGCACTTCCTGGAAGGCCGCGCTGCGCTGCACCTCCAGGTACACGTCGCGCGCCCGAAAGGCCACCCGCTCCTGCCCTTCGCGCGCGGCCGGCACCACCGGAGTGGGCACGCCCGTGCCGTCCAACTCGCCCCAGCCGGAGGCCAGCGCGTCGTACCAGGGGTCTTCATATCCCACGCTGTGGGAAGCCGGGCCATGGTCTTCGTGGTTCCCGGCCGGACTCTCGGGGCCGCCTCCGCCTTCGCAGGGACGGCCGTTGCTTGACTGCATGCCCAAGGATGGACAGATCGGGAAGATCCCTGACTCTTCTTCCCCCGGCTCTCACCCCATCAGGTGACTCAACCGGCTGGTGGACGCACCAGTCCCTTTCCGTACGCGTAACGCACCGCCTGGGCACGGTCCTTGAGCCCCGTCTTGGCGAAGAGGTTGTTGATGTGGGTCTTCACGGTCGCCGTGGAGACGTGCAGCCTGCGGGCGATCTCCTGGTTGGTGAGGCCCTCGGCGATCAGCACCAGGACCTCGGTCTCCCGCGCCGTCAGCCCGTCGGGCGCCTCGGCGCGCTCCGGCCTCGGCTCGGGCTCCGACAGCCGCTCCAGGAGCCGCCGTTGGACACTCGGCGACAGCCCGGCGTCTCCGGACAGCACGCTCTCCACGGCCCGCACGATCTCGTCGCCGCCCGCGTCCTTGGTCAGGTAACCGCGAGCCCCCGCTCTCAGCGCGGGGAACAGCGACTCGTCGTCCGCATACGTGGTGAGCACCACGACCTGGGTCCCGGGGTACTCCGCCCGGATCCGCCGGGTCGCCTCGACACCGTCGCAGCGGGGCATCCGCAGGTCCATCAGGACGACGTCCGGGGCGAGTTCGGCCACCAGCTTCACCGCCTCCTCGCCGTCGCCCGCGGCCCCGACGACCTCGACGCCAGGCAGCAGCCCGAGCAGCATCACGATGCCCTCCCGGACCACGGTCTGGTCGTCCGCCACGACCACCCGCGCGGGCCTCTTGCCTGCCTCCTCCGTCATACGGGCACCTTCAACGTCACCGCGAACCCCTCCTCGTCCGGCCGGGCCTCCAGCGAACCGCCCAGCAGCTCGGCACGCTCCCGCATGCCCAGCAGACCGTACCCGGCGCCCGACGCGGTGAGTTCGCCCGCCGCACCGCCCGAGTCCCGCACGTCCAGGATCACTTCATGGTCGCTGTAGTCCAGCCACACCCGGACCTTGGCGCCGTGGGCGTGCTTGCGAACGTTCGTCAGCGCCTCCTGGGCGACCCTCCGCACGGCCTGCGACGCCTCCGCGGGCAACGGTCGGCGCTCACCCGTGACGGTGACCTCGGCGCCGTCGGCCGTGCTGACGAGTTCGCCGAGGAAGTCCTCCAGCGGGGTCAGTTCACCGCGCAGCGCGGAGAGTGCCTGCCGGGTCTCGGCGAGACCGTCCCGGGCCATCCTCCGTGCCGCCACCACCCGTTCCAGGATCTGCTCCCGGTCGGCGCCCCGCTCGATCAGCAGGCGGGCCGCCTCCAGGTGCACGAGCTGCGCCGAAAGGCTGTGCGCGAGCACGTCGTGGATCTCCCGCGCGATCCTGGCCCGCTCCGCCAGCGCCGCCGACTCCGCCTCGGCCACCCGGGCGGCACGCTCCTGCGCGAGCAGACGCTGGGCGTTGCCGCGCGCTTCGGCGTCGAGGCGGAGGACATAGCCGGCGAGGGCCATGCCCGCGACGGTGGCGGCGGTGGTCAGCCAGACGTCGTTGTTGAAGGCCGAGTACGAGGCAAGGGCCACGGAGGTCACCGGCAGAGCGGCGCCGAGGGGCAGTCGCTCCAGGGCGGAGATGCCGCACCCGCACCAGATCACAAGGGCAGGCCTCTTGAAGCCCGTGGCCTGTGCGGCTACCGCGATGCCCAGCAGCACGCCGATGAGGGCCAGGGAGGGCACGAGCCGGTGCGCGTAGGTCGTGCGGAAGAAGGCCCAGGAGACGACTGCGGCCACTACGACGCCCACGGCGGCGGCGACCGCGCCCAGGGCATGGACGTGACGTGCGCTGAAGGCTTCCCAGAGGAGTATGGCGAGCACCAGGATCCTCACGGCCCAGGCGAGCATCCGCCGGGGCCGGGAGATACCCGCGCGGCCGAGCGCCTCGCGGGACGGCCAGCGCGTCCAGGCGTTCTCCGTCATACACGCTCCTTCCACGCAGGCCCGGCCACGCTGTCACCGTACGCCGCGCCCTGTGCGGCGGGTGTCCTCAGCAACTGCGCACGCCAGGCCAGGATCCCGGAGCGGACCAGCAGGGTGCCGGCGAGGGCGACCATCAGGGCGGAGCTGTCCTGGTGCACGCCGACCAGGGCGCCGAGCGCGAAGAGTCCGACGCGCAGACCGATGCCCACGGCCCAGACGAGCACGCTCGCTTTGGTGCTCTTGGTCCAGACGACGCCGTCCGGCTCCTCCCACACACGGGTGGTCCAGGCCCAGCCGACGCCGGTGGCCAGGCCTATGAGCACCTCGGCGGCGAGCAACAGAGCGGACCCGGTGCGGTGGTGGGCGTCGAGTATGCCGGGCTCGCGCAGCGCGAGGACCGCGAGGATCACGGGCACGGCCCACCAGCGCCGGTCGGTCTCGATCGGACGGGCGCGGAACTGCCGTACGACCACCAGCGCGACAACGGCCGCGATCACCAACACGTTGACGAGCCCGGACATCAGAGCCTCCGTGAGCGGGAAGGGGATGCCGGCAGCGAGTCCTGCCGACGCCTTCGACGCTACGGAAATTCACAGGTCAGCAGATCGGAGCGGGGGTGGATCATGGGTGGATCCCTGCGGCCGGGCCTCATCCACCCACGGGTGGAGAAACGGCGAAACCGCACTCGTACCCTGAGGCCGCACGAGTACCGCGAAGCGATGCGAGCCCAGCAAAACCAGGCGAGTACCGCCGGGTCATCCACCTGGGCCGGTCACGGAACCGGCCCAGGCCCGGCGTAGTTGCTACGCGTCGATCCGCGACCGGTCCAGCGTCGCCGCCGAGCTGGAGATGAACTCCTTGCGGGGCGCGACGTCGTTGCCCATCAGCAGATCGAAGACCTGCTCGGCGGCCTCCAGGTCGGAGAGGTTGATCCGGCGCAGGGTGCGGTGGCGCGGGTCCATCGTGGTTTCGGCCAGCTGGTCCGCGTCCATCTCGCCCAGACCCTTGTAGCGCTGGATGGAGTCCTTGTACCGGACGCCCTTGCTCTGGAACTCCATGAGCTTGTCGCGCAGCTCACGGTCCGAGTAGGTGTAGACGTACTTGTCCTGGCCCTTCTTCGGCTGGACGAGCTCGATGCGATGCAGCGGCGGCACCGCGGCGAAGACGCGGCCGGCCTCGACCATGGGCCGCATGTAGCGCTGGAACAGCGTCAGCAGCAGGCAGCGGATGTGGGAGCCGTCCACATCGGCGTCCGTCATCATGATGATCTTGCCGTACCGGGCCGCGTCGAGGTCGAAGGTCCGGCCCGAGCCCGCCCCTATGACCTGGATGATCGCGCCGCACTCGGCGTTCTTCAGCATGTCCGTCACGGACGACTTCTGGACGTTGAGGATCTTGCCGCGGATCGGCAGGAGCGCCTGGAACTCGGAGTTCCGGGCCAGCTTCGCCGTGCCGAGCGCGGAGTCTCCCTCGACGATGAACAGCTCGCTGCGCTCGACGTCGTCGCTGCGGCAGTCGGCGAGCTTGGCGGGCAGGGACGAGGACTCCAGGGCCGTCTTGCGGCGCTGCGCGTCCTTGTGCTGGCGGGCCGCGATGCGCGTACGGGCGGCGGCGACCACCTTTTCCATGATCACCCGGGCCTGGGCGGCCGCGTCGCGCTTGGTGGAGGTCAGGAAGGCCTTGAGCTCCTTGGCGATCACGTTGTTCACGATCCGGCGGGCGGCCGACGTGCCGAGGACCTCCTTGGTCTGGCCCTCGAACTGCGGTTCCGCGAGACGGACGGTGACGACCGCGGTGAGCCCCTCCAGGGCGTCGTCCTTGACGATGTCGTCCTCGGCGACGCGCAGCAGCTTCTTGGCGCGCAGCACCTCGTTCAGCGTTTCCTTGACGGCCTGCTCGAAGCCGGCGACATGGGTGCCGCCCTTGGGAGTGGCGATGATGTTGACGAACGACCTGAGGGTCGCGTCGTAGCCGGTCCCCCAACGCATCGCGACGTCGACGCCGAGCTCGCGCGTGACCTCGGTGGGCGTCATCTGGCCGTGGTCGTCCAGGACCGGGACGGTCTCCTTGAAGGTGCCCTGTCCGGTGAAGCGGAGGACGTCGCAGACCGGCTTGTCGGTCGCCAGGTACTCGCAGAACTCGCTGATGCCGCCGTCGAAGCGGAAGGATTCCTCGCCCTTGCTGCCACCCTCGCCCAGGCCGTACTCGTCTCGGACGACGATAGTGAGGCCGGGTACGAGGAACGCGGTCTGGCGGGCGCGCTGGTGCAGCGTCTCAAGGGCGAGCTTCGCGTCCTTGAGGAAGATCTGGCGGTCGGCCCAGTACCGCACGCGCGTGCCGGTGCGGGTCTTGGGGATCCTCTTGGCCTTGGCCAGGCCGCTCTTGGCCTCGAACTTGGCATCCGGGCCGTCCGTCGCGAAGGCACCCGGGACGCCGCGGCGGAAGCTGATGGCGTGGGTGTGGCCGCCGCGGTCCACCTCGATGTCGAGACGGGCGGACAGTGCGTTGACCACGGAGGCACCGACGCCGTGCAGACCGCCGGAGGCCGCGTACGAGCCACCGCCGAACTTGCCGCCGGCGTGCAGCTTGGTCATGACGACCTCGACTCCGGACATGCCTGTCTTGGGCTCGACGTCCACGGGGATGCCGCGGCCGTTGTCCCGCACTTCCACGGAGCCGTCGTCGTGGAGGATCACCTCGATGTGGTCGCAGTAGCCACCGAGGGCCTCGTCCACGGAGTTGTCGATGATCTCCCACAGGCAGTGCATGAGGCCGCGGCTGTCGGTCGATCCGATGTACATACCGGGGCGCTTGCGCACGGCCTCGAGGCCCTCGAGGACGAGCAGGTGCCGCGCGGTGTAGTTGGAACCGTCCCGGTCTGCTCCTGCCAGCAGCGCTGTGGACGGCACGGACTTATCGGCGGTCACGCGGTTCGCTCCTCGCTGAATTTCAGTTGGGCCCCTTCTGGGCAGGGGCCCGGCTTCGGTCGCCGCTCAGAGGGTACCGAGGCCTGGTAGAGCCGTTGTAACGCCACCCTCACTCTGAACTCAGACTAGTCCAGAGTCGTATGCATGTTCGATCCCTCGATGGAGTGAAGTACATATCACGTTCCCTTCGAGGCATGAACCATTTAGGCTCCGGGCACGTCCTCATGAACAACCGGCAAGCCAGCCGGGGGGACCCAAACCGATAGACAGCGCGAACCCGTAAGCACACAAAACACGCAATACGGCACATTCGCCGCCAACCGGCAGCAGACAGCCGCCCCGGAAAGATTTTTTCGAGGAAATGCCACGAGCGGGAACGTTTTCGGGCTGGTTGGATGTTGACCCTGGTACGACAGCTCGTCGAGCTAGAGAAGAGGCGACGTGACTACTGTTCTGACCCCCGCGAGCCCGCTGACGGCCGCCGATCGCTGCGACCGCTGCGGCGCCCAGGCCTACCTGCGCGTAGTCCTGCTCAGCGGCGGTGAACTGCTCTTTTGCGCCCACCACGGTCGCAAGTTCGAGCCGGAACTCAAGAAGATCGCCGCTGAGATACAGGACGAGACGGAGCGGCTGACGTCCGTTCCGGCATCCGCCTCCAAAGAAGAGCGCTGACCTCTCGCATCCACGACGAGCCAGCCCCGGCACAGGCCGGTGTTCGGGCGGTCGCTCCTCCCAGGAGCGACCGCCCGTCCTCGTCCCCACGGCCTCTCAGGCCCCCGGGTGCGCCTTCGGTGCCCCGCTCCCGCTGACCTGGCCCAGCGTCCGTACGACCTCGGACACACGGGTATAGACCCCGGGGCTCCCCGCGCGGCCACAGCCGTCCCCCCAGGAGACGAGCCCGATCAGCCGCCCATTGGCGACCAGCGGGCCCCCGCTGTCGCCCTGGCAGGCGTCGGGACCGCCCTGTGTCTGCCCCGCGCACAGCATGGAGCCGGCCTGGTACGTGCCTTCCTCTCTGCCGGGATAGGCCTCCTTGCACAGCTCGTCGGGCAGCACGCGCACGCGTGCGGCATGCAGTTGCCGCGTGTAGTCGCCAGTGCCCGTCGTGTCGCCCCATCCGGTGACCATGGCGCTCGTTCCGGGGGTGTACGCGGGATCACCCGCTGCCGCCATGGTGATGACCGAGCTCCGCGGCAGGGGCTTGGCAAGGGTGAGCACGGCGAAGTCTCCGGTATTGCCGACCGGGTCGTAGTGCGGATTGATCCGGACCGCGCGCACGGCGATCTCCTCGCCCTGGCCCGACAGGAGGTCCGTACGGCCCGCGATGACCCTGAGGTCCCGCGCCTGGTCCGGCGGGCCACCCAGGACGTCCTCGCCCAGGCAGTGGGCAGCGCTCAGCACAGTGCTGCGGTCGATCGCCACGCCACCGCAGAACTGTCCCGCCCGCATACCCCCGAACCGGTCACGGCTGGACAGCGCGACAGTCCAGGGCACCTGTGACACATCGACGGGGAAGCCACCTACGACAATGCTGTCCGCGGCGACCGGGGCCGCGGTCGCCAGCGGTATTGCGGCCGCGGCAGCTGCCAGGACCAGCGGCCGGACCAATGCCCGCGCAAACGTACGACGCATGCTCGCTCCTCACTCAGGGTGCTCTTGGAACACCCAGAGTCATCCAGAGCGCCGCACTGCGCAGCGCGAAGGCCCGGCCCCCCAAGGGGAGACCGGGCCTTCGAGGCCGTTCGAGGGCGACCTAGTCGAGGTAGTCGCGCAGCACCTGGGAACGCGAAGGGTGGCGCAGCTTCGACATGGTCTTGGACTCGATCTGGCGGATCCGCTCACGCGTCACGCCGTACACCTTGCCGATCTCGTCGAGGGTCTTCGGCTGACCGTCGGTGAGACCGAAACGCATGGACACGACGCCCGCCTCGCGCTCGGACAGGGTGTCGAGGACGGAGTGCAGCTGCTCCTGGAGGAGCGTGAAGCTGACCGCGTCGGCCGGGACGACGGCCTCGGAGTCCTCGATGAGGTCACCGAACTCACTGTCGCCGTCCTCGCCCAGCGGGGTGTGCAGCGAGATGGGCTCACGGCCGTACTTCTGGACCTCGATGACCTTCTCCGGGGTCATGTCGAGCTCCTTGGCCAGCTCCTCCGGGGTGGGCTCGCGGCCCAGGTCCTGGAGCATCTGGCGCTGCACGCGCGCGAGCTTGTTGATGACCTCGACCATGTGCACCGGGATACGGATGGTGCGGGCCTGGTCGGCCATCGCGCGGGTGATCGCCTGACGGATCCACCAGGTGGCGTACGTGGAGAACTTGTAGCCCTTGGTGTAGTCGAACTTCTCGACCGCGCGGATCAGACCGAGGTTGCCCTCCTGGATGAGGTCCAGGAAGAGCATGCCGCGGCCGGTGTAGCGCTTGGCCAGGGAGACCACCAGACGGAGGTTGGCCTCCAGGAGGTGGTTCTTGGCGCGGCGGCCGTCCTCCGCGATGATCTCCAGCTCACGCTTGAGCTTCGGCGCCAGCTTGTCGGCGTTCGCCAGCTTGTCCTCGGCGAACAGACCGGCCTCGATGCGCTTGGCGAGCTCGACCTCCTGCTCGGCGTTGAGCAGGGGGACCTTGCCGATCTGCTTGAGGTAGTCCTTGACCGGGTCGGCGGTGGCGCCGGCCGCGGCGACCTGCTGCGCGGGCGCGTCGTCCTCGTCCTCGTCGGACAGCACGAAGCCCGCGCTCTCGGCGCCCTCGGGCTCCTCGGTGCCCTTGGCGTCCTCGAGCACCTCTTCCTCTACGAGCTCGCCGTCGTCCTTCTTGGCGGTGGTCTTCTTGGCCGCCGTCTTCTTGGCGACGGTCTTCTTCGCGACAGCCTTCTTGGCGGTCGTCTTCTTGGCAGCGGCCTTCTTGGCGGGCGCGGCTTCCTCGGCGGGATCGACGGCGGCAGGTTCGGCGGACGCGACCGGGGCAGCCGTGGTGGCGGTGGCCTTCCTGGTGGTCACCGTCTTCGCCGCGACCGTCTTGGTGGCGGTGCGCTTGGCCGGACTCTTCGCTGCGACGCTCTTTCGGGTGCGCTTGGGCTCCGCGGCACTGACCATCAGCGTCACACCCTCTTCCTCGAGGATCTGGTTGAGGCTGCGCAGTACGTTCTTCCACTGAGTGGCCGGAATCTGGTCAGCTTCGAAGGCCCGACGCACGTCATCGCCGGCGATCTGCCCCTCAGCCTTTCCCCGCTCAATGAGCGCCATGACAGAGACGGACTCGGCAATCTCCGGCGGGAGCGTACGGGATGTGCTGGCCGACACGAACAACCTCTCGGAACGTTGGAAAACGGCTTTCGGCCCCGTCCAAAATGGACTGGAGCCGACCGCCGGCTTGGGGATGGGCCGACGGCGCGGGCGGGGGCCGGGAAGACTCACAGCGCCTTGAACGGCGTCCGTATTCCCTCCGCGGCTGTCACCTCTTAGGTCATCGCGCTGATCCCGTGAGCGTTACGCCCAATCTGCGTGGCCCGAGTCACACCGCGTAACCACTCAAAAACGGTCAGACACGGGCAGATGATGTCACCGATGTCCTTGACCGAGGCCGCTCCGACGCATATGCCACCTCGTCGCACCGCCGGACCCCGCCGGACTTCTGAGGGTCCGGCGGGGTCCGGTGGCAGACGGGTTCCGGGGCCCGGCACAGCCACGAGAACGCGGCACTCACCGACCGCACCGCCCGCGGGGCGGGCTCAGTGTTCGCGTGGCGCGGGCACCACGCGCTCCACCTCGGGATGAACGGTCAGCAGTTGCCGCATGGCCGCCTCGGCCGCCGCGCCGTCGCCGGTGCCCAGGGCGTCGACGATCCGCGCGTGCTGGGCCAGTGACCCCTCGTTCGGCCGGTCGCAACCGGTGACCGGGCCTCCGGAGACCTGCAGGGCGGCCGACACGATGCCGGAGAGGTGCTCCAGCATGCGGTTGCCCGCGATCTGGATGAGCAGCGTGTGGAACTCGGAGTCGGCGCGGGAGAAGGTGAGCGCGTCGCCCTGTCCCATGGCGTGGCTCATGATCTCGACCATGTCGGAGAGGCGCTGCTGGACCTCCTCGCGCCCGTGCCCGGCGGCGAGGCGCGCGGCGAGCGGCTCGATCGTCCAGCGCAGCTCGCTCAGCTCGCGCCGCTGGTCGTCGCGCTGCGGCCCGAAGGCCCGCCACTCGATGATGTCCGGGTCGAGAAGGTTCCAGTCGCTGACGGGACGCACGCGCGTGCCGACGTTCGGGCGGGCGCTGACCAGGCCCTTGGCCTCCAGGACACGGAGGGACTCGCGGACTACGGTGCGGGAGACCTCGAAGCGCTGGCCGATCTCCTCCGGGACGAGCGGGCGGTCGGCGCCCAGGTCACCCGAGACGATCATCTGGCCCAGTTGCTGAACGAGTTGGCCGTGCAGCCCGCGTCCGCGACTGCCCGCGGCGCGCCGGCCCACACGGCCCAGCTCGGGTTCCGCACCGTCCCAGACAGGCGCTCCGACGCGGTCGGTGGCGGGGGCCTCCGCGTAGGGGTAGCGGTCGAGTTCGCCCGGGCCGACCAGACCGGAGTCTGCGGGGCGGGCGGCGGTCATCATGGTGTGCGCAAGGGTACTCACGGATCCTTTGTCGGCGCCGTCTCCAACTCCCTTGAGGTCTTTGGTGAAAAGCACACGAAAGGGTGATCGCTCACCCCGTCGCAATTGACGCCTTATCGGAAAGAAGTGGGCGTTCTCCGGGAGGTTGTGTGCACGGGCGGACCCGAAGCGTACGGACGGTCGTCATCGGACCCTGCTCCGCAGGGTCGTCAGCACATACGCGCAGAGCAGGGCGGTCAGCGACAACGTGAGGGCGCCGCCCACGGGTTGGGCGAGCACCCGGGCAGCCGCGGTCAGATATCGCTCTCCCCCGAACGGCCACTGCAGCAGGAAGACCTCCCGCATCCGCCCGGGAAGCCCCGCCGCCATCCGCACCGCGGGCCCCTGCAGCGCCTTCTGCACCAGGGGTACGACCACGACGGGTACGGCGAGCACCGCGGCGAGCCCGGCCGCGGTGGACCGGAAGACGCCCGCGGCCAGCACTCCGGCCCAGGCGCACCCGGTCACGAGCCCGAACCAACTCGCGGTCACCGAAAGCCAGTCGGCGGGAACCTGCGTGAGCTCCCGGCCGTATACGAGATAGAGCAACTCGGCGTCGCAGCCCACGGTGAGGAAGGCCAGCATCAGCGCCGTGGCACCGGAGACGAGGAGTTTTGCGGTGAGCAGCCCCAGCCGACGGGGCACGGTGCCGCGGTCGGCCGCCAGGGCGGGGTGGCGGAACTCGTCGCCGAAGGCCAGCGCGCCGAGCAGCCCCGCGCCGAGCGCCGCGGGCGGCAGAGGCAGCTCCTGGGGCCACGCCGCGAACAGACGCGCTTGCGTGGTGTGGCCGAGGCGAGCGAGCAGTACGGCGGTGAGCGCGGACACCACGAGCACGGCACCGCAGGTGACGAAGCCCGTGCCGATGCCGGCGGCCCGGCGGAGTTCGTAGCGGAGGGGGCGGAGGGGGCTGGGGGCGGGACGGACGGAGATGGGGGGCGGGAGGGGGGACAGATCACCTGGAGCGAGGGGGCCGGCGGGGCGTGAGTGGCCGGCCCTGAGCCGGGTTCCGGACGCGCGGTGGTGATGCGCGGCGGTGGTGAACGGGGTGGGGGTGGGGTCGTCGGGTTCCGAGCCGTCATCGGTTGCCTCCACGTCGGCCGTGCGCGCGCCGCTGACCTGGGCCTGCTCACTCTCGGCGGCGGAGACCGAGGCGGCGGGTGGCCCCGCGGGCACGGTGGTCGGCAGTGCGTCCGGAGCGGGCGGACCGGGGTCGGACCGCGACTGACCTGGCACGTAGGGCTCGTCGAGGGGCTGCGGCTGGTCCGGCTCAGGGAGGTCGTCGAGGATCTGCGACCGATCTGTGGCGGCCACGTTGCCAGGAGTTTCCGGTCGATCCGCGGCGGCGGGATCGTCAGGCGTCCTTGGCCCATGCGCCACAACCGGACCGTCAGACGTCGTCGCCTGATCCGTCGGCACCGCACCGCCGAGCGCCTTCGGCCCCTCCGCGACCCCCGGGCCGCCGGCCGACTCCGCCTGCTCCACCGCCACTGCGTCGCCGGGAGTCTTCGGCTGTTCGGCGGTCGGCGGCTCGTCGGCGGGGGCCGGGCGGTTCGCCTCCGCCGATCCGTCGGCCGGGCGGGATCCGTCCGTCGTCGGCGTTCCGGCCCCGGGGCCCATGTCGCCCGTCTCGTCCGCGAGTTGGTGGACGAGGATGCCATGACGGAACGCCGTCTCCCCCACGTCGGCGGTCGTACTGCCATACACGGAGAGGCGGTTGCCGCCCTCATGTACGACCTCGACGGAGCGCCGGCCGGTGCGGGCCTCCTTGGCGAGTACGGCGGCCAGGCGGGCGGCGTGCGGGCTGCGGACAGCCACGCGGGGGCGCAGGCGGGTGCGGCCGAACTCCGCCGCCTCCTGGTCGGCGACGAGCCTTCCGCCCTCCAGGGTGACGACCTGGTCGGCGGTGCGCGCGGCTTCCTTGGGGTCGGCCGTGGCGAACAGGACCGTGCCGCCCTGGCTCGCGTGCGCCCGGAGCATGCCGTGCAGCCACCGGGCCTCGCGGACCGACAGGCCGTGCGCGGGGTCGTCCAGCACCAGGGTGTGCGGGTCGGACAGCAGGACGCAGGCCAGGCCGAGCCGGCGGTCCATGCCCCGGGACAGTGTGCCCAGGCGCTCCTCGCGCAGGCCTGCGAGGCCGACCACTTCGAGGACCTCGTCGGCGCGCCGGGCGGGGACTCCCGCCGCGGCGCACAGCATGCGCAGGTGTCCTCGGACCGAGCGGGCCGGATGCCCGGGCACATCGCCGAGGAGGACGCCGACTTCGCGTGAGGGGTGGGTGATGCGGTGCAGGGGCCGGCCCCTGAAGCAGGTGATCCCGCGGCCCTGTTGGAGTTCGAGCATCAGCCGGAGCGCCGTCGTCTTGCCCGCACCCGATGCCCCGAGGAGCGCGGTGACACGGCCCGCGCGCGCCTCGAACGAGACGTCGTCGACGGCGGGCGGGTGCGCCTTGCGGGGGTTGCTGGTCAGTCCGAAGGCCTGGATCACCTGAAGCAAGATAGCGCGCTTCGTCCGATTTTTCGGGTATCGCCCCTTCTATCCCGCCAGGGCCGCCCGTCCGGTCTCCGCCGCCGCAGCTTCACACCTCGGGGCGCAGCATCGGGGGGTTGAGCAGTGTGGCGCCGCCCGCGCGGAAGAGTTGGGCCGGGCGGCCGCCCTGGCGCGTGGTCGTGCCGCCGGCGGGGACGAGGAATCCAGGGGTGCCGGTCACCTTGCGGTGGAAGTTGCGCGGGTCGAGAGCCACGCCCCAGACGGCCTCGTAGACGCGGCGCAGCTCTCCGACGGTGAACTCGGGCGGGCAGAAAGCGGTGGCCAGCGACGAGTACTCGATCTTGGAACGGGCCCGCTCGACCCCGTCGGCCAGGATCTGGGCGTGGTCGAAGGCGAGCGGCGCCACCGGCTCACCGTCACGGCCGTACCCGCCCTGCTGGAGCAGCTCCTCCACCGGTGCCCAGCGCGCATTGCTCGCGTCGCCGCCTGCCCGGGGTGCCGGCAGGTCGGGAGCGAGGGCGAGGTGCGCGACGCTGACCACTCGCATGCGCGGGTCCCGCTTGGGGTCGCCGTAGGTGGCAAGCTGCTCGAGGTGGGCGCCGCCGTCCTGGGCGGGGGAGGAAGGGTCGTGGGCGTGCAGCCCCGTCTCCTCGGCAAGCTCGCGGGCCGCGGCCTGTGCCAGGTCCTCGTCGGCCCGTACGAAGCCGCCGGGCAGCGCCCAGCGCCCCTGGAACGGGGGCTCACCCCTGCGCACCGCCAGCGCGCACAGGGCATGGCGGCGCACGGTCAGCACGACCAGGTCCACGGTGACGGCAAAGGGCGGAAATGCTGACGGGTCGTAGGGCATGCGGCGATCATAGTCGTCTGCCTGACGATAAGCACTCCCTTCTTGAGCCGCATCGACAGCTGATCCACTTCCGTCCGGCACGGGGCCCACGAGTCGGCTCGCGCACCGCGCGCGGGTCGCGTCGTACGAGGTCACACTCCCAACTGCAGGCCCTCCGCCGCCTCCTCGACCATGGCGAGTCCGAGTCTGCTGACCCGTACGGAGAAGGGGGCCCCGGCGATCCGCAGCCCCGTGAAGCCGATCTCTCCCAGGGGCACGCTCCGTACCGGGCGCAGCGTGATCGTCCGGGCCGGGGCGTCGGGGCGGATGCCCGCGAGCGCGGTGAGCAGCAGGACCCCGGAGGCCGCCGCCACGGCCGCCGGGCGGCAGGCCGCCGGGTGGGGAACGGGTGCGCTCCCCTCGGAGCGCTGCTCGCCCGCGTACATCTCGGGCAGCCGGTGGCCGAAGCGCTCGGCAGCCGCCAGGACACCGCGCAGCAGGCCGCTCGCCTCCTGCTCATGGCCCGCGGCGGCCAGCCCGGCGACGGCGAGTGCCGTCTCCTGGACGCGTACGGCCCCGGTCCGGTGGCCGAACGGGTTGTGTCCCGCCTCCTTCGTGCCCAGTCCGCGCAGCCCCCAGCCGGAGTCCAGTGCGGGGCCGCCGAGCAGCCGGGCGAGCTGGTCGGTCTGCGCTCTGTCGAGCAGACCGGGCGCCGGTTCTCCCGCGCCGAGCAGACCGGTGTCCAGGAGGTGGGCGGCGGCAGCGCCGAGGTGCGGAAGCAGCCGTCCGTCCGGGGCACGGGCCGCCGCCGGACGACCGCCGCCATGATCTTCGATCCAGAAGTCGCTTTGGAACGCCGCCCGCAGTTCCCGCGCCCACTGGCGTAGTTCCGTGCCGCCGGGTCTGCCGTACGCCTCCAGGAGATCGGCGCCCAGCAGTGCCGCGCGATGGGCGTGGGCCTGGGTCTCGCAGCGGACCGGGCCTCCGGGCTGCGGGTCGCACAGGTACGTGCTGCCGCGCACGGTGGTGCGCAGCCAGGTCAGACACCACTCGGCCGTGGGCAGCAGTTCTTCGGCCTCCTGCTCCGGGAGCCCCCAGCGGCGGGCCTCCGCGAGCAGGACGGGGAACAGCAGTGTGGCCTCCGTACCCGTGCAGCCCGGCGGCACGTGCGTACCCGCGTCGCGTCGCGGTCCGGGGATCATGCCCGTCTGCGGTCCCGCACCGGTGAGTTGTGTACGGGCGAGGGTGCGCAGTGTGCCGACGGCGAGCCTGGTGCCGAGGGGCAGCGTCATGCGCGCGGCGGCGAGTGCCTCGGCCGGGGCCATGCCGCACCGCCAGGGCGCCCCTGCCGCGAGATAGATGTCGGTGGGGTGGGCCGGATCCCGCAGCAGCAGAGCCCGGAGATCCTCGATGCTCGTCCGCATCAGGATCGCGGCCCTGGGGTCGTCGCCCGCAGCCCGGGCGTGCGCCAGGGGGCTCGTCGCCGCACGGCCCGCGGCTCTGAGCGGTCCGGCCCCGCCCGGCCGTACGCGCAGTTCCACGGTCACCGTCGCACCTGGTGGCAGTTCGAACTCCCAGCACAGCAGTCCCGCTGAGGCCAGGGCGTCGGCAGGCGGCGGGGCGGCCGTGACCGTGGAGGTCCCCGCGGCGCGGGTCCAGCGCAGGCCCGAGTCGTGGACGGTGGCGGGCAGTTCGGGGCCCGCGTTGCCGGAGGCGATGGCGCTCAGGTCCGCAAGGTCCGTACCGAGGGCCACCTCGACCGGCAGCCGCAGCGGGCGCAGGGCAGCGCTGTGGAAGGTGATGCGCTCGGTGCCGTCGGCGTGCCGGATCCGCTCGACGACGACGTCCGGGTCCGGTCCGGCGGCCGAGGCGGTACGCACCGTTCCCACGAAGCGGGCCTGATCCGCTCCGGCCATCCTGGCCTGCACCGCCAGCGGTTCTCGTCCGCCCACGCGGACCTGGCAGCGCGAGAGCAGCCGTCGGCCCGCCAGGTAGAACCCCTCCAGACCCCGCCCGGCCAGCTGCCCCTCCTCCATGGAGATGGCGAGGCCCGGCAGGGCGACGCAGATCAAGGCCGTGTGGGTGGGCGGAAGGTCGGCGGTGCGACGGAGGGGCGATGGCTGCACGCCTGCGGTGGCTCCCTGAGGTGGGGACGCGGGCGGACGTGGGACCCGACGCGCAGGCACGGACGGGGACCGGTCTCGGGGCGTCGAGGAGGCCGGAGACCGGCTCTGCGGCGCGGACGACGACCGGCGGGAGTCTTCCATGAGCCGGGGATCCATGAGCCGGGGATCCGTGAGCCGGGGAAAAGCTCCGGTCTGCCACGGCGCAGGCACGGGGTCGGATCCCAGGGCCTGGAGCAGGTTCGGGTCCGCCGTGCTGGTCGGTCCCGGGGGGACTGTATCGACGGGCGGGGACGGTGCAGGGGTGTCGGGGACAGAGGGGTGGTCGTCGGTTGCGATGGGCGGAGTCGGCTGATGCATGCGGCGGTTTCTTCTGCGCTCTGTGCGCCTCGGACGTGCTCGGCGCCGGGTGGCGTGCTCCGGAGGAACATCGGACGTGCGGCGGCGCAGCCCGTCCGGGGGTACCGCCACCCAGGTGAACGGCAGGGAAGTCCGCCTGGTCACGCCTCCCCTCAGGGAAGCGACCGAATGGCGGCGGTTCTTGAG
Organism: Streptomyces sp. NPDC025638; assembly: GCF_055558775.1. NCBI lineage: Bacteria > Bacillati > Actinomycetota > Actinomycetes > Kitasatosporales > Streptomycetaceae > Streptomyces > Streptomyces sp. NPDC025638. Next base: position 88,580 of record NZ_JBVHLX010000002.1, on the reverse strand, counting down.
TGCGGGTTCACTCTTCGGACCCACAGCCCGGCGCCGACACCAGTGCGGCGGTAGCGGGCCCCCGGCACCGGGCCGAGCCGGCCCGGCCAGTCGCCACGTGCCCCGACCGGACAGCAGACGCCAAGCGACCAGCAGGCACCAGGCAACCGAGGCAACGCACCAATCGTTGCTCATGCATCCGCCTCCGGGCCATTGCCTCCGGACCGGTTCCCTCCTGATGCGGCGTCGTCGCGCCGAGCGTCGCCCTTCCCTGCGGCACGCGTGCGCGTACTGGCCGGCCTTGAGGCACCCGGGCGCGTACGACCGGGTGCCGGGGTGCGGGGATGCGTGCTGTCCGGCCGGGGCCGTCGGCCCTTCGCGCGTGTCGAGCGCGGCTGACGGTCGGCGCCGTCGGCCACACGAGGGCGGTGGTGTCGGCGGGAGGCGCTCTCCGAGACACCCGGCCGAGTCAGGGCCGAGTCCGCGTCCGCCTCCGTCCCCTCGTCCTCAGCGGCCTCCGTCTCCTCACCTCCCGTGCGTCCCGCACGCAGGCAGCGGCGGATCGCCTCCGGATCCAGGCCCTCGTTGCAGGCCTGGTGCAGAAGGCGGGCGAAGAGGTAGTCCGGGTCCGCGCCCAGGGCCATCGCCAGGGCCTCCCTGGCTTCGAGGTCGTCGCCGCTCGACCAGGCCACCCAGCCCGCGAGGGTGAGGGGTGCGGCGGCGTGTTCGCCGTACGGCCCGACGCATCGGCGGGCCAGCGCACGCCACAGACGCAGCGCCGGACCGGCCTCGTCACCTTCCATCCATGCCGCGGCCCGGTCCCGGGTCGTGCGGTCCTGCAGACCGAGGATCAGCTTCGCCGCTTCCTCGTGCGTGATCAGTTCGTCGTCGCGAAGGTCCGCGGGGAGCATGCCGGACACCGACGGCGCTGCGGCAAGCCGGGCCATGACCCGCTCGGCGAGGCCGAGGGTCTCCTCGGCGACCTGCGCACGCGTCGCGTCGTCGATGATCCTGGGCACCACGGACATGCCCATGGTGTCCAGGACGATCTCCTGCTCCAGTGCGGCAGGCGTCTCCCAGGCAAGGAGCCTGGCCCGCAACTCGCGCAGCGTGCCGCGCACTTGGATACCGGCGTAGGTGGCCGCGGCCGCGAGTACGGATGTGCCGGGCAGGCCCATCGGTGTTCCGTCGTCCGGACAGCACCCTTCGTTCGGGCAGCAGTAGGACCAGAAGCGGCCGTCCGAGATGCACACCGCCTCGATGACCGGTACGTCGAGGTGCCCGCACTCGGTGCGCAGCAGTTGGGCAAGCGGACGCAGCCGCCGCATGACGTCCCGGCCCGACTCATCCTTCGCCGGTTCCTGACAGACGTAGGCGACCATCTGCTCGGGCCGGGCGCCCCTGCGCTCGCTGCCGGCCACCAGGCCCTGGGCCAACTGACGGGCGGCCGACTCCCAGTCGTCCATGCTCGCGGGGATGCCGAGCCGGGCCCGGCCGCCGAAGCGGCCGCGGCCGCCCCGGTCGTGCAGGGCCACCAGCACGATGCTGTCCTCGGGGCGGTAGCCGAGCAGATAGGGCAGAGCGTCGGCCAGTTCGGCCGGGGTGCGCAGCGTGATCTGGCTTTCGTGTGCCGTGGGCCCAAGGTCTGCCATGCGCGCTGTCTCCGCTCGCTCCGATCGCCCCGCGTCCGCGGCGCGCCCGCTGTGCGCGTCACGTCCTGCGATATCGCCGTTTTCGGAAGATCCGGTCGTTTCGCCGTGATTCGTCATGCGCAGACGATCTCGCGGATCCTGAGATTCCGCTTGAGCCTGTGGATAAGTCCGAGCAGGGACACGACAAACAACGGGAGCACTTCGGCCCGCCGTCCCACGGACCGCCCGGATGTCAGTGCCGTCCTGTTGTATGGGACGCATGGAGCACACGAGCAACGCGGACCTCAGGACGCAGGCCGACGCCGTCCTCGCCCGTCTCGTCGGGGACGCCACGGGCACGGCCGGACTGCGCGAGGACCAGTGGCGGGCGATCGAGGCGCTGGTCGCCGACCGGCGCCGGGCCCTGGTCGTCCAGCGCACGGGCTGGGGCAAGTCCGCCGTCTACTTCGTGGCGACCTCGCTGCTGCGTGCCCGGGGCAGTGGCCCGACCGTCATCGTCTCGCCGCTCCTCGCGCTGATGCGCAACCAGGTGGAGGCGGCGGCCCGCGCCGGCATCCACGCCCGGACCATCAACTCCTCCAACACAGAGGAATGGGACACCGTCCAGGGGGAGATCGCGGCGGGAGAGGTCGACGTGCTGCTCGTCAGCCCCGAACGCCTCAACAACCCCGACTTCCGCGACCAGGTCCTGCCCAAACTGGCCGCCGCGACCGGACTGCTCGTCGTGGACGAGGCCCACTGCATCTCCGACTGGGGCCACGACTTCCGCCCCGACTACCGACGGCTGCGCACCATGCTCGCCGACCTCCCACCGGGTGTACCCGTACTGGCCACCACGGCCACGGCCAACGCACGGGTGACCGCCGACGTCGCGGAGCAGCTCGGCACCGGAGGCACGTCCGACGCACTGGTGCTGCGCGGCCCGCTCGACCGGGAGAGCCTGAGCCTGAACGTGCTGCGGCTGCCGGACGCCGCGCACCGCATGGCCTGGCTCGCCGACCACCTCGACGACCTGCCGGGTTCCGGCATCGTCTACACGCTCACCGTGGCGGCGGCCGAGGAGGTCACCGCCTTCCTCAGGCAGCGGGGACACACCGTCGCCTCGTACACGGGAAAGACGGAGAACGCCGACCGGCAGCAGGCCGAGGACGACCTGCTCGGCAACCGGGTCAAGGCGCTGATCGCCACCTCCGCCCTCGGCATGGGCTTCGACAAGCCCGACCTCGGCTTCGTGGTGCACCTCGGCTCGCCCTCCTCCCCCATCGCCTACTACCAGCAGGTCGGCCGTGCCGGGCGCGGTGTCGAGCACGCCGAGGTACTCCTGCTGCCGGGCAAGGAGGACGAGGCGATCTGGGAGTACTTCGCGTCGCTGGCCTTCCCTTCCGAGGACCTGGTGCGCCGCACCCTGGACGTCCTCGCCCGGGCCGCCTGCCCCTTGTCCCTGCCCGCCCTGGAACCGCTGGTGGAGCTGCGCCGGTCGCGACTGGAGACCATGCTCAAGGTCCTCGACGTCGACGGTGCGGTCAGGCGCGTCAAGGGCGGTTGGATCGCGACCGGTCAGCAGTGGACGTACGAGGCCGAGCGGTACGCCTGGGTGGCGCGGCAAAGGGAGGCCGAGCAGCAGGCGATGCGCGAGTACGCGTCCACGACAGGCTGCCGGATGGAGTATCTGCAGCGGCAGCTCGACGACGAGGGCGCAAAGCCCTGCGGCCGCTGCGACAACTGCGCGGGAGCGCGTTTCACGGCGGACACCTCGACGGCCGCGCTGGATGCGGCGCGCGTCGATCTGGGCCGCGCGGGAGTCGAAGTGGAACCCCGTCGCATGTGGCCGACGGGGCTACCGGCGATCGGCATTGATCTCAAGGGGCGCGTTCCGGCCGGGGAACAGGCTTCGGCGGGGCGGGCGTTGGGGCGACTGTCGGACATCGGCTGGGGCAACCGGCTGCGGCCGATGCTCGCACCGCAGGCGCCGGACGCTCCCGTGCCGGACGATGTGGCGAGGGCCGTGGTGGGAGTCCTGGCCGACTGGGCCAGGGGCCCCGGCGGCTGGGCCTCCGGTGAGGAAGACGCGCCGCCCCGGCCGGTGGGCGTCGTGACCGTCGCCTCGCGCACCAGGCCGCGGCTGATCCAATCCCTGGGCGCGCGCATCGCGGAGATCGGCAGGCTGCCGCTGCTGGGCTCCGTGGAGTACATCGGCGAGGTGCCGCGCGGCTCCCGCAGCAACAGCGCGCAGCGCCTGAAGGTCCTCGACGGCGCGCTGACCGTTCCGCCCGCCCTGGCCGCGGCTCTCACCGAGGCCCGGGGTCCCGTTCTGCTCGTGGACGACTACACGGAGACCGGCTGGACCCTGGCGGTCGCGGCCCGGCTGCTCAGGAGGTCCGGGGCGCAGGGGGTGTTGCCGCTGGTCCTGGCCATGCAGGGCTGATCCACGGATGCGCGGGCGCCGCCCCCGTCCGCGGCGTACGCACGTGTCGTGCTCGAACGTCACGTACGTTGCCAGGCGCCTCACAAGGTAGGGATATAAGCCACGCACCACCAGATAACAGTCGGTGGCCCCAATTGCTCGTTGCCGCATCCAAGTTCGACAGGAAGAATTGAAGTCCGCTCCCCGCACGGCTCGCTCGTGATCCGGTTGGGCTTCGCTGCGGTGTGCGCTCCCCCGAATCCGACCCCGCCCGCTGTATGGGCGCGTAGCCGAAGGGAGGAACGTGACCTTCGGATTCGCTCCGTCCTCGGCGGCCTCGTTGTCGACGTCCGCGTCCGCCGCGTCCGCCAGTCGCCTGCTTGAGCCTGCCGAGTGGGCGGCCGCCGGCATCCCACTGCTGCGCAACCCCCGCGAGGTCGTCAGCGGGCTGCACACGCGGCACCGTCCCAAGGCGGCGACGGCGATCGTGGCCGTCCTCGACCCGGAGGAACGGCTGCTGGCGAGCGCCTCGTTCACCCGACGCCCGGCACCGGCCGACGGATGGATGTTCCGCAACGCACTGCTGGACCAGCTGCGCCGGGTCATACCGCACGATCTGCGGCGCCGCACACCGGTGCGCACCGCCGTGCTGCTCTACTGCCGCGAGGGGGACGCGCGTTGGACGGAGGATGACGGCGCGTGGATGTGGGGGCTGCGTGACGCCTGCACGCTGCACGGGCTGCGCTGCGGGGCGTACATCACGCTGACCCGCGACGGCTGGCAGGTGCTCGGCGAGGGGCGTGGCGGCCGCCGCCCGAACTTGGACTCGACACCTGAACCCTTCGGCATATCGGACGTGCCGGCCCCGTCGCCTCGCACCGGCGGCGCCATGTCGGACGTCCTGCGCCGCGCAGCGGCCCGCTGAGGAGCACCGGCTCCGCGTTCGCGTGGCGCCGGGCCGAGCCTCCACCGGGCGACCGCTCCCGAAGCGCTGCGCGCCGCACAGGTGGAGACGGGACCACGGCGACTCGGGGAGGGCCTTCCGGCCCGGACCCCGACGGCGCCGATGGGCCCCTCGGAGTTCTTCGCGCGCGGGACACGGGACCCGCGTACGCACCGGTCACAGCGCGTGGGTACGGCGCCTGCGAGATGCCGTACCGCGGAGCGGGGACGGATACGACACCCCGGCCCGCCGCCCGACGGGCGCGTCGGCGTCGTCACACCGCATGCCTCCACCAAGCCCTGAGCCGCCCGTCCGTCCGGAAGCCGCCCCTCAGCGGGGCAGGGCCGCACCGGATTCCGGGCACGCCGAAGGGCCCACCGTGCCGGTGCCACCGCTGCGACACCCTCGGCACCTCCGGTGCTCCTGGAGGTGCCGGACAGGGCTCAGACGCCCGCGCCCAGCACCGAGTTGATCTGCTGCGGGTCACCGCAGACGACCAGCAGGGCACCGGCCCGGGTGTGGGCCAGCGGGAGCGCGGTCGCGGCAGCGGCGGCAGGACCACCGTTGACGGCAACCACGACGACAGGACGGGACGCGGCACGCGAGGCCATGGCGGCACCCGTGTAGAAGACGTCGTCGCCCGCGTCGTGCTGGGCCCAGTAGGAGGCTTCACCGAAGGACAGCTCGTGGTCGGCCCACGGGTGCGGTTCGCCGGTGGTGATCACCAGCACGTCACCGGGGGCACGGCCCGAGTCCAGGAGCAGGTCCACCGCCTCCTCGGCGGCGTCGAGGGCACCCTCGACAGAGGCCGGGATCAGCTGGATCTGCGGAGTCGCCGCGGCTGCGGCGGGAGCGGCCGGACCCGACGGGCCCGGTTTGGCGGCCACGTCGCGCGGCGTACGTTGCACCGGTTGCCCGGGCCGGAGAGGGCCGGGACGACCGGGACGCGACGGAGCCGCGGGGCGGGGGCCGGGTACGGGGCGAGGGGTCGGCGCGGTACGGCCACTGGCCGGAGTGGCGCGGGGACCCTGGGCACTCTCGTGAATCTGAGGCTCCTCGGGAATGAGAGGCATGAGCTGATGTTTATCAAACGTTGGTGCGACTCGCGCGACCGGGTGGCACAACAGTGCGGGTGGAACGGTCAGAAATCGAAGCCCAGCTGACCCTCGACCTCAGGAACGCTTCCCTCCGCCCAGCTGCGGACCTTCTTGAGGTGCCGCCACTGGGGCAGCGCATCAAGATACGCCCACGACAACCGGTGGTACGGGGTGGGGCCCCGCTCCTCCAGTGCGGCCTTGTGCACGGGCGACGGATACCCGGCGTTGTCCGCAAAACCGAAGTCTGCATGGTCGATACCCAGTTCGGCCATCATTTTGTCGCGCTGAACCTTGGCAATCACCGAAGCCGCCGCCACCGCCACGCACGAGCGGTCGCCCTTGATCACCGTGCGGACCTTCCAGGGGGCTCCGAGGTAGTCGTGCTTCCCGTCGAGGATCACCGCGTCGGGGCGGATCGGCAAGGCCTCCAGGGCCCGTACGGCGGCAAGGCGCAGCGCCGCCGTCATCCCCAGAGCGTCGATCTCCTCCGGGGAGGCATGCCCCAGGGCATAGGCCGTCACCCACTTCAGCAGCTCCGCGGACAACTCCGTGCGGCGCTTGACGGTGAGCAGCTTGGAATCGGTGAGGCCCTCGGGCGGCCGGCGGAGTCCGGTGACCGCCGCGCAGACGGTGACAGGTCCCGCCCAGGCGCCGCGTCCCACCTCGTCGACACCGGCGATGACCTTCGCTCCGATCGTGGCGCGGAGGGAGCGCTCGACGGTGTGAGTAGGCGGTTCGTACGGCATGGCGCCCTTAGCCTACGCCGCCGAGATCCCCGAGCGACACCCCGGCTCACCCGGCGGGCCCGGGGCCGACGCGGCCCCGGATCAGGCCCCGTCCGGGCGTAGCAGCGGAAGCATCAACTGGTCGATCATCTCTTCGAGATCCTGGTCGGTCCATTCGCTGGCGCACATCTTGGACCGGTACATCATCATCGCCGGAATGGCGTCGAAGACATAGCTGTTGGCCGCATCCGAGCGAACCTCTCCCCGACCTATTCCACGAGTGATGACCTCACGCAGCAGCCTGATGGTCGGCTCCACAACCCCTTCGAAGATCAGGCCATGGAAGCGCTCGGCCTGTGCGGGATCACACTCGTGAATGATCGCTCGGAGGGCGAAGCCGGGTCGCGAGAACATCGCGCGACGCGCCTGGCGGCACAGGGCGAGCAGGTCCTCGCGCACCGTCCCCAAGTCGGGCGCCTCCACCGGACGCGGCAGCCCGGCCTGGAGCGCGTCGGCGACGAGATCCTCCTTGGACGGCCAGCGGCGATAGACGGCCGCCTTGCCGGTCTGGGCACCGGCGGCGACACCCTCCATCGTGAGGCCCTTCCAGCCGACCGTACTGAGCTGCTCCAGCGCGGCGTCCAGGATCGCGCGTTCGAGCACGGCGCCGCGCCGGCGAAGGGAGGCCGTCCGAGCGGGGGCGGCCGTCCAGCGCGAGGTAACCATCTGAGTTTCTCCAGCGAGCAGGGTGAAGCGGGGATTGCGGGACTGGGGACACATCGCGCGACGGCAGAGGGGGACGCGAGGCGCGACGGTGAGCTAAGTGAACGCTTGCGTTCTCTGTCAGGAACTCACTACCGTTGACGGGACAGTGAACGCCTGCGTTCACTAACGCCTTCGTGGGGGACTCATAGTGACAACCTCTCAGCTGATACAGAACGAAAAACCTGGAGCAGCCCGCCGGGAGGGACACCCCGGCATCGCACTCACCGTCATCGCGGCCTGCCAACTCATGGTGGTACTCGATGCGACGATTGTGAACATCGCTCTCCCGCACATTCAAGACGCGCTCAAGTTCAGCACCACGGACCTCACATGGGTGGTCAGCGCCTACACGCTGACCTTCGGAGGCCTCCTCCTGCTCGGCGCGCGAGCCGGTGACATCCTCGGCCGCCGCCGGGTGTTCATGACGGGCATCCTGCTGTTCACCTTCGCCTCGCTGCTCGGCGGAATCGCCCAGGAGCCCTGGCAGCTGCTCGCCGCGCGCGCCCTGCAGGGCATGGGTGGCGCCATCGCGTCGCCCACCTCGCTGGCGCTCATCACCACCACGTTCCCCGAAGGGCCGGAGCGGAACCGGGCGTTCGGCGTCTTCGCCGCCGTCTCCGCGGGTGGTGGCGCCATCGGCCTGCTCGCGGGCGGCATGCTGACCGAGTGGCTCGACTGGCGCTGGGTGCTCTTCGTCAATGTGCCGATCGGCGTGCTCATCGCCGCGCTCACCCCGATCTACATCAACGAGTCCGAGCGACACCCCGGGCGCTTCGACATCGCGGGCGCGCTGACCTCGACAGCCGGTATGGCATCGCTCGTGTACGGCTTCATCCGGGCCGCGGAGGACGGCTGGCGCGACAGTCTGGCCCTCGGCTCCTTCGGTGCCGCCGTGGTCCTGCTGGTGGCCTTCGCGCTCACCGAGATGCGGGCCAAGGAGCCGATCACCCCGCTGAAGATGTTCACCGACCGCAACCGCTCCGGCACGTACGTGATCATGCTGAGCCTGGCGGCCGCGATGTTCGGCATGTTCTTCTACATCGTGCTCTTCGTGCAGAACGTGCTGGGCTACAGCCCGATCAAGGCCGGTCTGGCGTTCCTGCCCGTGACGGTCGCCATCGCGGTCGGCGCGGGTCTCTCGCAACGGTTCCTGCCCACGCTCGGCCCCAAGCCGTTCATGATGTCCGGTGCAACGCTCGTCGTGATCGGGCTCGTCTGGCAGTCGTTGATCACCCCCGACAGCTCGTACGCCGGCGGCGTGCTCGGACCGATGCTGGTGTTCGGCTTCGGCATGGGGCTGAACTTCGTGACGGTGACCGTGACGGCTGTCTCCGGCGTCGCCCAGCACGAGGCGGGTGCCGCGTCCGGACTGCTCAACGCCACCCAGCAGGTGGGCGGTTCGCTGGGTCTGTCGATCCTCACCACGGTCTTCGGCTCGGCCAGCAAGGACGAGGCGAAGAAGCAGCTGCCGAAGTTCCTCGCCAACGGCTCGCCGGAGCAGAAGGCGGAGTTCGCCAAGAACCATCAGCTGCCCGCGCCCTGGGGGCACGAGGTGCTCGCCCACGGCATCTCGACCGCGTTCATTCCGGCCGCTGCGATGGCCGTGCTCGCCCTGGCCACCGCATGGCTGGTGATCAAGGTCCGCAAGAGCGACCTCGAAGCCCTCGCCGGCACGGCGGGCCCGGGAATCGGCTGACCCGACCGGGTCCGCGCAAGACCGCGGAAGGCCGGACCACGCCCGGGGGACGGATGGCGAGGGCGACGGTCCGGCCTTCCGCACTTGGGCCGGCGAGGCCACGAGGAACACAGGCACCACCAGCACCAGCACGAACGACACTCCCGACACCCCCTGCCACCCGCGGAACCTCTCGCCCGTGCGCATCCGGACGCCACACGGCTGATGCCAGGACAACGCCCACCCATCACGCAGAGTTCCCGGCAAATACAGAGAGTTCCCAAAGGCGGCTCGGCCCCACAGGCGTCAGCTCGGCCCACGGGCATCAGGCGGACGCGGCCACCCACTCCGGCAGCGTCTCCGTACGCTCCACCCACCCGGCGGGCGGTGTCCCCGCCTTGCCCGACGCGAGCACGCCGCCCACGATGGCACAGGTGGTGTCCACGTCCCCGCCGACCTGCGAGGTGGTCCAGAACGCCGTCTCGTAGTCACCGAGGGCCCGCGCCGCCGACCAGAGGGCGAAGGGGACGGTGTCATGGGCGCTCGTACGCCGTCCGCAGCCCAGGACGGCCGCGACGGTGCCGGCGTCGCCGTAGTCGAGCATGTCCCGGGCGCGCCGCAGGCCCGCACCGACGGCACTCTTCGGCACCAGGGCGATGACCCCGTCGAGGAATGACTCCGGGGTGGGCGGACCGCCGGGGGCGGCGGCCAGCGCGGCGGCCGCGGCGACGGCCATGGCGCCGACGACAGCCTCACGGTGCTGGTGCGTGGGGTACGCCGAGATCTCGGCTTGGTGGGTCGCCTGCTCCGGGTCGTCCGCGTACCAGGCGCCCAGCGGTGCGATCCGCATCGCGGCCCCGTTGCCCCAGGACCCCTGCCCGTTGAACAGGCCGGAAGCCAGCTCACGCCAGTCGCCGCCCTCCCGCACGAGGCGCAGCAGCCTGTTGACCGCGGGGCCGTAGCCCCGGTCGAAGTCGTGGTGCTCGGCGAAGGAGAGCGCCAGCGCGTCCTGGTCGACGCGGTGGTGTACGGCGAGGACGGCGACCACGGAGCAGGCCATTTCCGTGTCGTCCGTCCACTGCCAGGAGCCGGGCGGCAGCTCGCGGCGCTTCAGCAGCGGATAGTTCGCCGGAACGAAGAACTGTGAGCCCAGCGCGTCCCCCACCGCGAGTCCGCGCAGGCTGGCCAAGGCGCGGTCCAGGCGCCCGAAGGAAGAGGAGTCAGCGGTCATCGCCGCCACTCTAACCGGTGACCCAGTGCGGCACCGGGTCCCGCCAGCGCTCGAAGGGCCGGTCCAGTGTGTACTTGCCGTCGTCGCCGAGAACGAGCATCCGCATCTCGGCGTTCCCCGGGTTCGAGAGCGACTCGAATTCGGCGACCGTCCAGTGGAACCAGCGCATGCAGAACAGCCGCATGGCCAGACCGTGGGTCACCAGCAGGACGTTCGGCGGATGGTCGGGGGCCTCGAAGCTGCGGAACAGGCTCTCCAGGAAGCCGCCGACCCGGTCGTACACATCGGCGCCGGACTCTCCCTGGGGGAAGCGGAAGAAGAAGTGCCCGTACGCGTCCCGGTAGGCCTTCTGCACGCGTACGTCGTCGCGGTCCTGCCAGTTTCCCCAGTCCTGCTCGCGCAGCCGGGGTTCCTCGCGCACCCGTATGAGCTCGGGGTCGAGATGGAACGCGCGGAAGGTCTCATGCGTGCGGCGGTACGGGGAGACGTACACGCTCACCCGCTCCCGCCCGAAGATCTCCCGGATCCGCTTGCCGGTCTCCTCCGCCTGCTGCCAGCCCCGCTCGGTGAGTCCCAGAGCATGGTCGGGTTCACGCTCGTACACGGAGTCATCAACATTGCCCGTTGACTCGCCGTGCCGGACAAGGACGATGCGCCGTGGTCGTGCCATGCCAAAACCCTAGATCGGCCGACGCCCGATCGAGCAATCGTACGGGCTCCATACGGCGTACGTCACACGAATCCCGCACCACGAGCCACACAGAGGCACACGTTTTACGCGTTCGGATTTCAAACCGTCCAGGACGGTTCCAGCTCCACGATGTCGCCGGTCAGCGATGCGATGTCCGCCTCCGTCTGGGCCCGCAGGGCGAGGCGCTCCACCCGCTCGGTGCGGTACTTACCGTGCTCCGCGGCCGACCGCCACATCGACAGGACGAGGAACTCGTGCTCCGGGGCCTCGGCGAACATCCCCCGGATCATGCCGGGCGAGCCGGCCATCGCGGGGTTCCACACCTTCTCCTGCATCAGTGTGAAGTGCTCGACGCGCTCCTCGTGGACACGACAGAGGGCGACACGGATGAGGTCGGAGTCCGTGAACCGAGGCTCGAAGCCTGTCTTCACGTCGAACCGGTACTCGAAGAGTTTGACCTGCGCGTCCTTGAACGTGCCGGACTGGGCAGTTGCCAGCCGGTCATGGGAGCGGGCCATGAAGGAGTCGTAGAAGGCACGGCTCTCCCAGAAGGCGAATATGTGCGCCACCCCCGGCCGCTGCCGGCTCCAGCCACCGCCCTGTCCCCGAAACCCCGGCTCCCCCAGAAGCCCCGCCCACTTTCGCTGCCCCCGCTCGAAGCCGCGGCGGTCCACCACGGTGCAGCGAATCCACTTGACCAGCACCGCGCCATCGTAAGGCCATGGGGCGTGGCGTCGGTCACGCTCCGGCATAGATCACCCGCGCACACTCCCCCGCGCGCATGGCACGATGGACAACGTGCCTCGGCCACCCGGGAGTTGGGGCAGGAGGCCGCGAGGGGGAAGGGGACGCCTGTTGAACGGCTTCAGCAAGGGGATCCGCAAGGTCGAGGTCGCACTGAAGTGGGACCCGAGTCCGGCGGGGCAGTCACCCACCGATCTGGACATCGTCGCCGCTCCGTACGCGGCTGACGACCCGTACGGGGCACCGGCGTACCTGGTGCACTTCGACAGTCGCTCGCCCGACGGCACGATCTTTCTCAACCGGGACAGCAAGGACGGCAAGGGCTTCGGCTGGGACGAGGTCATGACGCTCGAACTCGACCGGCTCGACGCCCGGTACGCGCGCGTGGTGGTCGGCATCGTCATCCAGCAGCGCACGGCGGAACGGACCTTCGTCAACGTCCGGAATCCGGCCGTGCGCATTCGGGAGGGCTACAACGTCCTGGCCGAGGACGACTTCGGCTCCGTCCTCGGATCGACGGCGGCGACGGTCGCGGAGTTCGTGCGGGGCGAGTCCGGCGGGTGGAACTTCCACCCCGGCATACGCGGCTTCGACGACGACCCCGCGGCCTTCGCCCGGCACATGGGCGGGGCTCATCAGCCCTGAGGGTCACCCGGCGTAGGGGGCGACGCCCGCGATCGTCGCCACGCACGGTGCTGGAGGCCCAGGCGGGGACCGGTCCGGTCTCGCCCGTCCGGAAGGCCTCCGCCACCGGCTTCGGCCACTGCGCCGGCTCGGCTTCGGTCAGGTCCTGACGGCAGCGGATCCGGGCGAGCGCGTAGGCGATGCGCTCGTCCAGTGCCGCTCGGTCCTGTCCAGGGCCGGTGTCCGGGGCACTGCGGCGAGACAGGCCCCGTCCGCGCGCGGCTGGATCCGGGGGCGCAGGCCCGCGACGAGCGCTTCGCGAGGCAGGGCACGGGCCCGCCCGCACAGTTCCCCGAATGTCAGCGTCGTGCCTCCGCGATGTCGTCATCAGCGGAGGATGTGGGCCCGTCGGGGCGCACGGCACGGAAAAGGGGCGCCGGCACATGGCCGGCGCCCCTCAGCTCAAGGGCTTGCCGTCGGCGTCAGCTGCAGCCGCTCGTCGAGCCGCAGCCCTCGCAGATGTAGCAGGAGCCGGCCCGCTGCATCTTCGTGCCGCAGGAGAAGCAGAGCGGGGCGTCCGCCTGGATGCCCAGCTGCATCTCCACCAGTTCGGCGCTGGTGTGGGCCTGCTTCGGAACGGGCTGGGCCGCGCCGGCCTCGGCCTTCGGCGTGGCGACGGCCTTGAGGTCCGTCTGGCGCGGCGCCGACTGGGCCAGGCCCTCGACGTCGACCTCGTCCTCGGAGGACTCGTACGAACCCGTCTCCAGGTGGCGCTGACGCTCCTCGGCGGAGTGGATGCCGAGCGCGGAGCGCGTCTCGAAGGGCAGGAAGTCCAGCGCGAGGCGGCGGAAGATGTAGTCGACGATCGACTGCGCCATCCGCACGTCCGGGTCGTCCGTCATGCCGGCCGGCTCGAAGCGCATGTTCGTGAACTTCGAGACGTACGTCTCCAGGGGCACGCCGTACTGGAGACCCACCGAGACGGCGATGGAGAAGGCGTCCATCATGCCCGCGAGGGTGGAACCCTGCTTGGACATCTTCAGGAAGACCTCGCCGAGACCGTCGTCCGGGTAGGAGTTGGCGGTCATGTAGCCCTCGGCACCACCGACGGTGAAGGACGTGGTGATGCCGGGACGACCCTTCGGCAGGCGCTTGCGGACGGGGCGGTACTCGACGACCTTCTCGACCGTCTCGCGGATGGCCGCCTCGGCCTTCTCCGTGATCTCGGCCTTCTCCTTCTCCTTGGTCTTGGCGGAGAGCGGCTGGCCGACCTTGCAGTTGTCGCGGTAGATCGCGAGCGCCTTGACGCCCATCTTCCAGGCCTCGAAGTAGACCTCCTCGACGTCCTCGACGGTGGCGGTCTCGGGAAGGTTGACCGTCTTGGAGAGGGCGCCGGAGATCCACGGCTGGATCGCGGCCATCATGCGGACGTGGCCCATCGCGGAGATGGAGCGCTCGCCCATGGCGCAGTCGAAGACCTCGTAGTGCTCGTGCTTGAGGCCGGGGGCGTCGATCACATTGCCGTGCTCGGCGATGTGGGCGACGATCGCCTCGATCTGCTCCTCCTGGTAGCCCAGGCGGCGCAGGGCCTGCGGAACGGTGCCGTTGACGATCTGCATCGAGCCGCCGCCGACCAGCTTCTTGAACTTGACCAGGGCGAGGTCGGGCTCGAGGCCGGTGGTGTCGCAGGACATCGCGAGACCGATGGTGCCGGTCGGGGCGATGACGGATGCCTGGGAGTTACGGAAACCGTTCTGCTCGCCAAGGCGGACGACGTCCTGCCAGGCCTCCGTGGCGGCGGCCCAGATCGGCGTGTCCAGGTCGTCCATGCGGACGGCCGTGCCGTTGGCGTCGGCGTGCTGCTTCATGACGCGCTTGTGGGCGTCGGCGTTGCGGGCGTACCCGTCGTACGCGCCGACGACCGCGGCGAGTTCGGCGGAGCGGCGGTACGACGTGCCGGTCATCAGGGAGGTGATGGCGCCGGCGAGGGCGCGGCCGCCGTCGGAGTCGTACGCGTGGCCGGTCGCCATCAGCAGGGCGCCGAGGTTGGCGTAGCCGATGCCGAGCTGGCGGAACGCGCGCGTGTTCTCGCCGATCTTCTGGGTCGGGAAGTCCGCGAAGCAGATGGAGATGTCCATCGCGGTGATGACGAGCTCGACGACCTTGGCGAAGCGCTCGACGTCGAAGGACTGGGTGCCCTTGCCGTCGTCCTTGAGGAACTTCATCAGGTTCAGCGAGGCGAGGTTGCAGGACGTGTTGTCCAGGTGCATGTACTCGCTGCACGGGTTCGAGCCGTTGATACGGCCGGACTCCGGGCACGTGTGCCAGCGGTTGATCGTGTCGTCGTACTGGATGCCCGGGTCGGCGCAGGCCCACGCGGCCTCGGCCATCTTGCGGAACAGGGCCTTGGCCTCGACCTCCTCGATGACCTCACCGGTCATCCGCGCGCGGAGACCGAACTTGCCGCCCTGCTCGACCGCCTTCATGAACTCGTCGTTCACACGGACCGAGTTGTTGGCGTTCTGGTACTGGACGGACGTGATGTCGTCGCCGCCCAGGTCCATGTCGAAGCCCGCGTCACGCAGGGCGCGGATCTTCTCCTCCTCCTTGACCTTGGTCTCGATGAAGTCCTCGATGTCGGGGTGGTCGACGTCGAGGATGACCATCTTGGCGGCGCGGCGGGTGGCACCGCCGGACTTGATCGTTCCGGCCGAGGCGTCGGCACCGCGCATGAAGGAGACGGGACCGGAGGCGTTGCCGCCGGAGGAGAGCAGTTCCTTGGAGGAACGGATACGGGAGAGGTTCAGACCGGCGCCGGAACCACCCTTGAAGATCATGCCCTCTTCCTTGTACCAGTCGAGGATCGACTCCATGGAGTCGTCGACGGACAGGATGAAGCAGGCGGAGACCTGCTGGGGCTGCGGGGTGCCCACGTTGAACCACACGGGGCTGTTGAAGCTGAAGATCTGGTGCAGGAGGGCGTACGCCAGCTCGTGCTCGAAGATCTCGGCGTCGGCGGGCGAGGCGAAGTACTTGTAGTCCTCACCGGCCTTCCGGTACGTCTTCACGATGCGGTCGATCAGCTGCTTGAGGCTGACCTCGCGCTGCGGGGTGCCGACGGCACCACGGAAGTACTTGCTGGTGACGATGTTGACCGCGTTCACCGACCAGAAGTCGGGGAACTCGACGCCACGCTGCTCGAAGTTGACCGAGCCGTCGCGCCAGTTGGTCATGACGACGTCACGGCGCTCCCAGGCCACCTCGTCGTACGGATGCACGCCGGGGGTGGTGTGGATGCGCTCGATACGCAGGCCCTTGGTGGCCTTGGCGCCCTTGGCTCGGGAACCTCGTGCCGGACCGCTCGCCGTCTCTGTCATGCCGCCTCCCTGTACGGGCTAAAACGCCCTGAAGTGCCACGATGTTCCCGTGACACGGTGTTCTGTCATGTGTTGCGGACACCCTCACGCTGCCGCCCGCAACAGGTCCTTGGATTGCCGCCGTCCGGCCGGATCCAGGGCCTCCGCCCCGCTCCGGTCCGCCGGTCAGTCGGCGGCGTGGGCGGGCACCGGAACCTGGCTGGTCCCTCCGGTCCCGCGGTCGTCTTCCTGGCTCCCCGCTCCCGCGTCTTCGTCGTCCACGGCGGGGCCTCGCCTCGTTTCCCTGAGCTCCGCGATGGCTGCCTCGAAGTCCTCCAGCGAGTCGAACGCCCGGTAGACGGAGGCGAATCGCAGATAGGCGACGAGGTCGAGCTCCTGCAACGGGCCGAGTATGGCCAGCCCCACGTCGTGGGTGGTCAGCTCGGCGCTTCCGGTGGCCCGCACCGCCTCCTCGACCCGCTGGCCGAGCTGGGCGAGTGCGTCCTCGGTGACAGGCCGCCCCTGGCATGCCTTGCGCACGCCATTGATGACCTTGGTACGACTGAAGGGCTCGGTGACTCCGGACCGCTTGACCACCATGAGCGAGCACGTCTCCACGGTCGTGAAACGACGGGAGCAGTCAGGACACTGGCGGCGCCTGCGGATCGACGTGCCGTCGTCGGTCGTACGACTGTCGACCACACGGCTGTCGGGGTGCCTGCAGAAGGGGCAGTGCATGATCTCCAACCCTCCTCACAGCAGACTGAACAGCCTCGCGAGACCTCTTGGGCCCCTCGAAGCAGCCCCAAGCATAGGCGATCTCCGAGACACCGAAGACCCGGGGGACCACAACTTGTGGGCTGCTGCTGCAATCCAACCACTAGATGTGGGGCTTGGCAGATACATCGACCGTACGCGCGTGTCGCACGCGCGCGTATCCGCACGACACGGCAGGCAAGCCGCTACGGAACACACACGTGCGCCTGCGTACCGCTGCGACGCTTACGGAGATACGGTGGGCGCCGCACGGAGGTCACGTAGGACTCCGGCGCAGAAGGGGACCGGATCCCGGTTGACCGGGTTCCGGATGGCAGACTTGGGACACAACCCACGAGGTCATCACCCCGGCGGTGAAGAGTACAACAATGGGCCCTTTTGTCCGCCAGGTGCCGCGTTAGCCATACACCCAGACACACGATTACGTAAGGTGAATCGCGGTTTTTCACTCGAACGTGTGTTTGGCGCAACCTTTCGAAAGCAACTACCGTTGTCCAGCAGGGAGACCATCGAGAGGGGCCGACGTGACCACCACCGCAGACAGTGCCACCATCACTGCCCAGGACCGCTCCCAGGGCCGACTGGACCCGGTGCACGCGATGAACGAAGCCACGAATCCCGAGGCGCACAAGCGCTCGCTGCCAGGCCGACCTCCAGGCATCCGGGCGGACAGCTCGGGGCTCACCGACCGGCAGCGCCGGGTGATCGAAGTCATCAGGGATTCCGTGCAGCGGCGCGGCTACCCGCCGTCCATGCGGGAGATCGGCCAGGCCGTCGGACTGTCCAGCACCTCCTCGGTCGCGCACCAGCTCATGGCACTGGAGCGCAAGGGCTTCCTGCGCCGCGACCCGCACCGCCCGCGCGCGTACGAGGTGCGCGGCTCCGACCAGGCGGTGACGGTGCAGCCGACGGACACCGCGGGCAAACCCGCCGCGTCGTACGTCCCGCTGGTCGGCCGTATCGCCGCCGGCGGTCCGATCCTCGCCGAGGAATCGGTCGAGGACGTGTTCCCCCTGCCCCGGCAGCTCGTGGGTGACGGCGAGTTGTTCGTCCTCAAGGTCGTCGGCGACTCGATGATCGAGGCCGCGATCTGCGACGGCGACTGGGTCACCGTGCGCCGTCAGCCGGTCGCCGAGAACGGCGACATCGTGGCCGCCATGCTGGACGGCGAGGCCACCGTCAAGCGCTTCAAGCGCGAGGACGGCCATGTCTGGCTCCTCCCGCACAACTCGGCCTACGAGCCGATCCCCGGCGACGACGCGACCATCCTGGGCAAGGTCGTCGCGGTGCTGCGGCGCGTGTGACGGCTGCGGCGGGCGAGCACGACAGGCTCGTCCCCTGACCGGGCCCCGGGACCCCTGCGCCGGTTCCGGGGCCCTGTTCTGTCCCGGCCCGGCTCCCTGGCCGCTTGGTATCGCTGGGTAGCCTGTCCCGGTGCCGGGACAGGCTACCCAGCGATCACTCCGCTTCCTTCTGCTTCGCCGCCGCGTCGATGGCGGCCAGTGACTTCCGAACCTGGTTACGGTCCGTGGTGAACCAGAAGTCGGGCAGTGACGCCTTGAGATAGCCGCCGTACCGCGCGGTGGCCAGCCGCTGGTCGAGCACGGCGACCACACCACGGTCCCCGGACGCCCGGACGAGACGCCCGGCGCCCTGCGCCATGAGGAGCGCCGCGTGAGTCGCGGCGACCGCCATGAATCCGTTGCCGCCGGCGTCCTCGACGGCCTTCTGGCGGGCGCTCATCAGCGGGTCGTCGGGACGCGGGAACGGGATCTTGTCCATGACGACCAGCTGGCAGCTGGGACCTGGGACGTCGACGCCCTGCCACAGCGACAGCGTGCCGAAGAGACAGGTCTTCGGGTCCGCGGCGAAGTTCTTGATCAGTTCCCCGAGGGTCTCCTCGCCCTGGAGCAGGATCGGGAACTCGGGAATCCGCGAGCGCAGTTCCTCGGCGGCGAGCTGGGCGGCGCGCATCGAGGAGAACAGACCGAGCGTGCGGCCACCGGCCGCCTGGATGAGCTCGGTCAGCTCGTCGAGCATGTCGGCGCGGTCGCCGTCGCGCGCCGGGCGCGACAGATGCCTGGCGACATAAAGAATGCCCTGCTTGGGGTAGTCGAAGGGCGAGCCCACGTCGACGCCCTTCCACTGGGGGAGGTCCTCGCCCTCCGTGCCCTCGGGGGCGAGCCCCAGGGAGGCGCCCACTCCGTTGAAGTCACCGCCGAGCTTGAGCGTTGCCGAGGTGAGGACGACGGAACGGTCCGCGAAGAGCTTCTCCCTGAGGAGACCGGAGACGGACATCGGGGCGACACGCAGCGAGGCCCCGAAGCGGTCGTGCCGTTCGTACCAGACGACGTCCCACTCCGAGCCGTTCACGACGCGCTCCGCCACGTCGTGGACCGTCTCCACCGAGGCCAGCGCCTGCTTGCGCACCGCGTCCTCGTCCTGAACGGACTTGTCGCGGGTCGAGCCGATCGCGGAGATCACGGTGCGGGCGGCATCCCGGAGCGCCATCAGGGCATAGGCGAGGTCCTCCGGGATCTCCTCCAGGCGACCCGGCAGAGCCAGCTCCATCAGCCGCTCGAAACCCTCGGCGGCGGTCTGGAGCTGGTCGGCGGCCTTCTCGTTGACCAACTTCGCCGCACGGCGCACCGCACGGTTGACCTGCCCGGGCGTGAGCTCGCCGGTCGCGACACCGGTGACCCGCGAGACCAGCTCATGGGCCTCGTCCACGATCAGCACCTCGTGCTGGGGCAGGACCGGAGCGCCCTCGATGGCGTCGATCGCGAGCAGGGCGTGGTTGGTGACGACGACCTCGGCCAGCTTGGCGCGCTCGCGGGCCATCTCGGCGAAGCACTCAGCGCCGTACGCGCACTTCGAGGCGCCCAGGCACTCCCGGGAGGACACGGACACCTGGGCCCAGGCCCGGTCGGAAACGCCCGGCGTGAGGTCGTCGCGGTCACCGCTCTCGGTCTCGTCCGCCCAGTCCCGCAGCCGCAGCAGGTCCTGACCCAGCTTGCTGGTGGGCGCGGCCGCCTCGAACTGGTCGAAGAGGCCCTCCTCCTCGTCCTGCGGCACGCCCTCGTGGAGCCGGTGCAGGCACAGGTAGTTCGACCGGCCCTTGAGCATCGCGAACTCCGGACGGCGGCGCAGCTGCGGGTGCAGTGCGTCGACGGTGCGCGGCAGGTCGCGCTCCACGAGCTGGCGCTGCAGGGCGAGGGTGGCTGTCGCCACGACGA
Source organism: Streptomyces sp. NPDC025638 (assembly GCF_055558775.1). Taxonomy (NCBI): domain Bacteria; kingdom Bacillati; phylum Actinomycetota; class Actinomycetes; order Kitasatosporales; family Streptomycetaceae; genus Streptomyces; species Streptomyces sp. NPDC025638. The sequence goes on along the minus strand of NZ_JBVHLX010000002.1, from coordinate 68,681 downwards.
CGCGCTCCCCGTGCGCGAGGGCGGGCACCAGGTAGCCGAGCGACTTTCCGGTGCCGGTGCCGGCCTGGACCAGCAGATGGGATCCGTCGTCGATCGCTTCGGCGACCGCTTCGGCCATGGTCACCTGGCCGGGGCGCTCCGTACCGCCGACGGCTGTGACGGCGGCATGCAGGAGTTCGGGGAGTGAGGGCTTCGTCATAGCGCGACCACCCTACGACCCGGCACTGACAAACGGGTGATCAACGCTGGGACCGAGGGCGGGACCAGGGGCGGGACGGGGGGCGGGAGCAGGGGTCGGAGCACGGCCGGGACTCCTCGGGCGGGACGGGCGAGGGCTGGGACGGGCTGGAGGTGAGACGTGGCGAGAGGTAGGACGGGGCGAGAAGTGGGACGTGGCGAGAAGCGGTCGTCACTGGGGGCTACATCAGATCGCGCAGGGACCGGTCCCGGATCATGAGGGCGGCCCGCTTGGCGGGCAGGTCGACCTCGGCGGCGAACCGGAACCCGGCATTCAGGAACGCGGCTACGGAGGGCGTGTTGCGAAGATCGGGTTCCGCGACGACGCGCGCGCAGGCGGGGCGTCGGTCGAGCACCAGGTCGGCCACGGCTCTGAGCAGGGCGGACCCCAGACCCCGCCCACGGTCGGCGACACCGCCGATGAGGAGGTGGACACCGGTGTCGTGCGGGCGGGCCGGATAGTGGCGGGCAAGCGGGTCCAGGTCCGCCCGGTAGATCTCCCAGTAGCTCATCGGGGTGCCGTCCAGCACGCCGACGCACGGGACGCTTCGCCCGTCACCGTTGAGCTGAGCGCGTACATGCTCCTCGGTCTGAGCGCGGGAACCGGCGAGTTCCCAGAACGCGGCGACGGCGGGATCGTTCATCCAGCGGCTGATGAGGGGAAGGTCGCGGTCGACCTGGACGGGGACCAGTTGGAACGGACCCACCGGAGTGACGAACGGGCCCCAGTCGCCGACGCGGTCGAGCAGGTCGTCGTCGGGGGACGCGAAACGGTCCTCGACCGGTGCAGGTCTGTCCTCGACCGGGACGAGACCCTCCGCCGCCTCCCCGGCGATGAGGGCAAGGAGTTCGTCGGGCAGGCGCAGGTCCAGCGTGTCCTCATTGTCCCCGCCAAGACCGGCGCAACCGGGGTGAACAGGGACAGTGACGGCATCGGCGCTCGCGTCGGTGGAAGACACGGCGGGCTCCTATCAAAGACGAGGTGGGTCGTGTGGGTTCAGCAGTGAAGGGGGTTGGCCACAGTGACGTAGACGGACTGGGTGTCGACCGGGCCGACCAACTCGTCGAGCCCGTGCAGACGCGTCAGCAGGTTGGCCTTGCAGCGCAGCACCGGTGAGTCCAGCAGCCGGGCCGGCAGGGAGGTCCGCAGCGGGGCGAGTCCCGAGGCGACATCGGTGAGAAAGCGGCGGAAGGCGGCGAGCAAGAGCTGTTCGTCGACGAGGCGCTGGGAGCCGAACGCGCCGATCAGGCCGAGCACATTGTTGATGGCGAGGTAGTACGCGAAGCGTTCGTCGGTGACCTCGTCGGAGACGAACGTGTCGCTGTGCTCGCCGATGCCGGGCAGCCGGGCGTCGAGTTCGGCGCGCCGGGACTCACGGAAGTAGTAGCCCTGGTTGTCGCGGTAGCGGCCGCCCGCGGGCCAGCCGTCGCCGTCCAGCAGGAGCAGGGTGTTCTGCTGGTGTGCCTCCAGGGCGATTCCGGCCTCGCCGTCCAGCCACAGCACGGGGCGCACGACGTGTTCCAGATAGCGCAGGAACCACTCCGCGGCGACCGCCCCCCGGGACCGACCGGTCCTCTCGGCGAGCCGTGTGACGACGTGGGCGAGCCGGGATCCGACCCGCGGCGTCCCCTCCGGCATGGGACTGTCGACAGAGGCAGCGGCAGGACAGGGCCGGGGCGAGACCAGACCGGCGATACAGGAGACGTCGTCGGACGGGGCGAACGGGTTGTGCCGGATCACCACGTCCAGTCCGGGCACGGGGCGGCCGTCCGGGCCGTCGACGGCCAGCCAGGCCGGGTCGCGGACGATGTCGAAGCCGGGGTGCACGGCCTGCCACGCCTTGGACAGGCCGGCGCGCAGCAGGCGGTGCACCTCGACACCGCGGTGGAGCTCCTTGCGCAGGTTCTCACGGCGGGAGTTGGTGATCCGCAGGCCCAGCGACAGCTTGAGCATCGCGGGGGCGCCGGACCGGTGAACAGTGCGTACGGACGAGATGGGGTGCCACGGCGAGCCGTGGGGGCCGAGGTCGCGGAGCAGACCGGCGTCGAACAGAGCAGCGGTCTCGTCGCGGTGCCGGACCTCGCGTGACTGCCAGGGGTGCAGGGGCAGGGCGGCGTAACCATCGGGCAGCGGCAGTCCGGGGCCGGCGAGCCGTGTCGTGAGCAGGTCGGCCGGAACGGGCCGGCCGCGCTCGGTCCAGGCCGAGTCGACCGCGAGCACGGAGGGGGCGACAGCCATCCAGTGCAGCGGGAAGGAGCCGCTCACCTCCGGTGAGTACAGGCGGGACTCGCCCTCGGACAGGCCCTCGCGGCTCTTCGGAGTCGGGTGGAAGGGGTGGCCGAGCAGGAGTGCCTGTTCGGCGCCGAGGAAGAGGTCGGGGCCGTCAGCGGGTCGCTCGCGCCGGTCGGTGATGAAGGTGGCGGTACGGCGTACGGAGTCGGCGACCCGGGCCACGAGGTCACCGCCGTCGGTGCTCACGGCGGCCTGCGGGCCGGTGCAGGCGGCATCCGGCCTGCCGGGCGCCTCCCGGGTGAGCAGCGCCGCGAGCGTGACAGCGTCGAGCGGTGGTGCGTCCTGCGGGGCATCGGCCAGGCGCGGAAGTCCGAAGCGGTGCCAGCCTGTCGGAGACCAGTAGTGGACGGGTGCGGTCAGAGAGACACCGCTGGTGGGCAGCGGGATGTGCAGGGTGTCGGTGTCGGGGGCCGCCAGGTTCGTCTCGCGTACCCAGCAGCGGAGCAGGTTCTCCACGGCGGCAGCCTGGGCGGCGGCGTGCGGGTCGGGGTGGTCCAGGAGGTCGGTGGCGGTACCTCGTGGGTGCTCGGCTTCCGTTGTGCGGGGCTTCTGCTGGGGTACCGGCTCGGCCGGCGGTAGGGGCGGGGCTTGGGTGCCGTGGGAGTCGTCGTGCGAGGGAGTGCGGGAACGGCCGTTGGGGATGGGGATCGCGTTCAAGACTGTTCCTTGGAGCGTTCGGATGTGCTGGAGAACTGCGTCGGCGGTGCAGGAACAGGGGCGCAAGGCGCCTGGTTCAGCGTTGCGACCGAGGTGGGACGACCTGTGCGGTGGCGCCGCGGGCCACCGCCGCCACCGCGTCGGTCAGCCGGTCGAGTACGGCCGCCGCCTGCTCGTCGCTGATGGTGAGGGGCGGGAGGAGCCGTACGACGCTTGAGTGGCGGCCGCCGATTTCCACGATCAGACCGCGGCGCAGGCACTCCCGCTGGACGGCGGTGGCAAGTTCGGGGGCGGCGGGACGAGGAGTGCGGGCGGGCTCCAGCCCGGCGACCGTCCGTTCGGGAGCTTCCGCGGGACCGGGTCCGAGTCCGCCCGGGCCGCCCTCCCCCATGAGATCGCCCGCCATCGGATCCGCCCCCACCGGAACCGTCCCCACCGGATCATCCCCCTCCGGATCCACCAGTTCGACGCCGATCATCAGCCCCCGCCCCCGGACATCCCCCACGCAAGGGAACTCCCGCTCGAGTTCCCTCAGTTGGGTCAGCAACCGGGAGCCCAGCAGGGCCGCGCGCTCCGCGAGGCCGTTCTCGCGGACATGGGCGAGGGTCGCGGCGCCGGCGGCCATGGCGAGCTGGTTGCCCCGGAAGGTGCCGGCGTGGGCGCCGGGTTGCCAGACGTCGAGGTCTTCCCGGTAGACGACCACGGCCAGCGGGAGGCTGCCGCCGATGGCCTTGGACAGGACCATCACATCGGGGGTCACGCCGCTGTGTTCCACGGCCCAGAAGGCACCGGTGCGTCCCACGCCGGTCTGGATCTCGTCCGCGATCAGCGGGACGGACCGGGCGGCGGTGATCTGCCGCATGCGCCGCAGCCAATCGTCGGGGGCGGGAATCACCCCGCCCTCGCCCTGAACGGGTTCCAGGATCATCCCGGCGGGAAGGGGCACGCCGGACTTGGGGTCGTCCAGGACGGACTCGGTCCAGCGAGCGGCGAGTTCGGCGCCGCGCAAGCCGCCGATTCCGAAGGGGCAGCGGTAGTCCTGGGGGTACGGGAGGCGGGCGACCCGTACGTCGCAGGCGCCACCGGACGCGGCCAGGGCTCCGCTGGTCATCCCGTGGTAGGCGCCGGTGAAGGCCAGGATCCCGGTGCGTCCGGTCGCCGCTCGGACCAGCTTGAACGCGGCCTCGACGGCGTCGGTGCCGGCCGGTCCGCAGAACTGGACGCGGGCACGATCGGCCAGGCCGGGTGGCAGGGTGCGGAACAGTTCGGTGATGAAGGCGTCCTTGACCGGGGTCGCCAGGTCGAGGACGGAGAGAGGGGCGCCCGAGTCGAGGACCTTGCGGATGGCCTCCAGGACGACGGGGTGATTGTGGCCGAGGGCGAGTGTTCCGGCGCCGGAGAGGCAGTCGAGGTAGCGGCGGCCGTCGGCGCCCTCGATCGTCAGCCCGCGCGCTCGCACCGGCACGATCGGGAGGGCGCGCGCATAGGTGCGCGCTGCCGACTCGCGCGCCGACTGGCGCCTCAGAATCCCCTCGTGCGCGGCGCGCGCTCCCCGGGATGTCCCCCCGGTCACCGATTCGGTCACGGCCACGGCTCGCTGTCCTCCCGCTGTCCAGAGGCGAGTTGATGCGTGGGGACGGGCGTGGGCAGCAGCCCCCACACCGCTACAACCCCGAACCGCCCAGCTGGTTACGGGTTGCTTCAAGATCCTTGCCGTGACGGAACCGTTGCCGTTCCGTCGGAAGTCCCCCACAGCGAGCGCATAGTGTGTGATGCCGTTCCGGACGTCCGTGGGACCGTCGCGAACTCCCCATGAGTTCCGGCCGATGTCGCGGGCACAGCGCCTAGTTCCTTTACAGCAGGGGGAGTCAAGACCATGCGATCCATACGGCCGTCCTTCACCGTTCGCCGAGGAGGGAGCGCGCCTCGCAGAACCTCCCCCGTGCTGGCGGCCGTCGCCCTCGCCTCGGCGCTGGCGCTGACCGCCACCGCCTGCAACGGCTCCGGTGACGACAACGCCGGCGGGCAGGCGACCGCCGCCGCGACCGGCGGGGACAGCAGCGACGGCAAGATCAAGATCCCGGACGACATCAAGAACAAGCTCAAAGAGCACGGGATCGACATCGACAAGTGGAAGAACGGCGCCTGGAAGAACTGGGACAGGGACGACTGGCTGCGCGAGGCCAACGACTTCATCAACCCGATCATCAAGGGTCTGTGGGACCCGGACCGCATGCGGGACGCCAACGACCCCGACAAGGGTGTCGACGAGAACGACATCTCCGGTGACCAGGGCGTGACCGACCCGACGCCGACGCCGGTCAAGGCGCAGGCGGTGCAGCCGACGTACCACGCCCATGCGGCCACCTCCGGAAAGGTGTTCTTCGACGCCCCCGAGGGCAAGATGGTCTGCTCGGCGACGGTGGTGAAGGACCCGGCCCACCCGGGCAAGTCCAACCTCATCTGGACGGCGGGTCACTGTGTGCACGCCGGCAAGAAGGGCGGCTGGTACCGCAACATCGTGTTCGTGCCGTCGTACAACGACAAGGGCATGACGAACGAGCAGCTGCAGAAGGCCACCAGGGACGAGATCGCACCGTACGGCGTCTGGTGGGCCGACGGGGCCCAGACCTCGCAGCAGTGGATCGACCAGGGCGGGGAGACGGGCGGCGACGGCGCCTCGTACGACTACTCTGTGATCCATGTGACGCCCGAGCAGGGCAGCGGAGGCAAGTCGCTGGAGGAGACGGTCGGTTCGGCGCTGCCGGTGAACTTCAACGCCCCGGCCGTGCCGAAGGTGCAGAGCATCACGGCCACCGGCTACCCGGCGGCGCCGCCGTACGACGGAAGCCTGCTCTACCAGTGCCAGGACAAGCCGGGACGGCTGTCGATCAACAAGTCGGACCCGACGATGTACCGGATCGGCTGCACGATGACCGGTGGCTCCTCCGGCGGCGGCTGGGTGGAGACGGGCTCGGACGGCAAGCCGACGCTCGTGTCCAACACCTCCATCGGCCCGGTCACCGCGGGCTGGCTCGCGGGTCCGCGGCTGGGTGATGTGGCCAAGGGCGTCTACGACTCGGTCAGCAAGAAGTTCGCCGGGCAGTAGCGGCCAGCCTGCGCGGCCGGAGCACGGACGGCGGCGCGGCGGGTCGCGGAAACCTTCACCGGCTCGCCGCCGTTCGTCCCCAACCCCACGGGCATAGTGGGGTGTCAACATCGCTTCAACGGGGGTAATCGCAGCATGCGTTCCATACGTACGCCCTTCGCGCACCGGCGCGGACGGCGGCGCACCGTCCTCGCCGCCACCGGTCTGGTCGCGGCCCTGGCGCTCACCGCCACCGCCTGCAACGGCTCCGGTGACGACAAGTCGAGCGACAAGCCCGGCGCCACGGCCACCTCGGCGGCCGACGACGCCGGCAAGGTCGAGATCCCGGCCGACATCGCGAGCAAGCTCAAGGACCACGGCATCGATGTCGACAAGTGGGCCAACGGCGGCTGGAAGAACTGGGACAAGGACAAGTGGCTCAGTGAGGCCAAGGACTTCGTCAACCCGGTGATCGAGGGCCTCTGGAAGCCGGAGCGGATGCGGTCCGCGAAGGAGGCCAACAAGACGGTCACGGCGAAGGACGCCGCCGCCGACCAGGGCGTCAGCGACCCGGATCCGCAGCCGGTGCGGGCCGCGGCGGAGAAGACGCCGTACCACGACAACGCGGCCCCCGTCGGCAAGGTCTTCTTCGACTCCCCCGAGGGCTCGATGGTCTGCTCCGGCACGGTCGTCAAGGACGTCAACCACCCGGGCAGGTCCAACCTCGTGTGGACGGCGGGCCACTGTGTGCACGCAGGCAAGGGCGGCGGCTGGTACCGCAACATCACCTTCGTGCCGTCGTACAACGACCTCGGCAAGCCGGAGTCGCAGCTGGCCGATGCCACGAGCTCGCAGATCGCCCCGTACGGCACCTGGTGGGCGGACTGGGCGTCCACCTCGAACGAGTGGATCCAGGGCGGCTCGGAGACGGGCGGCGCGGGTGCCGCGTACGACTACGCGGTGCTGCACGTGAAGCCGGAGTCCGGGTCGAAGTCCCTGGAGGAGACGGTCGGCGCGGCGCTGGACGTCGACTTCTCGGCCCCGTCCGCGACCGAGGTCCCCAAGATGGGCGCCTGGGGTTACCCGGCGGCGCCGCCGTACAGCGGTCTGAAGATGTTCAAGTGCATCGACCGGCCCGGCCGGCTGTCGCTCGGCCCGGTGCTGCCGACGATGTACCGGATCGGCTGCACGATGACCGGCGGTTCGTCCGGCGGCGGCTGGTTCCGGGTGGTGGACGGAAAGACCGAACTGGTGTCGAACACCTCGATCGGTCCGGCGGACAACACCTGGCTCGCGGGCCCGCAGCTGGGCAAGGAGGCCGAGGGGCTCTACCAGAACATGAGCAGGACGTACGGCGGTCAGTGACCCCGGCACACCGAAGGCCCGCCCCCTGCGCCGAGCAGGAGGCGGGCCTTCGGGCTGTACGGGTCAGGCCGCGGGAGTGGGCACGTACGGTGCCAGGTCCGCGGCCAGCTCCTCGTGCACCCGCACCTTGAGCAGCGTGCCCTCCGCGGTGTGCTCCTCGGAGATCACCTCGCCCTCGGTGTGGGCACGGGCGACCAGCTTGCCGTGGGTGTACGGCACGAGCGCCTCGATCTCGACGGACGGGCGCGGCAGCTCGTTGTCGATCAGCGCGAGCAGCTCGGCCATGCCCTGGCCGGTGCGGGCCGAGACCGCGATGGAGCGCTTCTCGATCCGCTGCAGCCGCTGGAGCACCAGCGGGTCGGCCGCGTCGGCCTTGTTGATCACGACGATCTCGGGCACGTCGGTGGCGCCGACGTCCCGGATCACCTCGCGCACGGCGGCCAGCTGCTCCTCCGGGATCGGGTGCGAGCCGTCCACCACGTGCAGGATGAGATCGGCGTCGCCGACCTCCTCCATGGTGGAGCGGAACGCCTCGACCAGGTGGTGCGGCAGGTGCCGGACGAAGCCGACGGTGTCCGCCAGTGTGTACAGCCGGCCGCTCGGGGTCTCCGCCCGGCGGACGGTCGGGTCCAGGGTCGCGAACAGGGCGTTCTCGACCAGGACGCCGGCTCCGGTGAGGCGGTTGAGCAGGGAGGACTTGCCGGCGTTGGTGTAGCCCGCGATGGCGACGGACGGCACCTTGTTGCGCTTGCGCTCCTGGCGCTTGATCTCGCGGCCGGTCTTCATCTCCGCGATCTCCCGGCGCATCTTCGCCATCTTTTCGCGGATCCGGCGCCGGTCCGTCTCGATCTTGGTCTCACCGGGACCACGGGTGGCGAGACCGCCGCCCTTGCCGCCGCCCATCTGGCGGGACAGCGACTGACCCCAGCCCCGGAGCCTCGGCAGCATGTACTGCATCTGCGCGAGCGCGACCTGCGCCTTGCCCTCCCGGGACTTGGCGTGCTGGGCGAAGATGTCCAGAATCAGGGCCGTACGGTCGATGACCTTGACCTTGACGACGTCCTCGAGGTGGATCAGCTGGCCGGGGCTCAGCTCACCGTCGCAGATGACGGTGTCCGCGCCCGTCTCGATCACGACGTCGCGCAGTTCCTCGGCCTTGCCGGAGCCGATGTAGGTGGCCGCGTCGGGCTTGTCGCGGCGCTGGATCACGCCGTCGAGCACGAGCGCGCCCGCGGTCTCCGCGAGGGCGGCGAGCTCCGCGAGGGAGTTCTCCGCGTCCAGCACGGTCCCCGAGGTCCAGACGCCGACGAGCACGACCCGCTCCAGGCGGAGCTGGCGGTACTCGACCTCGGTGACGTCCTCGAGCTCGGTAGAGAGGCCCGCCACGCGGCGCAGGGCCGCGCGCTCGGAGCGGTCGAACTGGTCGCCGTCCCGCTCTCCGTCGATCTCGTGGCTCCAGGCGACGTCCTCTTCCATCAGGGCATCGGCCCGAAGACCTTCGGGGTAGGCGTGCGCGAAGCGCTTGGTGTCCTGGGAAAAGGAAGAAGAGGAGGTCATTGGGTCCTTACGTCGATGGGGATTCCGATGCGGCGGTCATTGTGCTACGGCGGTCACTGTGCACAACGTACGAGTCTCCTGGGAGATTCCCGGACCCGTACCACGCCAACCCGAAGATGGTCGCACGGGACGCCCCGTCTCGTCACCGTCTTATTCGCCGTGCGCGGCCTTGCCGGGCAGGGCCTTGCCGTGTGCGCTCCTGGCGGGTGCGTCCTTGGTCTGCGCGCCCTTGGCGGGCGGCGTGGACGTCCAGTCCGGGTGGCCCGGCATCGGCGGGGTCTTCTCGCCGTAGAGCCAGTCCTTGAGGAACCCGCCGAGGTCGCGGCCGGCGATCCGCGAGGCCAGCTCCACGAAGTCGGCCGTACTCGCCGTGCCGTCCCGGTGGTCGCGCACCCACGCCCGCTCCAGACGCTGGAAGGCGTCCTTCCCGATCTCCTGCTGCAGGGCGTAGAGCGCAAGCGCGGCTCCGTCGTAGACGTTGGGCCGGAAGATGCTGATCTTCTGGCCCTCCTTGGGCGGCTTGGGGGCGGCGGGCGGGCCGCCCGAGGCACGCCAGCGGTCGGAGGCGCCGTAGGCGGCCTTCATGCGGTCGGCCATGGGCTTGTTCGCCTTCTCCTGCGCGTACAGGGACTCGTACCAGGTGGCGTGCCCCTCGTTCAGCCACAGGTCGGACCAGCTGCGGGGGCTGACGCTGTCGCCGAACCACTGGTGGGACAGCTCGTGCACCATGACCGACTCGATGTACCACTTGGGGTAGGCGGGCTCGGTGAACAGTTCCTTCTCGAAGAGGGAGAGAGTCTGGGTCTCCAGTTCGAAGCCGGTGGAGGCCTGGGCCATGAGCAGGCCGTACGTCTCGAAGGGGTAGGCACCGACCTTGCTCTCCATCCAGGCGATCTGGTCGGGAGTCTTGGCGAGCCAAGGTTCGAGGGCCTTGCTGTCGGCGGCGGGGACCACGTCGCGCACCGGCAGCCCGTGGGGTCCGGTGCGGTGCAGGACGGCGGAGCGGCCGATGGACACCTGGGCGAGCTCGGTGGCCATGGGGTGCTCGGTCCGGTACGTCCAGGTGGTCGCGCCGCCGTCCCGGCCCACACCGGCCGGAACTCCGTTGGCCACGGCCGTGAAGCCGTCGGGGGCGGTGACCCGGATGGTGAACATCGCCTTGTCCGACGGATGGTCGTTGCACGGGAACACCAGGTGCGCGGCGTCGGCCTGGTTGGCCATGGCGAGGCCGTCGGAGGTCCGCACCCAGCCGCCGTCCCGGCCCTTGACAGGCATCGGGTCACTGGTGTGCCGCACGGTGATCCGCATCCAGGAGCCCTTGGGCAGCGGCACCTGAGGAGTGACGACCAGATCCTCACCGGCGGCGGCAAAGGTGGCCGGCAGGCCGTCGACCTCGACGGACTCGACCTTGCCGTGCGCGAAGTCGAGGTTGACGCGGTCCAGGTCGGCGGTCGTCCGGGCGTCGATCGTGGTGACGGCCCGGAGGGGCTTGTCGTTGGTGCCGGGATAGGCGAAGGAGAGGTCGTACGACGTGACGTCGTATCCCGGGTTGCCCAGGTAGGGGAAGAGGCGGTCGCCGACGCCCAGCGGCTCGGCGGGGGCGCTCGCGGCCAGGAGGCAGACGGAGACGGCGGAGGCGAGGAGGGCCGCCGTGCGGTGCCGGGAGATCCTCGTCCTCTTCGACCGGGGAGGGCGGGTGCGGAGGGTGAGCAGCATGCACCACGGCTACCAGCGCTCGCCCGCCCTGCGGCGGCGACGCGCGCCCGGCCCACCCGAACGGGTTGGTCGGGTCGGTTCCTCAGGAGGCCTGCGGTGTCATCCCTCAGGAGGAGGCGGGGGCCTGGTGCTGGGCCCGGCTCACGTCGTACACGCCGGGTACGTTCCGCATCGCCCGCATGAGGGCCGGCAGGTGGGCCGCGTCGGGGAGTTGGAGGGTGTACGTGTGGCGTACGCGCTGCTGGCTGGGCGGTTCGACAGTCGCGGAGACGATCTCGGCGCCTTCCAGGGCGATCGCTTCGGTGAGGTCGGCGAGCAGATGGGGGCGGCCGAACGATTCGGCGACCAGCGTGACCCGGCATTCGGTGGTGTCACCCCAGCGCACATCGACCTCTGCGCGCCCTGCACTCGTCATCCGGGCCACCGCGGCGCACTCCACTCGGTGCACGGTCACCACTCCGCCGCGCACGGCGAATCCGGTGATCCGGTCGGGCGGTACGGGAGTGCAGCACCCGGCGAGCCGTACGGCGGCTCCCGGCGGGTCCACGAGGACGTCGGCGCCTCGGGGGAGCGCGGCTCGGGCGTCGCTCCCGGAGCGAGCGCCGGGGGCATCCGTGGTGACGCGCGCGGCGGAGGCGCCGGGACCGGCTGCCGGTCCGTCCGGGCCCGCACCGGCCTCGGTCTCCTGGGCGCGCGTGCCGGCGGACGCGTCCCGCGCCGCCTCACCCTCCGGATGCGCCGCCAGCCACCGCTGGATGGCGATGCGCGCGGCCGGCGTGTGCGCGTGCTCCAGCCACTCCCTGGAGGGCTCGGAGGCCGGGTCCTGGCCCATGAGGAGCTGGACGCTGTCGCCGTCCCGGAGGACCGTGCTCAGGGTGGCGAGGCGGCCGTTGACGCGCGCGCCGATGCACGCGTGCGCGTCCTCGCCGTACTGGGCGTAGGCGGCGTCGACACAGGTGGCGCCGTCGGGCAGGCCGAGCGTGCCGCCGTCGGGCCGGAAGACGGTGATCTCGCGGTCCTGGGCCAGGTCCTCCCGCAGGGTGGACCAGAAGGTGTCGGGGTCGGGCGCGGCCTCCTGCCAGTCGAGGAGGCGGGAGAGCCAGCCGGGGCGGGTGGGGTCGGCGCGCTCGCCGTCGCTCGCGGACTGCTCCTCCGAAGGAGGAGCGTAGGGATTGCCGAGCGCGACGACCCCGGCCTCGGCGACCTTGTGCATCTGGTGGGTGCGGATGAGGACTTCGGCGACCTGGCCGTCCGGGTGGGCCACCGCGGTGTGCAGCGACTGGTACAGGTTGAACTTCGGTACGGCGATGAAGTCCTTGAACTCCGAGACGACGGGCGTCATACAGGTGTGCAGCTCGCCCAGGACGCCGTAGCAGTCCGCGTCCTCGCCGACCAGGACCAGCAGCCGGCCGAAGTCCGCCCCGCGCAGTTGTCCGCGTTTACGGGCCACCCGGTGGACGGAGACGAAGTGACGTGGGCGGATGAGGACTTCGGCCTGGATGTCGGAGTCGCGCAGGACCGTGCGCACCTCGTCGGCGATCTCCGCGAGCGGGTCGTCGGGGCGGGCCGCGTTGTCGGCGATCAGACGGCGGGTGTGTTCGTACTCCTCGGGGTGGAGGATCGCGAAGACGAGGTCCTCCAGTTCGGTCTTCAGTGCCTGGACGCCGAGCCGTTCGGCGAGCGGGATGAGGACGTCGCGGGTGACCTTGGCGATGCGGGCCTGTTTCTCGGGGCGCATGACGCCGAGGGTGCGCATGTTGTGCAGCCGGTCGGCGAGTTTGATCGACATCACACGGACGTCGCTCCCGGTGGCGACGAGCATCTTGCGGAACGTCTCGGGTTCCGCCGCGGCTCCGTAGTCGACCTTTTCGAGCTTGGTGACGCCGTCGACGAGATAGCGCACTTCCTCGCCGAACTCTTCCCGCACCTGATCCAGCGTCACGTCGGTGTCCTCGACGGTGTCGTGGAGCAGAGAGGCCGTCAAGGTGGTGGTCTCGGCACCGAGTTCGGCCAGCATCAGGGTCACGGCGAGCGGATGGGTGATGTACGGCTCGCCGCTCTTGCGCATCTGGCCGCGGTGCGAGGACTCGGCCAGGACGTAGGCCCGGCGCAGTGGTTCGAGGTCGGCGTCGGGGTAGTGGGCGCGGTGGGCCTCGGCGACATGGCCGATGGCGTCCGGCAAGCGGTCGCGGCCGGCAGGACCGAGCAGCGCGACGCGGCCGAGTCGACGCAGGTCGATCCGGGGGCGGGCCTTCCTGCGGGCCGCTGTAGGGGCTACAGGGCCTGGGGTCGCAGGGTTCGTGGCCTCCGCACTCATGGGCACCTCCGGCTCGTGGACCGGCGGACGGGGCCCCAGGGCATACGCGGCTCAGGGTTGGCGACGTTCCCCCGTCCGTGCCGGTGCTTGATGCTACCGAGCCCATCACGCCCGACAGAGCCGCTCTCGCCGAGCGTGAAACGGATCACCCATTCGAGCGACGATTTGGAGGTTTACGGTTTTGCGCCACCTGCCTCGCGCTCTGCCGTCGTTTCGCACCACCCCGGACGCCGGGATCCACGGATCCATGCGCCCAGGGCTGCGGGAGCTGCGTTTCGCGCGGTCAGCGAGCCGCGTTTTCCAGCCACTCGGCGTCGATGCCGCCTTCGGCGACGATCACCGCCGGACCGGTCATCTCAACCTCGCCGTCGGGTCGCTCGGTGATGACCAGACGTCCGCCGGGCACGTCCACGGTGTACGTCACCGGGGTTCCGGTGGCGGTCGGGTCGGCGCCGTCCCGGCGCGCGGCGGCCACGGCGACGGCGCACGCGCCCGTGCCGCAGGAGCGGGTCTCGCCGGAGCCGCGCTCGTGCACGCGCATCGCGACATGGCCGGGCCCGCGGTCCACCACGAACTCGACGTTGACCCCGTCGGGGTACGCGGCGGCGGGGCTGAAGGGCGGAGGGTCGAGCAGCTTGCCGGCGTGCGCGAGGTCGTCGACGAAGGCGACCGCGTGCGGGTTGCCCATGTTCACGTTGCGCGCGGGCCAGCTGCGCTCTCCGACGCTCACCGTGACGTCCCCTTCGGGGAGACGCGCTCTGCCCATGCCGACGGTGACGTCACCGTCCTTGGCGATGTGGACGGCCTTCACTCCCCCGCGCGTGGCGATCGCGAGGTCCCCTTCGGCCACATGTCCGGCGTGCTGGAGGTAGCGCGCGAACACACGGACGCCGTTGCCGCACATCTCCGCGATCGAGCCGTCGCTGTTGCGGTAGTCCATGAACCACACGGCGTCGGCCGCCATGTCCCTGGCCTCCGGGTGCGCGGCGGAGCGCACGACGTGCAGCACGCCGTCACCGCCGATGCCGGCGCGGCGGTCGCACAGGGCGGCCACGGCGGCCGGGGTCAGGTCGATGACGTTCTCGGGGTCCGGGACGATCACGAAGTCGTTCTCGGTGCCGTGACCCTTGAGGAAGGCGATCCGCGTGCTCATTCCTCGATCGTACGGGGTCGGTACGACAGCCGTACGGGACGTACGGGTGGGTACGGCGGACCGGCTAGCGCAGCCGGGCCACGCGCCACACGGCGAGGACCGCGATCACCGCCACCAGCAGGACGTAGCCGATGACGACCCGCCAGTCCGGGCGGCGTCCGGAGCCCCTCGGGGGCAGGCCGGGGAAGGTGTAGCCCACGCGGCGGGCGGCCATCATGCCCCAGCCCGCGGCGCAGCAGCAGATCAGCAGGCCCAGCATGGCGATCACCGCGCCGCTGTCGCCGAAGTCGAAGGCGAGGGGGAAGGCGAACATCAGGGAGCCGACCGCGGCCAGGCCGACGATGGGCGCGAGCTGCCAGATGCGCAGCCGGCGCTGGGGGCGCAGCTCGACCTCGACCTCCGGTCCGCCGGCGAACATCTCCTCGGGCTCCGGACCGTCGTCGGTCACACCGCCCGCGGTCTCGTCGGGCCCGTCGGAGCTCAGAGGGCCCTCACCCGGTTCCGGTTCTACGCCGCCGACGCCGATGTGCTCGGTGTCTTGTGCCGCCTGTGCGGTGTCGCGAGGGCCGGCCTCCATCGCCACGCGCCCTCCCAACTAGGACTCCACTTGGTCGATCGAAGCTCGATGATGGCACGGCGTCGGAGGCCTCGATGACCGGCGGCGCATCCCGATGCCATCACGTGATCAGGCTGTAACCGGTCGTTCGACCAACGCCAGTGCGAGGTGCGGAAGTTCTGTGAGATCCGTCGCGGCCCCACTCAACCACTGCACGCGGGGATCGCGCCTGAACCATGAATCCTGACGGCGCGCGAAGCGCTTGGTGGCGCGCACGGTCTCGGCCCGCGCTTCCTCCTCGGTGCACTCCCCGGAGAGCGCGGCGAGCATCTGCTGGTAGCCGAGCGCGCGCGACGCCGTACGCCCCTCGCGCAGGCCCTGCGCCTCCAGTGCGCGCACTTCCTCGACCAGACCCGCGTCCCACATCCGGTCGACCCGGCGCGTGATGCGCTCGTCGAGCTCGGGACGGGCGACGTCGACCCCGATCTGGACGGTGTCGTAGACGGAGTCGTGGCCCGGCAGGTTGGCGGTGAAGGGCTGGCCGGTGATCTCGATCACCTCGAGGGCCCGGACGATACGGCGGCCGTTGCTGGGCAGGATCGCCCGCCCGGCCTCGGGGTCGGCGGCGGCGAGACGCGCGTGCAGCGCCCCGGAGCCGCGCAGCGCGAGCTCCGCCTCCAGCCGGGCCCTGACCTCGGGGTCGGTGCCGGGGAACTCCAGGTTGTCGACGGCTCCGCGGACGTAGAGGCCGGAGCCGCCGACGAGGATCGGCCAGCGCCCCCGGGCGAGCAGGTCGTCGATCCTGGCGCGGGCCAGCTTCTGGTACTCGGCGACGGAGGCGGTGACGGTCACGTCCCAGATGTCCAGCAGGTGGTGCGGGACGCCGCCGCGCTCCTCGGGCGTCAGCTTGGCGGTGCCGATGTCCATCCCGCGGTAGAGCTGCATGGAGTCGGCGTTGACGACCTCACCGCCCAGCTGCTGGGCCAGGAAGACGCCCAGATCGGACTTTCCGGCCGCGGTGGGACCGACGACGGCGATGACGCGGGGGGCGGAGGGTGCGCTGCTCACCGCACCAGTCTCGCAAACCTCGCGACCACGTCTCGAACGGGTTACGTGACGCGCCGGGTTCGGCGTCGTTGCCCGTTGCGAGGATCCGGCCGCCGGTTTCGAGGGGCGGTGACCCGGGCGACGCAAACGGACGCTCCGGGTGACGCGGGATTTCGCCCGCACGAGTAACGTATGGAGTGGATATGGGAGTTTTTGCACGACTTCTTGGGAAGTCGAAGGCGACGGAGGAGACCTCCGCCGCCGAGGCGCGGGTCGGCGCGGAGCCGGCCGGGGCCGAGGCGGAGGACGTGGCGGAGGACGTGGCGAAGGTGACGGCCGAGGACGCGCCGAAGGGATTGTCGGAGGCGAAGGGATCGGCGGGAGACGGCGACGAGAGCGCGGCGGCGGCCGCGACCGACGCCGCCAAGGGTGCCGCCGCCGAGAGCGCCGACATTCCCAAGCAGCAGGCGGCCGAGAAGGCCGCCGACAACGACGCCGGTGAGGGCGCCCGTACATAGCTGACCCGCGAGGGAAGGTGGACCATGCATCTCTTGGACACCCTGAAGGCCAAGCTCGCCCCGGCCAAGGAGAAGGTGTCGGACCTCGCGCACCATCACGAGGACAAGATCGACAAACTTGAGCACGGTCTCGACAAGGTCGCGAAGGCCGTCGACGAGAAGACCAAGGGCAAGTACAGCGAAAAGATCCATGCGGGCACCGACAAGGCCAAGGGCGCCATGGACCGCTTCGTGCAGAAGAGCGGCACCGAGCCGGGTGAGGGCACGGCGACACCGCCCGAGGCGCCGCCACCGGCGTCCTGAGCGGTCGGGGCGGTGGCCCGGCGGGCGGATCGGCCGACGGCCGAGGAGCGTGGGGGCTCCCGGCCGTCCGCCGTTTCCGGGACGTGTTCAGGACCAGGCGGCGACCAGGTACCCCACCCCATAGGGCGCGTCCTCGTAGAGCAGCGCGCCGGTGAGGTTCGCGCCCTCGGCCGCGCCCGCGAGGATCTGCCAGGGGGCTCGGCCGGAGACCTTCAGCTCGTACGCCAGCTCGACGTCCAGGGCCTCCAGTGCCGCCACGTCCGCCGCGCCCAGCGCACGCGCGACCTGCGCGTCGAAGGGTGCCGCCCGCTCGTCGAGGTAGCCCGGCGCCTTGAGCGTGCGGCAGGCGCTGGCGTCGCCCATCACCAGCAGTGCCACCCGATCGGCCCGCGCTCCGATGTCCCTTCCGACCGCCGTGCACCGCTCGGCCGTGAGCGATTCCTCCACACCGAGTCCCTCGATCGGGGCGTCCGCCCAGCCGGTCCGCTCCAGCAGCCATGCGGCGACGGCGAGCGACGGCGGCAGCTCCCGCTCGGACGCCGGGGCCCGCCCCGGGCCGAGCCGTACGTCGAGGTCGACGCCGAAACCGCGGAAGGAACCCCGGGCGCCCTGCGGATGAGGCCCGCTTCCGCTCTCCCCCGCGGGCCCGACCACCACCAGCCGGTCGGGACGGGCGGCGGCGAGCACCCCGAGCGCGTCCGTGCACGCGGCACGCGCGGCGTCCAGCTCGGCTGCGGCGCCCGAGGCGACCTGGGGCACGAGGAGCGGTGGACAGGGGCAGACGGCTGCGGCGACAAGCATGATCGGCAGGGTAACGCCGTACGGCGGTCCTGACGTCACTCCTCGTCGAGCACGTCGGCCGGATCGAGGCCGGATCGATCAGCGTCAGTCGCAGCCGCACCCGCTCGTCGCCACCGGCAGCGGCGCCGGGGCGCCGATCTGCGGCAGGCCGAGCATCACGCCGGCCGGCTTCGCCGCCTCCGCCGCGTTGCGCTTCGCCCAGGCGTCACCCGCGCGCGTGGGGCGCACGCCGAGAACGGCGCCCTCGGCGAGGAGGTGGTGCGGGGCGGCGTAAGTGACCTCGACGGTGACCACGTCGCCGGGGCGTACCTCCTGCTCCGGCTTGGTGAAGTGGGCCAGGCGGTTGTCGGGGGCGCGGCCGGAGAGGCGGTGCGTGGCGCCGTCCTTGCGGCCCTCGCCCTCGGCGACCATCAGTTCCAGGGTGCGGCCGACCTGTTTCTTGTTCTCCTCCCAGGAGATCTCCTCCTGGAGGGCGACGAGACGCTCGTAGCGCGCCTGCACGACCTCCTTGGGGATCTGGTTCTCCATGGTGGCGGCCGGGGTGCCGGGCCGCTTGGAGTACTGGAAGGTGAAGGCCTGCGCGAAACGCGCCTCGCGGACGACGTGGAGGGTCTGCTCGAAGTCCTCCTCGGTCTCGCCCGGGAAGCCCACGATGATGTCCGTGGTGATCGCGGCGTGCGGGATGGCGGCGCGGACCTTCTCGATGATCCCGAGGTAGCGCTCCTGCCGGTACGAGCGGCGCATCGCCTTCAGGACGGTGTCCGAGCCGGACTGGAGCGGCATGTGGAGCTGCGGCATCACGTTCGGCGTCTCGGCCATGGCCGCGATCACGTCGTCGGTGAAGTCGCGCGGGTGCGGGGAGGTGAAGCGGACGCGCTCCAGGCCCTCGACGGTGCCGCAGGCGCGCAGCAGCTTGCTGAAGGCCTCGCGGTCACCGATGTCGGAGCCGTACGCGTTGACGTTCTGCCCGAGCAGCGTGATCTCGGAGACACCCTCGCCGACCAGCGCCTCGACCTCGGCCAGGATGTCGCCGGGGCGGCGGTCCTTCTCCTTGCCGCGCAGGGCCGGGACGATGCAGAAGGTGCAGGTGTTGTTGCAGCCGACGGAGATCGAGACCCAGGCCGCGTACGCGCTCTCGCGCCGCGTCGGCAGCGTGGAGGGGAACGCCTCCAGGGACTCGGCGATCTCGACCTGTGCCTCCTCCTGGACGCGGGCGCGCTCCAGCAGGACCGGCAGCTTGCCGATGTTGTGCGTGCCGAAGACGACGTCCACCCAGGGCGCCCTGTTCACGATGGTGTCGCGGTCCTTCTGCGCCAGACAGCCACCGACCGCGATCTGCATACCGGGCCGGGCCGCCTTCTTCGGCGCGAGGCGACCGAGGTTGCCGTACAGCCGGTTGTCGGCGTTCTCCCGTACGGCGCAGGTGTTGAAGACGACGACGTCCGCGTCCCCGTCCGACCCCTCGGGGGCGCGCACATAACCGGCCTCTTCGAGCAGCCCGGACAATCGCTCGGAATCGTGGACGTTCATCTGGCACCCGTAGGTGCGCACTTCGTAGGTCTTCACGCCCACGGGCCGGCTCCGGTCGATGCTGCTCATGTGACAAGGGTAGGGGGTTCCCGGAGCACCCCCTCCCCGAGGGATGGAGCTGCGCAATTGCGAAATTTAGCAATTATTTAGCTGATTCCGGGTGCGCTGGTCACCGTGTTCGGATCCGACGCGGTCGCACGAGAAGATGGGCCGCATGTTCCTGACGAGTAGGCGGACACGATGCACCGAGGTCCGGCAGGCGGTGCCGCGCCGCCATGCCGGGGAAGGGGCGACACCGTGAGCGCGCCGCTGTACCAACTGAAGGCCGAGTTCTTCAAGACACTCGGCCACCCGGCACGCATCCGCGTCCTGGAGCTGCTGAGCGAGCGCGAGCACGCGGTCGCCGAAATGCTGCCCGAGGTGGGCATCGAGCCCGCGCATCTGTCCCAGCAGCTGGCGGTGCTGCGGCGCGCCAACCTGGTCAGGACCCGCAAGGAGGGCGCGAACGTGTACTACTCGCTGACGAGTCCGCACGTCGCCGAGCTCCTGCGGGTGGCCCGCACCATCCTGTCCGGCGTCCTGGCCGGACAGGCCGAGCTCCTCGCCGATCTGCGGGCCGCACAGGGTGAGGAGAAGCCGTCGTCCTAGCGGCGGGGTCGTACGGAGATACAGGTGGGTGATCCGGCCTGCACCGCGGCTTGAAATCGCCGTGGTTCAGGTCACGTTCGGATGTGGCCGGATTGTGGGCGTCGCGTGCGCACGGCCATGGCATGCTCATGGCTCGTCGCCGAGTTACCGGCCAGTACGACGCATTGCCGCTGTCCGCCGGTACCTCCTTGCCACCCCCCACCCTCAGGAATCACCTTGCGCAGACGCACGAGGCACACGCATGCCCTCATGCCCGCCTTCGCCGTGACCGCCCTCCTGTTCGCCGTCGGCTGCTCCTCGTCCTCACCGCAGGCCGAGCAGCCCGCCGCGGGTCACAGCCGGCAGACCCAGGGCCCGGACGGCACCGCCACGACCGCCGCGGACCACTCGCTCACCGTCGCCGCCGCTCCCGCCGTCACCCCGACCGCGGCGGCGGGCCCGGACGGCTCGGGCAGGCCTGCACACAAGACCACACTCACCGTCAGCTCGTACAACAGCAAGACCCGACGGGCCGTCATCTCCCAGGGGAAGAAGCCCGGTTCCCCCTCGCCCTCGGCGTCCTACCCCTCCCCCGGCGCCTCCGCCGGCCGGCACGAGGCCGCCGTCGGTGACGTCATCGCCAGCGCCCCGGCACCCGGTGCGCCGCACGGTCTGCTTGCCAAGGTCACCAAGGTGATCGGCGAGACCGACAAGGGCACGGAGGTGCAGACCGAGCCCGCCGCGCTCAACGCCCTGCTCGGCGACGACACGGCGAAGGGCACCGTGCCCGTCGACCCGGCCTCCTTCGACATCGACAAACTGCTGCCCGACGTCAAGGTCTCCTGGTCCAGGACCGGTGATGTGCACGTCGGCCCCAAGGGCGCCACGGTCCCGCTGGGCAGCCTGCGGCTCGACGTCTCCGCCGAGGTGCCCACGCCCGAGGGCGCCCCGGTCTCGGCAGCCGCCTCGGTGTCCGGCTTCGTGCAGGTGGCTCCGCAGGTCGACTTCAAGTACGGCGGCCAGGGCACCGACACCGCGCCCGGCTCCGCCTACCTGGGCGTGTCCGGCGACTGGACCTCGGGCTGGGCCGTCAAGGGCCGCGCAGCCGCCTCCGCCACACCGCTGCGCATCCCGTTCGCGAAGCTGCACGCCGACCCGGTGCTGCAGGTCGGCCCCGTCCCGGTCGTCGTCAACCTCGACCTGACCTGCTACTTCCAGATCAGCGCCGACGGCAAGGTCACCGTCGACGTACAGCAGAGCCTCAAGGGCGACTTCAAGGCCGGCGGCACCTTCGGCGCGGGCAAGGGCTGGACCCCGGTGAGCGCCTCCGACATGACGAGCACACCGGTGCGGACGTCGGTGACCGCCGCCGGGAACGTGAAGACCGCGCTCGGCGCCGAGGCCTCGGTCGGTCTCTACGGCACCGTGGGCGTCACCGCCGACCTGGCGCCGTACCTGCGCGGCGAGGCCTCGGGGACGGTGAAGGCCTCGTCGGACACCACCGGCGCGAAGACCACCGGCAAGTGGGGTCTGTACGGCGGCGTGGACCTGTCCGGCACCCTGCGCCTCCAGCTGTCGATCTTCGGCACCCCCATCCTTCAGCGGAGCATCCCGCTGGGCGCGCTGCACCGCGAGTGGCAGCTGGCGGGCGACTCGGTCTGAGCGACGTCAGACGCCGCCGGGTACCCATCCCTGGCGGCGCAGGACGGCCGTCACGTCCGGCGCCGCGTAGTGCTCGCCCTTGAGGACCTTGCCGTCGGACCGGCGGGCGACCTCGCCGTCGGGGCCCAGCTTGCTCATGTTGGAGCGGTGCACCTCGGCGATCACCGCGTCCAGGTCGATGCCGTGGACCAGGGCCGTGCCATAGGCCACGTAGACGACATCGGCCAGTTCGTGCGCGAGCCGGTCCAGCGGGCCGGCCACCGCGACCTCGGCAACCTCCGCGGCCTCCTCGGCGAGCAGTTCCCCGCGGTGCGCGGCCAGCTCGGCGGGCACCTCCGTCGGTCTGCTGCGGGCGTCGAGGCCGAAGGCGACGTGAAACTCACGGACGAGGCCGGCGGGCGAGGAGTTGCTCATACGGCGACTGTAGCGGCCGCCACCGACAACCCCCCGCGGCGAGCCCGGCGCTGGTCAGGACCGCGGGCGGCTGGCAGGATCGCGCGCATGTCCAAGGTCTTCCCCGGTATCGGCAGGCGCCGCGCGCTCCAGGGCGCGGCCGCCGGCTTCGTCGCGTTCGGGCTACTGCTGTGGTGGCTGCTGCCGCTCGGCGAGGAGCCACCGAGCGGGACGATCGTCTTCAGCACCGGCACGCCCCGGGGGGTCTACCAGCAGTACGGCGAGCGGCTGCGCACCGAACTCGACAGGGACATGCCGGGTCTGTCGGTCAAGCTGCTGAACAGCGCCGGTTCGCAGGAGAACGTGCGGCGGGTGGCCACCGGGAAGGCCGACTTCACCATCGCGGCGGCCGACGCGGTGGAGTCGTACGAGCTCCAGCACCTCAGCGGTGCCGGGCGGCTGCGCGGTGTGGCCCGGCTGTACGACGACTACGTTCAGCTCGTCGTGCCGCGCGACTCGCATGTCAGGTCCATCTCCGACCTGAAGCACAAGCGGGTGGCCATAGGGCTGCCCAACTCGGGGGTGCGGCTGATCGCCGTCCGGCTGCTCAAGGCCGCGGGGATCGATCCCAAGAAGGACATCACGCCGGTGTCCGACGGCATCGACACCGGGCCCGACAGGCTGGAACAGGGGAAGATCGACGCGTTCTTCTGGTCCGGCGGGCTGCCCACGAACGGGCTGGTCCAGCTCACCAAGACGTTCGACTTCAAGTTCGTCCCGATCGACGGCGACGTGGTCGACAAACTCCACGCCGAGGGAGACACCGCCCGCTACTACCGGGCCACCAACATGCCCGAGTCGGCGTACCCGTCCGTCCAGCAGGGGTCGACCGTGGCGACCATCGCGGTGTCCAACCTGCTGATGACCCGCACGGACATGGACCCCCGGCTGATCGAGTGGGTCACCCGAACCGTCATCAAGAGCCGCGACGACATCGGCGCCCACGTCCACTCCGCGCAACTGGTGGACCTCCGCACCGCCATCTACACGGACCCGCTCAGGCTGCACGAGGGGGCACGGCGGTACTACCGGTCGGTGAAGCCGTAACGGGGAGCGTGCGCGCCCCCGCCCTGAGCCACCGTCTCGCTCCTCGGCACCCGCACCGTCACACTCAGGCCGTGCGGGGCATGGTGCTCGTACTCGATGGAGCCGCCGCCCGCCGCGAGGAGGGCGCGGGTGATGGAGAGGCCGAGGCCGGAGCCCTTGACGTTCTGGTGGCGGCCGCTGCGCCAGAAGCGGTCGCCGACGCGGGCTAGTTCCTCCTCGGTGAGGCCGGGGCCGGTGTCGGTGACCACGACCGTCGAGGACTCGCCGTTGGAGGCGACGGTCACCGTGACGGTGCCCTCCTGCGGTGTGAACTTCACGGCGTTGTCGATCACCGCGTCCAGCGCGCTGGACAGTGTGATCGGGTCGGCCCAGCCGGTGGTCGGCGGGCAGTCGCCGGTCAGCCGGACCCCCTTGGCCTCGGCCGTCGGCGTCCACGCGGCCAGCCGCTCGGCGGCCAGCTGTCCGACGTCCGTCAGCCGCAGGTCGGCCTCGGCGTGCTCGGCCAGCGCGAGGTCGAGCAGGTCGTCCAGGACCTGCGCGAGCCGCTTGCCCTCGGTACGGACCGAGGCGATCTCCTCGTTGCCCTCGGGCAGTTCGAGGGCGAGCAGCTCGATGCGCAGCAGCAGCGCCGAGAGCGGGTTGCGCAGTTGGTGCGAGGCGTCGGCGACGAAGGCGCGCTGCTGCTCCAGCACGTCCTCGACGTTGTCCGCCATCTCGTTGAACGACCGGGCGAGCCTGCGGAGTTCCGGCGGCCCGCCGGCCACCGCGACCCGGGACTTCAGCCGCCCGGTGGCGATGTCATGAGTGGTGGCGTCGAGCACGCGTACCGGCTTGAGCACCCAGCCGGTCAGCCGTAGCGCCGCGCCCACGGCCAGCAGCATCGCGGCGATCTCACCGGCTCCGATCAGCAGCCAGCCGCGCAGCGTCCGCGACCGCATGGGCCCCGTGGGCGAGTCGGTGAGCACGACCGCGACGACGTCTCCGTCCCGGATCACCGGCGAGGCGACGATGAGGCGGCTGCGCTGCCAGGGCCACACCTGTTCGGGGTCATGGCTGCGCCGGCTGAGCAGCGCCTCGTCGAAGGCGTCCCGCGCCTCCCCGCTCTGGGGCAGGAGCCAGTCGTCGGGTGCGTTGGCCATCGCCGCACCGTTGCGGTAGAAGACGCCCGCGCGAATGCCGTAGACCCCGTAGTAGCTGGCGAGTTCGCGGCGCAGCGTCTCCTTGCGGTCGTCCTCGGTCGTGCGCGGGGATCCGGTGCCGTCGGTGACGAACTGGGCGAGCGCCGCGAAGCGCGCCGTGTCGTCGATCCGGTCGACGACCACCGTCTGCTGCTGCGCCGCGGCCACGCTGACGGCGAGCGGGAGGCCCAGTGCGAGCAGCACGGCCGCCATCAGGACGATGAGCAGCGGCAGGAGACGTGTGCGCACCCGTCCCCGCTACGCGGCCGGGGCGACGAGTCGGTAGCCGACGCCGCGTACGGTCTCGATCAGCGCGGGCATGCGCAGCTTGGCGCGCAGGGAGGCGACATGCACCTCAAGGGTGCGTCCCGTTCCCTCCCAGCTGGTGCGCCACACCTCGCTGATGATCTGCTCCCGCCGGAAGACGACGCCGGGGCGCTGGGCGAGCAGCGCGAGAAGGTCGAACTCCTTGCGGGTCAGCTGGACGACCGAACCGTTGACGCTGACCTGGCGCGTGGGCAGTTCGATGCACACGGACCCCAGGCGCAGCGCGTCCTCGGTGCCCGGTACGGCGTCCTCGTGGGCGGTGCGCCGGCTGACGGCGTGGATCCGGGCGAGCAGTTCCCCGGTGTCGTACGGCTTCACCACGTAGTCGTCGGCGCCGAGGTTGAGGCCGTGGATGCGGGAGCGCACGTCGGAGCGGGCGGTGACCATGATCACCGGGGTGCTGGTGCGCTTGCGGATCTTGCCGCAGACCTCGTATCCGTCCTGGTCGGGCAGGCCGAGGTCGAGCAGGACCACGCCGAATCCGGGCCCCTCGGGTACGAGCGCCTGAAGCGCCTCCTCGCCGCTGCGGGCATGGGTCACATGGAATCCGTGTCGCGCGAGGACCGCGGAAAGCGCCGCGGCAACGTGGTTGTCGTCCTCGACGAGCAGCAGTCTCATCCCGGCCCCCTCCGGTTCAGTGGTCGTACGGTCCTGGTTCGTTCTCGGCTTGTACAAAACGCGCGCACGCGCGCGTGCACCAAGGCAGTCACGCCGATGGATGATGATGACGTCAAGACGGTTCCGGTTCCATGCGGGTTCCGTTACCCGGCCGATACGTGCCCCGGCCGCAACTGCTACGACACGTGTCCGATTGCTATCGGATCGTGATGCTCAGATTCCCCTCAGATGTAATGACGCTGGTCATTCGGGGTTACTACATTCCTCCGAAACCGAGGAGGACGGAGCCCGAAAGCGATGACCGAAGTATCGGTGGCCAAGCAGGACATGGCCGCGACCGGCGACTTGGTCGTCCTGGAGAGCGTCAACAAGCACTTCGGCGCCTTGCATGTACTCCAGGACATCGATCTCACGATCGCCCGCGGTGAGGTCGTGGTGGTCATCGGGCCCTCCGGGTCCGGGAAGTCCACCCTGTGCCGCACCATCAACCGCCTGGAGACCATTGACGCGGGCACCATCACGATCGACGGAAAGCCGCTGCCCCAGGAGGGCAAGGAGCTGGCCCGGCTGCGGGCGGACGTCGGGATGGTCTTCCAGTCGTTCAACCTCTTCGCGCACAAGACCGTGCTCGAGAACGTGATGCTGGGCCAGATCAAGGTCCGCAAGACCGACAAGAAGCAGGCCCAGGACAAGGCCCGCGCCCTGCTCGACCGGGTCGGCGTGGGCACCCAGGCCGACAAGTACCCGGCACAGCTCTCCGGCGGCCAGCAGCAGCGCGTCGCCATCGCGCGCGCTCTGGCCATGGGCCCGAAGGTCATGCTCTTCGACGAGCCGACCTCGGCCCTGGACCCCGAGATGATCAACGAGGTCCTCGAGGTCATGCAGCAACTCGCCCGCGACGGGATGACGATGATCGTCGTCACCCACGAGATGGGATTCGCACGATCGGCTGCAAACCGGGTGGTCTTCATGGCCGACGGCCGGATCGTCGAACAAGCTGCGCCCGACCAGTTCTTCAGCAATCCGCGCAGCGACCGGGCCAAGGACTTCCTCTCGAAGATCCTGCACCACTGACGGCACGCGTCCGCGCCGCGGACGACCGACCTGCGTCACCCGCCTGACGACTCCCCTGTTCACCAGACAAAGGATGTTCACGATGAAGCTCCGCAAGGTCACCGCCGCCTCGGCCGTCGTACTCGCGCTCTCCGTCGCCGCAACGGCGTGTGGGTCGGACAAGAAGGACGACAGCGGTTCCTCCGGCGGCGGCAAGAAGATCACCATCGGCATCAAGTTCGACCAGCCCGGCATCGGCCAGAAGACGCCGCAGGGCTACTCGGGCTTCGACGTCGACGTGGCCACGTACGTCGCCAAGAAGCTCGGTTACAGCGCCGACCAGATCGAGTGGAAGGAGTCCAAGAGCGCCGACCGCGAGACCATGCTCAAGCGCGGCGACGTCGACTTCATCGCCGCCTCCTACTCGATCACCCCTGAGCGCCAGAAGCTGGTGGACTTCGCCGGCCCGTACCTGTTGGCCCACCAGGACGTGCTGATCCGCGCGGACGACAACACCATCAAGTCGCCGGCGGACCTCAACAAGAAGAAGCTGTGCTCGGTCACCGGCTCGACGTCGGCGCAGAACGTCCACGACAAGCTGGCTCCCAAGGCCCAGCTGCAGGAGTACCCGACGTACTCCGCGTGCCTGACCGGTCTGCAGAACAAGGCGATCGACGCCTTGACCACCGACGACTCGATCCTCGCCGGTTACGCCGCCCAGTCCCAGTTCAAGGGCAAGTTCAAGCTCGGCGGCTTCAAGATGACGAACGAGAACTACGGTATCGGCGTCAAGAAGGGCAGCGACCTCAAGGACAAGATCAACAAGGCCCTGGAGGACATGGTCACCGACGGCTCCTGGAAGAAGGCCGTGGACAAGAACTTCGGCCCGGCCGGCTACAAGAACGAGCCCGCCCCGAAGATCGGTGACATCAAGAGCTGAGGCAACGCCCGGCGGGTGCGCCGTCCGCCAGGGCGGCGCACCGGGGTATCGCATCCCTACACGCGGAAGCGCGGGAGATCGTGTTCGACTTTCTTGAAGGTTACGACCTGCTGGGAGCCTTCTGGACGACGGTGCAGCTGACGCTGCTGTCCGCCGTCGGCTCCCTGATCTGGGGCACTCTGCTGGCCGCCATGCGGGTGGGCCCGGTGCCGCTGATGCGCGGTTTCGGTACCGCCTACGTGAACATCGTGCGGAACATCCCTCTGACGGTGATCATCCTGTTCACCTCGCTCGGCCTCAGCCAGACCCTCGGCGTCACCCTCGGTGCGGCGGACGACTTCAAGACGCTCAACTTCCGGCTGGCCGTGCTCGGTCTGATCGCCTACACCTCGGCCTTCGTGTGCGAGGCCCTGCGGTCCGGCATCAACACGGTTCCGGTCGGGCAGGCGGAGGCGGCCCGGGCCATCGGCCTCAACTTCACGCAGGTGCTGGGTCTGGTCGTGCTGCCGCAGGCCTTCCGGGCGGCCGTCGGCCCGCTGACGAACGTCCTGATCGCGCTGACGAAGAACACGACCGTGGCGGCCGCGATCGGCGTCGCGGAGGCGGCGGCGCTGATGAAGGTGATGGTCGACAAGGAGGCACAACTGATCCCGATCGCCGCGATCTTCGCCCTCGGGTTCGTGTGCCTGACGCTGCCGACGGGTCTGATCCTCGGCTGGGTGGGCAAGAAGGTGGCGGTTAAGCGATGAGTTCGGTCCTCTACGACGCCCAGGGACCCAGCGCCAAGCGGCGCAATGTCCTCTACGCAGCCGTCTTCATAGTCGCCCTCGCGGCCGTCCTGTGGTGGGTGTACAGCGCCCTGAACGACAAGGACCAGCTCGCCTGGGACAAGTGGAAGCCGTTCTTCACCGGCAGCGAGGCCTACTCGACGTACATCTGGCCCGGTCTGCAGAACACGCTGAAGGCCGCTGCGCTGGCCATGATCATCGCGCTGCCACTGGGCGCGGTCCTCGGCATCGCCCGCCTCTCCGACCACCTCTGGATCCGTGTACCGGCCTCGGCCGTGGTCGAGTTCTTCCGGGCCATCCCGGTATTGGTCCTGATGATCTTCGGGCAAGCCCTGTACGCCAACTACACCAATGTCAGTTCGGACGACCGCCCGCTGTACGCGGTCGTCACGGGACTCGTGCTGTACAACGCGTCGGTCCTCGCGGAGATCGTCCGCGCGGGCATCCTCGCCCTGCCGAGGGGCCAGTCCGAGGCTGCGATGGCGATCGGTCTGCGCAAGAACCAGGTGATGCGGCTCGTCCTGCTACCGCAGGCGGTCACCGCGATGCTCCCGGCGATCGTGAGCCAGCTGGTCGTGATCGTGAAGGACACGGCACTCGGCGGCGCGATCCTCACCTTCCCCGAACTGCTCGCGGCCGCCAACACAATGATCGGCTACTACGGGAACACCATCGCCTCCTTCACCGTCGTGGCCGTAATCTTCGTCGTGCTCAATTTCTCCCTCACGTCGTTCGCCAGCTGGCTTGAGGTACGGCTGCGCCGCGCCAAGAAGTCCACCGGCGCGGTGGTCGGCGTCGAAGCGGTCGCCGAACTGGCCGCTCCGGGCGAGCACGAGGACGTGACGAAGTCGTTCTGACGGGTGATCCGACAAGACGACAACATGCGGTAGGCAGTGGCATGATCGCCACTGCCCCCGTCACTTGACGCAAACCCCGCCAATGGGTTGCATACGTTCTGTGATCGTGCACCCTGCCCCAACTTCTTGTTCACACATGTCCGTCAGGGCACAGCCGCGGGCAGGGGGCGTCGCGCCGTGGACCCGGTGATCATCGTGGGTGCGGGGCCCGTCGGGCTCACGACGGCCCTGGCGCTGGCCCGTCACGAGGTGCCGTCCGTCGTCCTCGACGAGGGCCCCGGCAAGGACGAACCGCGCGCCGCGCGCACGGTCGTACTGCGCGAGGAGACCGCCGCCCTGATGGAGCGGCTGACCGGCGTCCCGCTCGCCGAGCGGGGTGCGCGCTGGGCCGGATGGCGGTCTCTGCGGCGCAAGCAGGTGATGCGCGAGCTCGTCTTCGACGACACCGAACCCGCCCCGCTGCACCTGGCACAGCACGTGCTGACCAACGCCCTGCGCACCGCCCTCGCCGACGAGCCGCTGGTCAGGATCGCCCTCGACAGCCGGCTCGACAGCATCGAGCAGGAGCGCTCGGGAGTCACCGCGCACACCCGCGGCCCCAAGGGCACCTGGTGGCGGGGCAGTTATCTGGTCGGCTGCGACGGCCCGCGCTCGACCGTGCGCAAGCTGCAGGACATCCGCTTCCCCGGCCGTACGGCGGTGGAGCGACACGCCGTCGCCGCGCTGCGTGTGGAACTTCCGTGGCCCGGTCAGGCGTTGCTCCATCGGATGCCGCCGTGGCGGACGTCCGGGCCCTCGGCCGGGGAGGTGACCGCCCGCCCCCTCCCGGACGGCGTGTGGCGCCTGGACTGGCTGCTGCCGCCGGGCAAGGACCTGGTCACGCCCGACCTCCTGGTGGCCCGTGTCCGCGAGACCCTCGCGGGCTGGACGGACGGCCCCACACCGACGTACGAACTCCTCGACACCGGAGTCCACACGGTGCACCACCGCCTCGCCCGCCGGTGGCGCACCGGCCGGGTCTTCCTCGCCGGGGACGCGGCGCACCTGCTCGGCGCGCTGGGCACCCAGGGGCTGGACGAGGGGCTCAGGGACGCCGACAACCTCGCCTGGAAGCTGGCCGTGGCCTGGCACCACGGGCCGCACGAGGCGCTGCTCGACAGCTATCAGGCGGAGCGGCGTGCGGTGGTGGCCGCCCGGTTGCGCGCCGCCGACCAGGTACTGCCTGTGCTGCGCGGCAGTGGCGGGCTGCGCTCGTACGTCCCCGGCTCGGGCCGGGGCCAAGAGGCGCTGCTCACGGACGGTCACCTGGGGCGCGGGGCGCTGGGCGCGCCGGGCTCGTACGCTGGTTCACCGCTCGCGCCCCGGCACCTGGAAGGGGAGGTCTCCGTCGACACTCCTCCCGGCACACCTGTGACCGATGTGCGGGTCACGGCGGAGGACGGCTCCTTCGTACGGCTGCGGGACCGGCTCGGGCGTGGCGCGCTGCTGGTCGTGCTGATCGCGCCGGGCACGGGTGTGTGGGACCGCAAGCACTGGGTCTCCGCGGGGCTCATGCCCCGGCTGGCCGCCGCGGTGACCGCGTTGCCGTACCCCGCGGAGCTGCTGGTCGCCGAGGAGTACCCGGGCGCGCCGGCGCATACCGTGCTGCTCGTGCGCCCCGACGGTCACCTGGTCACCGCACTGAGCGGGGTCCGGCCGGCCGACCTGTACGCGGCGGCGGAGGCGACTCTCGGCGGGGCGGTGAAGGCGGAGAAGGAGGAGGAGAAGGAGTCGGAGGCGCAGGCAGAGGCCGGGGCCGGGGCGGGCTCCAGCGTGCGTTGACCGTGAGTGCGGTCACCCTCCGGTCCACATAGTGACTGTCGGTTGACCGGTATGCACCGGCATGGTGTACTCCGGATCGTGACCGACACCGATGTGCGCCTGTGGCGGAGGGTCCATATGGACCTGGTCCGCTATGCGGGCTGCGTGTGTCGCACGTCCTGCTGAATTCGCATCGCTGAATTCGCCATCCCTCTCTTCTCTCCTTCTCTTCCCGTCGCGCGCCGTTCCCCGCATTGCCGCGCGTCACCTCAGCGAACGCACCTCAGGACGGTGTACGTGTCTGTCTCTCCCTCTCTCTCCCCCACGCCCCCCGCCCAGGGGTCCGCTTCCGCGCCCACGCAGGCGGACCTCCTCGGCTTCGTACGGCAGGTGGCCGCCGACGCCGAACTGATCGCCTCACTCCCGCTCGACCCGGAGGGCCGCACCTGGGTGCGACTGGAGGGCCCCGGCGGCAGCGAGGCCTGGCTGATCGGCTGGCCGCCCGGCACCGGCACCGGCTGGCACGACCATGCCGAGTCCGTCGGCGCCTTCATCACCGCGACGGGCGAACTCAAGGAGAACTCCCTCGCCGTCCGGCTGCCCGCCGACGGCTGGAAGACCCTGGAACTGACCGACGACGTGGACCGCGAGCGGCAGCTGCCGGCCGGACAGGGCCGCTCCTTCGGCCGACACCACGTCCACGAGGTGCTGAACGAGTCCACCGACCAGCACGCCATCTCCGTGCATGCCTACTACCCGCCCCTGCCGCGGATCCGCCGCTACAGCCGCACGGGCCCGGTGCTGCGCCTGGAACAGGTCGAGCGTCCGCAGGACTGGCAGTGAGCGGGACCGAGGAGAAGCCGGAAGAACAGCCGGTGGGCATCGACGAACTGCTGGAGCGGGTGCGCGACGGCTACCGGCGGATCGAGCCGCTGGAGGCGTACGGCGCGATGCAGGCCGGCATGGCCCTGCTGGTCGACATCCGCTATGCGGCCCTGCGCGAGAAGGACGGACTGATCCCCGGCGCGCTCGTCGTGGAGCGCAACGAACTGGAGTGGCGCCTGGATCCCCGCGGCAGCCATCGCGCCCCCGAGGCGACCGGCCACGACCTGCGCGTCGTGGTGGTCTGCAACGAGGGCTACGCGTCCAGCCTGGCGGCGGCCTCCCTGCACCGGCTGGGCCTGCACCGGGCGACGGACCTGGTCGGCGGCTTCCAGGCGTGGAAGGCGGCAGGGCTGCCGGTCACCTCCTGACACACGGTCACCTCCTGATACGCGCTCACCCCTCGGGCGGGCAGTACCGCGGGGCCATGTCCGTGGTCGGCGAGGCGCTCGGGCACCGGTGCTACTCCTTCGCGGTCGCCACCGTCACCGCGCGCACCCTGAGCGCCACGCGTCCCGGGAGCGCGGTGGCCACCAGGGCGAGGACGGCGGCGACCGCGACGACGGTGACGTACAGCAACGGCGTGACCGTGGGCGCGGCCCGGCCCGTCATACCGATGCCGAACGCGGTCAGCACGGCGAGGGCGATGCCGCTGCCGAGTGCCGTGGCGAGGAGCAGGACCGCCAGGGCCTCGGTGCGCAGCATCCGGAGCACCTGGCGCCGGGTCGCCCCGGCCAGGCGGAGCAGCGCGAACTCGCGGACGCGTTCGGAGACCGACATGGCGAGCGTGTTGACCACGGCGATGGCCGTGAAGGCCAGGACGAGCCCCATGGCCAGATAGTTGACCTCGGCGTTCGCCTGCTGCCGGTCCGCCTGGAGCGAGTCGGCGGCGGCCGGGGAAAGAATTCGAAGTCCCGGGAACTTACGGAGAGTAGTCGCGAGTTGTGTCTGTGTACGGGTCGTGCTGACGAGGACGGAGGAGGCGAGCGGGTTGTCGACGTGTCGGGCGACGAGGTCGTGGGCGAAGGTGATGTCGCCGAAGCCGAGACCCCGGGCGTAGACGGCGGCGACGGTGAGCGTGGCGGGCGTGCCGTCGCCGAGCGTGAGTTTCAAGGTGCTGCCGGGCTTCAAGTGGCGCTGATCCGCGGCGAGTTCACTGACCGCGACGGTGTTCCCGGTCAGCCGGCCGAGGGAGCCGGCGGTGACCTTCGGGTCCCAGGTGCGGGTGAGGCCCTCAGGGGTGACGCCCTGGGCGGCGTATTTGTCCAGGCCGATGCGGACGGTCGTGCGGACCACTTCGGTGACGGCGTCGTGATGGGTACGCAGCTGCCGCGCGGCCTCGGCCGGGACGCCCGGTCCCTGGGCGGCGACGACCCAATCCGCGGTGACGCCCTCGCGGGCCTGGGCCCGGGCGGCGCCGCCGAGGGTCGACTGGACGAACAGGACGGTGCAGGTCATGCCGATGAGAAGAGTGAGGGGGGTGACTGCGGAGGCCATCCGGGCGGCGTTCCCGCGCAGGTTGGCGGTCGCGAGCCGACCGCTGTGACCGGTGAGCCGCAGCGGGCCGGCGAGCAGCAGCGCGGCCGCCCTGACCAGCAGGGGACCGAGCAGAGCAACGGAGGTCGACAGGACCACGACGGCGAGGAAGGTCACGGGAGTCGAGGCGGGCTCGGTGCGCAAGGAGGTGAGAACGACGACGAGGACGATTCCGCCGGCGAGCAGCAGCAGACCGGCGAAGATCCGCCCCCAGGCGGTGCGGGCACGCTCGGTCCTGGCCTCGGCCAGTGCCTCGGCCGGACGGATCCGGGCGATCCGGCGCGAGGCGATACGGGCCGCGGCCCACGCCCCGACCAGGGTCACCGCGAGCGCCGCAAGGGGCGGAAAGACGCCGGCGGTGTGCTGCAGTGTGTCGGGTACGGCGCCCAGGGCGACGAACCGATCGTGCAGCAGACCTCCTAGAGGAAGCCCGAGGAGCGCGCCGACCGTGCCCGCGGCCGCACCGACGACCAGGGCCTCGCGGCCGAGCAGCTTGCGGATCTGGCCGGAAGTGGCGGCGATGGCGCGGAGCAGGGCGAGTTCGCGGTGGCGCTGCTGGACGGAGAGCGCGAAGGTACCGACGACCACGAGGACGGCCACGAGCAGCGAGGTCCCGCCCATCGCGCCACCCATGCTGACGAGCCGGGTCCGGGCGGCTGCCGCGTCCAGGAACTCGACGGGGCCACGGGCGTCTCCGCTGCTGACCTGAGCGGTGGTGCCGTGCAGCGCCCTCGCCACCGACTGTCGCAGGTGGTCCGGGTCCGTGCCCTTGGCGGGGAGCACGCCGTATGCGGTCACCTGCCCGGGGTGCGCGGCCAGTCGGCGGGCCTCGGCGCTGGAGAAGAACAGCGACGTCTGATGGCGTACGTCCGTTGCAGGAGCGGCAATGCCGGAGATCCGGTAGCTGCGCGGGGACCGCGTCGACTGCACGGTGAGGTGGTCACCGGGCCGAAGGTGGGCGCGTGCGGCCAGATAGCGGTCGACGACGAGGCCGGTGGCGGTCTTGGGGGCGGTGCCGGCGGTCAGCCGGTACGGCGTGAGCGCGGCGGAGTCCCAGGCGTGTCCGTAGGCGGTACGGCCGCCGGTTCCGGCCGGGGTCAACGGCTCGGCGAGGAAGGTCAGTTCGGGGACTACCCGGGCGACGCCCGGGGTGCCGGCGAGGGTGCGCTCCAGAGCGGCCGGGAGCCAGGCACGTTCGGCGATGGGTTTCGCCTTGTGCTTGATCTTGGTCTTGCCCTTCTTGTGCTTGACGGTGGTCTGGTGGACGTTCTGGTCGGCGGAGACCACGACCGGGGCCGCCGCATAGCGCTCGGTGCGGATCGTGCCGCGCAGGCCGGTGTCGAGCAGGGTGCCGCAGGCGGTGATGAGTGCGGCTGCGCACATCAGGGCGAGGAAGGCGCCGAGGAATCCGGCCTTGCGGGCGCGGACGGTCCGAAGGGCATGACGCAGCATCATGAGGGCCGGGTCTCTTTTCTGTTGTCGGTCGGGGTGTTGTGGTCGGCCGGGGCAGGGAAGGCGAGCAGGCGCGTGAGTACGGTGCGGGCATCGGGCGGGGTGTCGGCCTCGGGGCGCTTGTAGCGGTTGAGGAGGGCGATGTACTCCTCGAAGAACTCAAGGAGTTCGGGCAGGGTCAGCCGGATGGTGCCGCGCGAGTAGGGGAAGGCGTCCGCCCATGGGTCGCCCTCGTCCGTGTCCAGCTGGAGCTGCTCGAACAGCTCCAGATCGGCGGCATGGGCGTGATGGTTCAGCTCGTCCATGCCGTGCCGGAACTCCGCGCTCTGCCGACTGCGCGGCGGGAATCGCAGGTCGCCAGGGACGGCCCGCCACCATCGTTCCCGGCCGTGGCCGGCGGCCGCGGTGGTCTCCTCGACGAAGCCGTACCGGGCGAGTTCACGCAGGTGGTAGCTGGTCGAGCCGGTGTTCAGCCCCAGCGCGCGGGCGAGGGTGGCGGAGGTCGCCGGGCCGTGCAGGGTGAGGTGCTGAAGCATGCGCTGCCGACGCGGGTGGCCGAGCGCCTTGAGCGCGGCGAGGTCGGAAAGCTCGACGGGAGCGGGCGGTACGGGCATGCGTACACAGTCGTCTGTGCACAGGTGGCTGTGCACTGCGGTGCTCCGGCCTCTTCGGACTGGGGTCAGCCCCACCCCGTCCATGGAAGGGCGGCTCGGCAGGCGTCGCCGGGATCACACGGCGGATCACGCGACGGATCAAAAGGCCCTCACGAAGGCCTCTCGATCGAAGGCCCTCAACCGATCGGAGCGGGCCGACCGGTCCGGGGCCGACGGTGGCTCAGGGCTCCTCGCCCTCAAGGAACTCCGTGTCCTCGCCCTCTTCTTCCAGCGCCTGTCGGACGACCCGGAGAGCCATGCCCTCGGAGTACCCCTTGCGGGCGAGCATCCCCGCGAGGCGCCGTATCCGCTTGTCGCGGTCGAGGCCGCGGGTGGCGCGCAGCTTGCGGGCGACGAGTTCGCGGGCGGTCGCCTCCTCCTGCTCGGAGTCGAGTTGGGCGACGGCCTCGTCGATCAGCGTCGAGTCGACGCCCTTGGTCCGCAGCTCACGCGCGAGCGCGCGCCGGGCCAGCCCCCGGCCGTGGTGCCGGGACTCCACCCAGGCGTCGGCGAACGCGCTGTCGTCGATCAGGCCGACCTCCTCGAACCGCGACAGCACTTCGTCGGCGACGTCGTCCGGGATCTCCCTCTTGCGCAGGGCGTCCGCGAGTTGCTTCCGCGTGCGCGGGGTCCCGGTGAGCAGGCGCAGACAGATCGCCCGCGCCCGCTCAGCCGGGTCCCCCGGGTGCTCCTTCTTCTCGGCCCTCGACGAGGAGAAGGAGTCCCCGTCCTCATCAGGCGCCGCACCGGACGCCTCACCGAAGCCACCGCGCCCACCGCGCCCGCGACGTCCGCGCGAGCCGCCCCGGACACGCGTCCCACGGCCACCGCGCCGCGAACCGCCGCGCGGCTCGTCGCCGCTGGGGCCGTCCGGGTCATGGCCCGGATCGCCCCCGTACGACCCGTCACCTCCGTAGGACCCGTCGCCCTCGTACGGCCCGGTGTCCGCGAACGCGCCGTCGCCCCCCGTACCGTCGCCCGTCCGGGCAGGACCCGCGCCGCCTCTCCCCCGCCGCTCCCGTGGAGCGTCGGGGTACGCGTACTCGGCCCAGTCGGTTCGTCGTGTCACGGGTCAGCTCTTGGCTGCGCCGGCCTTGGGCTTGGCGGCCTTGCCGGCTGCCGGGGCGGGCACCGTCTTCCCGGCGTCCGTACTGGCCGCGGCCGGGGCGTCGGCGCCCTGCTCGGCGGCGGGCTCCTCCGGCCGCACTCCGACGCCCAGCTTCTCCTTGATCTTCTTCTCGATCTCGTTGGCCAGGTCGGGGTTGTCCTTGAGGAAGTTGCGCGCGTTCTCCTTGCCCTGGCCGAGCTGGTCGCCCTCGTACGTGTACCAGGCGCCGGCCTTGCGGACGAAGCCGTGCTCCACGCCCATGTCGATCAGACCGCCCTCACGGCTGATGCCATGGCCGTAGAGGATGTCGAACTCGGCCTGCTTGAAGGGCGGCGCGACCTTGTTCTTCACGACCTTGCAGCGGGTGCGGTTGCCGACCGCCTCCGTGCCGTCCTTCAGGGTCTCGATGCGGCGGATGTCGATGCGCACCGAGGCGTAGAACTTCAGCGCCCGGCCACCGGTCGTGGTCTCCGGGGAGCCGAACATCACGCCGATCTTCTCGCGGAGCTGGTTGATGAAGATCGCGGTGGTCTTCGACTGGTTGAGCGCGCTGGTGATCTTCCGCAGGGCCTGGCTCATCAGACGGGCCTGCAGACCGACGTGGCTGTCGCCCATCTCGCCCTCGATCTCCGCGCGCGGGACGAGCGCGGCGACGGAGTCGATGACGATGAGGTCGAGGGCGCCGGAGCGGACCAGCATGTCCACGATCTCCAGGGCCTGCTCGCCGTTGTCGGGCTGGGAGAGGATGAGGTTGTCGATGTCGACGCCGAGCTTGCGCGCGTACTCGGGGTCGAGGGCGTGCTCCGCGTCCACGAACGCGACCTGACCGCCGGCCTTCTGTGCGTTCGCCACGGCGTGCAGGGTCAGGGTCGTCTTACCGGAGGACTCCGGGCCGTAGATCTCCACGACGCGGCCGCGCGGCAGTCCGCCGACGCCCAGGGCCACGTCGAGCGCGGTCGACCCGGTCGGGATGACCTCGATGGGCTCCCTCGACCGCTCGCCCATGCGCATGACCGCGCCCTTGCCGAATTGCCGTTCAATCTGTGCGAGTGCGGCGTCGAGCGCCTTCTCGCGGTCGGTTCCTGCCATGGGTTCCACCCGGTTTGCTTGAGTCGATCGCTTCACGTCAAAGACGCTAACGCCTGCCACTGACAATGCGCCCCGACGCCGGCCCGGCCTGTGGACAACTCGGGCACTTCTCCACCCAAACCATGTCGAAATCCCCGTCGAGAGCCTCGCCCGAGCCTCCATGAGAATGGATGTTCGATTTTCATGTCAAGCGCACCGGGCGACACCTGCGATGCTTCGCCGCGGCCCCGGCCGAGGCTCCTGCCGACGCGTCCGACGCCGGCCCAACGGCGGTCCGGCCGCGCGGCTACTCCGGGCGGCGTACGACGGATGTCTTCGACCGGACGACGACCGCACGGGGCGCTCCCGGGAGCCTTGAGCCATGCTTCGGTCCCCGGCACAGTCCCTGCGAAACCCGCGGTCCGTGAAGGACCAGCCGTCCGTCGACACCCGGCACGCCGCCGAGCGTCTCTGTCACGCGATCGGACTGCTCCTCGTCGCCTCCGGTCTCGTGCACCTGGTGGTGTTCGCGGTCGACGGCGGCCCCTGGGACGGTCCCGTCTCCTGGCGCAAGCCCGTCACGTTCGGGCTCTCCTTCGGGATGACACTGATCGCGGTCACGTGGGTCACGTCGTACCTGCGCGTCGGGCAGCGGCTGCGCACCGTGCTGCTCGTCGTGTTCGCCGCCGACTGTGCGGTGGAGGTCGGCGGCATCACCCTTCAGGCGTGGCGCCGGGTGCCCTCGCACCTCGACATGGAGACCCCCTTCGACACGGCTGTGTCCATGACGCTCGCGGTGGGTGGAGGTGTGCTCGTGGCGCTGCTCACCGTCTTCGCGGTGGCATCCTTCCGACACCGGCCGACGGGCCCGGCGGGCATGCCGCTCGCGGTGCGCTCCGGATTCGCGATCCTGCTCGTGGCGCTGGCCTCGGGCGCCGCGATGATCGCCCGCGGGGTGGTGCTCACCCGGACCGGCCACCAGGAGGCGGCGTACCACTCGACGGCCCCGCTCAAGCCGCTGCACGGAGTGAGCCTGCACGCCGTCCTGATCCTGCCGGCGCTGGCGTGGCTGCTGTCGCGCACGTCCTGGAGCGAGCGGACGCGGCAGCGCATCGTCGCCGTCGCGGTCGGCTGTTACGCGGCCGCCGTGGCGGGTGCCGGGGTGTGGGCGGTCCTCACGTACTGAAGCCGTTCCTCAGGAGGACTCCTCCGGGAGCCCCGCCCCAGGCTCGGCCGCACCCGGCTGCCCCGCCCACAGCCGACGCGCACGCGCGATCAGGCCGGGACCGGATGCCCCGCGTGTGCGGTGCCCCTGCACCCGGGGGTCGTCCGTGACCTCGTACCTCTTCACGTACGCGCCCAGGAAGGCCTGCAGCGTGGCGACCGCGGGGATGGCGATCAGGGCGCCGACGGCACCGAGCAGTGCAGTGCCCGCGATGACGGACCCGAAGGCGACCGCCGGGTGGATGTCGACGGTCTTCGAGGTCAGCTTGGGCTGCAGCACATAGTTCTCGAACTGCTGGTAGACCACGACGAAGGCCAACACCCACAGCGCGTACCAGGGGTTGACCGCGAACGCGATCAACATGGGCAGCGCGCCCGCGAGATACGTGCCGATGGTGGGGATGAACTGCGAGACCAGCCCCACCCAGACACCCAGCACGGGCGCGTACGGCACACCCAGGGCCTGGAGCAGGATGTAGTGCGCGATCCCGGAGATGAGCGCCATGAGGCCGCGCGAGTAGAGGTAGCCGCCGGTCTTGTCCACGGCGATCTCCCACGCGCGCAGCACCTCGGCCTGCCGGGCGGGCGGCAGGACCGAGCACAGGGTGCGGCGCAGCCGCGGCCCGTCGGCGGCGAAGTAGAACGAGAAGAGGGTGACCGTCAGCAGCCGGAACAGGCCGCCGAGCACCTGGGCGGAGACGTCGAGCACACCGGCCGCGCTGGTCTGCGCGTACTTGCGCAGCCAGTCGGAGTGGAGCAGCCCCTCCTGGACGTCCACACGTCTGAGGTCGGTGCGGAACGTCTGGTTGACCCAGTTGATCAACGAGTCGAGATAGCCGGGGAAGCCCTCGACCATCTTGACGATCTGGCCCGCGAGCATCGACCCGAGCAGCGTGATGAAGCCCGCGGTCACGATCATCAGGCCGAGGAAGACCAGGAAGGTGGCGAGCCCCCTGCGCATTCCATGGGCGGACATCCAGCTCACCGCGGGTTCTATCGCGAGGGCCAGGAAGAACGCGATGAGGATGTTGATCAGCAGGCCGGTCAGCTGGTGGAAGGCCCAGCTGCCGAGCTGGAACACGGCGACGAGGGCGAGCGCGAGCACCATGGCGCGCGGCAGCCAGCGCGGCATGCGGGCGCCCGGCCCGGCGGCGCCCTCGGCCGGGGGCCGGGTGGGCGGCGTCGTACCGAACGGGGATGCGTGCTGGGCGAGCTGCCCGGTGTCGTCAGTGGGTGCCACGGAGCAAGTGTCGCCCACGCCGCTGACAGCCCACTATCGGCCTGCGATCTTCGTTACCGGTCAGCGCCTCTCCCCCGGCACGTTCATGACGGTGCAGACCACCCGCCACACGTCCTTGGCCTCCCAGCCGGCGCTCAGCGCCTCGCGTACCGTGCGTCCGCCCAGCTCCGACATCACATGATCGCGCGCGAATGTCTCGGCGTACCCCGCACCGAAGTGTTCCGCCATCCGCTGCCAGAAGACCGTCAACCGCATGACACCAGTATCCCGCCCCTTGGGGTGGGCCCTGCCGGGGACCGCCTTGCGAGACCGCTTTCCGTCCTACGGTCTGACGCATGCCCGAAACAGGAGCTTCTCCACTCCCCCCTGTGTCCCCGGCGCGCACCCCGCTCTTCCGCGCCGAACAGTTCGTCTGGCTCACCGCGCGCGTGCTGGAGCAGCGCCTGTTCGCCTTCCACTTCCTGAACGGCGGCGCCGATCCGGTGGAGACGGCGCTGGACGCCTATCGCAACGAGGACGGCGGGTACGGTCATGCTCTCGAGCCCGATCTGCGCGGCCCGGTGAGCCAGCCGCTGCACACGGGCCACGCGCTGCGCGTCCTGGACGCCGTGGGACGGTGCGGCGGGCAGCGGGTGGAGCGCGTGTGCCGCTATCTGACCTCCGTCTCCACCTCGGACGGCGCCCTGCCGGCGATCCATCCCAGCCAGCGCGGCTATCCGGCGGCCCCGTTCATCCCGATCGTGGACAACCCGCCCAGCGAGCTCCTGGCCACCGGACCGGTGGTGGGCCTGCTGCACCGCAACGAGGTGTGGCACGCCTGGCTGTTCCGGGCCACCGACTTCTGCTGGCAGGCCGTGAACG
The DNA here is from genome assembly GCF_055558775.1 of Streptomyces sp. NPDC025638. Classification (NCBI taxonomy): domain Bacteria; kingdom Bacillati; phylum Actinomycetota; class Actinomycetes; order Kitasatosporales; family Streptomycetaceae; genus Streptomyces; species Streptomyces sp. NPDC025638. The sequence continues at coordinate 28,169 of NZ_JBVHLX010000002.1, read as the reverse complement.
GCCTGGAGAAGTCCCACCCCTACGAGGTCGAGGCCGCGGTGGCCTTCCTGGACTCGGTGCCCGACCGCCCGCGCGCGGAGGCGGCCGCCGACCGCCTGGGCCGCCTGGTGCGCGAGCAACGACTCGCGGCACTGGACCCAGAGCGGCTCGACGAGTACCCCGTCGCGCCCGGCTACGCCCCTGACGAGCACCACTTCCCGCACGACTTCGCGAGGACACCGCAGTCGCTCGCGCGCGCGTGGTTCACGGACGAGGAGATGACACGCTCCCTGGACTTCCTCGCGGCCGAGCAACAGGAGGACGGCGGCTGGCCGGTTCGCTGGCGTCAGTGGGCGCCCGGCACGGCCCTGGAGGCCCGCCCCATGGTGACGATCGAGGCCCTGCGCACCCTCAGGGCGTACGGCCGGTTCGTGGGCTGAGCCGGGGCACCGTCATCCTCCGACGGCCCGCACCCCCGCCGTGACCACCACGGCCGCCGCGACGACGAGCAGGAACGGGGCGCGCAGCACCAGCGCCACGGCTGCGGCCGCGAGCCCGGCGGCCCGGGCGTCCAGCACCAGCGCCTGCCCGTGGGCGAAGGTCTGCTGAGCCGTGAGGGCGGCGAGGAGGGCGACGGGCAGCAGGGCGGCGAGCCGCTTGACCAGCGGACGCTCCAGGGCGCCCGCGGGCACGAGCAGTCCGGCGAGCTTGACGGCGTAGCAGCCGAGGGCGGTCGCGCCGATCGCGATCCAGGTGTTCAACGGTCTTCCTCTGGTGCGTCGTCGGGTATGTCGTGCGGTGCGTCGTCGGGTGGGTCGTGTCGGGTACGGCCCCTGCGGCGGCCCTCCGCCCACAGGGCGACCGGCGCCGCGAGCGCGGCCACCAGAACGGGCACACCGGCGGGCAGGACGGGCAGCAGGGCGAGTCCGAGCAGCACCGCCAGGGCCGCGACGGCACGCTCGGTGGCGGTCTTCACCATGGGGGCGAGCAGCGCCAGGAACACGGCGGGCCCGGCCGCGTCCAGGCCCCACGCCTCGGTGTTGCCGATGGCCTTGGCGCCCAGGGCGCCGAGCAGCGTGGTGAGGTTCCACAGCAGGTACAGGCTGAGCCCTGTGACGGTGAAGCCGATCCGCACCGCACGTCGGGTCGGCTGCGCCAGCGCCACCGCCGTCGTCTCGTCGATCACCCACTGAGCAGCGAACGGACGCACCGCGCGCGGGAGGGCCAGCAACTGCGACAGACGCAGCCCGTAGAACGCGTTGCGCACCCCGAGGAAGAAGGCGCCCGCGGCCGCCGTGAGCGGGTTGCCTCCCGCGGCCAGCGCCCCCACCAGGGCGAACTGCGAGGCGCCGGTGAACACCAGGAGGCTGAGCGCACAGGTCTGCAGCAGGCTCAGCCCGCTGCCGGCCGAGGTCACCCCGAAGGCGAACCCGGACAGTCCTACGGCGACCCCGACTCCGAGGGCGTCCCGTACGACGGCGGCGTCCGGTTTTCCTCCGTCGTCGGCGCGTATGTCTGCGAGAGCTGTCTGTTGTGCCACGCGTCGGACGTTACGAGCAGTTGGGATCCCCGGTCTTGTACGTTCTTGCGCTCTCACTCTTGTACGTTCTTGCGCTCTCGCTGGTACGCCCCCGGGGGCACGCCGACGATCCGGGCGAAGTGCCGGTTGAGGTGCGGCTGGTCGGTGAAGCCGACGGCGACGGCCGCCGCCGCGGGTGCGGTCCCGGCGTCCAGCAGGTGCCGTGCCCGGCGCACCCGGGCGTCGGTCAGCCAGGCGTGGGGCGGCATGCCGTAGGTGTCACGGAACGCCCGCAGCAGCGCGAAGGGGCTGGTCCCCAGGTCGGCGGCCAGCCGCTCCAGGGTGGGTGGCTCCGTCATCCGGTCCTCCAGCACGGCACGCGCCCGTGCCGCGGTACGGGCCCCGGCCGTGCGTACCTCGCGCCGCGGCAACGGTCCGCCGTTGAGCCGCAGCAGCCGGGTCACGGCCACCCGCAGCAGGGTGTCGGCGGCCAGCGCGTTGCCCTCGTCGGTGGCGCGCAGCACCTGGTGCACCAGGCCGACGGTGTACGGATCGTCGAGCACGGGGCTGACGAAGCCGGGGGTGCCGCGGATCGTGGTGGTCTCGGCCGCGATGGCGCCCACCACCTCGGGCGACGGGTAGACCGCCCCGTACCGCCAGCCCTCCGGAACGCCGGCCCGCCCGGTGTGCGGGGTGTCCGGATTGACCAGTGCGAGCGCTCCCGCGCCGGCGTGGACGTCGGACCCGCCGTGGTGGAAGACCTCGACGCCGGCGGCGATGGCGGCGATCACGAAGTTCTCGTGGGTGTGCCGGACGAAGGTCTTGCGGATGTACCGCGCCCGCAGCAGGTCGACGCCGGGCAGTTCCTCGTACTGCCAGTGCCTCGCCCGCTCGCCCGAACCCGCCATGGGGTCATTCTCCTGCACCCCGGCGGACCGGCGGCCGCCCGCGGCCGGGCCGGGCCATCGGGTTCGGTCGGGTTTTCCCAGGTCAGCGAGATTGTCAGTGCGCGGGTGCAGGATGGACGCATGGTCAGCTCCGCACACCGAGCCCTCGACGGCTTCTCCCCCGCGACCCGCGGCTGGTTCACGGGGGCCTTTTCCGCGCCCACCGCGGCCCAGGCGGGCGCGTGGCAGGCCATCGGCGAGGGTTCGGACGTGCTGGTGGTGGCCCCGACCGGCTCCGGCAAGACGCTGGCCGCCTTCCTCGCCGCGCTGGACCAGCTCGCCTCGACGCCCGCGCCGGCCGACCCGAAGAAGCGCTGCCGCGTTCTGTACGTGTCACCGCTGAAGGCCCTCGCGGTCGACGTCGAGCGCAACCTCCGCAGCCCGCTGACCGGTATCCGCCACGAGTCCGTGCGCCTGGGCCTGCCCGAGCCCGAGGTCAAGGTCGGCATCCGCTCCGGCGACACCCCGGCCGCCGAGCGTCGCGCCCTGTCCACGCGCCCGCCGGACATCCTGATCACCACCCCGGAGTCCCTGTTCCTGATGCTGACGTCGGCCACGCGCGATGCGCTGACCGGCGTGGAGACGGTGATCCTGGACGAGGTGCACGCGGTCGCGGGCACCAAGCGCGGCGCACATCTGGCGCTCTCCCTGGAGCGGCTGGACGAGCTGCTGCCGCGGCCCGCCCGCCGCATCGGCCTGTCCGCGACGGTCCGCCCGGTGGACGAGGTGGCCCGCTATCTCTCCCCGCACCGCAAGGTGGAGATCGTCCAGCCGAAGTCCGGCAAGGAGTTCGACCTCTCCGTCGTCGTCCCGGTCGAGGACCTGGGCGAGCTGGGCGGCTCCCCGGTGGCCGACGGCAACGAGGGGGGCGAGCGGCCCTCGATCTGGCCGCATGTCGAGGAGCGGATCACCGACCTGGTCCAGGCCCACCGCTCGACGATCGTGTTCGCGAACTCCCGCCGCCTCGCGGAGCGGCTGTGCAACCGGCTCAACGAGATCGCCTACGAGCGCGCGACCGGCGAGCCCCTGGAGGAGCACCACTCCCCCGCCGAACTGATGGGCGGCTCGGGCGCGGCCCAGGGCGCGCCACCGGTGATCGCCCGTGCGCACCACGGCTCGGTCTCCAAGGAGCAGCGCGCCCTGGTCGAGGAGGACCTGAAGGCGGGCCGCCTGCCCGCCGTGGTAGCCACCTCCAGCCTCGAACTGGGCATCGACATGGGTGCGGTGGACCTGGTCGTCCAGGTCGAGTCCCCGCCGTCGGTGGCCTCCGGCCTGCAGCGGGTCGGCCGTGCGGGACACCAGGTGGGCGCGGTCTCCACCGGCGTGGTCTTCCCGAAGTACCGGGGCGACCTCGTGCAGGCCGCCGTGGTCACCGAGCGGATGCGCTCCGGCTCCATCGAGTCTCTGAGGGTGCCCGCCAACCCCCTGGACGTGCTCGCGCAGCAGCTTGTCGCGATGACGGCCCTGGACAGCTGGCAGTTCGACGACCTGCTCGCCGCGGTCCGCCGCGCCGCGCCCTTCGCCTCGCTCCCCGAATCGGCGTTCACGGCGGTCCTCGACATGCTCGCGGGCCGCTACCCGTCCGACGCCTTCGCCGAGCTGCGCCCGCGCGTGGTGTGGGACCGCGTGACCGGGACGATCACCGGACGCCCGGGCGCCCAGCGCCTCGCCGTCACCTCCGGCGGCACGATTCCCGACCGCGGTCTGTTCGGGGTCTTCCTCGCCGGGGCGGATCCCAAGAAGGGTGGCGGGCGGGTCGGCGAGCTCGACGAGGAGATGGTCTACGAGTCCCGGGTCGGTGACGTGTTCACGCTCGGCACCAGCTCGTGGCGCATCGAGGACATCACGCGCGACCGCGTCCTGGTCTCTCCCGCCCCCGGAGTGCCCGGCCGCCTCCCCTTCTGGAAGGGCGACCAGCTGGGCCGCCCGCTCGAACTGGGCCGCGCGGTGGGCGCATTCCTGCGCGAGGTCGGCTCGCTGCCCAAGGGCGACGCCCGCCTGCGTCTCCTCGCCGCGGGCCTCGACGCCTGGGCCGCGGACAACGTCCTGTCCTACCTCGACGAGCAGCGCGAGGCCTGCGGCCACGTCCCGGACGACCGGACGATCGTCGTGGAGCGCTTCCGCGACGAACTGGGCGACTGGCGGGTCGTCGTGCACTCCCCGTTCGGGGCGCAGGTCCACGCCCCGTGGGCACTCGCGCTCGGGGCCCGCCTCTCCGAGCGGTACGGCATGGACGCGCAGGTCATGCACGCCGACGACGGCATCGTGCTGCGACTGCCCGACGCCGACCTGATGGGCCTGGACCTGCTCGACCAGGAGCCGCGGAAGGCCGGCGCCCGCTTCCACACGGCGGTCGACGCCGACCAGGCTCCGGTCGGCGCGGCGGACGTCGCCTTCGACAAGGGCGAAGTCGACCAGATCGTCACCGACCAGGTCGGCGGCTCGGCCCTGTTCGCATCCCGGTTTCGCGAGTGCGCCGCCCGCGCGCTGCTGCTGCCGCGCCGCAACCCCGGCAAGCGCACCCCGCTGTGGCAGCAGCGCCAGCGCGCGGCCCAGCTGCTCCAGGTGGCCAGCGAGTTCGGTTCGTTCCCGATCGTCCTGGAGGCGGTCCGCGAGTGCCTCCAGGACGTCTTCGACGTCCCCGGCCTCGTCGAGCTGATGGGCGACCTCGAGTCCCGCAAGGTGCGCCTGGTCGAGGTCACCACCCCCGAGCCGTCGCCCTTCGCACGCTCCCTCCTGTTCGGGTATGTGGCCCAGTTCCTGTACGAGGGCGACTCCCCGCTCGCCGAGCGCCGTGCCGCGGCGCTCTCCCTGGACTCACGGCTGCTGGCCGAGCTGCTGGGCCAGGCGGAGCTGCGCGAGCTGCTCGACGCGGAGGTGCTGACCGAACTGGAGCGGGAGCTCCAGTGGCTCACCGAGGACCGCCGCGTCAAGGACGTCGAAGGCGTCGCCGATCTGCTGCGGATGCTGGGGCCGCTCACGGACACCGAGCTGGCCGAGCGGGGTGCCGAGCCGCAGTGGGCCCAGGAGCTGGCCGGAACCCGCCGGGCCATCCGGGTGCGGATCGCCGGCGCCGAGCACTGGGCGGCCGTCGAAGACGCGGGCCGGCTGCGCGACGCCCTGGGCACGGCGCTGCCGGTCGGCGTCCCCGAGGCCTTCACCGAGCCGGTCAAGGACCCGCTGGGCGACCTCCTGGCCCGGTACGCCCGCACACACGGCCCGTTCACATCGGCCACGGCGGCGTCCCGCTTCGGCCTGGGCGTGGCGGTCACGGAGGGCGCCCTGCAGCGGCTCGCCGCGGGCGGCCGTGTCGTGCAGGGCGAGTTCCACCCGGCGGGGATCGGCCAGGAGTGGTGCGACGCGGCCGTGCTGCGCCGACTGCGCCGCCGCTCGCTGGCCGCCCTGCGGCACGAGCTGGAGCCGGTGCCGCCCGCCGCGCTGGCGCAGTTCCTGCCGCAGTGGCAGCACATCGGCAAGGGCCACGGGCTGCGCGGCATCGACGGACTGGTGCGTGCCATCGAGCAGTTGCAGGGTGCGTCCGTGCCCGCGTCCGCACTGGAGAAGCTGGTCCTGCCGTCCCGCGTCGCGAACTACACCCCGGCGATGCTCGACGAACTCACCGCCGCGGGCGAGGTGGTGTGGGCCGGCGCGGGCGCGCTGCCCGGCAAGGACGGCTGGGTCTCCCTCCACCTGGCGGACGCGGCCCCGCTGCTCCTGCCGCCGCCCCATCCCTTGGAGCTGACCGCACTTCACCAGTCCGTCCTGGACGCGCTGTCCGGTGGCTACGGCCTGTTCTTCCGTCAGATCGCCGACCGGGTAAGGGCCACCACGCACCCCGACGCCACCGACCCGCAACTGGCCGACGCCATCTGGGACCTGGCCTGGTCCGGACGGCTCACGAACGACACCCTCGCCCCGATGCGCTCCGTCCTGGGCTCCGGCCGCACCGCGGGTTCCACGGCCCATCGCGCCAAGCGCACGGTCCCGCGCGGGCGTTACGGCTCCCTGACCGCGGCCGCCCGCACCGCCTCACGCACCGGCCCGCCGACCGTGGCCGGCCGCTGGTCGCTGCTCCCCCAGCGTGAGCAGGACGCCACCGTGCGCGCCCACGCCCTGGCCCGCACGCTCCTCGACCGGCACGGCGTGGTCACCCGGGGAGCGGTCTCGGCGGAGGGCGTCGAGGGCGGCTTCTCCGCCGTGTACCGGATCCTGTCCGCCTTCGAGGAGAGCGGCCAGGCACGGCGCGGCTATGTCGTGGAGGGGCTCGGTGCGGCCCAGTTCGCGATGGACGGGGCGGTGGACCGCCTGCGCGCGGTGGCCAATGCCCGCGAGCGGGGCGAGGGCCTGCCCGGTACGGGCCCCGGGAACGGCGGCTCACCGGGCTTCGGGCTACCGGACGACACCGCTTTCCCCGCCCCCTTCGGCCAGGCCGACACCGGATTCGACCTGACCGCCCTCGACGCCGACTTCGACAGCGACCTCGACCGGCCGGCGGACCACCGCACCGCACCGGGCGACTACGTCTCCCCCCGGGACTTCGCCGCGCCCGGTTACGGCGGCCCCCGGGGCGGTCCGGCCACCCCTTACGGCTACGGCGACCGGCGTACCCGTACGCCCACCGCCGACACGCGGGCCGTCGTGCTCGCCGCGGCCGACCCCGCCAACGCCTACGGCGCCGCCCTCGCCTGGCCCGAGCCGCCGACCGGAGCCGGGCACAAGCCGGGGCGCAAGGCGGGCTCGCTGGTGGTGCTGGTGGACGGCGAGCTGACGCTCTACATGGAGCGCGGCGGCAAGACGTTGCTGGCCTGGCCCTCCGCCCCGGACACCGAGGCGGGCGACGACCCCCGCCTGCGGGCAGCCGCGGAGGCCCTGGCGGCGGCCGCCCGCGCGGGCACCCTCGGCACGGTCACGGTGGAGCGGGTCAACGGCGCCTCGGCCCTGACCTCCCCCATCGGCGCCCTCCTGGAAGGAGCGGGTTTCATCGCGACCCCGCGCGGACTGCGGCTCAGAGCATGATCCGCGGGGCAACGGCACGACGACCGGCATGTCACCCTTGAGCCATGCCCGAGGGTGACACGGTCTGGCAGACCGCGAGGCGGTTGCACGCCGCGCTCGCGGGCCGGGTGCTGACCCGCAGCGACCTGCGGGTGCCCAAGTACGTCACGGTCGACCTCACCGGCCGTACGGTCCTGGAGGTCGCCCCGCGCGGCAAGCACCTGCTCACCCGCGTCGAGGGCGGCCTGACGCTGCACTCGCACCTGAGGATGGACGGCTCCTGGAAGGTCTACGGCAACGCCCAGCGCTGGAGCGGTGGCCCGGCCCACCAGATCCGCGTGATCCTCGGCAACGCGGAGCGCACCGCGGTGGGGTACCGCCTCCCGGTCCTCGACCTCCTGCGCACCACCGACGAGTCCCGCGCCGTCGGACACCTCGGCCCCGACCTCCTGGGCCCGGACTGGGACCCAGACCAGGCCCTGGCCAATCTCCTGGCGGACCCCGCCCGCCCCCTCGGGGAGGCCCTGCTCGACCAGCGCAATCTGGCCGGCATCGGCAACATCTACAAGAGCGAGCTCTGTTTCCTGCTCGGCGCCACCCCCTGGCTCCCGGTGGGCGCGCTGCCCGCCGACCGGGCCGCCAAGCTGCCCGCACTCGCCAAGAAGCTCCTGGAGGCGAACCGTGACCGCCCGGTGCGCAGCACCACGGGCCGGCGCGGCCAGGACCTGTTCGTGTACGGCCGCGCACCCCGCCCCTGTCTGCGCTGCGACACCCCGGTCCGCGCGGCCGACCAGGGCGACGGCTCCCGGGAGCGCCCCACCTACTGGTGCCCGGGCTGCCAGCAGGGCCCCGCCCCGGCGCCGGGCTCCCCGCAGGCCCGTCGAATCCGCCCCCGTACAGGTAATTGACGACCCGTCAGAAACGCTCGTACCGTCGCTTCATGCCCGTCAAGGCGTACGACCTCACCGGACGCACCGCTTTCGTCACCGGCGCCGCCGGGGGCATCGGCCGGGCCTCCGCCGTCCTGCTCGCCGAGGCGGGTGCGACCGTGCACCTGGCCGACCTGGACGCGGACGGGCTGCACAGCACGGCCACCCTGGTCAAGGACCGGGGCGGCAGCGCCCGCACCCATCCCCTCGACGTCACCGACCCGGCGCAGCTGGCGCAGGCCGTGCGGTCCTGCGAGCGCCTGGACGTGATGGCGGCGATCGCCGGGATCATGCACAGCAGCCCCGTCCTGGAGACCCGGGACGAGGATCTCGACCGGGTGCTGAACGTCAACTTCAAGGGCGTGCTGCACGCCTGCCAGGAGGCGGCCCGGCTGATGCTCGCCCAGGGCACCGCGGGCAGCATCATCACCATGGCCTCGGGCGCCGTCGACACCGGCGGACCGGGGCTGCTCTGCTACGGCGCGGCGAAGGCGGCCGTGGTCCAGCTGACGAAGACCCTCGCGAACGAGGTCGGCCGACACGGCATTCGCGTCAACGCCGTCGCCCCGGGCTGGGTCCGCACGCCCATGACCGAGCGCCACGACCGTGAGACGCAGGCGCATGTCGAGTCGCGGATGGCCCGGATGTCACCGCTCGGCAGGGTCGGCGAGCCGGACGACATCGCGCATGCCGTGCTCTACCTGGCGTCCGACGCGTCGTCGTTCACGACGGGTCAGATCCTGCGCCCGAACGGGGGTGTGGCGATGCCGTGGTAGCGGTCGTCACGCACCCCGCCCGCCAGGCCGCCACCCATCGCCCCGGGCCCACGGCCCTCCTTGCCCGCATCTTGGGCACACAGTGCACCGGCAGCAGGCTCAGCCCCCACCCGCCTGCCACCACGGTTCCCTCCAGCACCCCCGTGTCCGTCCCCGACGCGAGCCGCAGCACGGCCCACCACCACACCACCCCGAGCCCCAGAGCAGCCCCCCACCGCACTATCCGCCCCACCATGGCCGCCACCTCCAGCCGGACGCTAGAACGCCGCCTCACGCTCCGGGGAGGCGCACCAAGGGCTCATCGATGCAACACAGGGCGACAACACACCTGGCTGTCCGGGCGGCAACCGTCGTCAAGGGCACGCTCATGCGTTCTCCGCCTGGAACATCCAGTGGTGCTTCTCGAGATCCGCCGTGATCGAGATGAAGATGTCCTGCGACACCGGGTCCGCCTCCCCGGTCGCCTCCATCCGCTCCCGCATCCGTGTGATCACCCGTCCGAGTGCATCCACGAGCGTCCCCACCGCATCCGTGTCCTTGACCCAGCCTGCGGGTGTCGCCCCGATGCCACTGCCGGCCGCCACCGTGGAGGCGCGTCCGTCGGGCGGGACTCCCAGCGTGGACGCCCGCTCCGCCACCGTGTCGGAGTGGGTCCGGGCGGAGTCGACCACGTCGTCCAACTGGAGGTGGATCGACCGGAAGCGAGGACCGACGATGTTCCAGTGGATCTGCTTCGCGGCCAGCGAGAGGTCCACCAGGTCGACGAGCGCACCCTGCAGCGCCTCGGACACGGTCTTGCGGTCCGCGTCGGACAACGTGCTCTTCACGACGTACATGCGCATCCTCCGTTGGCTCCGCCCCGCCACGTCCCTCCACCATGACGGCCCCACCCCATACCGGCAAATGGACGCAAACCGAACCACCGGAAGGTGTGGCGCACAGCACGAAGGCCCCGACGGCACTCCCCCGGGTCTCCCCGGAGAAGCCCCGGCCGGGGCCTCACACGTGTTGCGTCACAGAGCCACGCGCGTGAACGTCACGCGGCGACCACGTCCACCGCTTCGGCAGGCGCCTTGATGGTCACCCGCTCCGGTGGCACACCGGTCACCGAGACGGAACCCAGCATCGGGCGAACCGGCGTGGGTACGGGCTCGGTGGCCGCGGCAGACTGGGCCAGCTCGGCGAGGGCGAGCTCGTCGCTCACTTCCCGCATGAGCTCGGACATCCGTACGTCCAGCGCGTCGCAGATGGCGGCGAGCAGTTCGGAGGAAGCCTCCTTCTGCCCCCGCTCCACCTCGGAGAGATAGCCGAGTGAGACTCGGGCGGACGAGGAGACTTCGCGCAGAGTACGGCCCTGGCGTTGGCGCTGCCGACGCAGCACGTCACCAAGCAGGCGACGGAGCAGAATCATCGGTGGCTCCCTCCTCGGACCGCGTAGCCGCATCCTTCACGCCCCACCGTACCGCCTCGCGCCGCGGCCGTGCGGGGAGCGATGTCGTGTTCACTCAGGGCTGCAAACATCAAAACCCCCCGTTCTGTTCCGTATCCTGTGCCCGCTCATTCCCGGTCTGTTCGCCCGCAAGCTCCTTCAGGAGCAGTGCGAGTACGCTCCGTACACTCTCCATACGAATTTCCGCGCGGTCGCCGTTCAACCGCAGGGCCTCGACTTTTCCGCCACCGGCGGAACCGGAGTGCGCCCCGAAGGGGCCGTCGACGGCCACGAAGACCGTCCCGACGGGCTTGCCGTCCTGTGGTTCGGGACCGGCCACACCGGTCGTCGCAAGGCCCCAGTCGGCCCCCAGCGCCTTCCGTACTCCGGCCGCCATCTGGGCCACGACCTGCGGATCCACCGCACCGGACTGGGCCAGCAGGGTGGCGTCGACGCCCAGCAGCTCATGCTTCAGTTCGGTGGCGTAGGCGGTGACCGAGCCGCGGAAGACCTTGGAGGCACCGGGGACCGTTGTGATCTCCGCCGCGACCAGACCGCCGGTGAGCGACTCGGCGACGGCGAGCGTCTCGCCCCTCACCGTGAGTAGTCGCACCAGTTCGGCGGCCGCAGAATTCACGCTTCCGTCTCCTCCGACGCCGCCTTGCGTTCGGCGATTCCCTGCCTGCGCAGCACAATGGCCTGTCTCACATAGTCGACGCCGGTCACCACGGTCAGGATGACCGCCGCGGCCATCACCCACCATCTCAGGGTCGCCAGCCACCCCGTCAGTGCCAGCACGTACATCCCCACGGCCACGCCCTGGGTGAGGGTCTTGAGCTTGCCGCCGCGGCTCGCCGGAATGACGCCGTACCGGATGACCAGGAAGCGCAGCAGCGTGATCCCCAGTTCCCGGCCGAGGATGACCGCCGTCACCCACCACGGCAGATCGCCCAGCGCGGAGAGACAGATCAGCGCCGCTCCCATGATCGCCTTGTCGGCGATGGGGTCGGCGATCTTCCCGAAGTCGGTGACGAGGTTGTACGTGCGCGCGATATGGCCGTCGAACAGGTCGGTGATCATGGCGATGGCGAAGGCAGCCCAGGCCAGCGAGCGCCACGCCGGGTCATAGCCACCGCCCGCCAGCATGAGCGCCACGAAGCCGGGGACGAGGACCAGCCGGAGCATGGTCAGCAGATTCGCCACGTTCCACAGGCTGGCCTCGTTGACGGCCGCGGCCGCCAGCTTCCCGCCGCGCGCGGGCCTCGCCCCGCCCTGCGGCTCGGCACCCTTACCGGAAGTACCGGAAGCGGAAGAGGCAGAAGCAGAGCCGGGGGCAGCACCGGAAGCGGCGGCGGAGCCCGTGGCGCCCTGCGCGCCCGGGGAACCACCCGCGGCGGATGCCGGTACTCCGGTCATCTGCCCGCCTCCTCACTGCACGCGAACGAGCCCTGCAGGGGCTCGGCCACCAGGTCGACGCCCTCCGTACCGACCACCTTCGCCTCGACCATACGACCGATGGACAGGCCTTCGCCGCTCGTGAGCAGGACGTGGCCGTCCGTCTCCGGGGCCTGGTGCGCCCCGCGGCCGTGGACGCCCTCCTTCTCGTCGACGGACTCGACGAGCACGTGCACGGTCTCGCCGAGCCGCTCCTCGGCCCGCTGCGAGACCAGCTCCTCGGCCAGCCGCGAGATATGGGCCAGCCGCTCGGCGACGACGTCCTCGTCGAGCTTGCCGTCGTACGTCGCCGCTTCCGTGCCCTCCTCGTCGGAGTAGCCGAAAACACCGATGGCGTCCAGGCGCGCATGGTTCAGGAAGCGCTCCAGCTCGGCCAGGTCGGCCTCGCTCTCGCCGGGGAAGCCGACGATGAAGTTGGAGCGCACGCCGGCCTGCGGGGCCTTGCCGCGGATGGTGTCGAGGAGCTGCAGGAAGCGGTCGGTGTCGCCGAAGCGGCGCATCGAGCGCAGCACGTCGGGCGCGGAGTGCTGGAAGGACAGGTCGAAGTACGGGGCGATCTTCGGGCTGGAGGTCAGCACGTCGATCAGACCCGGGCGCATCTCGGCCGGCTGGAGGTAGCTCACGCGCACCCGCTCCAGGCCGTCGACCTCGGCGAGCTCGGGCAGCAGGGACTCCAGGAGACGGATGTCGCCCAGGTCCTTGCCGTAAGAGGTGTTGTTCTCGGAGACCAGCATGACCTCCTTGACGCCCTGCTCGGCCAGCCAGCGCGTCTCGTTCAGCACGTCGCTCGGGCGGCGGGAGATGAAGGAGCCGCGGAAGGACGGGATGGCGCAGAAGGAGCAGCGCCGGTCGCAGCCGGAGGCAAGCTTCACCGAGGCGACCGGGGCGCCGTCCAGCCGGCGGCGCAGGGGCGCACGGGGGCCGGACTGCGGGGCCAGGCCCTCGGGGAGGTCCGTGGGAGCGCCGTGACCCGGCAGGGCCACCTCGGTCGCCGAGTCCTGGCGCTGGGCCGGGCTGACCGGCAGCAGCTTGCGCCGGTCGCGCGGGGTGTGGGCGGCGTGGATGCCGCCGCCCAGGATGGTCTGCAGGCGGTCGGAAATGTTCGCGTAGTCGTCGAAGCCGAGCACGCCGTCGGCCTCGGGAAGGGCATCGGCGAGTTCCTTGCCGTACCGCTCGGCCATGCAGCCCACCGCCACGACGGCCTGGGTTCTGCCGTGCTCCTTGAGGTCGTTGGCCTCCAGGAGGGCGTCGACGGAGTCCTTCTTGGCGGCCTCGACGAAACCACAGGTGTTGACCACGGCGACATCGGCGTTCGAGGCGTCCTCTACGAGCTGCCAGCCGTCCGCCTCCAAACGGCCTGCGAGCTCCTCCGAGTCCACCTCGTTACGGGCGCAGCCGAGAGTGACGAGTGCGACGGTACGGCGTTCAGGCATGGGCTCAAGACTACTTCGTCCCACTGACAGCCCACGTCGACGGGGTTGGCCGATCTTGGCCAACCCCGTGCGTTCTCGACCGATCGAACCTCTTATCCGACCTCGGGGTCGCCCTTCGTGTACGTCAGGCGCTCCACGGCGCCCGGCTGGAAGGCGTCCTCGATCTTCTTGCCGTTGACGTAGAGCTGGATCGCGCCGGCGTCGCCCAGGATGAGGTTGATCTTCGAGCTGTCCTGGAAGGTCTTCGAGTCGCCCTTCTTCAGGAGCCCGTCGAAGAGCATCCGGCCGTTGTGGTCCTTGGCCGAGATCCAGCTGCGCCCGTTGACGGCGCTCACCTGGACCGTGACCTTGTCCTGCGGCGCGGCCGCGATGGCGCTGTCCGACGGCTCGGGCTTGCCGGCGGGCTTGCTCTTCTTCGGCGTGGGCGAGGCGGACTTGTCGGCCGTCGGCGAGGCGCCCTGGGCCACCTGGTCCTTGGCGTTGCTGCCGTCGTCGCCGCCCTTGAACACGGTGAAGCCGACGAAGCCGATCACAACGACGATCGCGGCGACCATGGCCGCGGTCCAGTTCGGTCCACGGCGCTCGGGGCGGATACGTTCCGCCTCGAACAGCGGGGCGGCCGGGGTCGGCGCGGGACGCCCGCCGTGCTCGGCGTCGTACTGCTCGACCAACGGGGCCGGGTCGATGTGCACGGCCCTGGCCAGGGTCCGGATGTGCCCGCGGGCGTAGACGTCTCCGCCACAGGGAACGAAGTCGTCGGCCTCGATGGCATGCACGATGGCGATACGGACGCGAGTGGCACTGCTGACGTCGTCGACGGTGAGCCCGGCCGCGATGCGCGCCTGCTGGAGGGCGCGCCCGACCGAGGTGCGGGCTTCCTCGGATACGTCGTGGAACGGACGCTCGTCTTCAGGGGAGTTGCCGATGGACACGGGGGCGCCTTTCGAGCGTTTTAGCCACCTGTGCTGGAGGTTCAGTCTAGGGGGGGTACGAAAGGGTGAGGCAACCGGGCGGTATGACTTTGTACGCCATCGGTATGGCCGGTCATCCCGATGACGGGCCAGGCACGAACCCAGTGTGGTAGCCGCGCCTGTCCTTTCGCTCAACTTGACGTACGTTGCAGGGAAACGGTTGCCCGCGGATCACTAACGGGTGGATCACGACCGTGTCTCCACCCGGCTCCAACCGTTCCGCCGGGCGGACATATCCCTACCCTTCAGACTCCCCGCGTATCACAGCGAGGACGCCGTCCAGCTCATCGGGCTTCACCAGAACGTCGCGCGCCTTGGAGCCCTCGCTGGGTCCGACGATGTTCCGGGACTCCATGAGGTCCATCAGCCGCCCGGCCTTGGCGAAGCCGACGCGCAGCTTGCGCTGGAGCATGGACGTCGAGCCGAACTGCGTGGTGACCACCAGTTCGGCCGCCTGGCACAGCAGGTCGAGGTCGTCGCCGATGTCCTCGTCGATCTCCTTCTTCTGCTTGGTGCCCACGGTGACGTCGTCCCGGAAGACCGGCGCCATCTGGTCCTTGCAGTGCTGGACGACGACGGCGACCTCTTCCTCGGTCACGAACGCGCCCTGCATACGGGTCGGTTTGTTCGCGCCCATCGGCAGGAACAGACCGTCGCCCTTGCCGATGAGCTTCTCGGCACCGGGCTGGTCGAGGATGACGCGGGAGTCGGCCAGGGACGAGGTCGCGAAGGCGAGCCGCGAGGGCACGTTGGCCTTGATCAGACCGGTGACGACATCGACCGAGGGGCGCTGCGTGGCCAGCACCAGGTGGATGCCGGCCGCGCGCGCGAGCTGGGTGATGCGCACGATCGCGTCCTCGACGTCCCGCGGCGCGACCATCATCAGGTCGGCGAGCTCGTCGACAATCACCAGCAGGTACGGGTACGGCTGGAGTTCCCGCTCGCTGCCCTCGGGCAGCTTCACCTTGCCGTTGCGGATCGCCTCGTTGAAGTCGTCGATGTGCCGGAAGCCGAACGCGGCCAGGTCGTCATACCTGAGGTCCATCTCCCGTACGACCCATTGGAGCGCCTCGGCGGCCCGCTTCGGGTTGGTGATGATCGGTGTGATCAGGTGCGGAATGCCCTCGTAGGCGGTCAGTTCGACGCGCTTGGGGTCGACGAGGACCATCCGGACTTCCTCGGGGGTCGCGCGGACCATGACGGACGTGATCAGGCAGTTGATGCACGAGGACTTACCGGAACCGGTGGCTCCGGCGACCAGGATGTGCGGCATCTTCGCGAGGTTGGCGGTGACATAGCCGCCCTCGACGTCCTTGCCGAGCGCGACCAGCATCGGGTGGTCGTCCTCGGACGCGTCCGCCAGGCGCAGCACGTCACCGAGGTTGACCATCTCCCGGTCGGTGTTCGGGATCTCGATGCCGACCGCCGACTTGCCGGGGATCGGGCTGATGATCCGCACGTCCGGGCTGGCGACGGCGTACGCGATGTTCTTGGTGAGCGCGGTGATCCGCTCGACCTTCACCGCGGGGCCGAGCGTGACCTCGTAACGGGTGACCGTCGGTCCGCGCGTGAAGCCCGTGACGTCGGCGTCCACCTTGAACTCGGCGAAGACCTGGCGCAGGGAGTCGACGACCGCGTCGTTGGCGGCGCTGCGCGCCTTGCCGGGTCCGCCGCGGGCGAGGAGGTCGAGCGAGGGCAGGGAGTAGGTGATGTCGCCGGAGAGCTGGAGCTGCTCGGCGCGTGGCGGCAGGTCGCGCGCCTCCTCGGGGGCCGCCTTGGTCAGGTCGGGCACGGCCTGCTCGACCGCGAGCTTCTCCTGCCGGGGCCGCCGCGCCGGGGCCGGGACGGGGGTGGGGGTCGGTGTCGGTGTCGTGTCCTCGCGGTCGCCGATGCTCACGCCCTGGGTGAGGTCGGCCACCAGCGGGGAGGGCGGCATGCCGTGCAGCACGGCGCCGTCGAGGTCGGCGGCGGCCGCCGCGGCGATGTCCACGGCGTCCAGCTGCCGGTCCATCGCGGGCTGCGGCACCGCGGAGCGCCTCGGGCGGCCGCGGCGCTTGGCGAGGGCCTCCTGCTCGGCGCCGTCGGGGTCGAAGTCCTGGGGGGCGCTCCGGCGCCTGCGGGGGCGCGCGGGCAGCGACTCGCGCCACTGGTCTTCGTAGCGCTCGTCGTCCTCGGTGAGGTCGTCCTCGACGGGATCGTGAACGACACCGAGCCGCACACCGAGGGCCCGCAGCCGCTGCGGGACGGCGTTGACCGGGGTGGCGGTGACGACGAGCAGCCCGAAGATCGTGAGCAGGACCAGCAGCGGTACGGCGAGGACCTTGCTCATCGTGTACGTCAGCGGGGTCGCCGCGCCCCAGCCGATGAGGCCGCCGGCGTCCCTTATCGCCTGCATGCCGTCACTGCGTGCGGGCGAACCGCAGGCGATGTGGACCTGGCCGAGCACGCCGATGACCAGCGCGGACAGGCCGATCACGATGCGGCCGTTGGCCTCGGGCTTCTCGGGGTGGCGGACGAAGCGCACCGCGATGACCGCGAGCAGTATCGGCACGAGCAGGTCGAGACGCCCGAAGGCGCCGGTCACCAGGATCTCGACGAGGTCCCCGACGGGACCGCGCAGATCGGCCCAGGTGCCGGCGGCGACGATCAGCGCGATGCCGAACAGCAGGAGTGCCACGCCGTCCTTGCGGTGCGCCGGGTCGAGGTTCCTCGCACCCTGCCCTATGCCGCGGAAGACGGCGCCCACGGCATGCGCGAGCCCGAGCCAGAGGGCGCGCACAAGCCGGTAGATGCCCCCGGTGGGGCTCGGCGCCGGCTTCGGCGGCGGCGCCGACTTCTTCGCCGCGGCCTTCTTGGCCGGGGCCTTCTTCGCGGCGGCCTTCTTCGCCGGTGCCTTCGCGGGAGCGGCCGCCTTCTTGGCTGGCTGCTTCTTGGCTGCGGAGGGACGTGAGGCCATGGAAGTGAGATTACCGGTGGAGACGACAGTGGACACGCGTGCCGGGCGCTTCACCCGATCGTGTCGCCCTTGCCGGGGCGCGAAACTGACGCGCCCTCATGCGCAACTGCGTCCGAGGCGGGCGTCAGTTCTGCGTGGGGACGGAGGGGGCACCGGTGCCCGTGCCCGGTTCCAGGGCGTCGAGTGCGCGGCGCAACCCGGTGAGTTTGCGTTCGAGATGGGCCGCAGTGGCCACCGCGGCCGCGTCCGCGGAGTCGTCGTCCAGCTGCTTGGACAGCGCCTCGGCCTGCTCCTCGACGGCAGCGAGCCGCGCGGAAAGTTCGGCGAGCAGCCCCGCCGACTCCTTGCCGGCGCCGACCGCGCCCTTGCCGCCGCCCTCCAACTGGAGCCGCAGCAGCGCCGCCTGCTCCCGCAGCTGGCAGTTCTTCATGTACAGCTCGACGAACACGGACACCTTCGCGCGCAGCACCCATGGGTCGAACGGCTTGGAGATGTAGTCGACCGCGCCCGCCGCGTATCCGCGGAAGGTGTGGTGCGGGCCGTGGTTGATCGCGGTGAGGAAGATGATCGGGATGTCCCGGGTCCGCTCCCGCCGCTTGATGTGCGCGGCGGTCTCGAAACCGTCCATGCCCGGCATCTGGACATCCAGCAGAATGACCGCGAAGTCGTCCGTGAGCAGTGCTTTGAGCGCTTCCTCCCCGGACGATGCCCGCACCAGCGTCTGATCGAGCGCAGAGAGGATGGCCTCCAGCGCCAGCAGATTCTCCGGCCGGTCATCGACCAGGAGGATCTTGGCCTTCTGCACCATGGCCCGCCCTCCTCGCCCCGGCGGTACACCGGGCGCCGCCCCAGGGGACGACTCCCTATCGCCGCCCGTCCTTGTGCCGGTCATCGTAGCCGCACCCCGACCGTCGCCACACCCTGTCACCGCGATGTCACTGTGCACGTAGCAGAAACGCGGCGGGAGACCAGAAGGTTCCCCGAATCCCGCACTTCTACACGGGTTCGGCCACCCTGAGTCAACAACTCCGCTCGTACACCGAAGGTTCCCACAGCGTTCGCCCCGAGCCCGTGCGCGCCCGTCACTCCTCTCGCATCCACTGCCGCATCACCGCCAGCAGGTGGTCAGGATCGACCGGCTTCGTCACATAATCGGATGCACCCGACTCGATCGCCTTCTCCCGGTCGCCCTTCATGGCCTTCGCGGTCAGCGCGATGATCGGCAGCCCGGCGAACTGCGGCATCCTGCGGATCGCCGTGGTCGTCGCGTAGCCGTCCATCTCGGGCATCATGATGTCCATCAGGACGACCGCCACGTCGTCGTGCTGCTCCAGTACCTCGATGCCCTCGCGGCCGTTCTCGGCGTACAGCACGGACAGGCCGTGCTGCTCCAGAACACTGGTGAGCGCGAACACATTGCGGATGTCGTCGTCGACGATCAGCACCTTCTCGCCGCCGAACCGCACCACGCGGTGCGCCTTGGGCGCCGCGAGCTGATCGCCGACCGTCCACGCCTCCGTCCGCTCCTCGGCCCCCGGAGCGCCCCGTCGGCGGCGCCGGAAGAGGGCGGCGGCGCCGTTCTGCGTCTCCTGGTACGACTTCACCTCGGCCGGCGTCTCGACGTCCGCGCCGACCACCTCGGCCAGCTGCGCCGCGGAGGCGACCAGGTCGCCGGTCTCCAGCGCGGGCACCGGCTGCTGATAGCCCTGCGGCGGCAGTTCGCTCGGGTGCAGCGGCAAATACAGCGTGAACGTCGAACCGCGTCCCGGCTCGCTCTGCGCGTGGATCTCACCACCGAGCAGCTGTGCGATCTCCCGCGAGATCGACAGCCCGAGGCCCGTGCCACCGTACTTGCGGCTGGTCGTGCCGTCCGCCTGCTTGAAGGCCTCGAAGATCACCCGCATCTTGCTCGCCGCGATTCCGATACCGGTGTCGGTCACGGAGAACGCGATCAGCTCCGCGTCCGGGTCGTTGACCGACCCCGCCTCCAGCAACTGCTCCCGGATCGCCATCGGCACGCCCGCGCCGGCCGGCCGGATCACCAGCTCCACCGACCCGGAGTCGGTGAACTTCACCGCATTCGACAGCAGGTTGCGCAGCACCTGCAGGAGGCGCTGTTCGTCGGTGTGCAGCGTGGCCGGCAGCTCCGGCGACACCCGCACGGACAGATCGAGGCCCTTCTCGGCGGTCAGCGGCCGGAAGGTGGCCTCCACATAGTCGACGAGCTGGACCAGCGCGATACGCGTCGGGGAGACGTCCATCTTGCCCGCCTCGACCTTCGACAGATCGAGGATGTCGTTGATCAGCTGGAGCAGGTCGGAGCCGGCGCCGTGGATCGTTTCGGCAAACTCGACCTGCTTCGGGGAGAGGTTCCCCTCGGCGTTGTCGGCGAGCAGCTTGGCCAGAATCAGCAGCGAGTTGAGCGGCGTACGCAGCTCGTGCGACATGTTGGCGAGGAACTCGCTCTTGTAGCGCATCGACACGGCGAGCTGCTCCGCGCGCTCCTCCAGGACCTGCCGCGCCTCCTCGATCTCGGTGTTCTTCACCTCGATGTCGCGGTTCTGCTGGGCCAGCAGCTCGGCCTTCTCCTCCAGTTCGGCGTTGGACGACTGGAGCGCCTTCTGCCGGTTCTCCAACTCGGCCGACCGCTCCCTCAGTTGCTCGGTCAGCTCCTGCGACTGCTTCAGCAGCACCTCCGTCTTGGTGTTGACGGAGATGGTGTTGACGCTGGTCGCGATCATCTCAGCGATCTGGTTGAGGAAGTCCTTCTGGATCTGCGTGAACGGCGTGAAGGAGGCCAGTTCGATGACGCCGAGCACCTTGCCCTCGAACAGCACCGGCAGCACGATCACCTGTGCGGGCGGGGCCTCGCCGAGCCCGGAGGAGATCTTCAGATAGCCGCTGGGCGCGTTCTCCACCAGGATCGTGCGCTTCTCCTGGGCGGCCGTCCCGATCAGCGCCTCACCCGGCCGGAACGACGTCGGCATGGAGCCCATCGAATAGCCGTACGAACCGAGCATGCGCAACTCGTATGCGTCCTCGCCCTCCGCGCTCGGGTCCTTGCCGTCGACCAACGGCATGGCGAGGAAGAACGCGCCGTGCTGCGCGGAGACCACCGGGGTCAGCTCACTCATGATCAGCGAGGCCACGTCGTCCAGGTCGCGGCGGCCCTGCATCAGCGCGGAGATGCGGGCGAGGTTGCCCTTGAGCCAGTCCTGCTCCTTGTTGGCGATGGTGGTGTCGCGCAGGTTGGCGATCATCTTGTTGATGTAGTCCTGCAGCTCCTGGATCTCGCCGGACGCGTCCACGTCGATCTTCAGATTCAGGTCGCCGCGGGTCACCGCGGTCGCCACGCGCGCGATGGCGCGCACCTGCCGGGTCAGGTTTCCGGCCATCTCGTTCACGGACTCGGTGAGGTCGCGCCAGGTGCCGTCCACGTCACGCACGCGTGCCTGGCCGCCGAGTTGTCCCTCCGTGCCCACCTCGCGCGCGACCCGGGTGACCTCCTCGGCGAAGCTGGACAGCTGATCAACCATGGTGTTGATCGTCGTCTTGAGTTCGAGGATCTCACCACGGGCGTCAATGTCGATCTTCTTCGTCAAGTCGCCCTTGGCGATGGCCGTGGTCACCATGGCGATGTTGCGTACCTGACCGGTCAGGTTGGACGCCATCTGGTTCACCGACTCGGTGAGGTCCTTCCATGTGCCCGCCACACCCGGCACATGCGCCTGACCACCGAGGATGCCGTCCGTGCCCACCTCACGGGCCACCTTGGTGACCTGGTCCGCGAACGAACTCAGCGTCTTGACCATGGTGTTGATGGTGTCGGCGAGCTGGGCCACCTCACCCCGCGCCTCGATCGTCACCTGCCGGGTCAGATCGCCGTTGGCGACGGCCGCAGAGACCTGGGAGATGTTGCGCACCTGCATGGTCAGGTTGTTGGCCATCAGGTTCACGTTGTTGCTGAGGTCCTTCCAGATGCCCGTGACACCCGGAACGTGCGCCTGACCGCCCAGAATGCCCTCCGTGCCCACCTCACGGGCCACCCGGGTCACCTGCTCGGCGAAACTGGACAGCTGATCAACCATGGTGTTGACCGTCGTGACGAGCTCAAGGATCTCGCCCTTCGCGTCAACAGTGATCTTCTTGGACAGGTCGCCCTTGGCGACCGCGGTCGTGACCTCGGCGATGTTGCGGACCTGGATGGTCAGGTTGTTCGCCATGAAGTTCACGGACTGCGTGAGGTCCTTCCAGGTGCCCGCGACCCCCTGCACCTCGGCCTGACCGCCCAGGATGCCCTCGGTACCCACCTCGCGGGCCACCCGCGTGACCTCTTGGGCGAACGACGACAGCTGGTCGACCATCGTGTTCAGGGTGTTCTTGAGCTCCAGGATCTCCCCGCGCGCGTCCACGGTGATCTTCTGGGAGAGGTCACCCCGGGCCACCGCCGTCGCGACCTGGGCGATGTTGCGCACCTGGGCGGTGAGGTTGCCCGCCATGCCGTTCACGGAGTCCGTCAGGTCACGCCACACACCGGCCACACCGGGCACCTGCGCCTGACCGCCGAGCCGGCCGTCCGTACCCACTTCGCGAGCAACCTTGGTCACCTGGTCGGCGAAGGCGGAGAGTTGATCGACCATCGTGTTGATCGTGTTCTTCAGCTCAAGGATCTCGCCGCGCGCGTCGACGTCGATCTTCTGGGACAGGTCGCCCCGGGCCACCGCCGTCGTCACCTGGGCGATCTGCCGCACCTGCGAGGTCAGGTTCCCCGCCATGAAGTTGACGGAGTCCGTCAACTCCTTCCATGTGCCCGAGACGCCGTCCACCCGGGCCTGACCGCCCAGCCGGCCCTCCGTACCCACGTCCCGGGCCATCCGCGTGACCTGGTCGGCGAAGCTCGACAGCTGGTCCACCATCGTGTTCACGGTGTTCTTCAGCTGGAGCATCTCGCCGGAGACGTCGACCGTGACCTTCTGCGACAGATCACCGTTGGCCACCGCCGTGGTCACCTGGGCGATATTGCGGACCTGACCGGTGAGGTTGCGGAATGCAGTGTTGACGGAGTCCGTCAAGTCCTTCCAGGTACCGGCCGCGCCCGGCACCTGCGCCTGCCCTCCCAGCTCACCCTCGACACCGACCTCCCGCGCCACGCGCGTGACCTCGGCACCGAACGACGACAGCTGGTCGACCATCCCGTTGACGGTGTTCTTCAGCTCCAGCATCTCGCCGGCCACGTCGACCGTGACCTTCTGCGACAGATCACCACTGGCCACCGCCGTCGTCACGGCGGCGATGTCCCGCACCTGTGTGGTCAGGTTCCGGAACACCGTGTTGACGGAGTCCGTCAGGTCCTTCCAGGTGCCCGCGGCACCCGGCACATTGGCCTGACCGCCGAGCCGTCCCTCGGCACCCACCTCGTTGGCCACGCGCGTGACCTCGTCCGCGAAGATCCGCAGCGTCTCGGTCATCTGGTTGATCGTCTCGGCGAGCTGAGCGACCTCGCCACGTGCCGGGACGGTCACCTTCTGCGACAGGTCACCGCTGGCGACGGCCGTCGTGACCTGGGCGATCCCGCGCACCTGGGCGGTGAGGTTGCCCGCCATCGTGTTGACGGAGTCGGTGAGCTCCTTCCACACACCGGCCACCCCGGGCACCTGAGCCTGACCGCCCAGAATGCCCTCGGTGCCCACCTCTCGCGCGACCCGCGTCACCTCGGAGGAGAAGGAGGACAGCTGCTCCACCATCGTGTTGACGGTGTTCTTGAGCTCCAGCATCTCGCCGGCCACATGGACGGTGACCTTGCGTGACAGATCACCCCGGGCGACCGCGGTGGTCACCAGGGCGATGTCCCGCACCTGCGCGGTCAGCCGGTTCGCCATCGTGTTGACGGACTCCGTCAGGTCCTTCCACGAACCGGACATACCGCGCACCCGGGCCTGACCGCCCAGCTTGCCCTCGGTGCCGACCTCACTGGCCACACGCGTGACCTCGTCGGTGAACGTCGACAGCTGGTCGACCAGATTGTTGACGGTCCGCCCGACCCTGAGGAACTCACCCCGCAGCGGATGCCCGGTCCCGTCCGGCGCCTGCGTCCGCAGCTCCATGCGCGGCGACAGATCGCCCTCGGCCACCGCCGTCAGCACCCGGCCGACCTCCGAGACGGGCCGTACGAGATCGTCCACGAGTGCGTTGGAGGCGTCGATGGCAGCCGCCCATGAGCCCTCACAGGCCCCCGTCTCCAGCCGCTCCGTGAGTTTTCCCTCACGTCCGACCATGCGCCGCACGCGCGACAGCTCACCCGTCAAATGAAGGTTGCGGTCGGCGACCTCATTGAAAACCGCGGCGATCTCCGACATCACGCCGTCACCGGACACCGTGAGCCGCTTGCGGAAATTCCCGTCACGCATCGCGACGAGAGCGACCAACAGACGGTTCAGGGCAGCCGTGTCCACCACCGTCGTCCCGTTGCGCTGCTTGCTCAGGGACTGTCCGCCTTTCGCGCGCGTCTTCGTTCCACGCGTCGCTGCGCCAGACTCCACTGTGTCCCTCCCGCAGGGGTCGACCGTTACTGCCGTGCTCGGGCACTTCTGCTCGGTGTACCGGTTACCTCGGCGTACCCGTTACTGCTGCGTATTTCTGCCAGATGTGTTCCGGCCACACCAGGGGCTGCTGCCCGCCGTACACGGAACACACTCAGTCTGGCCGGACCTTCACCAGAAGCTTGCCCAGTGTTTCACCCCTGCTGAACCCGGCCATAACAGTTCGGCAGCTTCGCACATCGTCCGCACACTCTGAGGGCGTAAACACCGACGACCGGCATCCGATCGGACGGCGAAGGTAAGTAACCTTGCATGCGGCTGTCCAGCCGCACCGGTCCGTCCGGCCTGGGCGGTGGCACGAGAACGAGCGCGCATCGGAGGGGCGGCCGCAGACCATGACCACGGGAGTGATCCCCGGGGGACAGTCCCCGGAGCCGCGTCCGACGGGCACGCAGATGCCGCACCAGCGGCACGAGCAGGTCGGACACGGCGCCCACCACATCGACAACCGGTCGAGGAGTTCTGTGATCACCGCGCGCGCGGCCGCCAACTTCGAGCCCGTCGGACGGTCGGTCGCGACCGCCCGGTCCTTCGTCCGCGACACCCTCCAGGGATGGGGATTCGCCGACATCGTCGACGACGCCGTGGTCCTCACCAGCGAACTGGTGACCAATGCCGTGGTACACGCGGGCACCCACGCCGACGTCCTGTGCCTGCGCAGCGAGGACGGCGTACGAATCGAAGTGGCCGACCGCTACCCGGAACGCGAGGTCCCGCTCCAGAGCTCGGCCGTCAACATGGGCAGCCCCGACCGCGAGGGCGGCCGGGGCCTCCAGCTCTGCGCCGCCCTGGCCGGCCGCTGGGGCGTGGAGTACACGCCCACCCACAAGAACGTCTGGTTCCAACTCGACCTCCCGGAGCGCCCGCTGGGCACCCGGGCTGCGGGCCCGTCCCTCCCGGCCGACCTCCTCCCGCTCGCCGACGGCCGGGTCCGCGTCGCGGTCGTCCAGATCGACCGCAAGGGCTCCGTCAGCGCCTGGAACGAGGACGCCGAGGAACTTTTCGGCCATCCTGCCGACCAGGTCACCGGCAGGCCGCTCACCGACCTCGCGGCCTGGCCGCACACCCCGGGCACCGGCACCGGCATCGCGGAGGCGCTCCAACTCTCGCGCTGGGAGGGCAGTTACGGAATCCGGGGCGCGGACGGCCGGGTGACGCCGGTGTACGCCTCCCACCTCCGCGTCCGCGACACCGGCGGCGAGCCCTCCACGGTCTGCCTCCTGGTACGGGACCACGAACGCGCGGTCCTCCAGACGCCGTTGCGCGTCCCGGCCTCCGACGCGCCCGCCTCCTCCGACGGACAGAGCACCGACCCGTTCGAGGTGTTCATCGGCTCCCCCGCCCCGGACGACCTCGACGGCCTCCTCCAGCGCACGGTGGAGCGCGCCCGGGACATGCTCGACGGCGACTCCGCGTTCCTCCTGCTGGCCACGGACGACGAAACGGAGCTGGAGGTCCGCGCCTCCACCGGCCTGCCCTCCGCCCGCCAGCGCTTCGCCCGCGTCCCCGTCGAGGCCGGCCCCGGCCGCTACGGCTCCGCCCGGATGCCGGCCGTACACGACGACCTGGCGGCCGTACCGGGCGCCGTCCCGCTGCTGAACGCCACGGGCATGCGCTCGGTCGTCACGGTTCCGCTGAAGGTCGAGGGCCGTCTGACCGGCTCCCTCGGCGTCGCGGCCGAGGCCCCCAGCAGATACTCCAACGAGGAGGCGCTGCGCCTCCAGTTCGCCGCCGACCGCATCGCCCTGGCCGTCGAATCGGCCCGCCTCGGCGAGCTGGAGCGCCTGCGCCGTGGCTCGCTCAGCTTCCTCGTCGAGGCCTCCGACCTGCTCGCCGGAACCCTGGACCGCGACCAGACCCTGGCCCTGATGGCCCAGATGACGGTCCCCACCCTCGCCACCTGGTGCGCCGTCTACACCATCGCCGACCAGGCCTCCGAGCCGTATCTGTCGTACGTCCTGCACGAGGACGAGGAACTCATCGACGGCATCAAGTCGTTGCTCTCCAAGATTTCCCCGCCCGACCCGGTACCCACGCCCGGCGCCCGCGTCTGGACGGCCCCCGGCGAGGCCGCCCACGAGGCCGCCCTGCGCAGCTCGATGCGCAGCCTCGGCCTGAGTGGCGGCCCGACCCACCAGGTCGCCTCGGGCATCGGCCCGACCCTCGCGACGGCCTCCGCGGTCGGCGGCGAGACGGTCGTCCTGCCGCTCGTCGCCCGCAACCGCGTCATCGGCATGCTGACGCTCGGCAAGCCGACCGACGAACACTTCCGCCAGGAAATCCTGGAACTGGCCGAGGACTTGTCCCGCCGGGCCGCCCTGGCCCTGGACAACGCCCGCCTCTACTCGGAGCGCACGGCCATCAGCCAGTCCCTCCAGCGCAGCCTCCTGCCACCGGGACTCCCGACCATCGAGGGCGTCGAGGTCGAGGTCATCTACCGCGCGGCCGGCGAGGGCAACGAGGTCGGCGGTGACTTCTACGACGTCTTCCCGATCCGGGACGGCGCCTACGGCTTCGCCATCGGCGACGTCTGCGGTACGGGCCCCAACGCGGCGGCGGTGACGGGCCTGGCCCGGCACGCCCTGCGCCTGCTGGCCCGCGAGGGCCTCAGCGGCCCGGCCGTCCTGGAGCGCCTGAACTCCGCGATCCTCGACGAGGGCGCCCGCAGCCGCTTCCTGACGCTCCTGTACGGCGAGATGCGCCCCCAGGAGGACGGCAGCGCGGAACTGAAGGTCGTCTGCGCCGGCCACCCGCTCCCGCTGCGCCTGCGCCAGGACGGCACGGTGGAGGCCGCGGCCGAACCCCAGCCGCTGCTCGGTGTCATCGAGGACCTGGAGCTGTACGAGCAGACGGTCACCCTCGACCCGGGCGATGTCCTGCTCTGCGTCACGGACGGTGTCACGGAGCGCCGCGAGGGCAGCCGCATGCTGGGCGACGACGGCCTCGCCGACGTCCTCACCACGTGCACCGGCCTCACGGCGGGAGCGGTCGCGGCACGCATCATGCGCGCGGTGGAGCGCTTCGCCTCCGACGCCCCGTCCGACGACATGGCAATCCTGGCGATGCGGGTACCCGGCCTCCACGTGGACTAGGACCAGGGCCGCCCCGGGGCATGAAAAAGGCCCCGCCCATGTGGGCGGGGCCTTTTGGCTGAGCCCCCAAACGGAATCGAACCGTTGACCTTCTCCTTACCATGGAGACGCTCTGCCGACTGAGCTATAGGGGCCTGTCACCTTTTGAGGTTTCCCTCGCGGCAACGGAATAGATCATACCCCGAACAGAGCCGTGTTCCCAAACCCGTTCAGTGATCATCAGAAGGCGGGCTGAAGAAGTCCCCCGAGGGCATTGCACGCGGATACGACCCGCTGCATTTCCCGCTTCGTCAACGACGCGTCCACGGGCAGCGCCAGCGTCTCGTCCGCGGCCCGCTCGGTCTCCGGCAGCGACACACACCGCCGGTACTCCGGCAGCCGGTGCACGGGCGTCTTGACCGGCACCCGGCATTCAACTCCCTTGGCCCGCACGGCGCGCGCGAAGGCGTCACGGTCCGGCCGCCCGTTCCCGGGCACCCGCACGACGTACTGCTGGTACGTGTGTCCGTCACCGCCGTCGGGGGTCCATACGCCCCGCAGCTTGCCATCCAGGAACGCGGCACGCTCCCTGCGCTGCGCGATCTCGTCGTACGGCGCCTCGGACTCCCCCTGCTCCAGCACCAGGAGCCCGTGCCGCTGCCCGACACCGTGCAACCGCGTGATGTCGGCCCGACGTCCGAAGCGGTGGACGACAACAACGGCCGCGGAGCGGGGAGTTATGGCCGCCTCGACGGCCGACACGTCCAGGCAGTACGTCACCGGGTCTATGTCGGCGAACACCGGGAGCGCGCCGGCCAGCGTCACGGCCTCGGCGACTTCCACGTTCCCGAAGGCCGGCACGACGACCTCGTCACCGACTCCGACGCCGGCGGCCCTGAGCATTGCAGCAGTACCCATGCTGTGGATGCTCCGGCCGGAACGTGAACGTCAAGTTACGCATACCAGAAAAGGGTCGGTCCCCGAACCGAAGTTCGGGGACCGACCCTTTCAAAATTTGTTCGGCGGTGTCCTACTCTCCCACAGGGTCCCCCCTGCAGTACCATCGGCGCTGTGAGGCTTAGCTTCCGGGTTCGGAATGTAACCGGGCGT